>LVBW01000053.1 GCA_001604585.1 Puniceicoccales bacterium Verruco_02 | reverse complement strand
GCAGCAAACTGTTGAGCTTCGACTCCAGCACAATTACTCTGCGTCAGGACTACACCCAGCAGTTCATCAACACGCTGGAAGAGGGTGCGGACAACCTGACCCTTGCAGACCTTAACGAGGAATCGGCCAACCTGCTCGCGCTCCAGACGGCACAGTCCCTTGGCGTGCAGGCGATGAGCCTCTCCAACCAGCAGACCCAGAACGTGCTGCGTCTTCTCCAGTAAGCTTCGCGGCAAACATTTCCAAGGCGGGTGGTCCGAGGCCGAAAGGTCGGGACCGCCCGTCTTGCGTTTAACGGGGGTGGGCACGGAAGAGTTTTCCTCAGCCTCGGCAGCCTTCTCAAGCACTTGCTGGAAACAGCTTCCAGGAGAGCGTCTTGTGGTTTTGTCTTCAGTGTAAAGCTTTGTAGGGTAATTCTATATGTAAGTAGTTAAGGATTGGCACGGGAATGGCTATACGTGTAAGTGCAGGAAAAAACATCCCTTCACACATAAAGAACTTATGTCACTCCTATACTACCAGGGGTGGCGGAACTTAGGAGAATACAAGAAATGGCCAGTCCCATACCGTTGACCTCTGGAATGAAGTCCAGCCTTCTGAGCCTCCAGAATACGGAGAAGCTCTACAACAAGACTCAGGAGCACCTTACAACGGGCAAGAAGGTGAATAAGCCTTCTGATGACCCCGCCGCCTACTACGCCGCGGCCACGCTGACAGATCGTGCCAACGCCCTCGAAGGTCGCCTCGACAACATGGGGCAGGCCATTCAGGCCATCAAGTCTGCCGACAATGGCATTTCCGCCATCATGAGCGTCTTGAACAGCATGACGGCAATCGTGGAGAACGCCCTTTCCTCGAACGAGGACGATGGCGACACACGCGCGGCGCTCGGCAAAAAGTTCAACGACCTTATCGTACAGCTCAACGGCTTTGCCAGTGACAGTGCCTACGGCGGCGTGAACCTGCTCGACAACGATCAGACCATCAAAGTGCAGATGGGCCAGAGCTACAACGAGAGCGTGTTCACCGTGCAGGGCTTCCACATCGCAGGTTTGGAGAGCGCGGGTACAGACGGCGAAGTGGCAAGTCTTGCCACCGACAGCGTCCCCACTAGCTGGGGCGCGGGTGCCAACGAGGTGACAAACTACTCTTTTGCGCTCAACAAGGTGGAAGACCCGACAAGTGTCGTCGGCATCAAGGGCTATGGCACGGACGCAACTGGTTCAGTAGGTCACGAGATCGACTGGCGCGATTCTGCCACATACAAGGACAACCTTTCGGACGTGCTCGACAGTATCGAGAGCGTGCAGGCGGTTCTGGAAACGCGCAGCAAACTGTTGAGCTTCGACTCCAGCACAATTACTCTGCGTCAGGACTACACCCAGCAGTTCATCAACACGCTGGAAGAGGGTGCGGACAATCTGACCCTTGCAGACCTTAACGAGGAATCGGCCAACCTGCTGGCACTCCAGACTTCGCAGTCCCTTGGCGTGCAGGCGATGAGCCTGTCCAACCAGCAGACACAGAGCATCCTGCGTCTTCTCCAGTAACGATCCGGCAGCCTCGCCACGCGGGGCTGGCTGACACTTTGACGATGCCGGGCGGGCTGCCAGAGCCGCCGCTCCGCCCGGCATCATTATTTCTGCGATCAGTAATACCAAGCCCTGCGAACGGGGCAGAACGAGGTCAGAACATGTCCACCCTGTCACTAAAAGAGAACTTCGAGAAGATTGTGGAACGTAGCTCCGAGATGATGCGCGAACTGAACACGGCCCTCGACCGCTATGAGGCTTCGCTGAGAGGCGCGGACAGTATTTCCCGCATGTTGGAGCTTGGTGCATTGCTGGCCTGTGTGCGCCGTGGCCGGGACCAGGCTTTGGAACTGTTGGCAAGTGTGCCAAGTCCCAATCGCGTTCCCTCGCATCTGTCTGAAGAAGTTGTCGGAGTGGCCAATGCCTTGTTTGGTTTTCTTGAGTCCTGCGACCAGCGCGAGGCCCTCATAATGCGCCTTGCAGAGGGAATGCGCCGCTAGTCAGCGTGGCTTCTGCCATTTAAGGTAAGAATTTCCGCCCTTCATGCCAGATACTGCAACGCTGCGGCTTGCAAGGCTGGCCATTGCGGATAAACATGTTAACAAACCTCTAACTTTTCAGCAAAGTGCCCCTCAAACTCAAACTCAAGCCAGGCGAAAAAGTACTCATCGCCGGAGCACTCATCACCAACGGCGACGCCCCCGCGCACTTCAGCATCGAGAACAAGGTGCCCCTATTGCGCGAAAAGGACATCCTTGCCGAGAATGAGGCGCACAGCATGTGCGAAAAAATCTATTTCGTTATCCAGTTGATGTATTTCTCCCCGGATAACATCAAGGAACTGCACCAGCTCTACTGGAAGCATGTGCGGACCCTGCTCAAGGCATCTCCCAGCATGATGGAGCACGTAAGCGGTATCAGCGAGAAGATCCTCGTAGAGAAGTATTACGATGCCCTCAAGCTAACCCGCACAATGATCGATTACGAGAGGAAGCTTATCAGTCATGCCAAGGAATCCACTTAACGCGTACGAGAAGGTCCGCAAGCAGACCGTTTCCGGGCGGGAGATTGAGGCGTCGGTCCTTGAAAAAGGGGCCATTCGTCTTCGTCGCTGTCAGGAAAACTGGAAGGGTGCCCGCTTCGACAAGGAGTTGGACGAGGCCCTGCGCTTCAATCAGCGCGTGTGGGACATTTTCAATTCCGACTGGCAGAACCCGGATAACAAGCTGCCCAAGGAAATCCGTCAGGACCTGTTGAGCCTGAGCGTATTTGTGCGCAAGACCACGCTCGATGTCATGGCCTATCCAGAGTCGCGCAAGCTGGATGTGCTCATTCAGATAAATGAAAACCTCGCAAGAGGGTTGCGCTCCAGAGTCGAGACGGCGGGCAGTGCGTCGTAGGCTCTGTAAGTATTAACATACATATTCCCGGCAAAGATGGCTATACAGAGCAGGGCGGGCAGCGCCATAATCGACGAACAGCGCCGCGAGGCCATGTCCATGCTGGCCTCCGGGTTGGCGCGTGAGGCCGTCCTCAAGCTTGCAGATCTGGCCGACAAGGAGCCGTTCAACGCCACACTGTGTTTGGACATGGGCAAGGCTCTGCTTGTTCTTGGCATGGAAGAGCAGGCTATCGTGGCTGCAAGGCACGCCATTGAGCTGGACTCGGGCAGTGTCGAAGCCTTTGCCCTTCTGGCCCGCATTCATGAGGGCAGGGGGCAGTATCAGGAGGCGGCCGTTGCTCTGCGCCGCGCCTTGGACATTCGCATGAATCCTCTGCCCGGACCGGCGGATTTGCTGAAGACGAATGTGCCCTTTCCTGTCATATTCCCGGAGCTTGGCTTGATATTCCTGGACTTCGAGTTGGATGGCGACTGTGAGAATCTGACGCTTTTTTCCGACACCGCGGACGAGAAGCACCGCCTGCGTTTGTCCATTAAAGGGATGGGCGAGCTTCCAGCGCCGGGCGACGGCGAACTGGTCGAGCGCGGGGCAATGTCGCGAGTGCGCATTGCGCAGGCTCTCGATGAGAAGGCGGCCGCCATTCTGGCCATATTCCCCGGCGAGCAGTTCCCATATGCTCTTTGCAGGAGGAATGCCTGATGAGCAATGCGCTCTACCAGTTGGCGCAAAAAGCACACAGGGCCGGTCAGGCGGACAGGGCGATGGAGCTTTACCGGGAGCTGCTGGCCGTGGAGCCAACGCGTGTACATGCTCAGTATCTCTTGGGCTGCCTATTGATGGACATGGGCAACTTTGACGCGGCCTCTGAATGCTTTGCCAAGGCGATTGCCTTGCGTCCAGAGGAGGCTACATATTGCGAGGCAGTGGGCGTATTGCATGTGCGCAGCGGTCGCGACGATTTGGCCGAGGAGCACCTGCGCAAGGCCGTAGGCATGAAAGGCGCGCGCGCCGAGGCTTTCATACACCTTGGCAATCTTCTTCTTCGCCGTCACGATGCTGCAAAGGCGCTTGAACAGTTCCGCGAGGCACTGAAGCGTTTCGGCCCCAGCCTGCACATTATCAACGGCATTGTAGAAGCCTGTGCAGAGAGCGGGCGCAAGCAGGAGGCCGGGCAGATGATTGCGCTGGCAAAAAGGAAGGGCATTTACAGCGAGGAGCAGGCCTTGCGCATGGGTAGCAGGGCCTCGCGCATGGCAGGGGACGAGTCGATGGCTCTGGAACATGCCAAGAAGGCGAAAGCAGCCTTTGAGGCGAATCCAGATTGCCTTGAGCTTGCCAACGCATGTTCCGATGCCTTGTCCGCAGCGGAGCAGATCGACGAGGCAATAATCTATTCCCTCAAGGCCCTTTGCATCAGAGCTGACAACCACGAGGCTCTTGCCCGGACCGCGTATCTGCTCTCGCGCAAGGAACGCTACCGGGAATCTGTGCGCATGTACCAGCTTGCGCTGAAGGCGAACCCGGCGCAGACAAAGCTTTACGGGGGCTATTCCTACGTGCTTTACAAGAGCGCCACAAAAGGCAGGCCCGAGAACCTGGTCATCGCCGAGAAGTATGCCCGAATGCTGCTTGCCCAGGAGCCGGACTCGCTCAAGTCCAACACCGGGATGGCGTCGATAATGTTTGCCATGAACAGGGTGAGGGAGGGGGCAGACTTTTTTGAGCGCGCCGTCAGGGCGGAACCCACTTCGCAGGGCACTTCGTCCAGCAGGCTCTTTCACGACAACTATGCATGGTTCATCAGCCGCGAGGAACAGTATGAGCGCCATCTTGAATGGGCGCGGATGATGAGAAAGAAGCTCGGCAAGCCGCGCACGAACTTTTTAAACGACCCCGACCCGGAACGGCGCATAAGGGTCGGCTTTTCTTCGGCGGATTTTTCCATGCACCCTGTGTCGTACTTCTTTGCCCCGGTGTTTTCGGAGCTTAAGAAGGTATTTGATGTGTACATATACAGCAACAAGCCCGAGCATCAACAGGACGATATGACTAGGGGCTTTCGCGACGAGGCGTTCAAGTTCGTCGATGTAAGCACCATGAGCGATGAGCAGATGGCCGCCCAAGTGGTGGCCGACGGGGTGGACGTCCTTATCGACCTGTCCGGGCACACATCTGGCAACCGTCTTGCCGTGTTCGCCATGCGCGCGGCCCCAGTGCAGGCCAGCTGGCTTGGCTACCCAAACAGCACGGGGCTGGACACGATGGATTACCGCATATCCGACTCTGTAGCAGAGCCGGAGGGCGATGCCGACAGCATCAGTTCGGAGCGCATAGTTCGTCTTCCCGGCGGCTTTCACCTGTACAGGCCCAACTATCGCCTGCCGGTTGATATAGGCCCGGCGCCCTTTTTGCGCAATGGCTTCATCACCTTTGTCAGCTTCAACAACATGAAAAAGGTCAGCCCGCTGACCATTTCAGCATGGAGTGCGCTGATGCGGGAATTGCCCGGCTCGCGCATCGTGGTCAAGGACCGTGCGTTGGACAGCCGCGTGAACCGCGAAAGGCTGATGTCCCTATTTTCCAGCTACGGTATAGGCCCGTCCCGCATCGTCATCAACGGGATGATCAAGAACAACTTTGACCATCTGCGCCTGTACACCTGCGCTGACATAGCCTTGGACAGCTTTCCTTACAACGGCACCACCACCACTTGCGAGGCGCTCATAATGGGCTGCCCGCTCATAACCATGCTTGGCGACAGGCACGCTTCGCGCGTATCAGCCAGCCTGTTGACACATGTCGGGCACCCGGAATGGATAGCTGCGGACGAGGCCGACTTTGTCCGCATAGGTCTCGAACTGGCCCGCGATCGCGAAGGGCTTTGCCGCATACGCGAGAAGCTACGCGAAGAGTTGCTGGCCTCGCCCCTTGGCGACATACCCCGCATGGAGCGGGAGATGAGCGATGCCATACGCTCGATGTGGCGCAACTGGTGCGCAGAACGCAGCGGTTTCACCTTGCCGCAAGCGACACTTTCACAAGCATAATAACGAGGTACAATCCCATGCCCAGCTCTCAGGACAACGAGAAGGCCGCTCTGGCCGAAGCCAAATACAAGGAAGCCCTGCGCCTGTTGAGCGCAAACGAAAGCGCCAGGGACATGGACCGCGTTGTGAATCTGTTCATGGAGGCGGCCAACCTCGGTCATGGACGCGCGCAGTGCAACATCGGCTACCTCTACTCGGAGGGCATGGGGATGGACCGCAACATGGCAGAGTCGGTCCGTTACTTCGAGATGGCCGCAGCCCAGGGCGTTGCTCAAGCTATGAGCAACCTTGGTATGTTCTACGAACAGGGGCGCGGCGTGGCCGTGGACCTTGACAAGGCGGTGGGCTATTACGAAAAGGCAGCCGCTTTGCGCAACGCCGACGCAGCCTTCAATCTGGCCCTGATGTACTACTCGGGCGCCAATCTTGAGAAGAATCACGAGAAGGCCATACGCCTCTTCCGCATAGCGGCGGACCAATTCCATCCAGAAGCCTGTTACAGCCTCGGCCTCTGTTACAACCTCGGCCATGGCGTGGACAAGGACGAGAATATGGCCGTTTTCTACTACAAGCTGGCTTCCGACAAGGGGCACGCCAGTGCGCAGTTTAACCTTGGGCTGCACTTCTACTACGGCATGGGCGGGCTGGAAGTGGACAAGGAGGAGGCACGCATTCTCTTCTCGCAGGCGGCTGCACAGGGGCACGCCAAGGCCGCAGAGGCGCTGGCCAGTCTGGAAGCGGAGATGGCTGCGGAGGAGTAGGGCGGCCCGCTATTAGCGGAATTTGTTTCTGGCCATGCGGCGTTTGCTTGGGCAGATTCGCCCCCATATATGGACACCAATTCCCGCAAGGATTCCCGCCTCCCGGACCAGCTTCGCAAGGTGCGCATTCAGCCTGGCATAGCGCCAAATGCGCCCGGTTCCGTTCTTGTCTCCTTCGGGAACACGAGCGTCATCTGTGGCGTAAGCTACGAAAAGCGCGTTCCGCACTGGATGCTTCAGCAAGGGGTGGGCGGGGGCTGGATGAGTGCAGAATACTCCATGCTTCCTTACTCCACCCAGCAGCGCAAGCAGCGAGATGTCATCAAGGGCAAGCAGGACGGGCGCTCGGTGGAGATTCAGCGCCTCATTGGTAGGGCACTGCGCGCGGTGTGCGATCTTTCCAAGCTGCCCGGCTACACGCTGTGGATAGACTGTGACGTGCTTCAGGCCGACGGCGGTACAAGGACGGCGTCCATAACCGGGGCTTACGTAGCGGCACAGATTGCCGTTCGCAAGATGTTGGCGGCAGGGCTAATACGAGAAAACCCGTTCTCCGAGGCCGTGGCCGCGGTAAGCGTCGGGCTTGTCGATGGGCGGGTGCTGCTGGATCTGGACTACGAAGAGGATAGCTCTGCGAGCGTGGATTCCAATGTGGTTATGACCGAGTCGGGCAGCTTTGTGGAGTTCTCCTGCTCGGGCGAAGAGGCATGTTTCGAACGCGCACGCATAGACGAGATGGCCGATATGGCAACGCTAGGCATAGCGGAACTTTTGCGCATACAGGCAGAGGCGATAGCGGCAGGGTAGGGCGCGTCCGAAAGGGACTGCTTTCGAAGAGATGTGAGAGATTTGTCGAGGCTGAGCTTGCACTTCGCTCGTATGGGAATACTGTTCAAGTGTTCACTCTTTGCGTCATGCCTCTTCGTTCCCTATTCATGGATATGAACAGCTACTTCGCCTCCTGCGAGCAGCACCTTCAGCCGCATCTGCGCGGAAGGCCCGTGGCGGTAACGCCTGTTGTAGTGGAGAGCGGTTGCTGCATCGCAGCCAACTATGCGGCAAAGAAGCAGGGCGTGCGCGTTGGGCACAGCGTGGCAGAGGCTCGCAGCATCTGTCCGAACATAGCCGTTGTCAAAAGCAGACCCGACGAATACGTGCGCATACATCACAAACTGGTCGAACTGACCGAGCAGTGTATGCATGTGGAAAAGGTATGGAGCATCGACGAGTGGGAATGCCCCCTTACCGGACGCTGGCGCGAGCCGGAGCGCGCCATTGCTTTGGCGCGGGAAATAAAGGAGCGTATTGCGGCCTTTTCGCCCGTATTACGCTGCTCCATTGGCATCGCCCCCAATCAGTGGCTGGCCAAGGTGGCCACGGACATGCGCAAGCCCGACGGGCTGCTACTTTTGCGCGAGGAGGACCTGCCCGGCGCTCTTTACGAGATGAAGCTGCGCGACATCTGCGGCATAGGAAAGCGCATGGAGAGGCGCCTCAACGCCTACGGAATCCATACCGTGGAGCAGCTCTGCGCCCTGCCGCGGGAGCACATGCGCATAATATGGGGCGGGGTGTTCGGGGAGCGTTTTTACCTGCAACTGCGCGGGCACGAGCTGCCACCAGTTGAGACAAAACGTTGCCAGATTGGGCATTCAAGAGTTTTGCCACCAGCCCTGCGCAATCGAGACGGGGTGCGTGCCGCGGCCTTTCGCCTGCTTCAGAGGGCGGCCGTGCGTTTGCGTTCTGAGGGTTTTCTGGCCTCAAGGCTGCTCTTTCAGGTGCGTTTTTTCGACGAAGCACCCTGGGATGAAAGTTTGTCAATCCCGCCAACCCGCGACACTCCGGCCCTTATCGAGGCACTGCGAGTGCTCTGGGAACGTTGCCCGAGGAAATTCAGCAGGCCCTCCTACTGCGCGACAATACTGTGTGAACTGACCCCGTTCCGCGACTGCACCGCATCGCTCTTTGAAAAGGACGAGCGGCGGCGCGACGCACTGGCGGCGGCCTTGGACGGGCTTTCGCGCCGCTTTGGGCAACGTAGCGTGTTTTTCGGCTGCGCAATGGGGGCCGTGGAGGATGGCCCGCCTAGGATAGCGTTCAGCAGGGTGCCTGATTTGGACGTGGAAAGTTAGGGCCCAGTTGTGCCTTTTTATCCGATGCGGCACGGTTTCAATTGCCCGTGCGTGTAGCAATGGCCATATGTTTTTTCCGATGAGCGAAGTTCAAGATCTCTCGTGTTTCGACACAGCCCCGGTCACGCACATTCTGCCCCCGGACCTTCATGCGCAGACGATTATTTGTGCCGGAGAGGTGGAGGACGAACTTCTGCACGCCTTCAGGAATGTGCCTGAAAAGCCCCTGCACTCCCGCCAGTATCGCTGTTACAGGCTGTGGAAGTATCCCAGTTTCACGCTCATTCTCTCCGGTATTGGAAGCGGCTGCGTCGAGCCTCTGCTTTGGGAAATTCTCTCTCCGGGACTTATACGGCAGATCGTGCTCATTGGGACTGCCGGATGCGTGCGACCAGCGGCCCCGGCCCTCGGGCGCGCCCTGCCAATCCACGCGGCTTGGTCCTGCGGTACGGGCATCGACGGCGAACATGGGCTGGAGCCTTTGACACCGCGCTGGCCCCTGCCAGAGGGGAGTGCCACTTGCAGCATTGCGTCCAGCGACTTCTTTTACGGCTACTCCGACCGGGTGCTGGATGGCCGTTTTGCTGCCTGTCAGGGACCGTTCAGGGAACGCTATCTGAAGGTCAGGGATCTGGCGGACCTCATTGACATGGAAGTGGCGCAGTTCTACTACTTTGCTCCGCGTTTCGACAGAACGGGCAGCCTCAGCTATCTGGCCATAAAGGGTTCATCGAATCTCATTGGACTTGGCGAACAGATGAACCACTACGCCGCCGGAGTCATGGACGACTGCGCCGCGCAGGCGTTTTCCCTGATGGGGCTGTTTGTCGATAGTCCTGCACCGGCCAAGGTATGACGAATATGTTGAGCCTTGCCGACATATCGCACTCATATTCCGGGAGGCCCATTCTTTCCGGGGTTAGCTTGGACATTGTGCCGGGGAATGTTACGGCTCTTCTTGGCCCCAACGGCACTGGCAAAAGCACGCTCTTGCGCATAGCAGCGGGCGAATTACGACCCGACAGGGGGAGCGCAACCTTGGACGGGAAGTGCATTTTTCTGTCGAAGGCGCGCAATCTTGCCCTGCGACGCGCCTTGCTGCCGCAGGATTCGCAGTTGGACTTCCCCTTCGGCGTGGAGGAGGTCGTGATGCTTGGCCGCGCTCCGCACATAGACGCCTGCGAGAGCGATGAAGATCTGCGCATAGTTCGCGAAGCGTTGGCGTTGGTGGGGATGGAGACTTTTTCCGAGCGCGAGTACACGACCCTTTCCGGCGGCGAGAGGCAGCGCGTGCAACTGGCCCGCGTGCTGGCCCAGACTTGGGCTAGAAAAGGCAGCATTCTGCTTCTGGACGAGCCGGTGGCCAACCTCGATCCCTCGCATCAGCACGACACATTACGAATTGCCCGACTCTGGGCAGAGTCCGGGGCGGCTGTTCTGGCCATACTCCACGATGTTAACCTCGCTCTTCGCTATGCGGATTGCGCAATGCTTCTGCATGAGGGCAGGCTGTGTGCACAGGGACCGGCGCGCGAGGTTCTGGAAGCGGAACGGGTTGGGAGGGTGTTTTCCGTCCGCGCCCGCAGCGTTCAGGATATGCCCGGCGAGCCACCACTGCTCGTTCTGGGGTAGGCTTACTGCATGGGGACTTCGCAATACTGCCTTGCGACATTGCCAAGCAACGGACAAGCTTGCAGCGATCATGCCCGACAAGCCCGCAATTGACATTGACCACGTGGCGAATCTCGCCCGCATAGAACTCTCCCCGGAGGAAAAGCGCGTGTATCTGGCCCAGTTGGGCAAGGTGCTCGATTACTTTGCCCGTCTTGACGAGCTGGACGTTTCCAACGTCGAGCCTTCCGCCCACGCCGCGCCTGTTTACAACGTGTGGCGAGAGGATGTGCCAGCCCCGACGATGGACACGGCTGATGTAGTCATGAACGCTCCGCAGAAGCGCAACGGACAGGTGCTCATGCCCCGCGTTGTCTCCGAATAGACCGGCTGCGCCGTAATCGTTTTTCCATATTCCCGCCTAGAGATACCTTTCAGATGAGCCTGACAACTTTCGATACCGCCACTTCTGTCGTAGAGAAAATGCGTGCGATTATCGCCCGTTGCGACGAGTTGGAACCACGCATCGGCGCATTCATTCACCGCAACGCCGAGGACGCACTTATGCAGGCCGCCGCCAGCGACGAGCGCCGTGCCGCCGGTGCCAGCCTTGGCCCGATGGATGGAGTGGTTGTCGGCGTCAAAGACCTTATTAGCGTCAAGGGGCACCCGCTGTCCTGCGCCAGCCGCATTCTTGAGAGCTATGTTTCTCCATACGATGCCCATGTGGCGGAAAAGCTCAAGGGAGCGGGCGCCATTCTCTGGGGGCGCCTCAACATGGATGAGTTTGCGATGGGCAGCAGTTGCGAGACGAGCTTTTTTCAGAAGACTCACAATCCCTGGGACTTGGAGCGCACACCCGGCGGCTCATCCGGCGGCAGCGCCGCTGCGGTGGCCGCTGGCATGTGCGAGATTGCCCTTGGCTCCGACACCGGGGGTAGCATCCGCCAACCGGCTGCCTATTGCGGCATCGTTGGGTTGAAGCCCACGTACGGACTTGTGTCTCGTTACGGACTGGCGGCGTTTGCCAGCTCGCTGGACCAGATAGGCCCCATGGGGCGGACCGTGGCCGACTGTGCGGCGATGCTTCAGGTGATTGCCGGGCACGACGAGCGCGACAGCACCTCGCTGAAGCTGCCCGTGCCTGACTATATGGGTGCTCTTCAAGCCCCAGAGGCACCGGTAAAGATCGGCCTCCCCAAGGAGTATTTCACAGACGGCGTAGATCCCGAGATACGCGCTGCGGTGAATGCCGCAGTGGAGTTTTACCGCTCGCGAGGCTGCGAGATCAAAGAGGTGTCCCTACCGCATACCGAATACGCCATTCCCGTCTATTACATAATAGCTCCGGCAGAGGCATCGAGCAATCTGGCCCGTTACGACGGGGTGAGATACACGCGCCGCAGTCCCGATGCCAAGAACACTTACGAGGTGTATTGCAAGAGCCGCGGGGAGGGCTTCGGCAGCGAGGTGAAGCGCCGCATTCTGCTCGGGTCCTATGCGCTTTCCAGCGGCTACTACGATGCCTACTACCTGCGCGCCCAGAAGGTGCGCACGCTCATTCGCAACGACTTCCTCAAGGCTTTCGAGGATGTGGACGTTCTTTTGACGCCCACAACCCCACATCATCCCTTCCGCATCGGCGAAAAGGTGGACGACCCTCTCTCGATGTATCTGGAGGATATATTCACCATATCGGTGAACTTGGCGGGTCTGCCGGGGCTGAGTATGCCATGCGGTTTTGGCAGCTCGGGGTTGCCGATTGGTATGCAGTTGATAGGCAAGCCATTGGACGAGACGACGCTGCTTCGGACGGCCCTCGCCTACGAGAATGCGCATCAGTTCAAGAGCGCTAGGCCGAAGGGGCTTGTGCGATAATTCCCCTTACTGCCAAGGCCTGTTTGAAGCAGCGTAATATGGCCGAAGTCATATTATTCAAGGCCTCTTGTGCGCCGTGCCGCTGGCATGGCATGAGGTTTTCGCGTTGAATGCAGCGCCCTAATACTCTTATCCCTTAGCAATGCTCGCACTGGAAGGCATATCGCTCCGCTTTGGTGAAAAGGCGCTCTTTGAAGAGATTAGCGCCCGCATCGGCGCGCGCGACCGAATCGGTCTTGTCGGTGCCAACGGCGCTGGCAAGACCACGCTGTTTCGCATCGTAATGGGCGAGATCGAGCCTGATGCAGGCGTGGTGGACAGGGCAGGATACGTCACGATTGGCTACCTGCCGCAGGAAACGCTCACCCTTCCGGGCCGCTCCGTGTTCGACGAAGCAGCGGCGGCATTTGAGGACATCCACGTTCTACGCCGCCGTGTGGAGCAGGCCGAAGCGCGCCTGCACGAGCTAGGACACGACAGTCCTGCCTACGACGACACCCTGCAAATCATCGGCGAACTGGAGCACCGTCTTCAAGACATGGAGGCCGACAAGATGAAGGCCCGTGTGGAGAAAGTGCTCCTTGGTCTTGGGTTTTCGATGGCGGACATGGGGCGCGACTGTGGCGAATTCTCAGGCGGCTGGCAGATGCGTATAGCACTTGCCCGCCTGCTATTGCGCGAACCATCGCTACTGCTGTTGGACGAGCCGACCAATCACCTTGACCTCGACTCTCTGCGCTGGCTCGAAAAGTATCTCCAAAACTACGAAGGGGCGATAATCCTCATATCGCACGACCGTGCCTTCCTCGACGGCCTGTGCACGCGCACCTTTCACCTTACGCGTAGCCGTCTGGACACATACCGGGGCAACTATTCCAGCTTCGAGGAACAGGCTGCGGCCCGCTACGAGCAGCTTCTTCAGGCGCAGAAAAGTCAGGACCGAAAGCTGGCGCAGACAGAACGCTTCATAGAGCGTTTTCGCTTCAAGGCATCGAAGGCAAGGCAGGTGCAGAGCCGCATCAAGGCGCTGGACAAGGTGGAGCGTATCGAGATAGACAACGACGAAAAGCACCTTGGCAACTTCCGCTTTCCACCGCCAGAGCGTTGCGCGCACGAGGTGTTCCGCCTCAAGCAGCTTACAAAAAGCTACGGCGAACAGATAGTGCTGCGGGAACTCAGCTTCGATATCACCCGTGGCGAACGCATTGCAATCGTGGGCGTCAATGGGGCCGGGAAGTCCACCTTGACCCGCGTTCTTGCCGGGGTGGAGCCGTTCGACGGGGGTGAACTTAAAATTGGCGACCGGGTGAACGTTGCCTATTTCGCCCAGCATCAGGCGGCGCAGATGGACCCTGAAAAGAGCGTTCTGCAACTTGCTTCCGAGGAGGCCAGCGAAGCCATGCGCAGCCGTGTACGGGACATATTGGGCAGTTTCCTTTTTAGTGGTGGCGATGTGCTAAAGCCCGCTAAAGTGCTTTCCGGTGGCGAGAAAAACCGCCTCGCCCTTGTCCGCATCTTGCTAAGGCCGACAAATTGCCTGATTCTGGACGAGCCGACGAATCACTTGGACATGGATTCCAAGGCCATGCTGCGGGATGCCCTACAGCTATGGGAGGGGACGATAATCATCGTCTCGCACGACCGCGACTTTCTAGATCCGCTCGTAAGCCGCGTAATCGAGGTGCAGCCGGGCAGGGTGCGCAACTTTCCGGGCAATGTGTCCTACTACATCGGCAAGGTGGATGAGGAACGCGCTCTTGGAATCGGGCCGGGCAGTAATGGAGCGGCAGCGGCTGCCAAGTCCGTGCAGAACCCCAAGGAGCGCCGCCGTCTGCGTGCCGAGAAGCAGAAGCTGATTATCCCCGTGAAAAAGGAGGCCGAGACCTTGGAGAACGCCATCGCTTCAGATGAGGCGTTTATTGCGCAGGAGGAAAAGGCCATGCTGGAACCGGTGTTTTTCAAAAGCACTGCCGCGCCAGAGCGTATCCGCGCCCTTGAGAAAAGGCGTGTGAAGCTGGAGGCCGACATGATCCTATGGGAGCAAAAGCTGAACGAGCTTGAGCAGCTACAGAACGAGCTGGCCACAATGGATGTGGAAGCCTAGGCGTTTGCTGAAAAATACTTCTCAGTTGTAGCCTCTGCGAATACTCCAAGGCCGAACTGTCTGCGGTATGTTCCGGGACTCATGTGGAAGGCACGGCGGAATAGCTTGCACAGGTGATTGGCGTCGCTGAACCCTGTTTCCTCTGCAATATCCTTCAGAGGTAACTTGCCGCCGGTCAATAGCCTTCGCGCAGCGTCAAGGCGCAAGCTTGAAACGTAAGCAGCCGGGGATAGCCCCGTTGCCCTGCGGAATCTATGGCTGTAATGACTTCGCGACATGCCACATTGGGCCGCCAGTTCCTCCACCCCGAAGGAGCGCGATAGGTTCTCCATCGTATAGCGACGGGCCTGCTCGAGCATGGAGTCGCGCATGTCCCCCGGATGCGCAAGCTCATGCAAATGTCTTTCTAGCGCAATCATCCATGAGAACAGTGCCTGTTCCTCCTCGAAGTGGTCTTCGAAGCGCCCTTCGCAGCTACGTTCGAAAAACTCCAAGCACAGGCTCATGAATGCGCTCTGGCTGTCCAAACTGAATACCGGAGGATACATTTGCGACAGTTCGCGCAGACGCTCCACTACGTATTTATGAGCGAAAGTTAGCCAGAAGAATGACCATTCCGGGCTGTCCGAAGGCAGGTAGTATATATGATCCGATGGCACGATGCAGAATAACGCCTGTCCCGGACCGACTGTCCAGCGGCGCCCGCCGCGTTCGAATACTCCCCAGCCCCGGAGCGTGGCCTGAAATATTACTCCTGGGTAATCGGGGTCAGCCCCTCGCTTCATTCCGTCCCATCTGTATTCGGAGGGGTCTGTCCTTGTCTCGCATCCAAGATACACCCGTCCAAATGGGCGCCCGCTTCCCGTATCCCCTTTCCACTGCATGGAGGTACGCTGCAACACGGACAGAAGATTGGAGTAAGCGTCAGTCACAAATATACCATAAACCGCATTTCGGTACAATTGAAGACTTAACTTGACCTGCATATTATACGTGTAGCCGCGATGGACTGGCTTTGTTCCAGCGGCAGGCATTTTGAGTGGTGGCACACAGGCGGCCGTCTTCGTAAACGCGGGGGCGGTCGCTACATTTATTTGCTAAATTTACGATTCGCGTCTGCCTCTACGCCAACGCATGTCCTCCGTTCGACTCGGCTTTCCCACCGTTCGCGTTGCCGCGCTTGACCTTGGACGGCAAGAGTTCAGATTCTGCGCATATGGCAGGTGCCACTCCCTACGAACCTGACAGCCCAACATCCCGCCCGACCGTGCTCATAGCGGACGACGATCCCGGAATCATCATCGCGGGCCGTTTCTTGCTGGAGGACGAAGGTTTCAACATCCTCGAAGCGCGCTCACCGAGCGAGGCCCTTCGCATAGCCGGGCAGGAGCAGGTGGACCTCGCGCTCGTGGACATGAATTACAACCGCAATACGACAAGCGGACAGGAGGGATTGGACTTAGTCGCAAGTCTGCGCGAGTTGGATCCGGATCTGCCCGTGGTGGTAATGACAGCGTGGGGCACGATAGATTTAGCCATAAAAGCCATCAAGGGCGGCGCGACGGACTTTGTACAAAAGCCTTGGGATAATGTGCGCGTTCTTCAGCAGATACGCAGCCACAGCACAGCGGGGCGAATGCTCCGACGCAACCGCCTGCTGGAGCAGGAGAATGAGCTGCTTCGCCGTCAGGGAGCACCAGAAGGCTTTGTATGTGAGAGCGCACCCATGCGCCGCATCATGGACATCGTGGAGCAGGTGGCGCCCTCACGCGCAAACATCCTGCTTCTTGGAGAGAACGGCACGGGCAAGGGGGTGCTTGCGCGGATCATTCACGATCGTTCCTCTGTGCGGGAAGGCCCATACATCAGCGTGAACATGGGAGGGCTGCCAGAGAGCCTGTTCGAGAGCGAGATGTTCGGCCATGTCAAAGGTGCCTTCACCGATGCCAAATGCGACCGCGCCGGGCGCTTCGAACTGGCTAAGGGCGGCTCCATTTTTCTGGACGAAATTGGCAACATGACTCTCGGTCAGCAAAGTCGCCTGCTCCGCCTTCTGGAGACAGGCGAATACGAGCGCGTTGGCTCATCGCGCACGCTGAAGGCCGATGTTCGCATTATCGCCGCTACCAACGCAGACCTTCATGCCGCAGTGCAGTCGGGGGCATTTCGCGAAGACCTTTTCTTTCGCCTCAACACTGTGCCGATCGAGCTGCCGCCCTTGCGTGAGCGTCGCGAAGACCTAATCCCCCTGTGCCGCAGTTTTGTCGATGGCTTCGCTCGCAAATACGGCAAGAAGATCCTAGGTATGGCGGCCGATGCTGAACGGGCCATCTTGGACCATCCTTGGCCGGGCAATATTCGCGAGCTTTCACATGCCGTTGAGAGGGGTGTTCTCATGTGCCGTAACCAGAGACTCGCCCTCGATGACCTTGCTCTTCGCAGCCAGTCCGAACTCAATGCACGCAGGCTCGACGAGATGAGCATCGAAGAGGTGGAAAAGCTCCTCATGCGCAAGGCCCTGCTGCGGCACGAGGGCAACGTTACCAAAGCTGCGGAACAGCTCGGTATGAGCCGGGCTACCTTTTACCGCAAGCTCAAGCAGATTGAGCCATGAAAGGCCCATCCTCACTTTCTTACCCCGCTAGGGTGTTTTCGATCGGCTGCCTCATTGCACTGCCTTGGGCCTCTTTGTTTATTGTCGAGCACGCCGGATTCCCGATCGGCAACGAAATGGCTTGGCTTATCGTGGCCCTGCTGCTGCTCTTCTCTTTGTTCCTGCTTACTTACCTCTGGAACACTACGCGCGCGCCTTTCAACACGATGGCCAACATTATCAAGGCCATGCGACAGGGCGATTACAGCCGGAGGATACACTGCCAAGGGACCGGTGACGGCATAGGCATACTCTGCGAGGAAATTAACCTGCTGGCCGACGCACTCCAGGAGAATCGACTTGCCCAGTTGGAAGAGGACTTTCGCCTTCAAAGCCTGATTGACAAGCTGGACATCGCGGCCCTGATTTTGGATCAGCAAGGGCATATTATCATGGCCAATCTGGCACTTGGCACCCTCCTTGGACGCAGGCAAGAGGAACTAAGCGGTGCAAGAGCCGTCGAGGTCGGGCTTCAACGAGCACTTGAGGCAGGGAGCGAAAGCACGGCTTGGCTGGATCTTCCCGGCAAAAGCAGTCGCTTCCTCATTCACCGTACTGAATACCGCCAGCAGGGCCGCATTCAACGCATACTCCTGCTTACTGACCTCAAGACTCCCTTGCGAGAGGAGGAGCGCAGTGCTTGGAAGCGGCTGATTCGCGTAATGGGGCACGAGCTTAACAACTCTCTGACCCCCATCATCTCGCTAACGCAAAGCTTGAAGGGACGGGTTCAACAAATGGACCTGGCTGGCCGCGAGCAGTCCTTCATGGAGGCGCTCGAAGTGATCGGCAGCCGTGCCCAGAGGCTCAATCAGTTCATGCAGGATTATTCCAGACTGGCCAAACTGCCCGAGCCGAACAGGGAAAAAGTGGACCTGCTGGAACTGCTGGAGCGTGTTGCAAGGCTGGAGAACTGCAAGATCCTGAGCATCGGGGAAGGGCCTGAATGCACATTATTTGTTGACCCCGTGCAGGTGGAGAACCTGCTGATCAACATAATCAAGAACGCGCGCGACGCTTTGGGCGAATGTCCGGGCGGAATCCGCATTTCGTGGCGCAGGCAGTCCATTGATGCCCAGATATGGGTTGACGACGACGGGCCGGGTCTTGCAGACAGCGAAAATCTCTTTGTGCCCTTCTTCTCCACCAAGCCCGGCGGCTCTGGAATAGGTCTTGTGCTATCAAGGCAGATTGCCGAGGCAAATGGCGGCAGCATCAGCCTGTACAACAGGCCCGAAGGCGGTTGCAGAGCGGAGATAAGACTCCCTTTGAGTGTATCAGAATGAGATTCCGAGCGTCTCATGTTGATACGCTATTCGATTATGTCGGCTGGTCGTGAATATGTTCATATAAGGGCATAATGTTCATTCGCACGAACTTACCGATGTTGGCACAAAGAATGTTTACATATCGGGAATACAGGCATCCCGATCATGGACATCGCAAGACCAGACCTCGCAAAAAAGAAACGCATACGTCGCTTCTTCAGCATCGGATTAGCTGTGGCTGCTTTATGCGCGGTTGCAGCATACGTAATTACGCTCGATGCGCCAAGGACTCAGGTCCGCAGAGATCAATTATGGCTTGGCAAGGTCGAACAGGGAACGATGATGCGCAACGTACGCGGCCTTGGCAGACTGGTTCCCGAAAATGTGCGCTGGATAGCCGCGCGCGCACCCGGGAGAGTTGAGGAGGTGCTCGCATTATCGGGTGCCGAAGTCGAGCCGGATGACATAATTGTTCGCCTATCAAACCCGGAATTGGAGCAGAAGCATGCAGATGCGCGTCTGAATCTTGACGCTGCCCGTGCCGACATGGAGAGCGGAAAAGTACGCATACTTGGCGATCTACTAGCACAGAAAAGCAGGGTGGTGGACCTGCGCGAAGCCTCCGAAATGGCCGACCTTGAGGCACGTATTCAGCAAGAGCTTTTTGCAGAGCAACTTAGCTCAGGCCTGAATAAAGAACGAGCCGTGATGCACGCAAAACATTGCAGAGTTCGACTCGGGATGGAAGAAGAGCGACTGAGTTTTATGGAAAGCTCTGTTGAGCATCAACTTGCTGCGCTTCAAGCCAAGGTTCATAGCGCAGACGCTGCGTTGAACCTTATATCTGGCCAGATAAACGCTCTGGAGGTAAGAGCTGGTTTTCGCGGGATTCTCCAGAGGCTGGAAATTGAGCCTGGTATGCAGGTCGAACAGGGACGCCTAATTGCGCAGGTAGCTGATATGAAGCGGCTTAAAGCAGTCGTTGAGGTTCAGGAGGCACAGGCAAGAGAGGTTGCCATAGGGCAGAAAGTGAATGTGGATACGCGCACGTCAGGCGATGTTGAAGGGATTGTTACTCGCATCGATCCAAATGTTGAACAAGGAATCGTCCGCGTTGACGTGGGCTTCCCTGGCGGCCTGCCACATGGATGCAGAGCCGAGCAGAGTATCCAAGGCACGATCGAACTTGAGCTTCTCGAAAACACCGTGTTCATGCCCCGCCCTGCAAGTGTACAGGCCAACAGCAGCACTACTCTATTCCGCATATCCGCAAATGGAAACATGGCAGTCCGCGTGCCTGCAAGTCTTGGGCGTTCTTCTGCTTCCATGATCGAGGTATTACGCGGACTGAAGCCAGGAGACATGGTAATACTATCGGACATAAGCCGATGGGATGGGAAACAGGAACTGGAACTACGATAACTAATACATTAAATTAGATGTTATGAATAGCGAGATCATGCTTGATAATATGACTGTCAATGCGACAAGCAATACAAGGCCGTCAGTAATACGCATGGAA
>LVBW01000008.1 GCA_001604585.1 Puniceicoccales bacterium Verruco_02 | reverse complement strand
GGCTTCACCTCGGCGGGGCTAGTGATCGCTGCATGGTGCAAGCGCATCCCTGTCTGTCTGCACGAGGCAAACCGCAATCCCGGCAGGGCGATACGTCTCTTGCGCCACTTCGCAAGGCATATTTACCTGCCCGACGGGGTGCGTCTGGATGGCTTTCCGCTAACGCGGCAGAAATACCTTGGCTACCCTGTGCGCAAGGAGATTCGCCGTGGCAGCCGAGCGGAGGCCCGTACCGCTCTGGGCTTCGATGCTAACGGCAAGCTGCTCGTAGTTCTGGGTGGCAGTCAGGGTGCTGCCTCGCTTAACGAGTGGGCTTCGGCGAATGCCCGCGCCTTGTGCAGCAACGGCATAAGCGTCTGCTGCGTATGTGGTCCCGGCCAGAAGATGCAGGATGACTTTGAAATGCCCGACAGTATGAACGGTACGGCAAGGGTGCGCTTTCTGCCCTTTTGCGACCGCATGGACCTGCTCTTGAACGCGGCGGATCTGGCCGTGTCCCGCGCGGGCGCGGGCAGTATCGCGGAGTTTACCGAATGCGTTCTGCCTTCGATACTGGTGCCTTACCCGCACGCGGCGGACAATCACCAGTTGGCCAATGCCCAGTATCATGAGCAGCTAGGCTGCGGCTTGCTTGTCCCTCAGGAGCGCCTCGACGGCCTTCTTGCGGAGGTGCTGGACCTGATATTCAGCGACTGGATGCTGGAGCGCATGTGCTTCAACCTAGAACAGGCGCGCAGGCCCGAATGTGCCGCGCTTATCGCCGACGACATGCTGGCGCTTGGCGAAGAGGCAGCACAGAGTGCAGCGAACAAGCAAAGGGCCGGGGAGGGCGCAGCCTAGCAATATATGCAGCCGAGAAAGGAAACAGTCGTGATGGCGGGGGTGTGCGGCATGGGCATGGGTCCATTGGCCATATACCTTCAGGAGCGCGGGCTTCAGGTGCTGGGCTGGGACGACCATCCGTCGGCAAGGGTGGGCAGTCTGCTGGAAAGGCACGGGGTGCGCTTTCTATCCACGCCGGACCTGCCCCCGGAGGCTGGCAGGCTGGTCTATTCCACGGCCGTGGGGGCGGATCACCCCCTGCGTGCGATGGCGCGCGAGATGGGCATTCTACAGATGCGCCGGGGAGAGATGCTCGCGGCGCAGGCTTCGCAGAGGCGATTGGTCGCGGTGGCCGGCAGTCACGGCAAGACCACGACCACGGGCATGATTATCCACGCGCTGCGGCGCATGGGTTCGGAGGCCGGGTACATACTCGGGGGCCTCTTTGCGGACGGCTCCGCCCCGGCCTTTGCTGGCGAGGAGCAGTGGCTTGTGGCCGAGGTGGACGAGAGCGATGGGACAATAGAACATTTCAGCCCGGACATTACCGTGGTGCCCAATCTCGACTGGGACCATGCGGACCGTTACCGCAGCCTTGGCGAGATGGAGGCGGCCTTCGGGCGGCTATTCCGCCGCACTCGGGGCCTTGTGTTCCTGCCCGGTGGCGACGCCGTCCTTCAGCGCCTTGCCGAGGAAAACCCCGGCCCCGAATACATGCACTTTGGCTCCGGATGCGAGTTTGATGGCACTCTGCTTCGGCAGGAGGGCACTGTGCAGACTCTGCGTCTTGGCGGCGAATTCCCGACTTGCGAGGCCCATGTGCGCGCGATTGGGGAGTTCAACGCGGCCAACGCCGTGGCTGCACTTGCAGTGACGCGGCATATGATGGGCGAGGCATTTCTGCCCGCAGCCCTGGACGATTTCCCCGGCATACGGCGCAGACAGATGCGCCTGCTTCAGCGCGGCGGGCTGGACGTGTATCAGGACTACGCGCACCATCCTTCGGAGATTTCCCCCCTCTTGCGCGCCCTGCGTCAGGCGCACCCGGACCGGCCCCTTGTCGTGGTGTTCCAGCCGCACCGCTATTCGCGCACAGCGCAGTTCAAGGGCGACTTTGCCCGCGTTCTCTCCAGTGCGGACCGCGTGCTGCTGCTCGATGTGTATGCGGCCAGCGAGCGGCCCCTCCCCGGCGGACTTTCGAGCGATCTACTGGCTCAGTTCAGGCCCGGCTTCCCCGTGGAGCTTGCTGGCACCCGTGCGGAGCTTTGTGCGGAGCTTTCTTCGCTGCCTCGTCCCTGTGTGCTGGCCTTTGTCGGTGCAGGTGATATAGAAGACTGGGCCGAACATTACGTGGAAAGAGTCTCGCGCAAGCGGGGTAGTACATCATCAGCCAACATGCCGCAGCCATCCTCTTACGAGCTGTTGCGCGCGCGAGTCAGCGGCGCGACGCCCATCCTCGAAAACGAGCCTCTGGGGCGGCGCACCACGATGGGTGTCGGCGGTCCGGCCCGCTTCTATGCCGAGCCGGCCACAATGGCGGACCTTCAGGGCCTGCTCTGCGCTGCGCGCGAGTGCGGACTTGACGTGTTCACGCTGGGCCGAGGGTCCAACTTGCTGGTTCTGGACAGCGGCTTTCCGGGTCTAGTCATACGGCTAAGTTCAGAGGCTTTTTGCTCTGTGGAGAGGCTCGACGAGCTGCGCCTGCGCGTTGGCGCGGGCACTCGACTCAAGCAGCTTTGCAGCGATGCGGCGCGGCTTGGCCTGACTGGACTTGAGCCTTTCGAGGGCATACCGGCCACTGTGGGTGGTGCCCTTCGCATGAACGCCGGGGCAATGGGTTCGTGGATATTCGATGTAGTGGAGAGCGTGGACCTTATTACCGTCGATGGGCGCCTGGAGAGTCGAGCGACGGAGAGCCTTGGCGTCGGCTACCGCGAATGTGCAGAGCTTCGCGATGCGGTGGCTGTGTCGGCTGTGTTCCGTGCCAAGGGCATTGCAAGTCCGGAAGAGATTCGCAGGCGCATGGATGCAAACGCCGCAACCCGCAAGGCCGCCCAGCCTAGGGAGCCGAGCGCGGGTTGCATATTCAAGAACCCGGATGGCGACTACGCGGGCAGGCTCATCGACATGGCGGCCCTGAAGGGGCTGCGCGTTGGCGGGGCGGAAGTGTCCGAGGTTCATGGCAACTTCATAATCAACCGCGGAGGGGCGAGCAGCGAGGACGTGCTGGCCCTTGTGCGCAAGATACGCGGCAGCGTGCGCGAGAAAAGCGGCGTGGAGCTTTGTCCCGAGGTGATGGTGCTTGGCTCCAAATGGGAGGATGTACTCTGATGGCGGAAATTGTCGTAATTATGGGTGGCTGCTCTTCGGAGCGCGAGGTATCGCTGCGCTCCGGCGCGGCCGTTGCCGAGGCTCTGCGCCGCAACGGTTTTGCCGTGCGCGAGCTGGACCTTGTGCGCGAGGAACTGCCCGCCGGGCTGGATGCGGCCCGCGATGTTGTGTTCCCCGTCTTGCACGGCGGCTTTGGCGAGAATGGCGGCATTCAGAGCCTGTTGGAGCGTGGGGGCTTTGCCTACGTGGGCTGCGACAGTGTTTCCAGCGCCCTATGCATGGACAAGCTGGCCACCAAGCGGGTCGTGGGCGCGGCCGGGGTTAACGTGGCTCCGCAGTACGAGCTTCGCGCGGACTATGTCCAGCACGATGCCGGGGCCATCGTGGCGGAGCTTGGCGAACATATAGTTGCCAAGCCTTCTTGCGACGGCAGCAGCGTGGGCCTTTCCTTCATAAGCGGCGCGGAAGAGCTTCGCGACTGGCTGGCGCGGCCACGGCGCGGCGCATGGCTTCTTGAAAAGCGCATCTGCGGGCACGAGCTTACCTGTGGTCTATTGGGCGGCGCGGCGATGGGCATAGTTGAGATTGCCCCGGCGTCCGGCGTTTATGACTACGCGTCGAAGTACACGCCCGGCTCCACGAATTATCTTTTTCCGGCTCCAATAACGGAAGAGAGCGCGGCCCTTGTGCGGCGCTATTCGGAGCTGGCCTTTGCCGCCTGTGCCTGCCGCGATTTTGCAAGGGCTGACTTCATCCTACCCGAGGGCGGGGAGCCGGTGTTTCTGGAAATCAACACTCTTCCCGGCATGACGGCCACGAGCCTACTTCCCAAGAGTGCGTCCTGCATCGGTCTGACTTTTGAGCAACTTGTTGCCCGAATGCTTGCACCCGCCCTTGAGCGTTTCCCCGCAATAGTTTAGAACTCCTTTTAATGGCAGACAATCCCCAGTCCAGCGAGGCCCCCGCCGCTCGTCGCGAGTGGAGCGACATCCAGCAGGGAGGGCGCAGGCGCTCCACGAGCGGAGTTGCTCTGCGGCGCAAGTGGCTGCGCATAGGCCGTTGGGCTGGCATGGTGGCTCTGGCTGCCGGGGTGCTCGGGGCGGCTGCGTATTCCTTTCATTCCGCTTCCAAGGACAGGAGTGCCTTGGAACCGTCGGCTAGTCTGGACAATGTCGCCTTTCATACCGACGGGGTACTGGACCTCAATTGGCTCGTAAAGGTGTTGGATCTGAAGCAGAGCATTGCCTTGAGCGGGCTGGATCTGCCTTTTCTCAGGGCAAAGTTGGAGGCCCAGGGGCAGGTGAAGAGCGCCTCGGTCACGCTGCGCCTGCCGGATCGTCTGCTTGTGGACGTTCGCGAGCGTATGCCCATCATGCGCGCCCGTGCCCAGGTGGCGGCCAACGATGTGCGCACCTTGCTAATCGCCCGCGATGGCACGGTGTTTGAAGGCTACGGCTATCCGGCGAACACCATACGCGCCCTGCCGCATATCGACGGGGTTACCCTGCGCCTGAAGCGCGACGGCTACGAGTCTCTGGGAGATCTCGAACCTGTGGCCCTGCTTCTTGACAGGGCGCGCGTTGGTTGGCCGAAGCTGTACACGGACTGGCGGACGGTGTCCTTCACTCGTTACCGTGGCCCGGAAAGCGCGGTGTCCTATGTCGAGATGGGCAGTAGGACCATGGGAACGATCATTTTCTCTATTCACAACGTGGACGACCAGCTGCGGCGTCTGGAAAAGATTGTGCAGGAGGGGGCCGCCAAGGATCCAAGGCCCATATTGCGCGTGGATCTGAGCATTCCGGGCATGGCCACGGTCGAATACGAGAAGAGCACTTCAAAGAGCACTACCAAGGGCAAGGCAAAGTGATGGCACAGAGCAGAATTGTTGCAGCGGTGGAAATTGGCACGAGCAAGGTGGCCGTTCTTGTGGCGGAGATCGCCAACGGGCGCAGCCTGAACATCATCGGCACCGGGCAGGCGACAAGCTCCGGCATACGCAAGGGGCATATTTCCAATCAGAGAGAGGTGTGCGACTGTGCGCACGCCGCCATCGCAGCCGCCGAGAAGAGCGCTGGGGCGCAGGTGGAGGGGGTGTATCTGGCGATGTCGGGCGCACACCTTCAGGGCTTTGCGGACAGCGGCGTGGCCAGCGTGAGCGCGGCTGACGGCATTGTGCGCGAGGACGACCTGCGCCGGGCAAGGGAGAGCGCCAAGATGCGCGATTTGCCAACGGGCCGCCTATACATTCATCACGAATGCTGCGGCTACGTGCTCGACGGGCGCCGCGTGGCGGACCCGGTGGGCATGAGCGGGCAGAGGGTGGAGACTGGTTACTGGCATGTCCACGGGGACGAGCGCATCACTGCCGACTATTTGCACGTAATAAATGGTATTGGTCTGGATGTTGACTGCATCGTGGTGTCTTCGATTGCGTCCGCCGGTGTAGTGGCTGGCGAGGAGGAAAAGAAGAGCGGCGTTCTTGTGTTGGATATTGGCGCAGGAACGACCGATTACGCCCTTTACCGTAGTGGCACGATTGTGCGCACGGGTGTGATACCTGTCGGCGGCGACCATCTTACAAACGACTTGGCCATCGGGCTGCGCATGAACGCCCGCTATGCCGAGAGCGTGAAGCTGCGCTACGGCAAGGCTGTCGTGGATGCCAACGACAAGAACGACACTGTGATGCTTATCGGGGATCTTACGATTGGCGATCGGCCCATTTCCCGCATGTCCATACACAAGATCATTCATGCGCGCCTGGACGAGCTTTTCACCATTGTGAAGAATCAACTGGGCAGCGAGATTAGCGCACAGAACCTGCCAGCAGGCGTGATTTTGACAGGCGGCACGGCGCGGCAGGCGCAGATTTGCGATCTTGCGCACGAAGTGCTCGGCGTGCAGGCCCGCGTTGGCGAGTGTCCCCAGTGGGTCAGTGAGCAGTCCTTGCGTGCGCCGGAGTTTTGCACGGCTCTGGGTCTGCTCTCGGAGGGTTTCAATGCAATGCGTCAGCGCCAGAGCGAGAGGTCCAAGAGTCGCTGGCTGGGCAAGCTGGGCGGGATATTTGCACGCTAACAACGGGACGCACCCTTACACATACTTCGATGGATAACGAGGGGATACTTCAGGGGCTTCAGGACTTGGATGGGCGTCAGGCCATTCGCATCAAGATTATCGGCGTGGGCGGGGCGGGCAACAATGCCGTGGATCGCATCAAGCTGGACGATCTTGGGCAGGTGGCCCTTGCCGTGGTCAATACCGATACCAAGACTTTGTCCGCTTCGCCCATTCAGGAGAAGCTGCTCATCGGCCGTTCGCTTACGCGGGGCATGTCCGCCGGGGGCGAGGCCGAGATTGGTCGCCGAGCTGCCGAGGGCGACGAGGAGCTGATAGCGAAGATGGTGGACGGGGTGGACTTGGTGTTCCTGCTCGCCGGGCTTGGTGGTGGAACGGGCAGTGGCGCGGCTCCGGTACTGGCGCGGGCTGCCGAGAAGGCGGGCGCGGTGTGCCTAGCCTTTGTCACCATGCCTTTCACGCGTGAGGGCGAGCGGCGCCGTCAGCAGGCTGAGGATTCCTTGGCGGAGCTGCGCGAGAGTTGCCACGCCGTCATCGCCCTGCCAAACGACATGATTTTACAGCAGGTGGACGAGAAGGCCACGGTGCTGGAGGCTTTTGCCGTGGCGGACGAGTGGGTCAGTCAGGGCGTGAAGGCCATCTGGTCCATGTTGTTCCAGAGCGGGCTTATGAATGTGGACTTTGCCACCTTGCGCAACGCCTTCCGTTTCCGCGGTGGCAAGACGCTCTTCGGCATAGGTCGAGGCGAGGGCGAGGACTGTGTGCAGAAGGCGTTGGCGGACCTGGATCTTTGCCCCCTGCTGCACCTGCCCGAGTACAAGTATGTCAACAAGGCGGACAGCCTGATCATACACATTTGCGGCGGGCCGGATATGGCTATGGCGCAGGTGAATCAGATTATGGACGCTGTTTGCGACAAGTTCGGCAGCCGTCAGAACACCGTCATTGGAGCTGTTGTGGACGGGGCCATGCGCGATGCCATACAGATTACGGTTATTGGAGCAACGGAGGTGGCCGCCGGGGCGGCGAATGCTGCCAGTGCGCGCGCGGCGGCGCAGCGTAGGAGGATGGCTGCGGCTTCGGGTGCGGCTGCCAATGCTGCGGCGCGCAGGCCTTTGCCAGAGGCTCCGGCAACGGATGTGAATCGTCTGCCGTCCAAGGAGCCGTCCGCTTCCAAGAAGGCTTCGCAGGATGAGTTCGACTTCAAGGTGGATGATCAGCGCGGCTTTTTCGACAAGACTGAGGCAAACCTGTATCAGGGCGAGGATCTGGATGTGCCGACTTTCCTGAGAAGGGGTATTAGGGTGCAGCCGTAGGAGGCTGACCGCAAATTGGTATATCCGGACAGTTCCTCGCGTATAGTTACACGCGGTTAGCTAAAGCGTGGAAGCTATACGAGCTAGCTCGTGCCTCAACAGTTTCCCAATACATGACTTGTACAGGGCACCTCTATAACCTTGGGTTTCTGCTGCGAACGGTCTTTGCTGCGTCTGGCTTCGTTCCGTAAGCTCGTCGGGTTTCATTCAATACTACTCGTTTACGAAGCCAAGACATCCATCGGCAAATCCACGTTCTCGCGACGAAAACAGTTGTCAGCGGCGGCCTCTATATCCCGTCGGCGTGGTAGTCTGGGGTCATCTGCCTTATCAGGCGCTCGTTGAACTCCTTGGCGCTGTCGTGACCTATCATTTTTAGGGCCTGCACCATCGAGGCCACTTCCACAAGGCGGGCTAGGTCTCGCCCCGGTTTGACGGCAAAACGCACATGGGGCACCTGAATGCCGAGTATGTCGAAATACTCCTGCTCAAGGCCGGTGCGCTCCTCCTCGTCAGTTTCCTTCCAAGCTGTGAAGGTGATGACAAGGTTGATGCTCTTTTCCGTGCGAACCGCTCGTATGCCGAACAGCTCGGCTACGTCGATTATGCCAAGTCCGCGGCATTCCATGTAGCCACGGTTTATCTCGTTACTTGTACCGACGAGGTCTTTCTCGTTAATCAGCTTGATGTTCACCTTGTCGTCGGCCACTAGGCTGTATCCGCGCTCCACGAGGGCCAAGGCGCACTCGCTCTTGCCCACGCCGCTGTCGCCTCGGATTAGCACGCCCATGCCCTTCACGTCCATCAGGGTGCCGTGTTCGGATACTCTGGGCGCGAACATGTTTTCGAGCTGGAGGGTGGCCATTGCGAGAAAATCCCTCGTGGAATGTGATGTGCGGATGAGCGGGGTGTCGTTCTCGTTGGCCACCTCCACCATCGCCTGAGGAGGGACTAGGTTGCGCGTCACGATCATGCACGGGATGTGTCTTCGCGCTATGTCGGTCATCACCTTGTACTGCTTATCCTCCTTTATGTCGCGAAGATACGCTATCTCGCCGGCTCCGAAGACCTGCACTCTCTTGGTGGCGAAGCTCTTGAAGTATCCCGTCAGGGCCAGTGCCGGGCGGTTGATGCTCTTGTCGTGTACGAGGCTCTTGATGCCGCGTTCGCCCGCTACAATGCTCATTTTTAGCTGGTCGCGGCCGGTGTTGAAGAAATCCAGCACCGTAATGCTTTCTACAATCTTGGAGCGGGGGCGAATGGGCATAGCGAAGGGGGCTGTTACTGAGCTGCTATTTTGCCCTGAGTGGCGGAGTTTACAAGCACGATAGGCGTGGAGGCCGACTTGCGCGCCTGTGCGTAGGCAGCCTCGCGCTCGTCCCGTTCGCTTGCCTCGTAAAGCCCGCTGAAGCGGGAGTAGCTTCCGTTGACTGTCAGTGTATCGCCGCCGTTCGAGTAATCCATCTTGAAGGACAGATACTTGTTGTCCAGAAGCTGTGCCTGAGGCTGGCTGGCGAGCAGGAAGCCCTCTGGCAGCGTGATGCTCGTAGTAGAGTTGAACACGGCATGGTTGCGCTGGAGTATGGGCAGGGTGCGTTGGGGGATGTCGTTGGGTACATGCATTTCCCACATTTCCCATGTAAGGGGGGAGCTGCCCACGAGCAGTTCTCCGGTGCTGGCAAAGGCGTGATCGATGCTGTAGCTGTATTTCATGACTACGTTCTCGCGCATCTTGTCCAGATTCTCCACGCTGATGCTCTTGACGCTGCGCAGATTGTCCACCTTCAGTTCCGGGAGCAGCGTGGAGGCATATTCGGCAGGTGAAACGTAGCGCAGGTAGCCCCGCATCATGGCTGCCCAAAGGCCACGGAAGTTCACCGTTTCCTCGACCAGTGCAGAGCCGTCGGCCAGCACGCTGACCTTGCGCTGGATGTCGAAGCCGTTGATGCCAAGCTGAGCTTTGGCTACGTATTCCATGCGCGGATTTTCCAGATCAAGAATTAGTGCCGGGCTGCCGCTTAGGTAAATGGGGTCGTGTATCTCGCTAAGGCCCTTTTCGGTGGCGTCGATAAAGCGCCCGCCCTGATACTCTGGCAGATACACTATCATGTGGTCGAACTGGCCGGAGTTTGGCACATCCGCGTTGATGTCGCGCCTGCTGTCCACGAGGGCCAGATTGGCCTTGACGCCTGCTGTGCGGAGCATGTGCATCAGTAGGAAGCTGTGGTCCTTGCAGTCGCCGTAGCGGTTGCGCAGGATTTCGCAGCAGCGGTTGGGCACCATTGCGCGCATACCGAATTCTATGCCGTGGTAGGTCAGGTTGCTGCGCACAAAGTCGCTCAGGATCTGCACAGCCTGTTCAGGCGTGCAGTCTTCGGGCAGAAGTTCCTTCACCTTGGCCTCGGCCTCGGGGCTTGTCTCGTCGATGAACTTCACAACGTCGTAGTACTCCTTCACTTCGTCTGCCCAGTTGTCCTCGCTGCTGCATATCCAGACACTTGGCACATACTGTGAGGGGGAAGGGAGGTTTGGGCAGTTGATGTTTACCTCGGGCTTTACGACGTAGAAGAAGGACGGAGCCGCGTCCGGGGCCTCCTCGCTGGCCGGGCCTGTCAATACTCCGTTGGCGCTGAAGGTGGCGATTTTTTCACGTTCCCCGTCCAAACTTGTAAAGCTGAGAAGAACAGGCAGGCCCATGCCGAGCTGGCGAAGCTGGTAGGGCATCTTCTTGGTGCGTCCCAGCGTCTCGAAGCTCACGGCAAAGTCCACACGGCAGCCTGGGCTGAGCATGGGGACAGGGATATGCAGCTCCTTTTTCTGACTCATTAGCACCTTGTCCGGGTCGTTGGCAGTGTAGCAGTCGTCCAGCTTCACTTCGCCAAGCAGCTCGCCGTCAGGGCCATACACGCGCAAGAAGTTGACATACACGCGCTCGTAAAGGGGGTCGAAGGGGAAGCGCAGGTCGTTCATGCGCCGGATGGCTTCGAGCGTGGACACCGAGTAGCTGCCATACATCGTGCGACGCAGGCGTTTGTCGCTTTGGAACAGGTAGGCCGTGCCATAGTGGATGTAATGGCAGCCAAAGTCGGCGTCGAAGCCTTCGGGGGTCTCTGGAATGAGCGTCTGCATGAATTCGGGCAGCGGCACGGCCTCAATAGGCGTGCGGAAGGAGGAGGAATCTGCTTTGCCGAGTTGAGCGTTGATGCCATCGAGCAGGTCTTTTGCATTCTGGTCGGAGGGGGTCTTTTCAAGGCAGAGCAGTACTTCGTCCCTCGCCTCGCTGTAACGGCCCTCGCGCATCAGGGTTGCGGCCGCTAGGTAGTTGCCCATCGGGTTTTTCTGCGCTGCTATGCGCCGGGCAATCTCGAGGGCCTGATCGTAGTCCTCGATGTCGAGGTATATGCTGATTACCGAATGTGCCAGATATGGGAATACCTCGCACTTGTCCACCAATGCATCTGTCACCTTGCGGGCGTTTTCCTTGTCGCCGCTGTCCAGATATGCTCTTGCCAGGAACGTTTGCAGACCCACGTCACCAGAGCGGTTCACTAGTTCGCGGACAATCTCCACGTTCTCTGCAAGAAGCTCCTCTTCCGCAAGATAGCTCAGGTAAGCTCCGATGGCGTTTGATTGGTTGCTTTTCTTCTCGAAGAGCGCCTTGTTGAAATACTCCATCGCTTCTGTATCGCGGCCAAGCTTTCCCATCGCCACGGCATGTCTCCAAATCAGCCCGGAAGCTTGTGGGAATGTTATGCGCAGTTCCGCTATACGCTGTTCGGCCTTTTCATAGTCTTCGGAGGCCAGAAGGTTCTCAGCCAATCCTTCGGCATGTCCTGAAGATAATGGATTGATTTTGCAGAGCAGTTCCAGAAATGGGATGGCTTCGGCATAGCGTTTGCGCTCGTAGTAGCTGTATGCAATCTGCGAGATACGGGATTCGTGCCTGCGCAGTTCGGCACCATTAAGCGCAAGCGATTCATAGGGCCTTGGCTCGGAGTCGAAGCGGACATACTGCCACAGGTCTCCGACGGGTGGGGAGGCAAAAGGTTGCCTTAACGCGGACATGTCCAATCCGAACATCGTGATCAGAAGCCCCTTGTGCTTGGCCGCGCTGAAGCGCATTTTTACGTTTGCCCCCCGGAAATCGTCAGTGCCTTCGAAGTGCAGCCACTTTACTCCGTCCTGATACGTCGATGGCAGTTGGCGTGTTTGGGGCGAGGGGTATTGCATGTTCATGCTGCGCAGACTGGCGCAAGCCAATGCATATTCATCCGGATCCAGCCCGTGAAGGTTAATGACGGACAGGGTCGTTATGCCGTTGCCGTTGAACTCAAAGGCCATCGTGGCATGTTCGTCCTTAGTGAAATGCCCCGGAAAAGCTTTGGGGATGTTCCAGCTTATGCCATGGTTGTCATCGCGAAGGATGTTTACCTGCACTCCGCCAAGTTCGCCGCTCTGCGATGGCACGCTTGGAGCCGTCGGAACGCAGGCTGGCATGAGGGCGAGCAGGGACAGAGGCGCAAGGAAGCTGAGCAGCTTTGCGCAGGAAGAGGCTAGGGAGCGTTTCACTTGTGTGTGGAGTGTTATGGGGTATGGATTGCGGGCCAAAATGCTATTGTGTAGCCGTCATTTACGGAGCCGGAGTGTCCGGGGATGTTTCTGGCGTCTGCGTTTGCGGAGCCTCTTCTGAGGGAGTTACTCCGCTTCGCAGGGAAATCTCTTCGGCCAAGAGGCTGTTCAGTTCGGAAAGGAAATTGTCCTTGGTGCCTATGTCGCGAACGCCCTTGTTGCCGTGCATCCCAAGTTCACCGCTTTCATAGTCGAAGTGCCATTCACATAGAAACCAAATGACTGGCCCGGTAAGGTCGTTGTATTCGCCCACTATGTAGCGGAGCTGTTCTCCGTCGAAGACCAGCGCGGCGAAGTTGGCTTCCGGGGTCTGTTCGGGTTTGGGGAATGTCACGAGCCATCCCTCGACTCCGCATTCCAGCTTGATACGTTCTAGGTCCAGTTGGGCGCGCTCGTCCGGGTAGCTGACTTCAAAGGCCTCTTGAAGTAGGTCGAATATGCGTTGCAACTCCTCTTTGCCAATTTCGACAAAGGCCCCCCACATCTGCTCCGGGTAGGTGAACCAGAGCCGTGGCAGGGCGCGGTGCTCGAAGTAGTAGATAAAGCTGTGCCTCTCTTCGGAATACGGAGTTATCTCGATACTGCCTTGGGAGGTTTTCTCTTCAAGGCTCGCCGGGGTTTCCGCTGCCGGAGCAGTGTTAGTTGCTGCCTCTTCGGTAGCCAGTTTGGCAGGCGCGGCATCTTCCGCGAACAACGCGGCGCAGAGAGAGAGTGCGCACAAGTGGGGTATCAGGCATCTAGCAATATGCACGCTTAGGACATTGCGCGTATGCTGCGTTATTTTCAAGACATATGCGATAACTTACAATGCGCCAATTGGTCCCCAGCTGTGGATACAGCACTGTGTCAGCATGTCGCTAATACTGGGTTCCGCCTCTGGGCATGGCTCGTAAAGCAAAGCGTAGCAAGTTGTTATGCGCTTGGCTTATTGTGATTGTCTCTGGCCCGGCATATGCATGGGTAATTGCATGAACCTCGACATGAACCGCTTTACCGAGAAAGCCGCCGCCGCCGTCATGGAGGCGCAGCAGATTGCCCGTCGCCGCAACCACCAGCAGATTAGCGGACTGCATCTACTTGGCGCTCTGCTATCACAGGAGGGGGGCATCGTGCCTGCGGTTCTGCAAAAGCTCGGCGTGCAGGAATCGGCCTTCGATCTAGCCCTGTCGCGAGAGCTGGACCGCATTCCATCAGTGACGGGCAGCGTCGCCGCGGACAGTATCTACATCACGCCCGAGGTGCAGGACTCCTTCAACAAGGCCGAGGAGTCCATGACGCGCCTCAAGGACGAGTTCATATCAGCCGAACACCTCTTTCTCGGCCTAATTCGTACGGACAAGAGCCGCGCCCTAGCTGCGCTGTTCAAGAGCTTTGCAATCGACGAGGCCCGCGTGCTGGGCGCTCTTCGGGAAGTGCGCGGCGCGCAGCGTGTGACGAGCCAGAACCCGGAGGCCACTTATCAGGCGCTCGAAAAGTACGGGCAGGACCTTGTAGCGATGGCCAAGAAGGGCAAGCTCGACCCCGTTATCGGCCGCGATGGCGAGATACGTCGTGTTATCCGCATCCTCTCGCGCAAGACCAAGAACAACCCCGTCCTAATCGGCGACCCGGGCGTTGGAAAGACGGCGATTGTCGAGGGCCTTGCCCAGCGCATAGTGCGCGGCGACGTGCCCGAGGGCCTCAAGGACCGGACGATATTTTCGCTCGACCTAGGCAGCCTGCTCGCGGGCGCTAAGTATCGCGGCGAGTTCGAGGAGCGGCTCAAGGCGGTGCTCGCCGAGGTGAAGAACGCCGAGGGGCGCATCATACTCTTCATCGACGAGATGCACACAATCGTTGGCGCGGGCAAGGCGGACGGAGCCATTGACGCGGGCAACATGCTAAAGCCCATGCTGGCGCGTGGCGAGCTGCACTGCATCGGCGCGACCACCTTGGACGAGTACCGCAAATACATTGAGAAGGACAAGGCCCTGGAGCGGCGCTTCCAGACCGTGCTCGTGGATCAGCCCACGGTCGAGGATTCAATTTCCATACTGCGCGGCCTGCGCGAGCGTTTCGAGCTGCACCACGGCGTACGCATCACGGACAATGCGCTCGTCAATGCGGCCATACTTTCCAACCGCTACATCACAAACCGCTTCCTGCCGGACAAGGCCATAGACCTTGTGGACGAGGCCTGCGCAAAGATACGCACCGAGATCGACTCCATGCCCACGGAGCTGGACGAGCTTACGCGGCGCGTCATGCAGCTTGAGATCGAGCAGACGGCCCTTGAGAAGGAGCGCGACGAGGCGAGCCGTCAGAGGCTGGCCGAGCTGAAGCGCGAGCTGGCTGACCTGCGCGCAAGGGCCGACGCTCTGCGTGCCCGCTGGCAGGCAGAGAAGGAGGAGCTGGGCAAGGGGCAGAAGCTGCGCGAACAGATTGACGCCGCCAAGCTCGAAATGGAGCAGGCAGAGCGGCGCTACGACCTTAGCAAAGCAGCAGAGATTCGCCACGGACGCCTGCCCGCTCTGGAGCGCGAGCTTTCCGCACTGAAGGCCAAGGAGGAGGCCGGAAGCGGCGGGGCAGGGCGCCTGTTGCGGCAGGAGGTGACGGCGGAGGAGATCGCGGAGATTATATCGAAGTGGACCGGCATTCCCGTGTCGCGCCTCATGGAGGGCGAGCGGCAGAAGCTCTTGAACCTTGAGAGCGTGCTGCACGAGCGCGTCATTGGGCAGGACGAGGCCGTTTCGCTCGTTGCGGAGTCCATTTTGCGCGCAAGGGCGGACATCAAAGATCCGCGTCGCCCCGTGGGTAGTTTCCTCTTCCTTGGCCCGACTGGCGTTGGCAAGACGGAGCTGGCCCGCACTCTCGCCGAGAGCCTCTTCGACAGCGAGGACAACATCGTGCGCATCGACATGAGCGAGTACATGGAGAAGCATTCCGTGTCGCGGCTCATCGGCGCGCCTCCCGGCTACGTGGGCTTTGACGAGGGAGGTCAGCTGAGCGAGGCAGTCCGTCGTAAGCCGTACTGCGTCATTCTCTTTGACGAGATAGAGAAGGCGCATCCCGATGTGTTCAATGTGCTCTTGCAGGTCTTGGACGATGGGCGCGTGACCGACTCGCAGGGCCATACCGTGGACTTCAAGAACACGGTCATCATCATGACGAGCAACATCGGCAGCCGTTATCTTATCGAAGGGGTGAGTGGTGACGAGATACCCGAGCATGTGCGCGAACAGGTGATGGCGGAGCTGCGCCACGCGGTAAGGCCCGAGTTCCTGAATCGCATCGACGATGTTGTGATGTTCAAGCCGCTGAGTCTTGAGGAAATAACTAAGATCGTGGACCTTATTGTGGCGTCGATAAACGCGAGGCTGGCAGAGCGCAGGATTACAATAAGTTTGACGCCGGAGGCGCGCGACTGGGCTGCGGAGCGTGGTTACGACCCCGTGTATGGAGCAAGGCCGCTGCGCCGCTTCCTGCAAAAGCAGGTGGAGAATCGCCTGGCAAGGGCGATAATCAGCGGCAGCCTGAAGGAGGGCCAGAGCGTGAGTTTCGGCATCAATCCGCAGAGCGGAGAGCTGGACATGACGCCCGTAATCGAGGCCGAAATTCTCCCATAGGGCCGAATCAGGGCGAATTACACTGCGAAACCTCTCAGCAGGCGAAGCGGGCCTGCTCTTCGGCGCTTAGCTGGCTTTCCCAGTCCCTCACTGTGGCCGGGTGAACGTCCACCCAGTGGCCGGGGCTAACTTCCTTCCACAGGGGGGGCACCAGTGCCTGTGCCGGGCTGTGAGGCAGGGGGCTTCGTGGGGCGAAGGCGCAGCCCTTGGGCGGGTCGATGGGCGAGGGCACTTCGCCCCTCAGCACCCTTGCCTTTGTCTTGGAGCGAGGGTCGGGCCGGGGGATGGATTCCAGCAGGGCCTGCGTGTAGGCGTGGCGGGGATGGGAGAATATCTCGTCCGCCGGGGCCAACTCAACCACCCGCCCAAGATACATTATGGCGATGCGGTCGCTGATGTGCCTTACAACGGCCAGATCGTGCGCTATGAATACGTAGGAAAGACCAAGTCCAGCCTGAAGCTCAAGAAGGAGGTTGATAATCTGGCTCTGAACCGACACATCGAGCGCGGACACTGGCTCGTCGCACACGATGAGGCGGGGGTTCAGGGCTATGGCGCGGGCAATGCCTATGCGCTGGCGCTGCCCGCCGGAGAACTCGAATGGGAAGCGGTCTGCGGCGTCGGGCTCCAACCCCGTGCGCCGGAGAAGCTCGCGCGCCATGTCGCGGCGCTCTTTTGCCTTGCCGATGCCGTGAATGGCGAAGGGTTCCTCCAGTATCTGCCCCACGCTGAAGCGGGGGTTGAGCGATTCGGCAGGATCCTGAAAGATCATCTGGATATTGCGCCGCAGGGGCTTAAGCTCCCCTTGGGAAAGGCGGCTGATGTCCATGCCATCGAAGTGTATGCTGCCCGATGTCGGCTCGTACAGGCGCACTATGCAGCGGCCAAGGGTGCTCTTGCCGCAGCCCGATTCCCCTACAAGGCCCAGCGTCTCTGCCCGCCCAAGGCTCAGGCTCACCCCGTCCACAGCCTTCAGCTGGCCGCGTTCGCGCATGAGTATGCCGCCCTTGACGGGGAAGTACTTGCAGAGGGCGCGCGTCTCCAGGATGGGGGCTGTGTTGTCGGCCTTCCAACTGTTCATGGCGGATTTTGGCGGGGCTTCTGCGGCGGGCATCGGTAGCGATTGTATAGCAGGCGGGCAAAGCAGGCTCAAGTCATCAACTGGTCCTGCGCTGCCGTATCATCATGACATGTGGTCCGTAGCCATGTTCGTCGAAAACAGGGCCTTGCAGAAAGCCTGCCTTTGCGTAAGCGCGCATGGCCCTCAGGTTGTCGAGCGAGGTGCACACCGTGCAGAAGGGCGCGCCTGCGGCCTCGCATAGGGCGCACCCCAGCGCGAGCGCGGCCGGGCCAGCCCCGCGCCCGAGCCAGTGCTCTTCGCCTATGAGTATGTCCAAGTCAGCCCCGCCTTCGGGTACCTGTGTCAGGCCCGCAGTGTCCAGTTCCTTCCGCGTCAATGTGTGCCAGCATACTAGGCCGATGGGGTGCCCGTCCGCCTCGATTATGCGGATTGTGCAGTCCTTGAAGCGGTTTATGTCACAATCGCCCCACCAGCGGACGACATGCGGGGTGCGCAGCCAGCGAATAAGCAAAGCAGCGTGTGTCTGCTCTTGGTATGGAGTCAGGCGGAGCGCGTCCGTGCCTCTGCCTGTGTTGGGCATATAATTTGGTCTATTTCAGGATTCTTATTTCGAAGGCGTAGCTCAGGGGCCAAGCGTCTATCCTGAACTGCGGGTGGGGCAGGGCACCCCAGGACTGGTCGCCGCCTAGGCCGCGCTGGCGCAGGTCTATGTGCAGAGTCACCGTGTCGCGCTCGGGCAGCATGTAGGGGTAGTAATTCGCGTGCTGGCTGGCGCAGAAAAGGTCGTCGTCGGTGTAGTGCAGGGCGTTTATGGACAGGGTGGGCGCTGGCTTCGCATAGTCCATAATGATGTCCGAACCCATCAGCGGGCGCGGCTCAATGCGGATGCCGAGTCCATCGTCGTTGCGGATCGTCATCCAGCGGACTCCTTCCTTATTGCCCGACTCCTGCGGCATCAAGTAGGGGGTGAACTGGTCCTTCACTTTGCCGGAGAATATGCCCACGCGGGCGTCCTGCCTGTCCCAGTAGGTCTCCTGCGGCCCCTTGCCATACCATTTCAGGTTTTCGAAGCCAGCGTTAAGTACCGTCGCCATGCCAAAGCGGGGTAGCTCGGGTAGGTAGCCATGATTGGCGGGCAGAAAGTCCATTTGCGCAAATATGCTGCCGTTGGGCTTGATATGCCATGTGATGGTCATGGAGCATTTCGGCTCTTCGATATGCGCCTTGGTCGTGACTATCACCGAGCCGTCGGGCTGCGCGGCGGCTTCGACGCTGTCCGTAATTAGCCTCTCGTGCGCCTTGCGCCACATGCCTATGCCTCCGGGGGACCATTCGCTTTTTGCGGGCGTTGCGTCGGCCATGTTGCTGCCGCGGTCGTTGTCCGTGGGCGCGCGCCAGAAGTTCGGGCCGAGCGGTTCGACCAGTAGTTCCTTGCCGCCGATTATGATCGAGGAGATAAGTCCGCTCTTGCGGTCGATGCGGAAGCTCAGGTCTTTCCCCTTGCCGACGAGCATGGCGTCGGGTGTATCGGATAGGGTAAGGGCCGGAGACACCTCGCCAAGTCCGCGCAACGTACAGACGTCCTTGGGCAGATAGACCTGCTCCCATGCCACTTCGTGCCCGGCCTTGGCCCATGCTGTGTCGCCCTTCAGGCTGAAGCTCAGTTCAAGAAAACACTCGCCAAGGTTTTCTATGTTGCCCTTGACGGGAATCTGGATGGCTTTCTCCTTGCGGGGGCCTATGTCAAGGCCCTCGATCGTGCCGCTCTGCACGGCCTTGCCGTCTGAGAGCAGCTTCCACCTGCACACGAGGTTATCGGTGCCTGTAAAGTCGTTCCAGTTCTTTGCTACAATCTCGAATTTGGAAAGGTCTCCCGCCCGCATCTGAATGGGCTGGTACACCTTCTTCACCTCGGCAAGGCCGGGATGCGGAGTGCGGTCCGCCGCCACTATGCCATTGGCGCAAAAGACGCCGTCGCTGGGCGTACCTTCTGGGCCGAAGGTGCCCCCGTAGGCGAAAAAGTAACCAAGAGCGGGGTCGTATGGAACGGACTTCGGGTTCTCCATCACGACCTTCTTCTTGCCCGCCGGGACGGGGGTTCGCAGACCCTGATCCACCCAGTCCCAGATGTAGCCGCCCTGCATGTGAGGCTTGCCATCGTAAATCGGCTTCCAGTAGGCCTGAATGTCGCCGGTGGAGTTGCCCATCGCGTGTATGTATTCGCACATGATTATGGGCTTTGTGCGGGGCAGGTCTCCGTAGTTAGCGTAAGTTTCCGTGCTCGGATACATCGGGCAGAACACGTCGCTAACCTCGGTTGCGCGGTCGCCCTCGTACTGGACGGGGCGGGACGGGTCGCGCTCCTTTGCCCATGCGTAGTTGACGCGGAAATTGTCGCCCATGCCAGCCTCGTTGCCGAGGCTCCATGTGATGACGCAGGCATGGTTCTTGTCGCGCTCCACCATGCGCACCATGCGCTCAAGGAAGGACGTCTGCCACGACGCCTCGCTGGAAAGCTGCTGCCAGCCGTGGCATTCGATGTTGGCCTCGTCTATGACGTACATGCCGTATTCGTCGCAAAGAGCGTAGAATTCCGGCGCTTTCGGGTAATGGCAGGTGCGGATGGCGTTCAGGTTGTTTTGCTTCATGAGGACGATGTCCTCGATCATGCGCTCGCGGGTATAGACATGCCCGGAGTCCGGGTCCCAGTCGTGCAGGTTTGTCCCGCGAAAGAGCACTGCCTGATCGTTGATCAGAAGTTGGCCGCCTTTTATGCGCACATCGCGAAAGCCGACCTTCCACGGTATGCATTGCGTGACGGTGCCGCTCTCGTCCAGAAGGTTGATCAGCAGGGTGTAAAGGTAGGGCGATTCGGCGGACCAGAGATTCACTTTACCGGCTGGCAGGACAAGGGAAATACTGTCCGTTTTGCCACCAGCAAGCCGCTGCGCCGGGGCGAAGTCCGGGTCGCTCGCATCGTGGCTGCTTATCTGGGTGACAAGTTCGCCCCCGGCATCCAGCAGGCTCAGGCTGAAGTGAAAGGCCGACTCGGCCTTGTTGTGGTTTTCGAGCTTCAGGGTCAGCTTCAGTACGGCATCATTTTCTATGTAGCTACACTCCGCTGCGGCTGGCACCGCCTCAAAGTCCGCAATGCGCAGCTTTGGCGCACTCCAGAGATACACATCGCGGAAAATGCCCGAGAGCCGCCAGAAGTCCTGATCTTCGATATACGAGCCGTCGTTCCAGCGGAACACCTCCACAGCCAGCAGATTCTCGCCCGGCTTCACGTATTGGGTAATATCAAAGGTGGCCGGAGTGCGGCTGTCCTTGGAAAAGCCGAGCTTCTCGCCGTTAACCCAGAGGTAGAAAAAGCTGTTCACTCCGTCGAAAGTCAGGAACAGCTCGCGCCCGTCCCAGCTTTCGGGAACCGTGAACGTCCTGCGGTAGGCGGACACCGGGTTGTAATCGCCCGGAATGTCCGGCGGGGTGGGGTGGCCGAAAGGATACTGGATGTTTGTGTAGATCGGGATGCCGTGGCCCTCGATCTCGACGTTCGCGGGCACGGGAATCGTGGCCCATGCGCTGTCGTCAAAATTCGTCGATGCAAAGCCAGCGATGCGCTTGGAAGGATGGTCCACCCAAGCGAACTTCCACTCGCCGTTAAGATACTGGCGATACGGCGAGGCCTTGAGATTCGACCCTGCCGCAAGGGCCGAGGCCTCGTCCGGGAACAGGGCCATCGTGGCAAAGGGGGCGACTAGTCCCGCGCTTGGCCGGGTCTCGTCCGCCCAGTCGGGCCGGGTGTCGCTGGCTTGGGCTGGCATGGCAGCGAGCAGGGAAGTTGCGAAAATGGCCCGCGCAAGCAGGCCGACGGGGGTATTCGTCGTGCGCATTGTAAAGAAGGAGGGTGGGTTCAGTTTCACAAATGAGTCTGCACATGTCAAACGATGCCTGAGCAAACCGAACTGTTTGGCCGAGTATCTTGACTGTACGGCAAAGCAATGTTGCCTCCATGTATGAAAAACGTTGAAAGGCGGCGCGGCTTTGCGCTGATTTGAAGGCTAGCTCTTTATTTATACAACGGCTTCTCCCGGCCTGTCGGTTCATTCTATTGTTAGGGGTCATAAATGCTCGCTCTGGCGGGCCGGACCGCTATTCGGGTAAGCTCAAGAAAAACCGTATTCCATGAACTCCGATATCCTTCTCAAAGCTGCCAACGAGGCCCGCGGCCTCGCAATCGACGCCGTGCACGCCTGCAACTCGGGCCACCTCGGCCTGCCCCTTGGCTGCGCCGAATTGGGCGCTGTGCTCTTTGGCCAGTGCATGAACGTTAACCCCGATCTGCCTCGCTGGATCAACCGCGACCGCTTCGTGCTCTCCGGTGGTCACGGCAGCATGTTCATCTACAGCTGGCTGCATCTGGCTGGTTTTGACGTGTCGCTGGGCGACGTGAAGAGCTTCCGCAAGCTGCACAGCAAGACCCCCGGCCACCCCGAATACATGGAGACGCCCGGCGTGGAGTGTACGACAGGCCCCTTGGGGCAGGGCATTGGCAACGCGGTGGGCTTTGCCCTCGCGGGCAAGATGAACGCAGCCCGCTTCAACAAGGAGGGCGCGGAGATTTTCGACTACGCGGTGATCGCCCTCGCAGGCGACGGTTGCATACAGGAAGGCGTTGCGAGCGAGGCGAGCGCCCTCGCCGCCCACTGGAAGCTGGACAACCTTATCCTGTTCTACGACTCGAACGATGTGACGCTCGACGCAATGGCCAGTGTCTCGCAGAGCGAGGACACGGCAAAGCGTTACGAGGCATACGGATGGGACGTGCAGACAGTCACCGACGGGCACAGCCCCGCCGCGCTCGCCGCCGCCTACGACAAGGCCCGCAGCGCAAAGAATGGCAAGCCGCAGCTTGTCATCGTCAAGACCGTCATCGGCAAGGGCATCGAGGAAGTGCAGGGCACTGCCAAGGGCCACGGAGAGGGCGGTGCGAAGTTCGCCGACAAGGCGCATGCCACACTAGGCCTGCCAGCCGGGGAGAAGTTCTACGTGTCCACAGAGGTGCGCGAGTTCTTCGCCGCCCGCAAGGCCGCGCAAATTAAGAACTACAACGACTGGAAGGCCCGCTTCGACGTTTGGGCCGCCGCCAATCCCGCGCTGGCCGCCGATGTCGAAAAGCCGCTCAAGGACGCCATGCCCTCCGCCGAGGAGCTGATGGCCGTCATCCCCGCCTTCAACCCCGAGAAGAAGTTCGCCACCCGCGTTTCCGGCGGCATGGTGCTCCAGCCCATCGCCAAGAAGCTCGACCGCGTCATCGGCGGCAGCGCCGACCTATACGGCTCTACAAAGAACTACATCGACGGCGTGGGCGATGTCAGCGCGGACAATTACGCCGGACGCAACGTGCGCTACGGCATCCGCGAGCACGCAATGGGCGCGATTATGAACGGCATAGCCTACGACGGCTACTGGATGCCCTCCGGCGCCACCTTCCTCACCTTCAGCGACTACATGCGTCCGAGCTGCCGCCTTGCGGCGCTGGCAGGTCTGCCCGTCCAGTACGTCTTTACGCACGACAGCGTGGGCGTTGGCGAGGACGGCCCCACTCACCAGCCAATCGAGACGACAAGCTCCCTGCGCCTTATCCCGAACCTGAGCGTAATCCGCCCCGCCGACGGCGAGGAAACCGCCGCTGCGTTCGCCTCCGCGATGTCGCGCAAGGATGGCCCCACGGCCCTCATTCTTTCCCGTCAGGACCTTCCCAACATGGGCAGCCTGTCCGTCGAGGCCCGTCGCAATGGCACGCTCAAGGGCGCATACGTTGCCAAGCGCGAGCAGGGCGAACTCAAGCTCATCCTCATTGCCAGTGGCAGCGAGGTTCAGCACGCGATGAAGGCTGCCGAAAGCCTTGGCGAGGGCGTGCGCGTTGTGTCGATGCCCAGCATGAACCTCTTTGACGCGCAGAGCGCCGAGTACAAGGAGAGCGTCCTGCCCGCAGCCTGCACAAAGCGTGTGGCTATCGAGGCTGGCGTAAGCGCCCTGTGGTACAAGTATGCCTCGACCGTTGTCGGCATCGACCGCTTCGGCATCTCCGCCCCCGGCGACATGGTGATGGAAATCCTCGGCATGAGCGCGGACAACCTCGCCAAGGTGGCGGGCAGCCTGTCCGCATAGTCGCTAGTGTTAATTGGCAAACAGGGCTCCCGGAGACTGCGAAAAGCGGCATCCGGGAGCCTGTCTGTATATTGCTGAGGGAGAAAACACTGGTTATTCTCTCCCGAATCATTTAACTGGCTCCCACAATGATCATTTATCCCGCCGTCGATATCAAGAATGGCCGCGTCGTCCGCCTTGTGCAGGGCAAGGCCGAGCAAGAGAGCGTGTACCATGCTGATCCAGCCGAGCCTGCACGCCACTTTGCCCTAGCCGGTGCGGAATGGGTCCACGTCGTGGATCTGGACGGTGCCTTCAGTGGCACGCCCTCCAACTGGGCGGCCATCGAGGCCATATCGGCCACGGGCCTGAAGGTCCAGATGGGCGGCGGTATGCGAAGTCTTGCCAATGTGGAGCGTGCCTTCAAGGCCGGGGTGTCGCGCGTTGTAATCGGGACAAGGGCGGTGGAAGACAAGGACTTTATCCGCGAACTGGCAGCGGCGCATGGCCCGCGCATCGCCGTGGGCATAGACGCCAAGGGGGGCAAAGTGGCCGTTCGCGGTTGGGTGGACACTGCCGAGGCAAAGGCCTTGGACCTTGCCCGCACAGTGGCCGAACTTGGCGTACAGACCATCATATACACTGATATTTCCCGCGACGGTATGCTGGCCGGTCCCAATTATGAGGCGCAGGACGAGATGTGCGCCAGCGTGCCCTGTGGCATCATAGCTTCGGGCGGAGTAGGCTGCGGGGCGGACGTGGAGAAGTTCCGAGACATAGCCGCACGCAGGCCGAATTTCGACGGCGTGATCATAGGCAAGGCCCTGTACGAAGGCCGTGTGACTCTGCCCGAAGTGCTCGCGTTCGCAAAGAGTTAGCGCAGTGCTTTGAGTCTGTCTTGGCTGTTTCTCGACGACTGGTGCAGCTTCTAGCCTCGTGCCTTTCCCTGAACGAGGCAATCCATACGATTGTTCCCGGTGCATCTCTTGACACCCAAAACAACGGCTTATGCCTGGTGGATGGGTGGTGGTTTTGTGAATCGTTGAGCGTAACCAGCGACCTTGCCATAAGCGGCGTTAAGCAGCCCGGCGCTTTTTGATAAGCGGCCCTGCAAAGCATTTGTACTGGGCAAAAGAATTGCGCATACGCCTCTTATAGGGCACAATACAAAGTAACTATGGCCCATTCTGCCGATCTATTTTCCTCGCTCCGCCCTTTCCGTGGCGGCCACATATATTCCCTGCCCGCGCTCGAAGAAGCAGGGCTTGGCAAAATCTCCCGCCTGCCCGCCAGCATCCGCGTGGTGCTGGAGAGCGTGCTGCGCAACTGCGACGGCCAGCGCGTGAGCGCGGAGGACGTGAAGATACTGGCCAACTGGAACGCTGCGAAGCCCGCAGAGGTGGAGATACCCTTCGTGGTGTCGCGCATCGTGCTTCAGGACTTTACCGGCGTGCCGCTGCTTGTGGATCTAGCCGCGATGCGCGACGCTGTGAAGGCCGCAGGGGCCGATCCCGCGATTATCGAGCCGCTTGTCCCCGTGGACCTTGTCGTGGACCACTCTGTGCAGGTGGACAAGGCGGGCACGGCAGGTTCCTACGCCAAGAACCTCGAAATGGAGTTCGAGCGCAACGGCGAGCGTTACGAATTTCTCAAGTGGGGCCAGCAGGCCTTCGAGACCTTTTCCGTAGTCCCCCCCTCGGTGGGCATCGTGCATCAGGTGAACCTTGAGCATCTGGCGCGCCTGGTGTTCGAGAAGGATGGCATATACTATCCCGACACCCTCGTTGGCACCGACTCGCACACCACGATGATCAACGGCCTTGGCATCGTTGGCTGGGGCGTTGGCGGCATCGAGGCCGAGGCCGGTATGCTCGGCCAGCCCGTGTATTTCCTGACCCCCGAGGTCATCGGCGTCAACCTGACAGGTGCCCTGCGCGAAGGGGTTACGGCAACCGACCTCACCCTGCGCATCACCCAGCTATTGCGTTCCGAAAAGGTGGTGGGCAAGTTCGTCGAGTTCTTTGGCGAGGGCGCGGAGAGCCTCGGCGTGGCCGACCGCGCAACGATTGCCAACATGGCGCCCGAGTACGGAGCCACGATGGGCTACTTCCCCGTGGACGAAAAGACTCTGGACTACCTTGCCATGACGGGCCGCGACAGGGCCATGATCGACCTTGTGCGCGACTACTACAAGGCGCAGGGCCTCTTCGGCATCCCGCGCCTTGGCGAGGTTGACTACACCAAGGTGCTCAATCTGGACATTTCCACAATCACGCCCTGCGTATCCGGCCCCAAGCGCCCGCAGGACCGCATCGAGCTGCCTGCGCTCAAGAACGCCTTCAAGGCCATGCTCGGCGCTGAGAGCGGTTACAAGGTGCCTGCCGAGAAGCAGGCAACCCTCGTGCCCGTAAAGATGGAGGAAGAGGAAAAGGCGGCGGCAGAGGGCCTGACGCTTGGCCACGGCTCGGTGGTCATTGCCGCCATCACCAGCTGCACCAACACGAGCAACCCATCCGTGATGATAGCGGCGGGTCTTCTTGCGAAAAAGGCCGTGGAAAAGGGCCTCGGCGTCAACCCCGTCGTCAAGTGCAGCCTCGGGCCGGGGTCGCGCGTAGTGACGGATTATCTCAACGAAACGGGTCTTCAGCAGTATCTGGACAAGCTTGGCTTCAACCTAGTCGGCTACGGCTGCACGACCTGCATCGGCAACAGCGGGCCGCTGGACCCCGGCGTTGAGGCAGCAATCCAGAAAGGCGAGCTTGTGACAGCCAGCGTGCTCTCGGGCAATCGCAACTTCGAGGCGCGCATACACAGTTCCATCAAGGCAAACTTTCTCATGAGTCCGCCCCTTGTCGTGGCCTTTGCCATAGCGGGCAGGGTGGACATCGACATGGAAAGCGAGCCTCTGGGCTTGGCTTCCGACGGCAGCCCCGTTTACCTTCGCGACATCTGGCCCTCTCAGGATGAAATCAGCGCGATGGTGGCCAGTGGCATACGCCCGGCCATGTTCGTTGACCAGTACCGGGACTCGATGGGCGGCAATCAGATGTGGAAGAGTGTGAAAAGCTCTTCGGGCGCGATCTACGAGTGGAACGAAAAGAGCACCTACATACAGCTCCCGCCCTTTTTCGAGAACTTCGGCATGGAGCCGGGCAGCATCGTGGAGTTGCGCGACATGCGCGCCCTGGCCGTGTTCGGCGACTCTGTGACGACAGACCACATCTCCCCGGCGGGCAATATCCCGGCCAGCGGTCCAGCGGGCAAGTATCTCATTGCCAACGGCGTGGAGAAGAAGGACTTCAACAGCTTCGGCTCGCGCCGCGGCAACGACCGCGTGATGACGCGGGGCACATTCGCCAACGTGCGCATCAAAAACCTCATGGCCGACGGGCGCGAGGGCGGCTTTACCAAGCACATGCCCGATGGCGAGCTGATGCCCATATTCGACGCCTGTCAGAAATACCGCGCCGAGGGCACGGGGCTGATCGTCTTTGCGGGGCTTGACTACGGCATGGGAAGCTCCCGCGACTGGGCGGCAAAGGGCACGAACCTACTGGGCGTAAAGGCCGTGGTGGCAAAGAGCTTCGAGCGCATCCACCGCAGTAACCTCGTCGGGATGGGCGTATTGCCGCTGGAGTTCCCAGAGGGTTACGATGCGGAGAGCCTTGAGCTGGACGGCACGCAGAAGTACAGTCTCATCGGCCTTGACGAGAACCTCAAGCCCCGCGACACGGTTATGCTTGTGGTGGACGAGGGCGAGGGTATTACACGTTCCATACCTTTGACCGTAAGAATAGATACGCCTGTCGAGGTGCAATACTATCGACATGGTGGTATTCTTCCTTACGTATTGAGGAATCTCATAAACCAGTCCTAGTCCTGAGAGGCCAGGCCTTACCAAGATGCCCGAAGAAGCCCCCGTATTTCTCGTCAACCCGTATTCCGACCCCGTCGTTGTACGCGTCAACGGCAGGGCCAATTATCTGAATTCGGCCGCGATGCGGGAGTTCTTCGAGCTGGTCATTGGGCAGGGGCGTAAGAATATTAGTATCGACTTCAGCAACTGTCTTTCGATGGACAGCACCTTCTTGGGTATTGTTGCCGGGGCTGCGCTGGAGCTGATGGATATGGACCCTCCCGGCGAGATGCGCCTTGTCTCTCTTGGTCCGCGTAACCTAGAGCTGATACGCAACCTTGGCCTGCACCGGGTGTGTTCGATAGGCGATGCAGTGCCTGAGGGACAAGGGCAAATGCAGAGCCTTCAAGCCGACAGCCTTGGCCGCGACGACAGGGTGCGCATGATCATCGATGCACACAAAAAACTCATCCGTTGTGACGAGTCCAATGCTGAGCGTTTTCAGGACGTTTTGACGTTCATGAGAAAGCGAGGCGGGTGGGATTCCTCAAGAGAGTGATTGTTGAGATTTGTTGCGGAATTTGTTGATTTCATCGTCAGGGTTCTAAACAAAACCTTGCTTCGCAACTGGATAGTGGTCTTGAACTCAATGCGTGGGGAGGTATATTTGCATCCTCCCTCGATATGCTCATTTCCGTTCTGATCGTATTTGTCTCCCTGTCGCTAATGGCGTCTTTGTGCGCCATGCGTTGGCGTCGCTGGGTGATGCGACTGGAGGAGGAGAGGCAACTTCATGCGCAGGAGCGGCAGATGCTGCTCCAGTTCATGCACAGCTTTGTCGAGGCGATTGGCGAGGGCGTGGGGCGCGAGGAGATGTTTCGCCGCGTGGTTCATTCCGCCGTCATCAGCACCGGCGCGCTAAGTGCCTGCGTGTTCGAGCTACGCGGGCAGGAGCTTGTGGCCGTGGCCGTCGAGGGCCTGTTCCCACCGCAGGGACACTTGCCCAAGGGCACAAATATGCAAATTTCCACCCGCTCCCGCTTCATCGAGGGCATACTGCGTGCCCAACGCATAGCCGTTGGGCAGGGCATAGTGGGCAGCGTGGCAGCCACGGGGAATGGTGTTCTACTAGCCGACGCATCCACAGACCCGCGCATTGTGCCAATGGAGGATCCGGCGCTTGCCACGCGCAGCTTCATGGCCGTGCCCATCCGCTTTCAAAAGCGCCTGATTGCGGTCCTTGCCATAGCAAACCCTGCCGACAGCGTGCCTTTCAACCAGAACGACTACTCGCTGGCCCTTAGCATCGGCGAACAGGCGGGCCTGGCCATTCACAACATCGACCTGATGGAGGCCCAGCTGGAGCGCAACAAGATGGACGTGGATCTGGCCCTTGCCAGCAGCATACAGTCCATGCTCCTGCCCAAGCACATGCCCCGCTGCCCATCTCTTGACATGGCGGCCCTGTATCTGCCCGCACAGAAGGTGGGGGGCGACCTCTACGATGTGTTCATTATCGACGAGAACAGGGTGGGCGTGGCCATAGCGGATGTCTCTGGCAAGGGCGTGCCTGCCTCGCTGCTGATGGCCATTTGCCAGAGCAATCTGCGCCATCTGGCCCGCAGCGGCATATCGCCAGCACGCGTTCTTTCCGATCTTAACTCCATAATGCGCGAGGAGATGCGCCGCGACATGTTCGTTACGATGCTGTACGCAATCGTGGACATAGCCGAGAGTTGCGTCACGATAGCCCGCGCCGGGCACGAGCTACCCATACTACTGCGCAAGGGTGCGGATGGGGATATGGAGCCGGTCTTTGTTGAGTCCGACGGCATGGCCCTTGGTATGGCCGGAGAGAAGCTCTTCGACCGCGTCGTGGAAGAGAAGACCATTCCCTTCGACAAGGGCGAGATATTGGTGTTCTACACTGATGGCATTACCGAGACATCGAACCAGCAAGGAGCGCAGTACGGCTCTTTGCGTCTGATGGAGTCCATCAAGGAGCTTCGCTCCCACACGGCCCAGCATATAAATCACACCATATTCGATCGCGTGGTGTACTTTTCCGAGGGCAGGGGACAGGGCGACGATGTTACAATGCTTACCATCAAGCATATATAGCGTGTTGGCGGCGCTGTTGGCCGCCCCTTAGTCTGGCTCTCAGCCCTCGCAGCTATCTTCCAGCGGGCCTTCGTGGTTGGGCCTTGCTATCAGGTTCGGGTGGGCGTCTGGCGCGAAGGGTAGGGCGGAGCGCCCCTTGTTCACAAGGTGCTCGTCGCAGATTGCCATCAGTTCCGCACCGCTCGCCGAGAGGCGCATCGCCCGCAGGAAGGCCCCCTCTCCGTCCACGCCCAGAGCCACAAAGTTGAGCAGCTTTTTCATGCGCGGGATGTGCTTGTCGTCTGAAAGACCCGGCTCGTCGGTCACTTCCCAGAGAAGCTCGATGTATGAGCGCACGTCGGCCAGAGTCGGGCGGAAGACTTCCCCACCTGCCTTAAGTTCTCGGAACTGGCGGAATATCCAAGGGTTACGCACCGCCGGGCGGCCTATCATCGCGCCGTGTGCCTCGCTTTGTGCCAAGACAGCGGCGGCCTTTTCCGCACTTGATAGATCCCCGTTGGCTAGGACCGGGCAGGGCAGGGCATTCACAGCACGCGCGATGTAGGAGTAGTCCGGGCTGCCGCGGTATAGCTGGCGGACGCTGCGGGCGTGCAGGCTGACAAGGTCCACACTGTGCCGGGCGAACATTTCCATGAAAGTGTCGAAGTTCTCATCTCCATCAAAGCCGTAGCGCATCTTGACGCTCAGAGTGCCCGGGCTTTCCTCTCTAAGCACTGCCAGTATGCGGTCCACCTGCGCAGGGTCGCGCAATAGACCCCCGCCCACGTTCTTGCGGTAAACCTTTGGGGCCGGACAGCCGAGGTTAAGGTCTATGCCCGCGATGGGCAGGCGGGCCAGTTCCCGCGCGGCACGGCCCATGTGGAAGGGGTCTTCGCCTATCAGCTGGGCGAATATGGGGCGGCCCGTGTCGTTGAGTTCGATCGCTCGCGCGATGTCCACATCGAGGCGAGAGCTTTCGTGAACCCTGTAATACTCGGTAAAGTAGTAGTCTGGCGGCCCGCAGCGGCCCAGCAGGCGCATGAAGCTGGCGCCTGTTATGTCCTGCATCGGGGCCAGTGCCGTCGGCGGCTGACCGGGGGTTATCTGCGCTGGCAGGGCAAGGGGCATGGAACTATCAGTCGCCGGGCGAGATGAGCTTTTTGTCTGATGGGCGGAAGTACACGGCAGTGTTGCCCGTGGCTCCGCAGAGGCAGGCTCCGGTCTGGGTGGCGATTTCCTCCATCAGGGCGGCCCGCGCCTCGCGCTCGTCCGCTGTTACGCGCACCTTTATCAGCTCGTCGCGGTCTAGGGCAGAGCTTATCTCGCGGATGGCGCCGGGGGTGAGTCCCTGACGGCCTATGCTTGCAAGGCTTTTTAGGTTCATGGCCAGTCCGCGCATACGGGCGCGTTGGCGGCTGTTAAGTTCTGTCGGCATTGTGGATATTTTGTGTCCCTTTGAATGGAAAGCCGTCTATTCGCGCAGAAACGGCGGCAAAAGGGAAGCGCGAATGTAATGACGCGGCTGTCTATACGTGAGTACGGGCCACTTTGCCGCATCTGTGTATGCGCAGCCACGATGCCAAGATATGGCCCTGCAAGGCTCTTGCGGCTATCCTGCGGCGTTGAGCTTGCCACCACCGGGCTTTTCGCCGGAGTTTCCGCTCTTGCCGGAGGCGCGCAGGTTGTCCTCCATCTGCACGACCGCTTCCTCGCGCTCCAAGAGGCGTCGGCTCTCTTCGATGAGCTTTTTCTGCTGATGGGCGATTTCCTTCTTGGTGGCTTCCAGCTCGTCGAGCTGTTCCTCGATCTTGCGCTTGCGTGCTTCGAGCGAAGCTTCCACCTCCTGCGCCATTTCCCTGCGCAGTTCGTCCTTCTTGGCTTCGAAGATACTGTCCGCGTCTGCCTTGAGAGCTTCCAACTCGCGCTGTTCCTTGGCTATGCGGGCCTGTGCCTGCGAGATCTGATCGCTCTCCTCGGCCAGTTCCTGAGCTTTTTTCAGGTGGTCGAGCTTCTGGCGGCGCAGTACGGCCTGTTCCTCGCGTATGCGTTTCTCGGTTTCGAGAGCCTTCATGGAGGATTCCTGTATCTCCTTGCGCTCGTTGTCGATGCGTGCGCGTTCCTTTTCCAGCTCGGCGCGTTCCTGCTCGATGTCGCCACGGAGTTTCCAGAGTTCCTTTTCCTGATCCTTGCGGCGGATTTCGAAACTCTTCAGTTCCTGGTCCAGATGCAGACGGTCCTGCTTGAAGGTGTCCATCATGTTTTCCAGCTCATGACGCTCCTTCTCGTTCTTTTTCTCGCGCGCTTCGAGGTCGCGGGCGCGGTTCTTTGTCATCTCGCGTTCGGACTCGATTTCCAAGAGCTTCTTTTCGCGGCTGTTTTCAAAGTCGCGGCAGGCTTTGTCAAAGATTTCGCGGCGTTGTTCGAGCTTTTCGACTTCGACTTTCAGCTTCTTGTTCTCTTCCTCGATGTCTTTGCGCTTTCTTTCGAGGGCGACCATCTGATCGTGTATCTCGTTCTGGCGCTTGTCGATGGCTTCGAGTCTCTGCTGACCTTCGGCAATTTCCTTGGCAAGGTGCTGAAGGGCGTTTTCGCGCTCTCCAAGGCCCTTTTCGCGTACGGCGATGCCAGTTTCCCTGTCGATGAGGGACATTTCCATCTCGCGGCGCTGGCGGGAGAACTCGGCTATCTGCTGCTCTATCTTGGCGGCGCGTTCCTCGGCGCGGGTCTTGTCCTCGGCCAGCTTCTTCTTTTCCTCGGCCAGTCGGGCTTCGGTTTCGGTGATGTGTTGTTCTCGGGCGTGGTGTTCCTCGGCCTGCACTTCGAACAGGGCGCGTTCCTTGTTCATGCGCTTGAGGATTTCCTCTGCCTCGGCCTGCTTGCGTGTGGCGCTCTCGCGTAGTCCCGTCAGTTCAAGCGTCTCCACCTGCACGCGCTCTTCCCACTCGGCAGTTTCTTTTGTCCTGCGCAGTTGGAAGTCCGTGCGTTCGGCTTCGAGCTGTTCGGCCTGTTCGGCAAATTTCCTGTTCTGCTCTTTAAGCTGGGCTAGGGCCGCGTGGCGGTCTTCCTCAAGGCGCTGGCGGCGCTTGTCTATGCCCGCCTTTTCGGCCTCGATTTCGGCGCGGGCAGCTTCCAGTTCGGCGTTGGCTATTTCGCGCTCGTTTTCGAAGGCTTTGCGCTCGGCGGCGAGGGCCTGTTGGCGCTGGTTGAAGCTCTTTACTTCGTCTTCGAAGCTGGCCCTTTCAATTTCGAGCAGGCTACGCTGCTGTTCCAGCTGGGCGATGGCTCTTTCGGCACCGGCCTTGCGCGCGTCTAGGTCGGCCACGAGGGCTTCGCGCTGTTGCAGGTCCATTTCCTGCGCAAAGAGCGTCTCGGCACGGCGCTTGAGTTCGCCCTGTTCTATTTGGAGCGTTGTTTCGCGTTCGGATAGCTCTTCTTCGTATTTGCGGCGCTGCTGTTCAAAGTCGCTCTGGCGGCGGTCCAGTTCGCGCTGTTGCTGGGCGTTGTTCTTTTCCTTTTGCGCAAGCTCCAGCTCGCGGGTGGCAAAGTCTTCCTCGGCTTGCGAGAGGGTCTTTTCGCGCTGCTGCTGTTCCTCGCGCTGGGTGTCTAGCAGGAGGCGGTTTGCTTCCTGATCTTTGGCCAGTTGCTGGATGCGCTGCTCCTCTTCCTCGATTATCTTGCGCTCTTCGGCGTTTTCCTTGCGCTGGGCCTGAGTGCGTGCCTCGAACTCGGCACGGATAATTTCCTGCTCCTGTGCGAAGGCTTTGCGGGTGGCTTCGAGTTTTGCACTTTCCTCGAAGATGGCCTTGTTCTGGGCCTTCAGGTCGGCAAGGGCGCTGTGGCGGTCGTTTTCGAACTGGGCCTGTATTTTTTCAAACTTCTCGCGGGCGGACTTTAGCTCTGCGTTCGCGGCTTCCAGTTCGGCCTCGCTCATGGCCTTTTGCTGATCGAAGGCCTTGCGCACCGCTTCAAATTCCTGCTGCTGTTTGCGCAGGCGGACGGTTTCCTCGCTCAGGCTGATGCGCTCAACTTCTATAAGTTCGCTTTCCTGGGCCAGCTTCTTGAGGGCCTGCTCGGCCTCTATCTTGCGAACTTCGGCCTTGCTGACCTCTTCCTCGCGTCGTTTCACCTCTTCGAGGGCCTTGGCAAGTGCGCTCTCGCGGGAGACTAGTTCCTGCGCGCGTTTGCGCGTCTCGGCCTCAAGCTCGCGGCGGGAGGCCTGCATTTGTTCCTGAAACTCTGCTAGGCGCACGGCGCAGAGTTGCTCCTCGTTCTTGAGCTTGGCGAGGGCTTCCTGATGCTGGCGGCGCTCTTCGTCGATGGCTTTCTGGCGCTTTTCGATTTCGTCCAGTGCGCTCTGGGCCTTGGCTTGCCGTGCTTCCAGTTCCTGAACGGCTACAGACTGGGCCTCCACCTCGGCCTTGAGTTTCTCGGTGCGGGCCTGAAGGCCGTCGCGCTGCTGGGAAAGGGTCTTGTTTTCGAGGCCGAGCTTTGCGATGCGCTCTGTAAGGCGGTCTTGCTGTCCGCCCAGTGCCTTCTGCTCCTCGCGCAGGGCAAGTATGCGTTCGTTGGCCTGTTTTTCGACTTGCTCTATCTCTGCCTCGCGCGTTGTCCACAGCTCCTTGGCGCTGTCTAGTTCGCGCTGCAAGCGGGTCAGCTCCGCCTCCTTGTTCTGGAGGCTGGCCCTGTCGCTTTGCAGGCGGGCCAGAAGGGCCTCTGCCTCTTTGCGGACGGCGGCCATCTGCTCGGCGTTCGCTCCGCTTTCGACAAGGGTTTTGTTGCGCTGGCGCGGGGAATACTCCGCATTGCTGTGTGCAGCGCCGAAGATGCGCGTAAGCGACTTGAGTTCCTCGGGGCTTATGAAGTCGTTTTTGGCTATTCCAAGTAGGCCCGATATGGTCCCGGAAAACTCGCCTATGTCCAGATCGTCGTACTGGCTGTCTGCTATTCCAAGGCGCATTGCCTCCACCGCAGTGCGAAGGTCAAGGCGCGAGGATACTATTACAACGGGCACCCCGGGTGTCTTGTCCTTGACGGCGCGTACCCATGCCAGCTTGTCGTCACCTTCGCAAAGGTCCACTATGCAAAGATCTTGTGGCTGGGCGGCTATGGCGGAAAGGGCGCTTTCAAGCTCTGCATGGCAGCTTAGGACACAGCCACGGTCCGAAAAAAGAAGACTGAGCAGTTTTCTTACGGTGGCGTCTTGCTTCAGGACGAGTATCTTCTTTGGGGACATGGCTATGGTTCCTGTCTTCGGGATTATCGCCCTTCTGAATGATTATCAATGATTTCGGTACAGGGCGTCTTGTTGCTGGCCTCGGTCGGGGTGGGGTGGCGCAGGCAGTTTGCCTTGAGATAGTATTAAGGGTCCGTCTAGGTGCAAGACCTTATTTCCGGATGAGACACTTTGTTACAATTGGGCCTGATGAGAGGATGGGGTGCGGGCTTTGTTCAGGTCGTAGAATGTACGATGATTCCACCCCCTGCAATACCTGAACTTAGGTGCAGTGAAGGGGGCTGTCTATTGCCATTTCCAAGCAAGTTTGCAGAGTGGGCCTTTATAAGGTGTTGCCTTCGTCCGAGTATGCTCATAGTTGTGTGAGCGCTTGAGACTCGCCGCCTCATATGCGCCGCGTTTCTGCGAGTATCCGCTCCCCCCTCCCCCTTGGTCGGTGTTTGCCCCCTTATCCATTTTCTCCAGCATATGTTTCTGACACCAGACGGCAGGCAGGTTGCCCGAGTTAGCAGGCCGGTGGACCATGTCCTCATCATCGACGACGAGCTGGCCCTCTTGGAGATGTTGCAGACTGTGGTATCGACCTTCGGCTACGAGGTGACGGTGGCATCCAATGTGGACGAGGCCGAGGGCATCCTGACCCGTCAGGGCACGCACACTTTCCAATGCGTGCTAAGCGACTACAAAATGCCCGGTCGCAGCGGTTTGGACCTATTGCGTTGGCTGCGCCACTTCGACGGGGATTTGTCAATTATTGTCAACACCGGCTACGCTAGCCACGAGGACGTGTCCGCAATGATTCGCGAGGGAGCCGTGGACGTATTGCGCAAGCCCGTGCAGATGGATCTACTCGGGCAGGCCCTTGCGCACGGCGTCCGCCAGACGCGCATCTCGCGCCGCCGTGCCCGTGCCGAGCACGATGTGAAGCAGGTGGGCGTTGTGCAGGGTTACATGCTGCGCATCACAGGCATACGGGATTTGCCTTGGGTCAATTTTGTCTCCCGGCCGATGCATCAGGCGGGTGGAGACTTTGTCTCCTGTCACACCCGCCAGGACGGGGGCACATTGCTCATCCTTGCCGACGTGGCAGGGCATAACCTTGACGCGGCCTACATATCGGCATTTTTCCACGGCGCAGTGCACGGCATGGCCCGAGGCGCGCTCAGCTCTTTGGACATGATGCGGGAGGTAAACAGCTTCCTTCTGGAAAAGTGGAACGATCGCGAGCTTGGCGACAGCATGGACATGGCCCCCGAGGCCTCTGTATGCGCCATGTTCATGGAGTTGGACAAGAGCCGCGGAAGGCTTAGGTTCCACAACAACGGCCTTCCCCCACCAGTCCTGACAAGAGCCGATGCCACAAGCCGTACGCTTGGCAGCGGCAACTGCCCGCTCGGCCTTTACGAAGATCCGGAAACTTACATCGAGTATGTGGACTGCACACGGGGCTGCTCGCTACTCTGTTACAGCGACGGGCTTGAGGACTTTGCCCGTGCCCGCCGCATCAGCGCGCTGGCCCTCGCCTGCCGCATCTCTCAGGCCAGCGAGGCGCAGCGCGAGGAGCTTCTGGCCGATGCCGACGACGACATAATGCTCGTTCGCCTGCGCATGGACGACTGTGCCGAAGGCTCATTTTTCCCCGTCCTGATGGAGGACTACCCCGGAGACTCCGAAAAGGAGATCGACGCCATCGAGGATTACTGGGCTCGCAGTGTGGCATACGCTGTTCCCAGCCTAGGCGAGGACAAGCTCTACGCTCTACTCATCACAGCGCGCGAGGCCCTGCTCAACGCCCTTCGGCATGGCTGCTCTAGGCTGCGGGTTCTCAAGGCCCGCTTTCACATCCATTACAGCCCTGCGGCCCGCACTGTGCGCCTCATGGTCGAAGACCCTGGGACGGGCTACGAGGACGATTTTCTCACAAACCCCGAGCCGGACATGGAAAAAGAACGGCACAGCGGACTGGTGCTCATTCGCAATTTTCCAGACAAAGTTTGGACGGCACGGAACAATGCTACCGTGTTCGCAGATTTCTCACTGTTTTGACTTGCTCTTCCATCCATTTCGTAAGACAGCATAATGCGCTGTCCTCCTCCGTTAACGTGAAACATGCTTGGTCGGCCTGTGGCCGCCGATTTAAAAAAATCGTAAATGAACGCTTCCATCCCTCAGGTAACTGTTGCCGGGTCAGGTGAGGAAATCACCTTGGTTGTCGCCGGTAATATCCTCAGTACAAACGTTCAGGCTGTGCGACAGCGGGTGCTGGACATACTCGCCCAGACAGAGACGAGTAACCCTGACTGGAAACTGCTGCATCTGGACATTTCCGCCGCGCAGATGGTGGACTCCACTGGGCTGAACTTTCTTGTCGCTGTGGCAAGGCATGTAAAAAAGCGCAACGTGGAGCTGAAGATTAGCGTCAGCAGCCCCAACATAGCCAAGAGCTTCAGCTTCATCCGTCTGGATCGCCAGGCACAGGTGGTCATCGTCTAAAGACCACCGGCGCCAACCCAATCTTACTCAAGCGATGGCCAAGCTTCCCGACACCAGCATTCAGACAATCCAGTACGCGGATCTTCTCACCTGCATCGAAGGCGATCAGACCGAGACGTACGAGCAGAGCATTTCCTTTGTCGTGTCCATCGGGCAGAACCCCGGCCAGATAATCCACGCGATGCGGACCGAACACGGCGTATTGCCCTATCCCTCGTCCACGAGGGAGATTAACGGCGATGTGCTCGTCACTTTCTGGAAGCTGCTGGAGCTGCACGCCAAGGATTACCACCGCCTGTCGATGGACGACCTTGTGAGCCTGCCCGTAAACGACTGGCCCGCAGTGCCCGTCGGGCAGGTGGGGCCGCTCCTTGTGATGGGGCACTGCTGCCCGCCTTCGCGCAACTGCTGGGGCATAGACCCGGAAGCCTGCCCGATGGTCTGGCTGACGCCCAAGATGTACCACACCTACCTTCAGGGGACGCTTCGTTTTCTTGCAGAGAGGGAGGTGCGCCCGCGCCTGTATAGAGAAGAGTCCCAGCAGGTGGCCGAGCTGCGCAAGGAGCTGGACGAGTTCGACGAGGATGACCGCGTCATCCCCATCATGAAGTGGATGCTTTCGGCCCTGCCCATGAGCCAGGAAGACCGCACATTCCTCGAAGAGTCCATAGAGGAGGGCACCCTTACGATTCCCGCCGGGTACACCGCCGCCATCGACTTTATCGGCAAACGCTCGCCCCTTATGGACATTCGCGAGACGGACATCTCGCCCCGCCTTTACGAGCGAATCCCGAGAAACCTTGTGGACCGCTACAAGGTGCTCTGCTTTCTGGAGACGGAGAAGGAGTTTTACGTGGCGGTGTCGCGTTTGGACGACTTTGAGTGCGAGGACCAGCTAATTAACCGCCTCAAGCTCGAAAAGGAACTGGTCCGCGTACAGGCCCGTGCCAACGACATTCTCATGCGCCTTGAGCGCTTCGAGAACACGGGCAGCCTGATGACCAGTGTGGAGGAAGACAGCGGTGCCGAGGAAAGGGCGCTTCGCCAGTTCAACGCCGACATCACGATCAACGAGGACTCGGCGCGCCTGATTAACCCCAAGAGCAGCAATACAAGCCCCGAGGAGCTATTGGAGTGGCTGGTGTACAACTCCATCACCGGCAAGGCCTCCGACATCCACATCGAGCAGTACCGCGAGCAGACGCGCTTCCGCACCCGCATCGACGGCCAGCTCACGACCATTTACACAGGCCCCATCAAGATGCTCATGCCAGTGGTGGCAATCATCAAGAACCACTGTAACATGACGCTCAACAACAACGACGCGCAGGACGGCCGCTTCTCGGTGAAGTTCGCCGGGCGCGTCATCGACGCGCGCGTGTCGGCCATTCCGTGGAGGCGCAAGTTCCAGAAGATCACCATCCGTATTCTGGACAAAGGCTCGAACATACGCTCGCTGGAGGATATGGGCCTGCCCACAAAGCAGCTCAAGATCTTTCAGGGCGTAATCGCCAAGCCACAGGGAATGATCGTTGTGACAGGCCCCACAGGCTCGGGTAAGTCCACCACCCTGTACGCCGTTCTATCCGCCCTTAACAAGGGCACGATCAACGTGCAGACCATTGAGGACCCGATAGAATACGAGATGGAGGGCCTTAATCAGACCCAGGTGGACCCAAATCAGGATCTCACCTTTTACACGGTGCTTCGCCGCATCCTGCGTGCCGACCCGGACGTGGTCATGGTGGGCGAAATCCGCGACCGCGAGACCGCCGTCACCGCTGCCGAGGCCGCCCTTACCGGGCACCTCATATTGACCACCCTGCACTCGCTCGACGCCATCCGCGCGGTGGGCCGCCTTCTGGCTATGGGTGTTCAGAGCTACATGCTTGCGGACTCACTAATCCTCCTGCACGCCCAGCGCCTTGTGCGCCGCCTCTGCCGCTGCCGCCGCGAGGACGTCATGACGCCCGAAATCGAGGATCTTTATCGCGAAGAGGGCTTTTTCGACGCCGGGGCCGATGCCATCCCGCACAAGAGCTTCTTCAAGCGCGGCTGCGCCGAGTGCTTCGGCACGGGCTACCGCGGGCGAGTCGCCGTGATGGAGCTGGCCCCGGTAAACGACCCGATGCGCGATGTCATAATTCAGGGCGGAGACAGCGCCAAGCTGCTTCAGCTCGCCCTTGCCAACCAGTACGACCCGATGCTTCGCATAGGCCTTCGAAGGGCGCTCTCTGGCGCAACCAGCGTCGAAGAGTGTCTGAGGCTTAGAAGAACCTAGGCCCATAGCGGACCTGACAAGTACCACGTCCCCCAGAAAACAACTTCGCATAAATCAAGAATCCCCCCAATGAGCCTGCTCGAAGATCCATTTGTAGTCCAGTTGGTCAACCTGTTAACGCTCAGGGCCTTTCGTCCGGATGCCTTCGACATGACAGCTCCGCTCAGGATGCGCTTTGCCCGTCAGCGTCTCATCGGCATAGTCATCTATCCCAACTGCATAAAGCTGGCAAAGCTGCACTTTGGCAGCACTGTCCACGTAGAGATGGTCGGCACGATAAACCGCGAAGGCCCCTCGGACAACGAGCTGATGCGCATTCTCTCCAACATTGCCAAGGAGAATCCGGGAGTGCCCGCCGTAGTGGCATACAACCACGGCTTCAACGCGGTGAAGAGCTTCACTGTCAAGCGCAGCGAGAACCTCTTTGCCCTGCTCAAGGAGAACCCGCAGCGCGTCATGGGCGACGATTTCGAGGCCGGGCATTCCTACTCGCTGGTTCAGCATCCAACGCGCGAAAGTTCGATAGTATTCTCCTACGAGCAGACGGTAATCACCGCCCTTGAGCGCATATTGGAGCAGTCCGGCATCATCTGCGTTCGCCTGCAACACAGTATAGGCAGCCTATTTGCCGAAGTAGTGGAAACTTACAAAGGCATCATCCCGCACAACATGCTGATTATCTCCGGTTGCTCGGTGCTGTATTTGGAGGTCGATGTGCGCAGCGACCATGAATGGATGCTCCTTCGCAACCGTTCCGAAAACCCCACAACCGGGGCGGTGGAAATAAAGCGTCAGCGCAACCTTGTAGAGCAGATACTGCCAAAGGAGGGCGAGCTGATACTGGTCGTGGACCAGCAGGGCGCCGACGAGCACCTGGGCTGGGAGGCACGCATCAAGGAACTGCGCCCCAAGCTGACAGTGAAGACCCCGCCCGGAAAGAACGAAACCCCCGTCAACCGCGTGTTCCACGCCCTAATCAGAGACTAGGAAGCAAGAGCCATGACAGCAGCCTACGATTTGCGTTCCAACGCCAAGATAAAGGGCAATCGCGCCTATCTGCCCCCGCAGTACAAGGTGGTTATGCACCTTGCATACTTTCTTGTTGCCATGTGCATTCTGACCACTGCTGGTCACGCAGCCTGGGGGACTTGGCTTAAGTGGAAAAAGCAGGAGGTGCAGATTCAGCTGGACGATGTGTCGCGCAGGATCAAGACCCAGAACCATATGCTGTGGCTGGCCGAGTGGCGCTCGCAGAGTATCCCCATGCAGGAGCACCTTGTGGAGTTTTTCTCTCAGCTGCCCGAAGAGGTGCGCCTATCGCAGATGGTCATTTCCCACAATAGCGATGAGGGCACTGTGGACCTTACAATCGCCATCAACAGCGATCGCAACACCAGTGCCCAGTATTTCCGCGAGATGACGAGCTTTCTTCAGGAGAAGGGCCTTGCCATTCAGCTTCTTGAGCAGAATCAGGCCGTGGGTGCCACGGTGTTCAAGGCCAAGTTCAGGATCATGCGCAGTTACAACCAGCCTGTGCCCTCGTCCGCAAGTAAGGGTTAGGAGCTATTAGGTCCAATCCACCGCAACAAGCACATATAAACCTATTTCGACATGAAAGACTATCTAGCAGGCATAGCGACCATACTGGCCATCATATTTCTATTGGGCAAGGTGACTCTGGATCAGGTCAGCAAGGTGAACCTGGCAAAGAGCGAGCTTGACGTTGCCATGTTGAGCCTGTCCGACTCCACCCGCGACACTCAGTCCAAGAACCGCCAGCTTCAGCTCCGTCTTGGCAACGACGATGTTGCGCGCTTCATGCAGCAGAACGGTGCCACCTTGCAGGGAATGTTGGAGCTTAACTCCATCAACCAGCGCCTTGCTTCGGAGTCAGAAGCTTTGCGTATCCCCATTCAGGAGCAGAAGACCGACGAGCGTAAGATGGCCAGTCGCACCAACGCGGCAATGGGCACAGTGTCGATGCACGAGTACTCGATATCCATCCTGAGCAGCTTCCGTGATTCTCTGGTATGGCTTGGCAAAATCGAGGAATCCTTCCCCTTTGCAAGAGTTATCAGCGTCACCTACACCCCCTCGGGAGACTACGTCAGCGTTCAGACGAAGATACTCTTCCCACGAATGGACCCCAACGTGATAAGCCGATAGGCCAGCGCAAAGCATCATAGCCATGAAGAAAGCCATTTATATCGTCCTTCTCTGCGGCGTGGCCCTCCAGCTTGAGGCCTCCATCCCCGTGCCAGCCGGTCTGCGCAATCCCTTTGAAGTGCCAGACCCAACCGCGCTCAAGAGCGAGACGGCCAAGGCTACCCCAGCCAAAAAGGCCGTGGACCCCGCCGTCGAGGCGCGCGAGAAGCAGTTTGCCCAAGTTCGCGAGAAGCTCCTTTCCCTGAAGGTGAAGGGAATCGCCGCGGACTACCGCAACCCGGACGGCACTACGGTGCTGATAGGCTCCTATACGGTCAAGACCGGCATGGAACTGCCAGCTTCCGATTTCTCATTTCCCGGTCTGATACGAATAGTATCTGTAACTCCCACGGAAATCGTAGTTAACGTCTCCATCGAACTGGAGACCCGCAAAATGACCATCCCCCTAGTACGCTGAATACCTGTATGAAAGCCCGCTATACCATAGCCCTGCTGGCTCTTGCTCTCACAAGCATCAACGCCAGCGCACAACTCAACATTTCGCGCGCTGAAGAGCAGGAGATTCAGCGGCTTATGAAGATGCCTGATCTTACGATGCGCTTCCAGTCGGCCCCGCTGGAAGAGGTGCTTCGCACATTGTGCGAGGCGTCGGACATGGCATACATCGGTCTTCCCCGGCCAAAGGACGCCGCCACTGTGGATATGACAATCCGTGGCAATCCCTTTCAGGCTCTCCAGCTTGTTGCCGAGACCTACGGTTACGTCCCTCTTTACGAGAACGGACTCTGGCACTTCAGCCCCATGAAGGAGGAGCGTTCCAAGCTCTTCCCGAAGGTGTATGAGCTGAAGCATCTGCATCTTAACGATGTGAACGTAAACCAGGAGTCGCTCAACACTGCGGCCGGGCGCGACACTAGCAGCGCACTGCCCCAGCCGGTGAACAGCACGGCCTTTGCCTCTTCGCCGAGCAAGATCATCAACGACATCAAGGCTCTTCTGGAGCTGGACCCTGCCAACCTCGCCATGAACGAGAAGGAGGCCACGAGCGCCCCCAATCCGGCGGCAATGCTTCTGGCAGGGGTTCCCAGCAGCGAGCTGGCCATGCGCCTTGGCAACATCCAGCCCGAGAAGAAGGAGACGCTGAAGGGCCGCATCATTGCCGACCCCGACCAGAACGCCATGTTCATCATCGCGACCAAGGAGCACCACCTCTGGATCGAGACCTACCTCGTGGCCATCGACCGCCCGCGCAAGCTCATCCTCCTTGAGACCCGCTTTGTCGAGATCAACTCCGACCCGACGACCATGCTCGGCGTTGACTGGAGTAACTCCTTGGGTGAGAAGGGCTACGAAATGACGCTTCAGAACCAGAGGCAGTCCGGCAGCGTCGAGCCGAGCTCCGCGGCCACGCTCTTGAACACCCGCCTCGATACGGCCATCCTCAGTGGGCCTCAGCTATTGGCCACGCTGCGCGCCATATCGACCGACTCCCAGTCCCACTCCCTCCAGCATCCAAGCCAAGTCACGGTGAACAACCGTCAGGTGGTCCTGCGCAACGTCACCCAGCAGCCCTTCCAGAGCGGCAGTAGCTCCACAAGCGGCGGCGGCAGCTCGACAGCCACCGAGGAGACCCAGTTCATCCCCATCGGCACGACAATCAGCCTTCTGCCCCGCATCCTCGACGGCAACAACGTGGAGCTGAACATCATGATCAACGTTTCCGACATGCTCGGCACGGCCGACATCAGCGGCAACCTGATCCCGATCACGACCTCCCGCGACTATACGGGTCAGGCCATTGTGGGCAGCGGCAACACGCTCGCCATCGGCGGCCTAGATTCGCTGCACAACACCAAGGGCTACAACAAAGTGCCCCTTCTTGGCGACATCCCGCTCATCGGCTACCTCTTCCGCAACGAGACTACGTCCGACACCAAGAGCCACCTTGTTATGTTCATTACGGCAACGATTCTGGACGGCTACACTGGCGGAGTGAAGACCACCGACAACCTCGACCTCATGCTCCAGAAGCTCGACGCCGAGTTGGAATCGCGCAACAAGGCCGACATCCCCGGCAGCAAGGGCGAACGCAAGTATCTGTTTAAGTAAGTCATACATACGTACTGAACGTAAGATATATGCAACGTGAACGCCCCCGGAATCGACAACCGGGGGCGTTCTGTTAGTCATAGTCTGTAACCCAGTTTCCCACACAATTGATGAGCGACACTCCCCCCAGCATACCAGCCGCATCCGCCCCGCAAAGCCTGCCCGAACTATTCGCCCGCATCCCGCGCCCGCACCGCCCTAGGCTGGCCGCGTGGCTATGCGGTCTGCTCTACGTGCTGGTCATATTTGTCATGGAGATTAACCGCGCCGAGGTATGGCGCAGCTGCGGGCCGGACAACGCGCCAGAGGGCCTTGTAAGCGCCGATCGCCGCGAAATGGTGCCAGATCCCGACGGCATCCGCTGGGTCATATACACGCAACAGGCCGTCGAGGCCGGGCAACTGCTCATCCCTCACTGGAGTAACGAGGACAACCACCCCACGGGCCGCTTTGTTGGCTGGAGCAGCCCCCCGTCGTGGTTTTTGCGCATTATGGCGAATGTCCACTCCGCCGCCACGGGTAGCCCGCTTCTGGAGTCCGTTTCGCGAGTCTCACCGCACTACAACACCTTTATCTGGTTTTTTGCCTCGCTCGGGATGGGTGCCATCTGCGTGCTGGCCTTCGGGCCGATGGGTGCCCTTGTTATGCCGCTACTCTATGCCTTACTTTTCAACAGCAAGTACGGCATCTTCAGCCCCGACCATCATATTTGGATACTCCTTGCCGGGCTTGGGGCACTGGTTTGCCTATGTGCGCCGTTCCTTGGCGGGGCGGGGCAGCGGCGGCACTGGCCTTGGTTTGCCGGGGCGGCCGTGTTTTCGGCCTTTGGCATGTGGATAAGCGCGCCGACGCACGCCATTGTCGTGGCGGCTGTGTTCGTTGGCCTAGTATTTCTGCCAGAAGAAGCCGCACGTAGCGTCCGTGCTTCGGGCTGGCGCCTATACGGCATACTGGCCTCGCTGCTCTCGCTTGTATTCTACTGGGTGGAGTTCGGCAGCCTGCTCCCCATGCGTGTGGAGCTGAACAACCCCGTCTATGCAGCCGGGCTGCTCGTGGCCGGTATCTGGTGCTGGCAGGCGCACGAGTTTGCCGCATCCGACCGCCGTTGGGACGCCCTCCAACCCCGTGCACTTGTGTACAGCGCCCTTCTCATGCTGCTGACAGCGGCCCCACTTGTCATATACCTGCCCCAGTGCTTCAGCCTTGCAGACCCCTTCTTTGAACGCTGGGAGTCACAAATAGCCGAAGAGCAGGCGCTGGACATGCTGCGCTTCATGCAAGGCTACGCCTTCCTCTTCATCGCAGTGGCATCGGCGCTATCCGCCTACATAGTCCGTTGGAAGGACAGCCTGGCGGGCCTTCGCGCTGCCAGCATACTCTGCGTCGCAGTCACGCTCTTTTACGGCTACTTCGGCATGTCCAGCAACCGCTTTTCGGATGTCATGCTTGCGGCGCTTGTCGTTCTTCTCACGCTCGCCCTTGTCGGTGCTGGCAAGTCGCGCCTCAGCTACTTTGCTGCCGCATTCCTCGTCCTTCAGGGCATCTCGTCCATACACACCAGCTCTGTGCAGAAGCGCAACGCACAGGTGTACGGCATGAGCATGACTACGCTTGGGCAGACTATGACCCTTCGCGGCGTCAGCGAGGCTCTGCTCCTGCTCGACTCCTCGGCGGACACTCCAGTGCTGGCCCCGTCCTACGAGGCGAACGTCATCAATTACTATACGCGCAAGCCCGTTTACGGCACCGCGTATTGGGAGAACAAGGACGGGCTGCGCTGGATGTGCCGCGTGTTCTATTACGAAAGGCCCGAAGGGACTGACCCAGACTGGAGCTTCGTCCGCTCGCTGGTGCAGGGTGGGGGCGTGCGCTACATCTACCTGCCCAAGAACTTTACCTACGACAGCAGCTACATGATATATGGCAAAAACCGCATCGTGGACCCCAGCCACAGCTTTGCCTATCACATCTTGAAGAGCGAGGCCGCAGCCCTGCCCACATGGTTGAAGCTGGAGCGCGACGAGTTGTCTTACCGCATATTCCGGGTAAAGGACGCCGCGCAGGGCGGGGAACTGGTGCCGTAGCCAGTCGAGTAAGGCGGGTGTAGGAATATTCTAGGGGTATTTGTCTAATTTTTTGTAAAAGGGCGCGAAATAATTCCCGGAACATGCCGTTCTGAATTACTAGGCTTTCGAAGGAACCCAACACATATTAACCGTCGATTAACGCCGATATCCGCTGATGACTGAATCTTAGGTCGATTTTAAGTAATCTGCGTCAATCCGCGTATATCGTAGGTTCACGCTCATCTCCCGGATTCCTTCCTCCTTTTTACACATAACGCAATTAAAGGCTCAAAAAAGAAAATTAGGGTGTTGACTCCATGCGGCTGGGGTGATTTCATTCAGACAATCCCGATAATTGGGCGCTTCTTTTTCCTGTCCCTGTCCCATATATACTTGTCGCAGAGTCAGTTCCACCGGCACACGCCAATATGCTTTCCCACTTTCCAGCGCCGCTTCGGCCCGTCCTTTGCTTGGCAGAGGGCTGATTCGTGCGTTCCGGCACACCCATTTTCGGGCAGGCGCCGGTCCCGCCAGATTCAGGCGCGGGTGCTTACCTTTCCGATCCCCAAAAACTAAACAAGTCAGATATAAAACAGAAAATGAACCAGAAGAACCGTAAGAAGGGCTTCAGCCTAATCGAACTCATCGTCGTCATCGCGGTTATCGCCGCCATCGCCGCAGTCATCGTGCCCAGCATCTCGAACTTCAACGTCGAGGCCCAGCGTACGTCCGACCGCCGCAACGTCCAGCTCTGGAACCAGACCTACCTAGAAGCCCGCGCCGCCAACAATTCTGCGCCAGTACCAACAATCGCAGCTGCATCTACGGCAGTTGCTGCCTATGACGCGCAGGCTACTGTTGGTGCGACAGACATCAATTTCAATGCTCCAGGCTTCACGCTCGCTGCTGGCACCGTTACTTTTGCTGCTGATACTGGTCTTGTCTACATGAACACTCGCTAGATACGTAGCAAGGTTATATCCGTCGACTAATAGAGTGAAATTGCGCAATCGTGATGCGTTTTCTCTGGTTGAGTTGATCGTAGTTATTGCCGTAATAGCGGTAATGGCAACGCTCATTATACCTGTTATCTATGACATGGTAGGCGTAAGCCGCGATGCATCTGTCAAGCGCACGGTCCAGCTCTGGAATCAATCCTACATGGACGCATACACGGCTGATACGGCCAACATGTCTGCATATACCGACTGGAACAGTGCTTCCAGTCGATTGGCAACGGGGGTGACGGTGTCGCTTGGAAACGACACCGTCACCTTTGCCTGCCAGAAACCGAATTTGGATGGCGAAACGTTCACATTCGTTGTAGGGCGGGGCGTAGTGCTTGGCCCATAGATTCTTCCTAGCTGCGACCGCTTGACCAAGACTCCATACTGCCGATAATCTGGGAAATGAAAACCTGCCGCAAAAGTGCCTTTTCGCTCATCGAGCTGATCGTTGTGGTGGCCGTGATGGCCGTCCTTGCCGCAGCAATCATCCCGAGCATATCCGGCACCCGCGAGGCTGCCTCCGACCAGCGCGCCATAGCTGCGGCAGAAGCCCTGAACCTCGCCCAGACCCGCTATCGCATGGAGAAAGGCGTCAGCGCTTGGAACGCCGCCAGCGGTCACTCGGCAAAATACCTACTCCTTGTCCCATACCTTGAATATGGCGACGCCACCCTGACCGCGTTCCAGACCAATCGACTGGGCAGCGGCTACACCATAGAGTTTCAGAACTCCAACGCGTCAGGCGTAATGCAGAAAGTAGTCCTAAAGAAGGGCGCCTCCACGATAACGTATTAAGCAAAGGCAGGCGCGACGTAAGCCCGGCGCGCGACTACCAAATACATTTTCCAAAGGGGTCTTGAGCAGCGACAACGCGAGCGCAAGGCCCCATCAGTATGAAGTTCTTTGATCAGGAATAGCGGAAGCTAATTCATATCTCTTTCCCCGCGGCTCGCCCCCGGCAATAAACAACGGGCGCTTGCAGCCGCGTAAATACCAAGCCTTTACCTGTTTCCTCTTCCAATACAATAAAACCTCTCCTGATCGATGTGAGGCCCTCCCGATCACAGCTCATATCAGGTTGACCAGCTTTCCCACCGTGACACGCATTTCACCGGCTCTTGCAACAAGGGAGCCGCTGCTACCCAGCCGATGAGCAAGTCCCTACGATTCAGCATTCGGAGCGGGCTGCGCAGCGCCGAAAGGCCGCGCCGCCGCAGTGCCTTCACATTCATCGAGCTGATACTGGCCTCCGTGTTGGGTGCCCTTGTCGTGGGTTCGGTGGTGTTCGTGTTCGCCAACATGGCAGGCACCTTTAACGAGCGTGAGTCCGCAAACGACATGCCCTGGGGGAATCGGAAAATCCCCGTTGCCCCGGCTTACAGCCAGCTACCCAACGCCGTGCAGCTCCAGAACACGCTCATGGACGCGCTGCAATCCAACGCCGTAGGCCCGGCAAATCCCGGCCTTTCCAGCGTGTTCGTCCTAGGCGGGAGAAGCGAGCAGGGGCAGGGCAGCGACGCAACGACTATCTGCCCGGACACATATGCGCCATCCTCTCTGGCGTGGCTCGCGGCCATACACCCATCCCGCCTGACAAGCGCCGCGCAGTTCAAGAGCCAGTTGCAGACCAACGGCGTAACGATGTCCGCACTTGGCAGCGCAGAGGACTTTTCCATTTTCGTAATCAGCGGCACGAGTAACGTGCCCATCGTAATCCATAGCCGCCGCAGCGACAGTGGGGGAATGACGACCTACACGGTGCGTTGCTACCTTAGCGGCACTCTGTCCGAGGAGCTTAGCTACGCATACTCTCTGGCCACCAGCGTGGCCAACGATGTGGGCGTCTTGCCCGGGGCGGTGCATTACTGGCTGCGCAGCGATACGGACTGGGCCATAAGCGACGACCTCGGCGCTCAAGTGGTGTTCCCGGACCCCACTGCCTATCCTTACGAGGTGTCCAGCGCCGATAGCGCCAAGACTTTTTCCCGCTTTGTCCTTTTCCTGCCCACGAGGCCCTGAACGAACATGCACGCCATCAAGACAGTTTTTCGCAGCCGTTCGCGCCGGGGAGGCGTGGCCGTCATGGCCCTGATTCTGGCCGTGGTGATGCTGCTGATGTTTCAGGCATACATAACGAATGTCATCTCTGACAACGGGGTAGGCGAGAGCCTCGACCGCTACACCCAGTATCAGGGCGAGCGCGTGGCTTTGGAGCGCATCGTGAAGGAGGCCGTGCTGGAGCATTACGAGCTTATCCGCATGGGGAAGGCTTCGCCCGGGGTGACGAGCCTTTTGAACAGTTTCCTTAGCTCGATGGCGGGTTCAAGCGGCGTTACCTACACTGCGAGCACAGTCCCCGACCTGCCCGGCAACAGCATCGGTAGCTTCTGGCCCCTCATCCGGGGCAACCCGCAGTCTCTAGGCGGTAGCTACAACCTCTTCGATGTCCCTATGGGCAACGTTACGAGCAAGCGCAAGGTGGGCCAGTACGCGCCCAATCCGGCAAGTGTTTACGCCGTAGCCGGGGCTGCGTCCACAGACGATGTGTTTGAATTCGTAATCGACCGCACCGGCGACGGTAACACAGTGCGCTTCAACCTGTACACGCGCCTGTATCAGGTGCCCGCTAGCGATTACAACCTCATTTCTTACGCAATAGCCACAAGTCCGGCCAACATACCGGCCAGCCCTCCTGCAATCACAAGCGCCATGTCCGCAGCCCTTGCCAACGGCTCCCTGCACGGCCTTGCCATGACGCAGATGGGCGGGGGCAACGCCATCTCGAGCGCGGTGGACTTTCCCTATTCCTATCGCGAGCTGTTCAGCGCCGCCAGCCTGCTCTGGGAGTGGGTTTTTTACGACGATGACTACATCCGCACCCTGTTCCCGAACAAGAACTGGGTGTTCACGCGCATGGACATGTCCGCATACGACATACCATCGCCGGGACTGGAAGGTTTTTACTGCGTGGCCAACACCGATAGCGATGGCAACGTGACGGACGGCGTATGGAACATCGACCTTCACTACCTGCCCGACCCCAACATAATGGGCTACTACGGCGGAGGCACAGAGCCAGAGCACGATACCTTTCTGGACGGTTTTCGCCGCATATACATCCAGCTGCCTGACAATCCAGCTTCGGTCAATTCTTCCCTCGTTATCCGCGACAGCGTGGTGACGGGTGCCGCCAGCGCGGCTACCGATTACAACCAGCCAGTCATCATTTGGATAAACGGCTGGGAGGCCGCGCAGCAGTCCACACTGCCGGGCAAGTATCAGGTGTATCTTACCGGCAACCTGACAGACCAGCCCCTATACATATTCGCAAGCGGTGTGGATATTACGGCCAGCACCAACACCACGATGAACGGCATGATACTGCTGGACGACCGCTTGGGCGGCCTTGCCGCTGCAAGTGGTGCCACGCTGACCGTCAACGGCCTTGTCGCCTGGAACGGCATGAACGAGGCAGCCGTGGACATGAACGGCAGCATCGCGATTGGCAGCTTTGCCTCCAACCCCTTCCGTACTTCGGCCCCTAGATACCTGCTCGTGGACGTGCAGAGCAGGGTCACAATCAATCCCTAACCTTTGCCATGAAGCGCATAGCCAACAGCTCGTTCTTCCGCCGCATACGGGGCTTCACCCTTATCGAGGTCATCATCGGCTCGATGGTAATCGCCAGCTTTGTCGGCGGCACCGTATTCATGGCGGGCCAGATTTCCGAGGCCCGCATCGGCGGCCTCGCGCAACGTGACCGCAGCGCATGGGCCAACCTTCAGACCCAGCTTGCCGCAGAGGGTATCGACGCCACCTCGACAAATTCCGCAGTGTGGACGGGCAAGGGCTTCGACACCGTGGGGCAGGGGACGGGAGACCGCCTTGCCGTTGCCAGCACCAGTGCCGGTCTCAGCGAGAAGGAACTGGGCAAGGGCATGGTTGTGCGCCCATTCCGGATAGACCTTTCGATGCTTGGCCAGCGCAGCAACATGAACACGGTGGGCTTTGTCATCATGGACCGCAACACCGCGGGCCTGTCCCCCGTGGCAATGGACAAGCCGCCGGGCGACCCCTTCACCATCGGGGCCACTTTCCGCATCGTCGTTTACGATCCTGTTAGCGACAGCTACCACCTAAGCTCCATTGACCTTGGCAAGAACGGTGCCTCAAGCGCCAGCTTGGATGCGCTTACAGACCTCAACTGGAACGATCCGTCTGGGCCGCAGATATACCTTGTGGCCAAGCCTGCCACCGCAGATCCGCTAGACAATCTACGCGTTCAGACAAGTGGAACCGCGAACTCGTCCAGCCCATCCCTAGGCTCTCTTGGCGGCCTGCCAGCGGGCTTCTCCCTGCCCGAGGGCTGGAGCTTTGGCGGCAGGATAGACGCTTCTCCGCTAGCGGGCGGCAGTTCGACACTCGTAGTAAGCTACGTAGCTCAGGCGGGTGGCCTATCGAGCGAGCCGCTGTCATTCTCCATCGACGTGGCCAAGGTGACGCCAACCGCTGAAGCTGTGGTGAAGAACGCCGACGGCAGCACGCGCGAGAGCGGCAAGGTGACCCTTTACGACATACTGCCCAGCATGTTCCCCGCCATCAGTGCAGCGGATCAGCTACTGATGAACAGTGGCCAACTGGAAATCAAACTCTATGCCGACACTGCCAAGACGATACCCATACCGGCGGCTCTTGACAGCCAGCTAAGCATCACGAACACCGTGGGCAGCGTGTCCCTTGCAACAACAGGCAGCGCCAGCACCGGCTATACCTCCAGAGTCGTGAAGGACTGCTTTACCAGCACTGCCCAGCACCCCTGGCGCATACAGCTTCTTTCGACAAACCCATTCGTCGCCGACCTTACCAAGACCGATTACCTAAGCGCGCAGCCATCGACCCTGCCGCGCATCCTTCTCGACAAGCCCAGCCAGTCCTTTGCCGACCCGCTCCTATACGTGACGCTAAGTGCGGAGAACACGCTCGGCCTGCACGGCATCAGCGACAAGGATATATACGACATCTGCTACACCTTCAACACCAGCTCGACCTTCAACTGGCAGCTGGCATCGAAGTATATCGTAGGTTCGCCCATACCCGTCGGGCGAGACCTGACATTCTTCACCTCGTCCACGCTCCGTGCAAAGGCCCGCACCTCCTACACCGCGCTCCTGAACATCTTCCTCATCGATGCCGAGGAGACCCTCGCTGTCTATACCAAGCAGCCCGCCAGCGGCGGCTTCGAGGACCAGTGGAACTACGCAGGCAGACCCGCCGAGGCACCCACATATGACGAGGCAGCCAAGACGGTCTGGAGCTTCATAGACAGCAACACAACAGTTCTTGAAAGCTGGAAGGCCCGCAAGGTCCCCAACGCAGTGGACGCCAACGCCATGTTCAGCTACGTGATCCCTGTCGGGCGCACCGTGACTGTGGACGGAGCCTACACTCTTGGCGGCCTGTTTTTCCAGAATTCGGACCGCAGCTTCACCCTCGCGAGGCGCAGCAGCGGCAGCACTAGCATCACCTTCGACCGCACTACCGACAACGCGGAGATCACCGTTGTGGGCAGTAGCGAGCCTACCATCAACGAGGGCGACCATCATGTGGTCAACGCCGACATCATACTGAAAAAGCCGGTCGTGGCCAACGTCGTCGGTAGCGATATGAGCCTTACCCTTAATGGCAACATCAGTAAGGACGCCAACCAGAGTCACGGTTTTTACAAGACTGGCGCCGGAAGCTTTGAAGTAGGCTACTACAACGCCAAACCTCAGAACTACACGACCAACCAGACGCGCAACATCCGCTACGTGGTCCAGCAGGGCGAGCTGAAGCTGAAAAAGGACGGCGCCATCACCCACTATCAGGACGATGCGGCGCAGTCGCCTGTGCTTCTTGACGGGGGCCGTTTTGCCCTCGCTGGCTTCGACCAGACCTTCCAGGGTCGCTTCCGCGTTACCAAGCCCTCGCAGCTCAGCTTTGGAGGAACGGCGGCAGACGGGGCCTTGTTCACGGTGGAGAACGTGGACATTGCCTCCTCGGCTACGCTCAGAATCTACGACTACCAGTATTCGACAGCTTCCGGTTGGACGACCAAGGACAAGTTCTATTCGAAGTATCCCGGACTTGCGGCACTGCGCAGCATCCAGTACCCGGAACTGATCAACACCTTCTACCCGGACCCGGACGAGCGCCCGGCAAACCCAGTAATCTATGCCCGCTGGATTGGCACAAATGTTAGCAGCACTGGCGAAATTGTCCCACGCCGACCGCCCACGAGCACCGGCTTTGCCTACCTCACAGTGTCCAAGACCTCGCGCATATTCTTCAAGGGGGCATCGAAGCTCAGCGTGCAGGACATAATGGTGTATGAAGGCGCAATCCTGGAAATCCGCAACTGGGGCACCGGAGACGTGCTTACTGTCGAGTGTCAGGCCACAACCGATACTTCCTTCGACATCACCAGCTCCGCCGTCCGAGGGCGTATCAAGTTCTACAACGATTCCAACGTGCTCCTCAATACCGGGGCGGCCAAGCTTGAGTCCATCACGGTAACACGCCGGGCCGATAATGGCACCACCTACACAAGAACAATCTACAAGGTGGTCCCCTGAGCCGCTTGAAACGCGAGCAACACGGAACTATAAGCCATGAAGCACCACATTTTTACCAGCACCCTCCCCAGCCGCCTTCTCAAGGTTCTGCTCGCCATTGCGGCGACTGCGACTGGCCCCGCCCTTGTGGCGCAGGAGGTGGAGAACACGCTCAACCGCGTGCAGGAGACGTTTACGGGGACCTCTCTCGAAAATCCCGGCGACTGGGAGATGGGCAACATCTCATATTTTGGCGAAAAAAGGCCATACCTTACCGCAGCCAGCGGCGAGGATAGCGACGGGACGGGTTGGCTGCGCCTTACAGAAAACGTCGGCAACCAGTCCGGCTACATCCGCTACAAGGGCAAACCGGTCAAGTCCGAGGGGCTGACCATTTACGCAGCCTTCGATTTCAGCCACTGGGATTCGGGCGGCGGCGAGAGTCCCACAAAGTCTGCCGACGGCACCAGTTTCTATATCTACGATGCCGACTATGTGGACAACTTTCATGTTGGCGGCTTTGGCGGCTCGCTCGGCTACGCGCCCATGAGCAACACGAGCCGTCAGAGCAGCATCAACAACGCGCCAAGTTCTCTGACTGCGCGCGCCCTGTCCTCCAGCTCGATGATGATATACTGGACGGACAATTCCGTGCTCGAAGAGACCTTCGTACTGGAGCGCAATACATCGGCATCCACAAGCGGTGCCAACTACGTGTCGATCACTCTGCCGCGCAACACGTCCAGCTACGTTGACACAGGGCTTAACCCCGGCACCACCTATTACTATCGCGTGAGGGCGACCGGAACCTTGCTCAACTCTGTAAGGAGCGCAGCAACCAACTGGACCAGTTGGACAAACGCGGCAACCAGTGCGGCAAGTGCCGACAATGGCTCGGACTCGACAATTGTCACCTCGCACAGCTTCACAATCCGCGTGAACCCTCGTACGGCTAATATTAACGGCATTACCAATCGCATGTTGGTTTACATTGGTTCCACGCTTGTAAATACCCAGACATACAATACAAGGAATCGCGATTACGGAGACCTCGATGTCACGTTCACACATTCGCAGGCGAGTGCGTTCACGCTGGGTAATCTGAAGATCGTGTTTGAGACAAACACGACCGACTGGCGCAGTAACAATTACCTGATGGTGTATTATGTGGTGATAGATGGCACTACCTATCTGGCGAGGGACTGCGCCACTTCTCCATCTCCAGGATGGGATGGCTGGGACTACGAGTATTTCGCAGGCAACAACGCCACATTGGACTTCAATACTCACACTTCGAGGACCGACTCCTTCCTAGGCACAAGTTCGACTATGAACGCGCCGACCGGTCTTAGCGCCGCGCCCAACGCCACTAACACCGCCATAGTGCTCAACTGGACGGACAACGCCACTGGCGAGACCGGCCACCGCGTCCAGTACAGGGAAGGTACCTCTGGTTCTTGGACCGATGTCAACATCGCGGGCAGCAACGTCAAGACATACACGCATGCAGCCACCCCCGGCGTGAGCTACCAGTACAGAGTGCGCGCCTACTCCGGCTCCGCATACACGGCCAGCAGCAATACCGTCACCGCGTCCATACCCGTCACAACAGGCACTCTCATCACAGTGCGGGCCTTCAGCGAGAACGCCGGAGACAAGATATACATGCGAATCTATGGCAAGGGAGACTTGGACAGGGCCGGTTCATACACAGTTCAGGAGTTCACCCTCGGGACGCTGTTTGCCTATCACAACTTTTACACCACTGCGGATGTCGATGCATCGCAGATCTGCATCCATCACGGTGGCACTTGGAACCGCCGCGTAATTGTCGATTACCTTGACCTTAACAAGAGCGGAGTGGACCCCTACCAGACCGAACGTTGCGCCTTCAACAGCGCCTCTCCGGCCCCGATTGGCAACCACGGCTCCTTCAGCGAGTCCATGGACCGGCCCGGCTATGTGGACTATGCCACATACTCTGCTGGCGGCGCACCGATAGACCCCTTGGGCGGCCTATCCGGCGGCTACATTGGCGTGGGCATGGACGACTGGGGTAATTACTCCAACCCGACGGAAGGACGCATAGGAGGCCCCGGCTTCATTTACCCTGCAATAGCCGTGCGCGGCGACGAGGCCAGTAACTACAAGTATCTCGTCGGCACGGGCGACGACAACGTGGCAGACCTGGAGCGCAACATGAACTTCCCCAACGCCAAGGTCAGGCCCATCTTCAAGCCCGACCTTCGCCGTCTGTCTGTAATCATCACACCCGACAACCAGCTTACCGCCTTCATCAAGTACGGCACCGGCGATGTGGAGGCCCTCTTCACGGCCGACCTGAAAAGCCAGGTCAGGCCCAAGAACATCATGTTCGGCTTTGCGAGCAGCACTGGAGGCACCTACGCCAACCACGACATACGCAACGTCATCGTGACGACCTTCAAGAGCCTCATCTGGACCAACGGCGGCGGCGACAAGCTTTGGGAAACGGGCATGAATTGGCTCGTCGGCAGTACGCCCGAGGAGGCCAAATACGAGGACGTGGAGTTTGAATCCAAGGAAAGGCAGAACACTTTCTGGCACACCCCAGCGTATCACCCGGTGGACGTTGTGGATGGGGCTATGCTGGAGGAAGTTACCCTGACCAAGACTGTGTCGCTCCATACGATCACGCTCTCTGCCGCCGATATCGAGTACCGCCTTGGCGGAGCGGACATCATACTTAACGACACAACCGAAGGCGCATCCATCAACGCAACGGCCTTCCGCCATGTCATAAACAGCAATGTGCTGGCCGCAGAGGAGTTCAACTTCAACGCGACCTCTGGGGCAAGACTGACTATCAACGGCGCAGTGAACAACGGCGGCTACCGTATGCGTCTGACGGGCAAGGGCACGATTGTGCTCACAGGCGTAGTCTCCGGCGAGGGAGGAGTGCGCATCGAGGACGACGGGTTCATTACCTTTACAGGTGCCGAAGACAATACCTACGACGGCGTCAACACCATGCAGGAAGGCACCCTGTATCTAAACAAACTGGGCCCGCTGAAGGATTCCGACGGGGCTTTCATATTCCGTCAGGCCACGGGCTACGGCCCGATAATCATGTCCTGCGTAGAACAGGCCACTGCTGGCACCAATGCACAGACAAGCCGCCGAACATCCCGCATCATACTTCAAAACAACAACCAGATTGAGAACAACGTGGACATTCTCCTCGAAGGTGGCGAACTCGACCTCAACGGTTTCGTTGAGAGCGGGGACACTTACTAATAGGGGATGGCAGTCCAATCATTCCCCAATTCGCGAATCACATATAGAGCCTTTCCATATTGCTCTTGAAAACCAGCACACAGTCCTCTCGACTACCCCCTGTCCCAACCCATTCCCATGAGCAGACTCTTCAAGATTATCGCCGAGAACAGCTATTCCGGTAACAAGCGCGAGACGGTCGTCCTCTCCGATGATTCGGAGACGGCGCTCCTTGGAGCCGGTGTATCGGCAGACGAGATAGTGACCGTGGAGGAAATCTCCCCTCTGGACCTCGGCCTAGCTGCCCTGAAGGTACGCAAACGCCCATCATCCAAGAACATGGCCGACTTCTATCAGGGCATTGTGGAATGTCTTGGCATCGGCACCAGCATGGTGGACAGCATGGGCATCGTTGCCATGCAGCAGCCAAGCCCCTACTTTCGCGGCGTAATTGGTGAAATGATGCGCGACATGCGCTCCGGCAAGGCCATGTCGGACTCGATGACGAAGTTCCCCAACATTTTTACCGAGTCAACAATTGCTATCTTGCGTGCTGGCGAGACAAGCGGCGACCTCAAGGGCGTTATGAGCGCGCTGGCCATCTACGAAGAGCGTTCCGCGCTAATTGCGAGCAAGCTAAAGGGGGGGCTTACCTACCCGATAGTCGTTGCCATAATGTCGTTCATCTCGGTCATGTTCATCAGTATCAAGCTGATACCGGCAATGGCCAAGCAGTATGCCAGCTTCAACGCCGAGCTTCCCCTGATGACGCAGATAGTGGTGAAGTTTTCCGACATCGTGCGCCACCAGCCCATGTTCTGGGTAATATTGTTCGGTCTTGGCACCTACATCTTCACCAAGCGGGGGCAGATTATGCAGTCCCGCTACATGCTCAAGTTCATGATTAGTGCGCCAGTCATGGGGCCGCTATATCGCAAGATGCTAATTGCCAGAATGTTCCGAGTTCTTTCCATGCTTCTTGCAGGCGGCACGCGCATTGGGCGCGCCTTTGAAATCACCGCCATTGCAACCGGGCACCCTGAGATGCGCGACGCGCTCCTCGAGACCGGGCAGCGAATCATCGCGGGTGACGACCTGCACGTGGCCTTCTCCTACAATCAGAAGATTTTCGGCAAGGACTCGCCCAAGATTCTCGCCTATCTGCGCCTTGCCTCTCACACCGGTGCCGCCGGGCCGATACTGACCCGTGTGGCCAATGCCGCCGAGGCCGAAGTGGAGTCTCAGGCAGATGTGGTGAACAAGCTCATCGAGCCTCTCATGCTGGCAATGCTTAGCGTAGTCATCGGTGGCATCATTTTCGCAGTGTACTTCCCGCTCTTCAACCTTGGTCAGGTTGTGTTCAAGGGCAGTGGGATGGGGCACTAGGAGCCGCCCCGGCGATGCGTTTGCATAAACCCTGCCTTGAGATACACAGGCGGAAGCTTTGTGCAATCGGGCCAATGCAGGGTATAGAATCGGAATGGTAGCCGCTTTGAAGACAAAGCAAATGCTGCGCATTGCCTCGATACGATGGCCGCCTTTGCGTCTGTAAGCAGTCTGTCACGCAAGTGTTCCATCTTGTTCGCAATCCAACTGTAATAAAACACCGGAAGCTGCCGGATAATTATATGCAAAGCCTTGTTTCAGTTCTTTTTGTTTGTCTAGATTTGATACGGGGCGTAACTTCACACAAGAGCTTGTACGTCTCCGTACCTTTCCCCAGTATTCCCGACGATCATGAGTGCCCCTGAGCTTCTTTCCTTCCTCACTCTTTCCGAGCGCGAGTTTTCGTGCGGAACGGCATCCGCCGCTGGCAACAAGCTGACAATTAGCAGCTTTCAGGCCGTCAACGGCAAGGAGTTCGACGACGCCTCCGGTGAACTCAAGGACGCTGCCAAGTCCGCATCAAGACTGCTTGTGCAGGCATCCATGCCTTTCGGTTTGGTAAGCCCCGGCCCGGTCCCTGTCATGCTCGAAGGAGCCGCAAAGTTTGGGATTGAGAAAGACGACCTGCGCCTAGCCGCAGTGCCCGCCCTCGGGGCTGGAAAGGTGGCCTGCTTCAGCCGCAAGGCCGTTGAGCAGCGCATGGCTCAGGCCCGCTTTGCCGGGAATGCACAGGTGCAACTCTTCTGCCGCGGCATCAATGTCGTATCGGCCCTGAAGGACGCCCTTGGCTCCGGCGGGATAGACAAGCCAGTGCTGTATATGGACATACAACAAGGGCAAACCCAGCTCTTCGTTGTTTCCGCAGCGTCGCTGGCCAGTGCCGGTTCCATACCCACGGGCACGGATTCCGTTCTGGAGCAGGTGATGGCAGCCCTTAACCTGAAGTTCCCAAGCTCCGCCGCCAAGCTCTTTTACGGCGACCTTATCGACTTTGAAGAACATTCGCCCAAGCTCGTGGCCCAGCTTGCCCAAGAGGCGAGCGCAAAGCTCGCCTCCGCCGGTTGTGAAAAGCCCGCATACGTGATTGCCAGCGGCTTTCCTTCGTCGCGCAGCGTGCTACTAAGCAGCCGTCTTGCGGATGCTCTTAAGCTAGCCACTCTGCCCTACAAGGCACAGTTCGAGTCTCAGGGTGCCTCTGTGCCTGCTTACATGACAGAGAGCTTCCTAGGTCTTTCGCGGCTCCTTTCCTCGCCCTCCAGTCTCTGTGATCTTTCCGCAGCCGATGCGGACCTTGCCAGCCTTTCCGCAGCCGCTCCGGCAGAAGTAGCCAAACCGGCTACTCCGGCCCCGGCTCCCGCTGCCAAGGCTCCGGCCCCGGCCGCACCTGCCGCGCCTGCTCCAAAGGCTCCTGTAAAAGAGGAGCCGAAGCCGGTGGCCAAGGAAGCGCCAAAGCCTGCGACACCTGCCAAGGAGGAACCAAAGACCGCTGCCAAGCCGGCCCCCGTGGAGGCCAAGCCCACCGCTCCCGCCAAGGAAGCACCAAAGCCTGCCGCCAAGCCTGAGCCTGCCAAAAAGCCCGAGCCGCAGAAAGCTCCCGCCCCGGCAGCAAAGCCATCTGCCGCATCCATCGCTCCAGAGCCACCACCGGCCAAAGCAGCCCCGGCCCCGAAGCCAGCTACCCCGAAGCCCGCAGTCCCGGCCAAGCCAGCCGCTCAGGGCAAGGGCGGCAAGATGATCCTCGTTGGCGGCATTGCCGCAGCGGTGGTCATCATCGCAGTTGTCGGCATCATTCTTTCCGGTGGCAAGGACAAGCCCGCTCCAGCACCGGTAGTCGAGGTGCCCGCGCCTGCGCCTGAGCCGGAGCCCCTGCCTGCGCCGGAGCCTGTGGCCCCGGTCGAGGAAATTGTTCAAGAAGAGCCAGCCGCGCCGGAAGAACCTCCTCCGCCCCTTGTTGGCAGCGTGTCCATACAGTCCACACCCATCGACGCCGAGGTTTACATAAACGGCGAACTCAAGGGTCGCACCCCGGCAATCGTTTACGATCTTCCCGAAGGCATCTGCGAGGTTACAATACGCAAGGCCAGCTACGAGGACTATTCTGCCACTGTCGAAGTCATCGGTGGGCAGACCCAGGAGCTGAAGGGTATCGTGCTCAACATGCTAATGGGCAGTGTGAGCGTAGGCAGCTCGCCCGAAGGCGTGCCCTACGTGGTTACCCCCATCGGCCCGGAGACAGGCGCAGAGAACGTGGCTGCACTCCGAGGCGTGACCCCTGCGGAACTCGGCGCTCTCAAGCCCGGCAGCTACCTCGTATCCTACGAGCGCCCCGGCTGGAAGAAGTATGAGCAGAAGGTGGAAGTGCGCCCCGGACAGCGCAGTCAGACCAGCTTCGAGTATCTGCCCGGCACGATTACTATCACCAGCACCCCCGCCGGTGCCAGCGTCATATCGGCAGGCAATGTGCTCGGCGTCACCCCGCTAGTTCTGGACTATCTGCCCGAGGGTAACTTCAAGGCCACTGTCCAGCTCGATTCCTATGAGCCGGAGAGCATCAGCCTCGACATTCCCTTTGGCGGCTCAGCAAGCAAAGAATTCACCCTGCTAAGCCTCGACCGCCTGATCAAGAAGGCAACGGATCTGGACGAGCTTCCGATTAACCCGGCAGGCATGACGATCAGCGTTCCACAGGGCCTTATCAGCCTTGATCCCGGAAAGGTCTTCATCCGCTTCATCATCAGTGCCGAAGGCAAGGTAGAGAACGCCAGCATCATAGCCGGACGCACGCTTAGCGACGCCGCCGTTGCACACATATTGGCCGAGGCGCGTAAGTGGACCTTCATACCCGGCAAGCGCAAGGGCTTCCCCATGAAGGTGGAAGTTGTGATGCCGGTCGAGATAGCCAGATAGCGTCGTTTTCTATCGCGTTTTCAAGGCCCCGTTCCCTCGCAGGAGCGGGGCCTTTTCGAGCCAAGCGCTCGCCAAGGCTAGGCCTCTTCGGTTCAAATGCAGGGCGTCTGCGTTCATCGCGCTTTCTCAATGCTTGACCTGCCCGACTACGCTTTGTTGTCTGGACCTTTCTGACCTGCGCGGATACATACCATTCCCATCCACATGAATCTGAAAGCGGAAACCATTGCCGAAATAGAGCGGGTAATCCCCCTCTACCCACAGAAGCGCAGCGCGCTCATGCCCCTTATCCATGCCGTGCAGGCAGATCTGGGCTACGTCAGCGACGAGGCCATGGACTGGATTGCGGCCAAACTAGGCATCGAGCCGGTCAACGTGCTCGAAGTGGTCACCTTTTACCCATACTTCCGCCGCAAGCCCTTTGGCAAGCACCACATCCGCGTCTGCCGCACCCTGTCCTGCGCCCTCAACGGCAGCTTCAACATCCTAGACGTGTTTCGCGAGGAGTTCGGCTGCGAAGCGGGGGAGAACGGCCTTGACGACCTTGTTACCTTTGAATTCGGCGAATGCCTTGCGGCCTGTCACAACGGCCCTGTTGTCCTCGTTGACGAGGTTCTGCACGAGAAGGTGGACGAGGCAAAGGCACGCGAAATCGCCCGTGCCATCAAGGCTGAGCACACCTCGGTCACCAAGTAGGCACGTCCTTTTCTGCCCTATCACAAGCCATGCGCCTTCCCGTTCCTGCCGCCTTTCCCACGCTGCTTAGGCTGCTTGCCGCACTTGCACTGTTCATATTCAGCGTTGCTGGCGAGGCTGCGGCTGACTGTGGCGAACACAAGGATGCGGAAGGCGGAGCCGAGGTCATGCGAGTAGCCCTGATGATAGATGACGGCCCATCGGCCAACACCCTGCGCCTCCTGAAGGTGCTTGCAGATGCCGGAGTGAAGGCGAACTTCGACCTTGTTGGACGCAACTGCGAGGCTGACCCGGAACTGGTCCTCGCAATACGCGATGCCGGGCACGACATTCTCAACCATAGCTACGCACACGGTGTCCCGGCCAACATGAGCACCGAGGCCCTGTCCGAGGACGTAGCTAAGGGACGGCAGGCGCTCAAGGACATTACCGGCGAGTTCCCACGCTTCTACTGGCCCCCTTACATTGCAATCGACCCTCGCCACGCTGTTATTTTGGATGAATGCGCCCTGACAATGCCCATCACTTCGACGCTCGTCGGCGCAAGCGACTACGACATGAGCGTGAGTGCCGAGCAGATACGCGACCTTTCAATATCCAAGGCACAGGACGGCTCGCTGATACTCTTTCACGAGACTCGCGACGAGACGGTGGACATGATGCCCGCCATAATCGAGGGCCTGAAAGCCAGAGGCGCGGTATTCCTCACATACTCGGAAATGCACGCATACCTGAAGGCAAAGCAGGGTAAATAGCAGGGTGTTTCCGTTTATTGGGCATTGTGCAGGCGGGCAAGATTGCTTATCCAACAGCCTTTGCACAATACCGCAGACATTGCAGCTGTACGTCGGCGCCTTGGCCATTGCATGGTGAAGGATCGCCTGCGCCTGCTTGCAGAGCTGGACGAGGGCAGGGCACTGACGCCGCAGCGCGTCCACGGCATCGAAAAACAAATCGAACGCTCCGAAGCTGCCGCGAGAGAGCGGGCAAAGCTGCTTCCAAATGTCCGCTACCCCGAGACCCTGCCCGTTGCCATGCGCGCGGCGGAAATCGTGCAGGCGATGCGGGATAGTCAGGTGCTCATAATCGCTGGCGAAACGGGAAGCGGCAAAACGACGCAGCTACCAAAAATGCTGCTCGAAGCGGGCTGCGGAATCTGCGGGCGCATTGCCTGTACCCAGCCCCGCAGGGTTGCGGCGCTCTCGGTAAGTCGCCGCGTGGCCGAGGAACTTGGCGTGGAGTGGGGCAGGCAGGTGGGGGCGAAAATCCGCTTCACCGACAACACGGCGCGGGACACGCTAATCAAGTTCGCCACGGACGGAATGCTCCTCTCCGAAGTGCAGAACGACCCGCTCCTCTCCGAATACGACGCGGTTATTGTGGACGAGGCGCACGAGCGCAGCCTCAACATCGACTTTCTCTTGGGATACCTCAACAGTCTTCGCCACAAGAGACCGGATCTCAAAATCGTAATCACATCGGCCACCATCGACACCGAGGCCTTCTCCAAAGCCTTCGGCGGAGCGCCGGTCATCGAGGTATCGGGCCGCAGCTACCCGGTGGAAGTGTTCTACCGCCCGCTGGACGAGGCCAAGGAGGATGCAGGCGAATCCACTTACATCGAAGCCGCCGTGGGCGCTGTGCAGGACATTTGCTCAATGAACGGGCCGGGCGACGTACTAGTGTTTCTGCCCGGCGAGCGCGACATTCACGAAGTTATCGACGCCCTTTCCGACCTGCGCCTTGGTGGGGCGGAACTCATGCCACTTTTCGGCAGGCTCTCTGCATCGGACCAGCAGCGCATATTTGCGCCCGCGCAAAGGCGCAAGATAATCGTCGCGACAAACATCGCCGAGACCTCCATCACTGTGCCCGGCATCCGCTACGTTGTGGACGCGGGCCTAGCCCGCATTAGCCGCTACAACCCTGCTACTCGCACCCAGCGCCTGCCCGTGGAGCCGGTCTCGCGCAGCAGTGCCGACCAGCGCAAGGGCCGCTGCGGCCGCGTTGCCGAAGGCATCTGCATACGCCTGTACAGCGAGCAGGACTACGAGGCGCGCCCCCGCTACACGGAGCCTGAAATACGCCGCGCAAATCTTGCCGCCGTCATTCTGCGCATGAAAGCGGCCCGCCTTGGCGAGGTGGAGAGCTTCCCCTTTATCGACCCCCCGCAGGAGCGCGCCATTCGTGCCGGGTACGAGCTGTTGCAGGATCTTGGCGCTCTGGACGAGGGGCGAAACCTGACCTCGCTTGGCCGCCGCCTTGCCCGCCTGCCCGTGGACCCCACCGTGGCGCGAATGCTGCTCGAAGCGGTGAAAGAGGGCTGCCTGAAGGAAGTGCTCGTCATCGCTGCGGGCCTGTCCATCCAAGACCCGCGCGAGCGTCCGCAGGAGGCCCGCGACGCGGCGGATGCAATGCACAAAAAGTTCGACGACCCGCGTTCTGACTTCCTCGCCCTGCTCAACATCTGGAAAGCCTACGATGCCGAGGCCGAGCGCCTGAGCCAGAAGCAGCTTCGCAAGTTCTGCAAGTCGCACTTTCTCTCGTACCTGCGTATGCGCGAGTGGATGGACATCCACAGCCAGCTTTCGCAGGAGATGAAGGAGATGGACGAGTTCCGAACCGCCGAGGCCGACGCGGAGTACTTTTCCATACACCGCGCCCTGCTTTCGGGCCTGTTGGGCAACATCGCCTGTCGCGACGAAGGTAACCACTACACGGCTACGCACAATCGCGAGGCCATGCTCTTCCCCGGCAGCTCCCTCTTCGACAAGAAAAGCGCCAAGGACGAGCGCAAGAAGCACAAGGGCCAGATGAAGCCATCGGGCGTGTCCGGCAGCCGCACCCCGGCATGGATAATGTCCGCGCAGTGGATGGAGACAACACGCCTCTACGCCCGCACCTGCGCCGCCATCGAAAGCCCTTGGATACTCCAGCTCGGCGCGCACCTAATCCGCCACACGCACGAGGCCCCGACTTGGGACGAGCGTGGCCAAAGGGCCGTATGCACCGAAAAGAGCTTCCTTTACGGGCTGGAAATCAACCGCCGCCGCGTGAACCTCGCCCCCCTGAGGCCAGCCGAGGCAACGGAGCTTTTCATTCGCAACGGCCTTGTCGAGGGCGGGGTCACGGAAGTGATGGCTTTTCTCGATGCCAACCGCGAGCTGCGCGAAAGAGTGGAGGAACGTCAGACGCGCCTGCGCCGTGGGCAGCTCTGGAGCATGGATGACCGCCTCTTCAACTTCTACGCAGAGCGCCTGCCCGCTGGCATTGGTTCTGTGCCGGACCTTCGCAAGTTCCTGAAGGCGGAGCACGGAGGCAAGGACGACATACTGCACCTTGACGAGGCGGACCTGCTCGACCCGGCCGATGAGGAGGCCATAGCCCAGTTCCCCGACGCGGTGGACGTTGGCGGGGAAAAGCTGCCTCTTTCCTACACTTACAAGCCTGGCGAGGAGGACGACGGGGCAACGCTGTCCGTCCCGCTCGCACAGTTCGACGCCCTTCAGCCGGGGATGCTCGACTGGATGGTGCCCGGCTACATAGAGCAGCGCGTCGAGGCCCTGCTGCGCGGCCTTCCCAAGGACATACGAAAGGCGCTGTTCCCGATTGCGGAGAAAACGACCGCGATTCTGGCAAAGCTCTCGCCTTCGCCCCAGCCGCTAACAGAGCAGCTTTCGCGCGTGATGTGGGAGCAGTTCCAAATCCGCGTGCGCCCGCAGGACTGGCCCCAGGAGGACATTCCAGCCCATTTGTGCCCGAGAGTGCAGGTCGTGGATACCGAGCAGAAAGTCATTGCGGCGGAAAGAGACTGGAAGAAGCTACAGGAGACTTATTCAGCGCGCATCGCAGAGCGCAAGGCGGCTATGCGCGAGGAGCCGGACGAACTGAAGGTCTGGACCGAGGCGCGGCGCAAGTTCGAGCGTGGCGGTCTTACTGCGTGGAGCTTCCCGGACCAGCTTGAAAGCATAGTGCTCACGGAAGTAGCTGGCGTGCCAATGGAGGCATGGCCGGGGCTGGAGTTGGAGCGCATAAAAGAGCCGCAAAGTCCGACCAAAGGAGCGAAACTTACAACGCCCAACCCTGCGTCAAACGCCAAGAGCGGCAGGCCGATAGCGACGCTGGGCGACCTAGCCTTGCTATCTTCGAGCGGACTGCCAGCGAAAGCTCCCGCAGCGCCGACTGGCAGCGTGTCCCTAAAGCTCTTTCACAGCCGCGCCGAAGCTATCGCAGCGAGCGGCCCTGCATTCCAGAAGCTGGCCGAAACGGCCCTAGGGCGTGACATGGCATGGTTCGAGCGCGACTTGAAACGCGAGCTGGGCCGCGTGGGGCCGGACATCGCCACTTTGATGCCGATGGAACGCTTTCATGCCGATGCAATGGCCGTTCTGCTCAGAAGTATCCTGCGTCCTGAAGCGTCTGGGCTATTGCCTTTGAAGAAGGCCGTGTTCGACGCCACGGTGAAGGATGCCGCCGCACGCCTTCGGGGCCTGCCGCAGAAGTTCACGGACCTATTGGCGGACATCTTCGAGCAGCGCCGCGCCATACTCCTGCACAAGGCCCCTTACGCCGGTATGCGTGAGGAACTGGAAGCCTTGCTTCCTGCCAATTTCGTGGCTATCACGCCGCTTTCCCGCCTTGAGCAGTTCCCGCGTTACCTGAAGGCCATGCTCGCAAGGGCGGAACAGGCCCGTATCGACCGTGTGAAGTATGCCAAGAAGCTGGACAGGGTGCGTCCATACGCCGAGGCGCTTTTCAAGCTGGCGACCCGAAGGCGGAATACACCGCAGCAGCTTGAGAGAATCGAAGATCTGCGCTGGATGCTGGAGGAGTTCAAGGTGTCGGTCTTCGCTCAGAACTTGGGTACAGCGCAGACTGTATCAGAGAAGCGGCTCGACGAGATGGCGGCAGGCGTTGACGCAACGTGAGCTGTATGCCAAGGGAAGCGTGCTCAGTAGGCCTCCATTGTGTAGCCCTTTGACTGGAGGCTCTGAAATGCTTCGTCGCTGGCACTGGTGCGTGCGCTACTGGGGAAAAAGAATACCGCGTTGCTCACTGGGCCGGGCACTGCGGCATCAAGATCGATGAACCACTGGTCGCAGGTGGCGCTGTCCACAGGCAGACCGGCAAGATGCAGTTCGCGCAGCTTTGAACAGTTGGCGAGCGAGAGTTCTTCACATGCCGCCGTGTACAGATACAGGACTTCGAGATTTGGAAAATTGTCCAGATAGCGGACTCCTGTCACTCCCTGATACATCTGCCACGACGCCACCCCGAAGCGCGTCACGCAGTCCGCCGGGATGACCTCCACATAGTTAACGTGAATGGCCGTGCTGGAAAACTCGTGTGTCACGGAGTAACTGCCGTTTGTCACGCTGCCATCGCCCCAGTGCCAGATTACGCTTTTGGGCGTGCTGCTGGTCTCGATGCTCATCGTCACGCTCGTTGCCTGAGTGAGAAAGGTCACGGCGCTGTCCCCACCTTCGATGTCGTAGAGGCCGTCGTTCTCGTCCGGCGTGTCTATCAGCACTGTGACCCCGCGCAGGCGCAGAGTCTGAGCACTGGCAAGTCCGGCTTCTCCGGGGGGCTCGTTGTTGTAGGACAAATCGACATGGTGAAGCTCCGGGGCGTGCTCTACCAGGCCCGCAAGTATGGCGTCCAGCGCGGCGGCATCGAAGTCGTTGTGCGAAAGGTACAGGTGCTGGAGCAGGGGCAGGCCGCCGAAGCTGAAGCTTTCGAGCGCGTTGTGTGAGAGGTCACAACTGTACATGTTCGGCTGCTCTCCCAGCGTTGCCGATGTGTAGTGGTTGTTCCCCGCCATAAGGGAGGTCAGCACATGGGAATAGGCGACAAAGTCCCCCCGCTGGTTGTCGTTCCAGATGAAAAGTTCCTCCATCGCTGTGCAGCGGGTGAGGAAGCTGGCAAAGTCCTGCGTTATCTGCGGGTTGTCGCGCACACAGAGGTGCCAGAGTTTCGCTCCCGTTCCCTCGTCAAAGACAATTTCACGGTACTGGTTCAAGGCGGCGCGTATGTCGCCAAGCTCCGGACAGCCGGACAGGTCCAGCGTCGTCAGTGCGCAGGCTTCAAAGCACACTCTCTTCAACTTGGGCAGGTTGCGGACCTTCGCATCATTCAGCCCAGTGGCCATATAGCATTCGATGTATTCGAGGTTCTCGAAGCCGCTGAAGTCGAGCGATTCAAGCGAGGAGTTGTGCGAGGCTCCGAAGCTCACGAGGCTGCGTATGGGGTGGGGGAAGCTGAGCGCCGAAATGCTCTGTTCGGGATGCCGGGCCAAGGGGCTGGCCTCCCCGCCGTCGGATGCGTCGAAGCCGAAGTTAAGTTCCACCAATGTGGCAGGGCCGCGCACCTCCAGCATGTGGTTGCGCGGGGCAGAGCCAGCGTAGCGGACAGTGGCCTCCGGGTAAGAAGAGGAGCTGCCGCCCCCTTCCCAGCTCCAGAGTATGTCCGGGCTGTCTGTGCCGGTGCAGGATATGTAAGGGGAGAAGCTCGCTCCGGTACTTGTAACTAATACGTATTGCAGGGGGTTGGACATTGAGGCACGCAGAAACAGGGGCGCGGCACTGGGAGTGGAGATTTCCGCCTTTGCCGTGCCTTCGATGCCGAGGTCCAGGGTGTCCAACAGTGTCCAAGAGTTGAGGTCGTCGCTGCTTTCCACATTGTAGCGGCCCGGTTCTCCGCTCAGGGTCAAGACGTGTGCGCCGTTTTCCCAGTCCAGTGAAAGCTGCGGGCTTTGTGCCTGCGCCGATGTGAAAATGGCGGATAGTGCCGCTGCAATTGCCGGGAGAAGGCAGACAGAGGAGTGGATGTGCATATAGCTATAGTGGAGAACGGTAGGGCGCAGCGTCATTGAAAGACGGGGGCGTATTGCCGTTGGTCTTCATTCTGACAGGACTTACTGGAATATCAATCAGGATGATATGTGTGACGGCATGGTCGCACAACTGATGGCATTCCCTTCAAAAACGTTGAAAGTGGCGCGTGCTGGCTCCATGTTGCACCTTTGCCACGCGAGGAGTAACATAATGAGCGACCTTATCCAGCACGAGTGCGGCATTGCGTTGATACGCCTTAAAAAGCCCCTGCAATACTATCAGATGAAGTATGGCTCGGCCCTCTACGGGTTCAACAAGCTGTTCCTTCTCATGGAGAAGCAGCACAACCGTGGGCAGGACGGTGCGGGAATAGGCTGTGTGAAGCTGGACATGCCCAAGGGGCAGGCCTACATGTTTCGCGAGAGGGCGCTGGAGGACAACTCCCTGTCCACGCTTTTCAAGAAGCAGCTCAAGCAGTTCGACAAGTTGGTGCGAAGCGGGGACATCATCCCGGAGTTTGCCCAGAGTGTGAAGGAGAATTTCCCCTTCGGAGGCGAGCTACTCATGGGGCACCTGCGCTACGGCACCAGTGGCAAATACAACGAAAGCTCCTGTCATCCGTATTTTCGCCGCAGCAATTGGCCTACGCGCAACCTCATGGTGCTTGGCAACTTCAATATGACCAACACCGGGGAGCTGAACGACATCCTCATAAGCCGCGGCCAGCATCCCATCTTCGACACTGACACCCAGACCGTGCTTGAGGAGGTGGGCTTTCACCTGGATGAGCAGCATCAGGCCCTTTACCGCAAGCATCGCGACCTGGGCCTGCCCGGAGAGCAGATACCGGAGGTAATCGGCAAGGAGCTGGACATGGTGGAAGTCCTGCGCAGGGCCTCGCAGGTATGGGACGGCGGTTATGTCATAGCGGGCATGGTGGGTAACGGCGACGGCTTTGTGATGCGAGACCCCAAGGGCATCCGCCCCTGTTTCTGGTTCGAGGACGAGGAGGTTATCGCCTTTGCCTCAGAGAGAGTGCCCCTGATGACGGTGTTCGAGAAAGAGGCTTCGGACATAAGCGAGCTTACCCCCGGCTGCGTGGTGTCCATCCGCAGCAGCGGAGAATTGTCCATCAACCGCTTCGCGCCGGAACAGGCGCCTAGTCCCTGTTCTTTTGAGCGCATATACTTTTCCCGAGGCAACGACCCGGACATTTACAAGGAACGCAAGGCTCTGGGCGGTGCTCTGGCTGCGCAGCTTATCGAGGCCATTGAGCACGATTTGGACCACGCAGTATTCGGCTTTATCCCCAACACGGCCGAGACCGCGTTCTATGGCATGCTCGACGCCCTGCGCCTGAACCGCCGCTACGAGGTCAAGGAGGCCATTTTGGCGGCTCTGCGCAACGGAACGCTTACAGAGGCGCTCGTCGATGATCTAATCCTCAAGAACTGGCCCCAGAGCGAGAAAATCGCCCACAAGGACATCAAGCTGCGCACCTTCATCAGTCAGGAAAAAGGCCGCAGCAAGCTCGTTAGCCACGTGTACGATATTAGCTACGGAGTGGTTGACGAGGAGGACAGCCTCGTCGTGCTGGACGATTCCATAGTGCGCGGCACCACTCTGCGCGATTCCATCATCAAGATTCTCTCCCGCACAAGGGCAAAGCGCATCGTGGTGGCCAGCACTGCGCCGCAGATTCGTTACCCGGACTGTTACGGCATAGACATGAGCGAGCTTGGCAAGTTCGTAGCCTTTCAGGCCGCCGTTGATCTGCTCCGCGAGCGCGGCATGGCACAGGTTATCTGCGATACTTTCGGCCGCTGCAAAGCCGAGCTGGCCAAACCGGTCAGTGAACAGGTCAACTGCGTTAAGGCTATTTACGAGTCTTTCAGCGACGAGGAGATAGCCGACCGCATCTCCGTCCTTCTGCGCCCGACGGACATCCCTTGGAAGGGCGAGCTGAAGATCGTCTTCCAGACTATCGAGGCCCTGCATCGCTGCCTGCCTCATCACAATGGCGACTGGTATTTCACAGGCGATTATCCCACCCCTGGAGGCAACGCGGTGGCCAATTCGGCCTTTGTGAACTATTACGAAATGCGCAACGGGCGCAGTTATGACCGAGGCGTGTCCGCGTAAAGGGGCTGCTGTGCTTCTTTGCGCAAGAGTGAGTCTTCCTAAAGTTGCCTGAGAGTCTTTGCGTTTATCCAGTGCTGCATTTCGCATACTCTGCCAATGCGCATGTTTTTCATGCATTTTTGTCCGCTTTCGAGCTGTTTGCTCCCCTGTACGCTATCGCCAAGCTGTGTCTTTCGGCTATATGCTCTCTTGGATAGTCCATTCACGCCACCTGGCGGCTGACCAATGGAGAGGTAGTGTTTTCTCCGAGCGATTTTATGCGCGGCACAGGTTGCAAGGAATCGGACTGGCAGGACAACTTACGCAAAGAACAATGATCATCGGTCAAGCAATCCCGAACATGCCCTGGGAAGAACGTCCCGCGGGCTGCGATTCACTGGTGTGGCGCTTCAGCGCCAACCCCCTCATCGACTGGAACCCCACGCCCAGCACCTCGCGCATTTACAACAGCGCCGTTGTGCCCTTCGAGGGCGCCTTTGCGGGCGTGTTCCGCGCCGACGGCAAGAACGGCCGCGCCAACCTGCACGCAGGCCGCAGTAGCGACGGCATCCATCTGGACATAGATGATGGCATAATCGAGTGGATAGGCAAGGACGGCATCGCCAAGCCCCGTAGCTATGCCTACGACCCGCGCGTGGTTCTCATCGACGGCACTTATTACGTAACTTGGTGCGACGACTTTCCGGGAGCTTCCATTGGCATGGGTTGGACGAAGGATTTTAAGGCTTTCCATGTCATGGAGAACCCCTGTATGCCCTTCAACCGCAATGGCGTACTCTTCCCCCGCAAGATAAACGGCAAGTATGTGCTCCTTTCCCGCCCCTCCGACAGTGCGCACACGCCCTTTGGCGACATCGTGCTTTCGCAGAGTCCGGACATGATTCACTGGGGCTGCCACCGCATGGTGATGCGCGCCGGCGGGCAGGGCTGGTGGGAAGGGGTCAAAATCGGCGCCGGTCCTATCCCGATCGAGACTAGCGAAGGCTGGCTGCTCTTCTATCACGGCGTGTCGGGTACCTGCAACGGCTTCGTTTACAGCTACGGCGCTGTGCTGCTCGACCTTGACGAGCCTTGGAAGGTCATCGCCCGCGGCAAGGACTACCTTATTACGCCAGAGAAGCCCTACGAGACCACGGGCTTTGTCCCGAACGTGTGCTTCCCCTGCGCCACGCTCTGCGACGCACCAAGCGGCCGTACGGCAATTTACTATGGCGCTGCCGACACTTACACCGCTATGGCCTTCTGCAACGTCAACGAGGTCGTTGACTGGCTCAAGAAGACCGGCGCTGTATAGGGTTTTCACAGGCCGCGCAACTTGATGAGGTTGCGCGGCCTGTTCCTTCTTGTGTTGGCTCGCTCTGTCTGCTCCCCACAGGCTCCCCCATTACCCTCACACTACGCACTTGCAATGCCCCCACTGCCAGATTCCACACCCTCGCCACTCAGCCTCAAGCAACGCCTCAGTTTCCGTGCAAAATCCGCCTATGGCATGGGCACGGCCCTTGAGATGTGGGGCTTCTGGCTCTATCCCGGCGTAGCGTACGGGGTGTTCAACATCTTTTTGAAGGTGGACCCCCGCTACGTGGGTCTTGCCCTGATGCTTATCCGCATCTTCGACGCCTTTTCGGACCCCATCTGCGGCTGGCTCTCGGACAATACCCGCTCGCGCTTTGGCCGCCGCCGTCCCTACATTCTTGGCGCGGGCATAGCAAGCGGCGTCATGCTGCCGGTCCTCTTTGCCGTGTCGCCGGACTGGGGGGGGAGCCAGTTCATGGGCCTTCCGGTTCTCTTTCTCTGGATGCTGCTGACGAACCTTGTGTACATACCCATTATCAGCGCCTTCAGTATGCCCTTCAACAGTTTGGGTGCGGAAATGTCGCCCGACTACAACGAGCGCACCTCGGTGATGACATACCGCAGCGCGATGCAGAAGCTGTTTGAAGTGGGCAATTTTTACGCTCTTCGCTTCACGAACCTATCCTGGTTCATGCTCCCGGCAATCGTTACCGAGAACGGCGAGACCATTCAGCAGAAGGATACTCTCTTGGGCATTCAGGTCTATACGCTGATTCTGGGTGCCATAATGGTAGTCTTTGCAATTTACATGTTCACGACACTCAAGGAGCGTTACTACCATGTGGTCGAGGAGCGGCAGAAGAAGATCACTTTCTGGGATTCATTCCGGGGCACTTTGGGCTGCAAGCCTTACCGCATAATGCTCTGGTTCGGGCTGGCCTTTTCGATCGCCAACAGCATGGTGGGCGGCCTTGGTTATTACTGCACGGTTTACTACGTTTGCGGTGGAGATTCGGTCAAGGGCGACAACTGGAATTTCTACATGGGCCTTGGCTACATGGCGCTGGGCTTTCTCGGGCCGCAGGTGCTCAGCCTTGTATCGAAAAGGTATGGCAAAAAGACCGCCATTATCACCGCCTGTTGCGTGGGCATAGCCTCCTTTGCGGGCACATGGGTTCTCTACAATCCCGCCGCCCCATATCTTCAGGTGCTGGCTTCGGGCATGATTGCCTTCTCCTGCTCGGCAATCTGGATGCTCCATAGCGCGATAGGTGCCGACATCGTGGACTACGACGAACTGCACACCGGACAGAGGCGCGAGGGCGGTTTCGCCTCCTTCGGCTCTTGGATTCTGAAGTTCGGCAATGCGCTGGGGCAGGGTGCCACGGGCTTTATTCTGGCCTATGTAGGCTTCGACGCAGCGAAGACGGCACAGAGTGCGGAGACGATATTCGGCATCCGCTTCATGCTGGCGGCAATCCCCGTCGTGGGCCTAATTGCGGCCATCGGCTTTGCGCTCACTTTCCCCCTGAGCAAGGCCAAGGTGCTCGAAATCCGTCAGGAACTGGAAGAGCGCCGCGGCACTGTGTAGTGACACAATTGTTGGTCTGTATTGGTTCAACCCGGCGTGCCGCCAGCCTTCTGGCGGACGGTGCGCCGGGTGACTCCAAGGAGCTTTGCCGCCTTTGAGCGGTTACCATCGCAGGCTTGCAGGGCCTCTTTGGCAAGGGTGGCGTCCAATTGCTCTACGAGTTGTTCGCGCAAGTTTTCGACCCCTTCGGACAGTGCCTTTTCCACCATGACGCGTACCCAGGCGCCCATGTCGAAGCCATCGCCCGGCAGCTGTCCGGCTGGCGTCTTTGCCGCCGTCTGGACCAGTGACTCGCGTAGGTCCGCGGTGGAAATTGTAAGGTTGTTCGCGCTTAGCAGGGCCTTGCGCAATACGTTCTGCAACTGGCGGATATTGCCCGGCCAGTCCTGAGTTTTCAAAAGGGCAAGGGCCTCCGGCTCTATGCCGGACGGGGCGCATCCATACTCGTTGCAGAAGCGCCCGATAAAATACTCTGCTAGGGCAGGTATGTCGTCCAGCCTCTCGCGCAGGGGCGGCATTCGGATCTCCATGACCGAGAGGCGGTGGTACAGGTCTTCGCGGAACTGGTTGCTCGCCACCATCTCTTCAAGGTTACGGTGTGTGGCGGCCACGATGCGCACATCCACCTTCAAGACGCCGTCCGCGCCCAGCCTCTGAACGGCCTTTTCCTGAATTACGCGCAAGAGGCGCACCTGTGTGTTCCAGGGAATGTCGCCTATCTCGTCGAGGAAGAGCGTGCCGCCGTTTGCCCGTTCAAAGTGTCCCGCGCGGGCCTTTTGCGCCCCGGTGAAGGCCCCCTTTTCGTAGCCGAAGAGTTCGCTTTCGAGAAGGCCCTCCGGTATGGCCGCGCAGTTGACGGCGATCAGGGGCTTGTCCGACCTGGGGCTGAACTGGTGTATGGCATTGGCCACCAGTTCCTTGCCCGTGCCAGTCTCGCCGCGTATGAGGACAGTGGCGGGCAGGGCTGCAAGGCGGCCGATTTGCTTGTACACATCCATCATCTTCGGGCTGCGGCCGACAAGGTATGGCAGGTCCGCTCCGCTGGCCACAATGGGAGGGGCGGAATTGGCCCTTGCGCAGGCCTCCTTGGCAAGCTCCACGAGGTGGTCCAAGTCAATGGGCTTTTCCTGATAGTCGAAAGCCCCGTTCTTCATCGCCTCGATGGCCGTCTCCACCGATCCGTGCGCAGTCACAAAGAGCACGGGCAGGTAGGCAAAGCGGCGCTTGAGCTGTTTGAGCAGGGCAAGGCCGTCCAGGCCCGGCACATGGTAGTCGGTCACGATGAGTTGGTAGCGTGGTTTGCCCGCAAACAGGGCGTTCAGCGCCACGCTGCCGTCGTCGAAACAGTCCACCTCGAAGCCAGCATCTTCGAGCACCTCCTGATATAGCATAGAGGTGCTCCGCTGGTCTTCAATCAACATCACTCTTGCTGGCATTGTCAGCTATCCTATCGGCAATTCGCTGAGCTTTGAAAGCTCGAACTGAGCTTTCAAAGCTCAGTTAAGATCGTGTGACAATGGTCACATTGCGAACGCAATTATGTAAATCGTTGTACATCAGCATGAAGTCGTGGTGTAATTAGATTGGCACGGAACTGGCTTAAGTAATTGGCAAGCAGGCGCCGCCCCCGGATGGGACAGAAGGGAGGGCAGGAAGCAGCGGGAGAGTTGCTCTTCCGTTCCAGAGGCGGGCGGTGTCGGCTCAAGTTTTTAACTACGGGGATAGGCAACAGATAGTCTGAGGTAAAACGACAGGAGGGGAAAATGGACAAGATGATTAACAGCCCGGTGGTGGATCTTTCGATACTTTCAATATATCTGGGTTCCACGGATGAGAACGGCGAGTGGCTTTTTCCGGAACTTATCAAGCAGTTCCGCGAGAGCAGCCTGAGCCTTCTTTCCAGAGTCGGTTCGGAGGTTTCCTCCGGTGAGCATGATGCGGCGGCATCGACTCTGTTTCTGTTCGCAGGCGTGGCAAGGCTGGTGGGAGCGGTAAGGCTGGAGAAAATGGCCCTGGCTCTGCGCCATAGCTGCATAGAGGGACTGGTGCCCTCTGACGCCAACTGGGCGCTCTTTGTGGACGCCATAGTGGACTTCATCGAAAGCGCCAACCGCTATCACAAGGAGCTGCTTTCGTCTCTGTAATGCAAGGGGGGCAACAGAGGCAAATGCACCAAACGCAGTCAAAGTGGGAGGGACTGACATGAAATACAATTTCGACATAATTCCAGTGCCGGTGTCTGTTCGCAAAAGCGACGGACGCTACCAGTACGTCAATAGGGCATGGATGGACATGTTTTCGTTGGATGGAGCGGCGACAATCGGGCATACGGATCAGGAGTTGAGCCTTGACCCGCTGGCGCTCCCGGAGGGGGAACCCGGGACGCAGGCAGGGGAGTATGTTTACAGGGACGTTTACATCACTACGAGGGAGAAGGGGCGCCTGCTCCTTGAGCTGATAGAGACTAGGCTGGGCGGCGATGACGGAGAGGGCGTCATCTGCGTGCATCAGGACATGACCGGCATAGGCTGGCGCATGGAAGATCTGACGCGCAACCTGTCCCGCTGCGAATATCGGGCAAGGCAGAACGCGCAGCATGTGGTGCGTATGTCGCGAGACATGTGCGAGCCTCTGGAACAGATGATGCATCATTGTGACAAGCTGATGCAGGGCAGTCTGGAGGGGGAACAGAGGGACACGATCGCACTTGTCCGCGACAACGCACGGCTGCTCCAGAAGCAGATTCAGAGAGGGCTGGACCTGACCATTCTCGACGAGAGCTGTGAGAACGGCGGCGAAGAGGCCTTGTTGATAGGCCCTATTCTGGAGAGCTGCGAGGCGCTCTATGCGGGCATATCGCGCGACAAGGGCGTCCTCATACGGACGCATCTGGACACGGCGCTCGAAAAACCGGTATTGGCCGATGCGCAGAAGCTGCGCCAGATAGTGGTCAACCTGCTCGATTCGGCGGTGCGCATGTCCCGCTCCGGTCAGGTGAAGCTGAGCGCCACTATCATACCGGATTCTGACAGACCACTTTGTCTCAAAGTGTGTGTTGAAAACCCACGCGAAGATGGGAACGCGACGGATGCACACTCAATAACAACGTCCGGCATGGGCTTGTCGCACAAGATACTGCGGGGTCTTTGCGGCCTTCTGGGGGGGAGGCTGGAGATCAACCGCGAAAGCGACGGGGCAAGGACGATGAAAGTGTATCTGCGGGCGAATCGCCCGGGGAAAGCCAGGGGTAGGCACTAACATGCACAGTCCTGCCAGATGTCCGCAATGGCATCTGGCAGGATTTATCAATTTATGATTAACTAAGGGTACATCAATGAATTCGAGCGATACGGGAGAACCCATCGACATGCGGGTGGCCGAGCAGCTAATGTCACACAAGCGCATGGGCCAGAGCGCATTTGAACGGCTATTGCCCATATTTGTGGACGAGGCCAATCTGCTCGTTGCCCAGATTCGCTGTGCCGTGGCCGCGACGGACTACGAGGGCATCCGCCTAACAGCTCACAAGCTCAAGGGTAGTGCCAGCGTACTGGGGGCCTTGCAGGTGAGGGCAATAACGCAGTGCATAATGGACGATGCCTCTGCCGAGCTTCATCCCAACGCGGAAAGGCTCCAGAGTCTTGAGGCTGCGATCGTTGCCTTTCACAAGGCTGCGCAACAGTTAATAGTCAGATAGGGAGACTCACTAAACATGCCACTAGCCAAAGCAAAAGTGCTGTCCGTGCAGCACGATGAGTCCACCTTGTCTCTTTGCAGTCAGCTCCTGGATGGAGCTGGTGCACAATTGCGCATCGTAGCCTCCTCATCCTTTCTGCTCGACGAAGCTTACGAATGGAGGCCCGACTTGGTGCTCCTCAACTGTGCCGATGGGGTGGAGCGAACCATTGCCATTTGCGAGGCCATGCGCCGAAGCGATGTGCTTGCCGATGTACCACTCGTAGTGCTAACCGCCACAGAGTGCAGGCAGACCCGCATCGAGCTGCTCCGCGCCGGGGCGGACGAATGCCTTTTCAAGCCCTTCGACGTAGAGGAGTTTCAGCTTCGCGTGGAACAGATATTGGGAAGGCAGGCGCATCGCAAGCGTCTTGCCGAGAAGGAACTGTTCACAATGTTGTCTCAGCGTCTGCCATATGGAGTGCTTCTTGTGGACAAGGAGGACAAAGTGGTGTTTACCAACGTGAGCGCGCAGATGAGCTTTTTCATACACAGCGGCAGCACTCATTCATGGGTGGACATGCTTGATGCGCACTTTATTCTTTCCGACAGGCAGCGTTGGTACTCACTTAGGCATGATACTCTTGCGCCTCAGGAGCTGCTCATGCGTTCCAGTCCAGACACGGGCTGGTACAAGTGCATGGTGTTCCCATTGCAGGACGACCCGCAGGAGCGCCGCATGGTGTGCATCGTCGATGTCACGGCCTCCATCGATATCCAAGACGTGGTGCTTGGCATCAAGCGTCTGATTATGCACAAGATACGCACGCCTGTGAACGGACTTCTGGGGCCTTTGGACATGCTGCGTGAAGACCCGCACATGGACGCGGACGATCGTGCTTCGATAATTGGCATACTTACCCAGAGCGCGAACCGGCTGACGGAAGCGATCGAGAGCATAGAGGATTACTGCTACTCGCCCGTGTGCAGGCCTGCTGTGCAGCCTCTTGCCGCAGCGGAGCTGGAGGGACTGGCCATGCTGTGCGCAAAGGAGCAGCTTCTTGAGCGCATCAGTCTGAGTTCTGACCTAAGGTCGAGCCTGTTTCTGCCATTGGATGCGAGGCAGTGCCAGATGGTATTTTCAGAGCTTGTAGGCAACTCCATCAAATTTCACCCAAGGCACAGCCCGGAGCTGAAAATTGACATACGGCAGATTGACGGTGCGATCGATGTAGTTGTTGAGGACGACGGCGGGAGTGTGGATCCTGCCATTATCGGGCGCCTGCCCATGCCATTCTGTCAGGCTGAAAGGATGCTCTGTGGTGAGAATAGCGGCATGGGACTTGGGCTGGCACAGGTGGCCAGGCTCATATATTCAGTCAACGGTCACTTGAGCATTTCCAACCGCTGCGATGGGCCGGGCGTCTGTGTCCGCATGAGAATCCCAGTCATTGTCGCGGAGAATTCGAAATTTTCGTCGAAGCGTGGCAAATTAGTGCATAATAACTGTTGATGATGGAAGCCAAGGGGGAACTCGACTCCACAAGTGCGGGCAGTGGTGCTTCAACGCCGGGCAACGGCATTGCCACTGGTGACATACTAAATCACCTCCCGGTTGGCATCGTCTGTTTTCCATCGCTTGGCAGCGGCAGGGTGGGGTTCTGCAACGACGCAGCTTGCCGCATGTTTCGCATCGATCGTGGGAATGCGGCCGGCCGCACTTTCTCGGAGGTGTTTTCTGGTGACGCTCTGCTGCCGCTTCGCCGCTTCCTTGCTATTGCAACATCGGCCAATGCCGACTGGAACAAGCAGGAAAGGGTGACCGTGCTCGACGCACAAGGGAGCAGACGGGTGCTGGGCCTGTCCTTGAGCGTAGATGCCGCCTCCTCGTCTCTCATATTGGTTGCAAGCGACATAACAGACAGGGCAAGGGCCGAAGAGGAGCAGAAGCGCATTGCCGAAACTCTGGCTCTTCGCGAGGAAAGCTACCGTACCCTGACAGAAAACTCTTCCGACCTAATTAGCAGTCACGGCTACGACGGCATCATCCTTTTTGCATCGGCTGCCTCTGAAAAGATGTTGGGCATAGACTGCGAGAGCATGGTAGGGCACAGTTTGGATGAATACGTTCTTGATGAGGACAGGACCATGTTCATCGACTTCATGATGGGCCTTCAGATGGGCGTGGAAAGCTCCACCATCACGGTTCGCATGAGGCACCGTGACGGCCATGTGGTGTGGGTGGAAACAAGGGCCAACGCTCGCAAGGGCCGTAGGGGCGGGGTGGAGCTTACCTGCGCAACCCGCGACATAAGCGAGCGCAAGTTTGTCGAGGACCGTATGCGCGCCCTTCAGAGCCAGCTTGCAAGCGCAATAGAGAGCATGGACGCGGGCATTGTCATGTACGACAAGGACGATCGTCTCGTGTTCTGCAACCGCCGGTACCGCTTTTTTTATCCAGAGCTTTCTTCTCTGATCGTTCCCGGAGCCTTCTACCCGGACATCATTACGGCCTTCATCGAGCGCGGGCTTACCGACGAACGCGGCCTTGGCCCAAGCGAACTGAAGGAACTGCGCATAAGCGACCATCACGCGCGCGCAGGCTCGGGGCGCAAACTGCGCCTGCCAGATGGCAAATGGTTGAACATATCCGATCACCCCACTCATGACGGTGGAGTTGTCAGCCTGATGACAGACGTTACTGACATGAAGAATGCCCGTGACGATCTTTCCAGAGAGAGGGTGTTTTTGCGCACTCTCTTGGATGCGATACCAGACTTGATTGCGTACAGGGATCTTTCCGGGCGCTATTTGGAGTGCAACCCATCGTTTTGCCGCTTCGTAGGTCGTACTCGCGATCAGGTAATCGGGCGCATGGACGAGGAGTTGTTCCCTGCCAATACTGCCGAACTTATACGCAGCGGAGACCCTGAGACGATTCAGGAGCGCAAGGCCTCGACAACAGAGATAAGCGGACGCGACAGGAGCGGCAGGGCGCTGACCTTCGAGCTAGTGCGTTCACCCGTACTGTCTCCCACCGGGGAGGTAAGCGCCATCGTGGGCATTGCAAGAGACATCAGCGAGCGCAGCAAGACGCAGGCAATGCTTAAGGCAGAGTCTTCCCGCCTTGCCACCTTGATACGCAACATCGAGGGCGGCGTTTTGGTGATGGATCAGTCGATGCGCATCCTTCTTGCAAACGACGGCTTCGTCGAACTGTTCGGTCTTGCCGTTAAACCAGAAGAGCTGTTTGGCAAGCTCTGCGACGCTGTCACAGGAGAGGGCAGGGAGGCGTATCGCGGCCTGCTGCGCAGTGTCTTTGGCGAGGGCAAGCTCGTGCGCGGTGGAGTGTTCACCATCCCCGGCGGCAGGTTCCTAGAATACGACTTCATCCCGATAGACATTGGCGGGGGCTTTTTCAACTATCTCTGGCACTTCAAGGACATCAGCTCGCGCCGCCTTGCCGAGATCGAGCTTCAGCAGCGCGACACCCTGCTAAGCAGCCTCGCTATGGCCGTTCGCACGCTATTGGCCGGGCTGGAAGACTTCGACTCCAGCGTCATCGAGGCTTTCAGGATAGTGGCCGAGGCGGCCGGAATCGACCGCATTGTAATATTCCAGAACGACATAGATGAAACTAATACCGGCAGTTGGACAACGACGATGCGCTACCGCTGGAGCAGGACTCTTGGCGCGGCAAAGTCCTTGCCAGAGTATGCCAGGCTGCCCTTTGCGCCGGTGTACAATCGCTGGCTAAGGGAGCTTTCCCGAGGCGTGACTCTCTGCGGCGAAGTGAAGGATTTCGAGCCTCAGGAGCGGCCTATGCTGGAAAAGGCGGGCTTTGGCTCTTTGCTGGTTGCCCCGATGTTCATTGGTGCCCGCTTCTGGGGAATGATGTTCTTTGACTCGCCGGCAGGGCGGGAGTGGAGCAGCTCGGACCGTGGGATAATGCGTATGGTGGCCGACTGCGTGGGCCTGGCCTTTCAGCGTACGCAGGTCCATGAGCAGCTCAACAAGACACTGTCCCATGCAGAGGCAATGGCGGAAGAGGCCCGCAAGGCCAATCAGGCCAAGACGGACTTTCTCGCCAGCATGAGTCACGAGATACGCACCCCGCTCAATGGTGTAGTTGGCTATTGCAACCTCATGCGCAATACCCAGCTCACGCCTAGGCAGAGCGAGCTATTGCACGGCATAGATCGCAGCACGGAGATGCTCCTTGCGCTAATTAACGACATACTGGATCTATCCAAGATTAGCGCAGGGCTGTTCACTCTGGATAACGTAGCCTTCTGTCCCGCACTTGCGGTGGAGGACGTAATTGCGGCCCTTGGGCCGAAAGCGGCGGAAAAGGGCTTGGGCATTACTTTCGAATGCGAGCCAAAGTTGCGGCAGGTGTACATGGGCGACGAGCGCAGGCTTAAGCAGATACTGCTAAACCTTGTCGGCAACGCCATCAAGTTCACCGAGAAGGGCGGGGTTCACATCAGGGCCGGGGTATTCCCAGGGAAGCCAGGCGAGGCGGCGCGGCTGGACTTTTCCGTACGAGACACTGGCATAGGCATTTCCTGCGAGAACCAGACCAAGCTCTTCCGCCCCTTCTCTCAGGCAGAGAACGACATTGGACGCCGCTACGGAGGCACGGGACTTGGGCTTGCCATTTGCAGGCAGCTCGCTGGTCTTATGGGCGGTAACATCGGCGTGGACAGCATCCCCGGCAGGGGATCGGAATTCTATTTCCACATACTATGCCAGCCTTCGCGTGAATCGCTCGAAAGCCGTGATTCCAGCGCGCGCAACTGGCCTTCCGGGCATGTCGAGCCGGGGCGCCCGCTGAGTATTGTCATAGCCGACGACAACATCATCAATCAGGAGGTGATGTCGCTCTACATCGGCGAACTTGGTTACACGGCCAAGGTCGTGTCCAATGGGGCAGAGGCTCTGCACGCTGTGATGGATGAGCAGGTGGATCTTGTCCTCATGGACATACGAATGCCGGGTATGGACGGTATTGAGGCAACGCAGGCCATTCGCGAATGGGAGGCGCGCTACATGCCAAAGGAGCGCCGCCCGGTGCGCATAGTTGCCCTGACAGCGGACGCTGTGAAGAGCGATTCGGAAAAGTGCCTAGCCATTGGCATGGACGACTACCTGTGCAAGCCCGTGGACCCGGACCAGATCGAGGCCGTCATCCACCGGCTCTTCCCCTAGTGCGTGACGTGCCCAGCTTCACTTTGCGCTCGCGGGCTGCGGGGCGCAGCGGCTAGATTCCAAGGCATGGGCAACTGGGCAATAGTTCGCGAATTCGAAGACATAATTTACGAAAAGAACGGTCAGGGCGTGGCCCGTGTGACGATCAACCGTCCAGAGAGGCGCAATGCCTTTCGTCCACAGACGGTGAGCGAGATGCTTGCAGCGTTTGGCGACGCGCGTGAAGACCCGACCGTGGGCGTGGTGCTCCTTACAGGGGCAGGGCCTCACAGCGACGGCAAATACGCCTTTTGCAGCGGGGGCGATCAATTTGTGCGAGGCGAGCGCAAGGGCGGCTACGTGGACGATCAGGGCGTTCCGCGCCTAAATGTGCTGGATCTTCAGAAACTCATCCGCTCCATGCCCAAAGTGGTCATAGCCCTTGTGGCAGGTTACGCAATAGGCGGCGGGCATGTGCTCCATGTTGTGTGCGACCTTACAATAGCCGCCGACAACGCCGTGTTTGGCCAGACCGGCCCGCGCGTCGGTAGCTTCGACGGCGGCCTTGGCGCATCGTATCTGGCCCGAAGCGTGGGGCAGAAGAAGGCGCGCGAAATCTGGTATCTATGCCGTCAGTACAATGCGCAAGAGGCCTTGGACATGGGCCTAGTGAATGCCGTGGTGCCCGTGGAGCGCCTGATGGAGGAGGGCGAGCAATGGGCGGCGGAAATCCTGCAAAAAAGCCCGCTGGCCATCCGCTGCCTCAAGAGTGCCTTCAATGCGGAGTTGGACGGGCAGGCTGGCATTCAGGAACTGGCTGGCAACGCCACGCTCCTGTATTACCTTTCCGAAGAGGGTGAGGAGGGCCACAACGCTTGGGTTAACAAGCGCAAGCCTGACTTCACACAGTTCCCCTGGCTCCCATAACTAAGAGCCGATGCTGCTCGCAAGCCGCGTGGCAATGGGCGGCCGCAAATATGTTTGAAATGCCATACGCTTCGAGGCTAGAATCTCCATTTTCTTCAACAAACATCATGGAAAGACCATTCAAAGTACTCGGTATCCAGCAGATCGCGGTCGGCGGCCTCGACAAGGGCAAGCTTGCCAACTTCTGGTGCAACATCATGGGCCTGACCAAGGTCAGCAGCTTCCAGAGCGAGCGTGAAAACGTCGATGAGGACGTGCTTCGCCTTGGTAGCGGCGCGACCGCTGTCGAGGTTGACATCATGCAGCCTATCGACCCCGAAAAGAAGCCCAAGGTCCACGAGCCTCAGCTCAACCACATCGGCCTCTGGATCGACGACCTCCCGGCCGCCGTCAAGTGGCTCGACGAGCAGGGCGTGCGCTTCACCCCCGGCGGAATTCGCAAGGGCGCGAGCGGCTTCGACATCTGCTTTGTCCACCCCAAGGGCAACGAGGACAAACCCCTCTGTTCCGAGGGCGTGCTCTTGGAGCTGGTGCAGGCCCCGGTCGAGGTCATAAAGGCCCTGAGCTAGATAAGGGTCGCAAGCTGGGTACTGGGTCGGCAAATGACCAGCGCCCATGAAAAGGCAGGTTTCGCATCAGTGTGCGGGGCCTGCCTTTTTTGTTGTAGAGCTATTGGTCCGACTTGATGCAGTCAGGCAAGTGGCCATAAATTCTTATCCTTCAATAATCTGCGTTAATCCGCGTAATCTGCGGATAGATATGCTTGCTTACGTCTTTATCGGTAAAATTGTATGGTGCGTTCTACGCAGCAGGGCCTCCGGCCGGATACCCGGTCGGAGGCCCTTTGTTTAGGTAATACAAGCCTCAATCCCTAGCACACAAATGCTAATGCGTCAGGCGTAGAGCGGCGTGGCGCGACCTTGCCGGTGGCTCATCGTGGTATGAATGACCTGCGTGGACCTGCGTGCCAACAGCCCCTGTACCTTCGGCCTTACGTCCGTGGATAAAGCCCTGAAGCTCGCGCACTATTCCGCCAAGAACCTCGCTCTGCGAGGCCAGTTCCTCGCTCGCGGACGCCGTCTCCTCGGCATTCGCTGCGGTGCTCTGCCCCAGAGTCTCCACCTGCCTTGCAGCACCGGCGATGCGGTCTATGCCAATTGTCTGCTCGTCGGAAGAGCTGGCCACCTGCTGCACCATTGTGGACACCCCGCTCACGCTCTCGTTGACCATGTCGAGTATCTCGTTCAGCTCGCCCGTCACCCGCACGCCCTCCTCTGTGCGCTGGCGGGCATCCTGCACCTTCACGGCGCTGGCCTTGGCCGCCTCGG
>LVBW01000052.1 GCA_001604585.1 Puniceicoccales bacterium Verruco_02 | reverse complement strand
AACGAACCTATCTCGATCTGAGCCTCTCAATTAAATGTGCGCAAAAGTCTGGACACTACCTGAATGACTGGCAATTTCTTCTACTGACGGCGTAGCGTGAAGTGTTTGAGCCTGAGCATGGGCTTTTCGATGACGAACCATGAAAGGGTCGCCGTCAGTATCACGCAGGCAAAGACACAGGTCGTACTCAGTATGTTTGTGATGAGTCCTGTATAGAGGGCGAAATTCAGAATGGGCATGTGATAGATGTAGATGCCATACGAAATGTCGTTCTTTTTCAGGATACGTTGGGCCGTGTTCGGTCGGTTGAATCCGAGGTTGATGATTATGGCAGCAAGAAAGATGTAAGGGATTGGATGAAGCCCGTTGCCGTCCCAATGAAAAATGAAAATCAGCCATGTGGACAACGCATACAGGGCCAGTAAGACAAGAAACCGCTGCTTCCTGATGAACAGAATCAAATCTTTTCTTGTCGAGAGGAAGGCGCCCAGCATAAACATCCAGATCAGCGGCACGAACGTCTTGTTGGCATAGCGCCAGAATGCGGAACCGGCGTTGTCGCGGATGTCAAAAAGATACAACACGATCATCAACGCGAACACGACGAACCACAGTTTCTTCTTCTGCGTGTAGAGGAAGAAAAGAATCGGGGTCATCACGTAGAACTGCATTTCCACAGGAATTGTCCACAGGCTTCCGTTCAGAACGCCGACGCCGTATCCGCGAAGGAAATCGGGGTGGTAGTACTGAAGGAATGTGAGCTGTGTCGCGCCCCACTTGAGAAAACTCATCCTGCCGACGTTGCAGGTCTGAAAATAACCTGAGACGTACACCAGAGCTACGGACAAGAAAAAGCAGGAAACAAGCGCCGGATAAATCCGCAGAAAGCGGTTTCTGAAGAAGTTGAAAGCCCGATTGACCGGGTTGCAGCAGTCGGACCACCTGCAATGTTAGTGCGGCGGGTGTTCAGGAGATATTTGGGATGAGAATGGGTGGGATTGCAAGGCTCCGGCGCAGGGAGGGCGCAGCCCGACCGGAGCCGGAGCCTTGGGGTTGGTAAACTTGCGAGGGGGACTTGTAGTTGATCCCGCTGTGAGGACGATCGTTGTTGTAGTGCTCGCGCCAGTCGCCGATGACCAGTCTTGCTTCGGCAAGTCCGTAGAAGAGCTCCCGGTTCAGGCATTCCTCGCGCAAACGGCTGTGGAAGCTCTCCACCCATGGGTTCTGCCAGGGGCTGCCCGGCTCGATATAGATCGTCCCGATTTTGGCCGCCTCCAGCCACTGACGGATCTCATTGGCCACGAACTCGCTTCCGTTGTCGCTGCGGATTGCGGTCGGCGCACCGTATTCAGCCATGGCTTCACGGATCGTTTCCACCACCATCGCAGCCTGCATGCGAGGCTCCACGCGCAGGCGGATGCAGTAGCGGCTGTATTCGTCCACGAGGCTCAGAATCTTCAGCGTCCGCCCGTCCTCGGTCCGGTCGAAGATGAAGTCCCAGCACCACACCGCATTCGGACAGTCCGCGGTCACTGCGGGAGTCGTCGATTCGCCACGACGGCGTGCTTTCTTGGCAACTGGCTTTACTCCAAGACCTTCCTTGCGCCGAAGCCTCTGCACTTTCCGCAGGCTCACCGTCCAGCCTTCGCGGCGCAAAAGCTCCGTGATGAAGCGGTAGCCGTAGCGCGGATGCTCCAGAGACAGCGCGATCACCCGCTTCACAAGAGCCGTCTCGGCCTCCTGCCTCGCCCTGGGCCGGTAGTGATACACCGAGCGGTTCAGGCGCAGGTAACGGCACGCCCGCCGCAGTGAACACAGCCCCAGCTTCAGGACGTGTTCCACCGCGCTTTTCTTCTGCGCCGGGCTCACCATTTTTTTGCGTTCACCTCCTTGAGCACCTCGATGTGCAGCGCCTGATCGGCAACGAGGTTCTTCAGTCGGCGGTTTTCCTCCTCCAGATGCTTGAGCCGCTGGGCGTCCGAGACGTCCATCCCGCCGTATTTGCGCTTCCAGCGGTAGAGTGTCTGCTCGCTGATGTTCGTTTCCTTGCAGATGTCCGCGACCGTTTTACCGCCTTCGGCCTGTCGCAGGATTCGCATGATTTCCGGTACGCTGTGTCGAGTCCTTTTCATGGGCTGTGCCTTTCTTTTGGCCCAGCCACGCTAACTTTTCAAGTGGTCCGATTTGATGCAGTCAGGCCACGATCATTCGAGATGTTGGCCCATGATTGGTAAATCATGAAGCCGCTGATGAAGAAGAAAATGGGAACCCCCGGGAGGAAATTCAGGAGGAAGATCGCGGTGTTCTCATAATGAAGATGCGTCGAGAAATGAAATACCACGACTTGGAGCGCCGCGAACAGACGCAGCAGGTCGAGGTTGTTCTCCCGTAGATTGATTGTCTCTATGCCCTGTGCAGTGGTTCCCTGCGCCGGATCCGGTGAGCCGGTCTGAAATCTTGGACAGGTGGGCTGTCTATGTGGTGGGCTGTCTATGTTTGTGATATTATGGTTGGTGTGTGTTCAGTCGAGAGTGATTTTGAGGTTTCCGCGGAGCGGAGGCCGTAGGCCGCAGCGGAGCGGAAACCTCAGCGGTCATGCGGCGTTCTTCGCCTTCCCCTGTTCGTATTTCTCTTCAGGGGTCATGCCGATGCCCTGATGTCTCCTGTCGTTGTATTTTCCAAAGAAGCGCGCAAGCCCCTGATACACATCCGGCATCGTCTCATACGCTCGAACGTAAACGTCGTCGTATTTCACGCTCCGCCAGAGCCTCTCGATCATCCGGTTGTCCAGCGCGCGGCCTTTGCCGTCCATTGAGATGCGCACGCCGTGCTTGTTCAGCTCGTCCGTGAACTCGCTCCCCGTGAACTGGCTGCCCTGATCGGTGTTGAAGATTTCCGGGCTGCCGTGCCGCTCAAGAGCCTCTTTGAGCGCCTCGACGCAGAAGCTGGCATCGAGGCTGTTCGACAGCCGCCAACTGAGCACCTTGCGGCTGTACCAGTCCATCACCGCCGTCAGATACACGTATCCGCCGCCCATCGGCAGATACGTGATGTCCGTGCACCAGACCTAGTTCGATGCGCTGATCTCCATCTCCCTGAGCAGATACGGATAGCGTTTGTGCTCCTTGTCCGGAACGCTCAGTCGCGGTTTCGGGTAGATCGGCTCGATACCCATGCCCCGCATCAGTTGACGGACTCGCCCCCGCCCGGCCTCGTGGCCCAGCCCATTGAGCGCGTCGCGCATCCGGCGCGTCCCGAAGGTCGGCTCCTCCGTATAGACCCGGTCGATCGCACGCATCAACATCTCGTCCCCGGACTTCGCCTCGCGTTTTGGACGGAAATAGTAGCTCGACCGGGGCACCCCGGCCAGTTTGCACTGCTCCTTGATACTCATGCGCTTATCCGAGCCGATCAAGGTCGCCCTCCGGCAGGGGGATGCCACACTTGCGATGGATCTCTTTTAAAAAATCCACCTGCACCTGCAGGTGGCCGATCGTAAGCGTCCAAGGAACCCCATGGTGCGAAAAGGCGGCGGGTCGGCTATGATGAGGCTGGTTCCTTGACAGGGGGCTTCCAGTTGAGAGGAAGCAGTGGCGAGAGGTCGTCCTGATTGGTCAGGGAGGGCAGACGCTTGAGGGCGTCGCGCAGCCAGGCCCAGGGATCGATTTTCGCGAGAGCGCAATTGGCCATGAGGG
>LVBW01000051.1 GCA_001604585.1 Puniceicoccales bacterium Verruco_02 | reverse complement strand
CACTGCTCCGCAGGTGTCGCTGTACACGTTCACGCTCGTTCGGCACATGTCCAGTACGCGGTCTGTCACCCACACAAGCCCCACGGCCTCTATCGGCAGGCCCACGAATGTAAGAATAAGTGCAATGGCAACAAGACTCGCCGAAGGTATCCCCGCCACCCCCACACTTGTCAAAAGAGCCATGATCACGACCTTGAACTGGGTCAGCAAACTGATTTCAAAGCCCTGAAGAACGCCGTAGAACTGTGCAACGAACATCACGACCACGCACTCGTAAAGAGCCGTGCCATCCATGTTGACCGTCGCCCCCAGAGGCAGGGTGAAACCGCAGACGCGGTTCGACACTCCAGCCTCGGTCTCCACTGTCTCCATAGTTACGGGCAAGGTGGCCGAACTGGACGAGCTGGAAAAAGCCGTAAGTAGGACTGGCAGCATGGTGCGCAGATGCGTAATCGGATTGACCCTGCCCAAGCGCCACAATAGCAGCGTCAAAGTACCGAACATGTGCACGATAAGCCCAAGCATGACCGTGATAAAGAACATGACCAAAGGCACGAACAGGTCGTAACCTGTCCTCATAAACACAGGAACAACAAGCCCGAAAACTCCGATTGGCGCAAAGGCGATGACCCACTGGGTGAGCTTCATCATCACCCCCTGAAGACTCGTCCAAAGCCGCGTTTGGAATTCCCTGCCCGGAGCGTCCAGACGGCTAACAAAGTAACCGAAAAGAAGACAGAACACGATCAGCCCCAGCAAACGCCCATTGTCGGTAGATGCTTCAAAAACGTTCGTAGGTACCATGCGCTGAAAGAAATCTGTCAGATCTCCCATACCCCGCCCCTCCATGCGCGACACTATGTCCGCAGCCGGAGCGGAGTTGCCCACTATCTCTGCCGCTGTCTCCGCAGGCACCCTACCCGGCCCAATCATGTTCACTAAGAACAAGCCCACGAGGATGGCTAAAAGTCCCGTGAGTGCATAGTATGAGATGACGCGCCAGCCCATGCGCCCAAAGCTCCTGTCGCCCCCTAGGCTGAGCATTCCGCTGATTATCGAAGCGGCCACAAGGGGCACGATAATCATCTTGAGCGCACGCATGAACAAGGTTCCAACAAAGTCACAACCACTGATGAAGCCTTGTGCAAAAGCGCCATCCACGGCTCCGGCCATAGCGAAGGCGGAAGATACGGCAAGGGCCAGCGTGATGGAGGCGAACATCTGCCAGTGAAGTTTCCAGCGGAGAGGATTTCGTTTCATGTGCGTAATCTGGGCAGAGGTGATGGACCTGATGTAACTGGGATGGAAACCATGCCTATTTGCTGTCCGAATACTTACGGGCAAGGCTCAGGCGGTGGATTTTTGCATTGTGGCGAACATCGACCGGGAAGCTTCGCTCGAAGAAAAAAGTGTCGATACAACGGGTCGCCTCGCGCTCACGGCCAAGAACGAGCAGCTCTTCGACAAGGTCTGACTTTGCCTTGCGGGTCAGCGGGTAGCGCCCTTTGAGCGGCTCGACCACTATTGCGGGCAAGGTGCGTCCTGCCCTACGTATCCCGATAAGCGCGGTTCGGAACACGTCCGGGTGCGCGTTAAACACGCCCTCGCAGCAGTCGGTATATAGAACGCCCTCGTCCGTAATCACGCGCTCAGCCTTGCGTCCGCAAAACCAGAGGCGCCCCTCCGCATCGATTCGCCCAAGATCCCCCATGCGGTGCCATGTGCGCCCCGCTTCGTCGCGCATTTTGGATGAGCGCACAGCCTCGGGCAGGCGGTCGTATTCCAGAGTAACCACTGGGCCGCAGGCAACTATCTCGCCAAGCTCGCCAGCAGGCAGGCGCATGGACGGGGTAAAGCATTCCACCGGCCCATCGTGCACCGGGATGCAGGCAAGCTCCACCTCCGGCACCGCCCTACCGACGCATGAGCCTTCGCCTAGCTTCTGGGCAAGCTCTCCGTAGCCGAGAATCTCCGCCCCGCTGATGCTTGCAAGCGGAAGGCCCTCGGTGGCTCCATAGGGAGTATAGACCTCCGCAGCGGGAGCAAGCTCCTTCATTCTTCGCACAAGCGATGCGGGTACACTACACCCGGCCATGAGGATTGTCTGCAGGTCTGGCAGCTGAAGCTCCAGCCTCTCGCAGGTGCGGGCAACTATGCTCCAGAGCACCGGGCTGCCGAAGCTGTTGCTAACCCTGTTCTGCAACAGGGCTGCCACGAGCCTCTCTCCATCCGCCTTGGCAGGCTTGGACGGGTTTATCTCCGGGATGACACTGGTCATGCCAAAGGCCGGGTTAAACAGGGCAAATACGGGCAAAAGGGGCATATTCACCTCACCGGGACGGAACTTGTACAGACTGTCGAGCAGTCGAACTTGCGCCTCGAACATGCCATGCAGATAGCGGACGCCCTTCGCCGGGCCTGTGCTCCCGCTTGTAAAGAGGATGGCTGAAAGTTCGTCCGAACGGGTGCGTGCCATATTAAAGGCTTCGCGTGAGCGGTTCATGGCTATGTTGCTCCAAAACCTTGTTCCGTCCACTAATAGCCTGCTGCGAACGCTTGAGAAGCTGCCTCTGAACACTCTGGACAAGGTATGCGCCAGAGGTATCCCTACCAGTGCTTCAGGCTCTGTGCGCCGCACACAGGAAAGAAAGGCGCGCATCCCCATTCCAGGGTCTATGATGACGGGCACAGCGCCCAGCTTCAGCATGGCAAAGGTGCATACAAGCAGCTCCAGCCCCTGACGCACCATGAGCAGACTGCGCGTTCCGCGGCCTATCCCCTCGTCTTGCATCAACCTAGCACAGGCGTCCACATCGCGGTTGAGTGCTGCAAAACTTAGCTCATCATATTGCAAAAAACCGTCCGTAAACCCAGTGGGAACTCTCACCGCGGCCATATCAGGATGCTCCATTGCCCGGATGGGCAGAAAGCGGGCAACGTTGGAAAAAGTGTCCGTGTCAGGCATCTTGATTACAGCGTAAGTATGCAAGGCCCGTGCAAACAAGCGCATAATGGCCTACTCGAGCAACTTTGATTCCCGCGGCTGCAAGCCTAATGCCGTTCAACTCCACGGACAGTCAGCCTAATCTGCCGTCTAACTGGCGCAAGTCGCCGTACGTCCGCACATGGATAGACATGGGAATACATATGTGCAATGTTGACGGCGGAGTGAGTGAAGTATGGGCGGCCCGGACCATGTCGGGCATACCTGACAGTAGGAGTGACTGTCTGTACGAATTGCATACATAGGTCCGCGGCCGCCCGGTTCGCACATTCCGCACCAGAGCGTGGCCAGCTCCCAAAGCCATTACCAAACCACGCGCTTCAAGCCAAGATCCTGTCAACACGCGCCTTCAGCCACATCCCAATTGGCAAGGGCAACATCCCCAAATTACCTGAATGAAGGACCGCAAGTCCATCATACCGTCTTCGTTCAACTTCAACATGGCTTACATACTGCCCAGCGCGGGCGGTTGGCTATGCTTCGGCCTCGTGCTGACGACGCTGAACTTCCTTGTTGGAAGGCGCGACATGGTAGCAGAGCTGTATGGCAACATTATCCTTACATTCTGCTGCCTCTTGGGGACGCATTTGATAAGGATGCTGATTATCTCGTCCGGGCGCAGAGCTAGCTGGAGAACGATCAGCATACGCGCCTTCCTAGTAGGCGTGCCGCTTTTTGCCCTGTTGATGGCCGTTCTTATAACAGAACTCAACGCCATTGCCATGCCGGAGCGTTTTGTGAATTCCAAACACTCCCTTGCCAGCGGACTACTGGGGCTTTGGTTCTTCATGACCATACTTTTCGGCGGCTGGACAGGCGTTTACGTCTCGGCAATCGCAATGCAGAAGTCCAACCGTGCCGAGGTCGAACGCCTGAGCTTGGAAACGGCCCTGCGCGAGGCCGAGTTACGAGCACTCAAGGCCCAGATTAACCCCCACTTTCTTTTCAACAGCCTCAACACCATACGCGCCCTCATCAACGAACACCCCGACCGCGCACAAGAGGCTGTGCTACATCTGTCGCTTATCCTGCGCGCCGCCCTTCAGAGCGATCGCCAGCTACGCCCGTTGCGCGAGGAGCTGGATACGACAACGCACTACCTCAAGCTTGAACACATGCGCTTTGAGGCCCGCCTGAAAGTGCGCATCGAGGCAGACCCGGCCTCGATGGACTGCCTTGTGCCAGCCATGCTGATGCAGACGCTGGTCGAAAACGCCGTTAAGCACGGCATAGGACGCACTGTGAACGGTGGAGAGATATTCATCAAGTCAACCTTGCGCGAAGGCAGGTGCATAATCACAATCAGCAATCCGGGGACTCTCGGCGTTGCTTCTGAAGGGACAGGGCTTGGGCTGAAGAACGCACGAATGCGCCTGCACAGGCTACTGGGCGAAGACGCTCGCCTGATACTCTGCGAGCACAATTCCACCGTAACGGCTGAACTGGACATACCCGCTGGCAAAGATGATCGGAACCATACTAGTCGATGATGAAAGGCTGGCCCGCGTGGAGCTGCGCCGCCTATTGGAAACATACCCCGATGTGCGCATATTGGCCGAGGCCTCACACGTTGAAGAGGCTGCGGCATTGATTCAGGAGCATAAACCGGACCTCGTGTTCCTTGACATCCAGATGCCGGGCGCAACGGGTTTTGACCTGCTGGAAAGGCTGGAAGGCGCCTTGCCAGAGGTGATATTCGTCACGGCATACGACGAACATGCGCTAAGGGCCTTCGAGTTCAACGCGCTCGACTACCTGCTCAAGCCCGTGGACCCGGCACGACTAACAGAGGCGCTTACTCGCGCGCGTAGTCGGGCTGCGACACAGGCAGTCGCCGCGCCTACGGATCAACCGACGCACAAGCTGGGCAATTCGGACCGGGTATTCGTTCGCGATGGTGAACGCTGCTGGCTACTCCCTGTGGGCGACATCGTGATGATAGAAAGCGAGGGCAATTACTCGGTAGTCAAGTTCGCCGGAAACTCGCCAATGCTTCCCCGTTCGCTGAGTTCACTTGAAGAAAGGCTGGACCCGTCCGTGTTCTTCCGCGCCAACCGTTCCCAGCTAATCAACCTGCAAAAGGTGCGCGACGTTGACCTCTGGTTCAGCGGCAGTCTGCGCGTCAAGCTTGAGGGCGACATCGTGGTGGAACTATCCAGAAGACAGGCCGCAGCATTCCGTGAGCGCCTGAGCCTCTAACTAGAACAGTTTTCATAAGTCCACCTCTAACAACTTGAAGCGCATTATATTTTCGAAATAACGTCATGATTTGCCTGCGTGTTGGCAGGCAGACTTCACATTAACGATTGTTAGCCCGTAGGTTCACGCCACAGCGCGTATGCCGCACCGGACTCACCCTATCGGTATGCATACAGGATAGTCTTGTCCTCCGCTGCATACGTTTGATACCATGAAGCGAAGACCGTAAACGCGCTCCAGCATTTCAGAATCAAGGGCGGTTGCAGGATTCTCCACAGTCGTTATGCGCCCGTTGTGCACGGTCTGAACATGTGTGGCGTAACGCAGTGCATGTTCTGGATTGTGGCTGGACATCAATATGCCATGCCCAGCATCTGCAAGGTCGCGCAACAGCCTCAGAGACTTTGTCTGATTGGCAAAGTCCAGGCTCGACGCTGGTTCATCTAACAGTATGAAGCTCGAACCCTGCGCCAGCGCCCTGGCAATTAGGACCATCTGCCTCTCCCCGCCCGAAAGTCCTGAATACGGCCGCATTGCAAACGAAGTCATGCCCGTTTTGTCCAGTGCCTGCTCCGCCGCAGTCCAATCAGAACAAGAAGGGCCGGACCAGATTGAACGTCTTCCGACCAGCCCCATCACCACCACATCCAGCACGGCAAATGGGAACACCGGTGCATGCGACTGAGGAACAAATGAAATCATCTCTGCTTTTTCCCTCGCAGAGGAGGCAAACAGGTTACGCCCATTCACGGTGCAATTCCCAGCCCTCGGCGGCAGCAGTCCCGCAAGCGTCTTGAGCAGCGCCGTCTTCCCCGAGCCGTTCGGCCCAAGAATGCAATGCACCTGCCCAAGGGCAACACTGAACGAGGCCTTGTGGATAACAGTCCTGGCCCCATAGCCGCAGCTCAAGTTGTCAATCTGCATCCTCACTGCGCCCAGCCCCTCCCCGAGCGCCTTAGCAGTATGAGAAACACCGGGGCACCACAGGCACAAGTGACAACACTGAGCGGGAACTCCGTACGGAACAACAGCCGAGCCAAATCGTCTGCAATTACCAGATAGCAGGCTCCCATCAGCATCGACACAGGAAGCAATTCGCGGTTGTTGGGCCCAACGATGAAACGCGCCATGTGGGGCACAAGCAGACCCACCCAGCCGACAAGCCCGCCAACGGCCACGACCACGGAACTTATGAGAGTTGCCCCAACAAGAGTAAGCATCCTGACCCTTGCCACATCAACGCCCATAGTTCGTGCCTCCTCGTCGCTTAATGACATCGCGTTAAGCTTCCAGCGCAACGCGTACATAAGCCCCCCTCCGATACATACTGGAGGCAGAAGCACCCATACATCAGCCCACTTCACCCCGGCCAAACTGCCCATGAGCCAGAAGGTAATCGAAGGCAGGGTATCAGCAGGATCCGCCACCGTCTTGATTATGGAAATGCCAGCAACAAAGATGCTGCCTGTGACCATCCCGGTTAGCACAAGCCGAAGCGATGAATGGGAGCCGCCCACAGCACGGCCTAAAACGCAGGTGAGAAGAACCGCGATTATGCCAAAGCAGAAAGCCAGAGTCTGTATGACAAGGAAATGTGCGCCAATGAGCAGCCCAAGAGCGGCCCCGAACCCGGCCCCGGAAGAGGCTCCAAGTATATCGGGAGAAACGAGCGAATTGCGGAATATCCCCTGATACGATGCCCCTGCCGCAGAAAGCCCGGCTCCCATGAACAGAGCCGCCATTATTCGCGGCATACGCACATCGACAATGAGCGTACGCACAGTTTCCACAGGCGTATCCGCCCCTTCCATCGGAGTGAATAGCTGGAGTATGTCCCTGATACTTAGCGGATACGCACCGGAACATACCGACAAGACTACCGTGATTACGCATCCAACCGCCAGCACAACACATGCGATGCGCCCGGTGCGCACGCGTGCGCTCTTGTCAACACAAGGCTGCTGCTGAAAGGCAACAGCGCAACTGCGCCTCGAGCGGCGGCCAGTCGTGCATTCGGACTCTGCCAGTTGTTCTGTCAACATGTTCAAATGCAGGGATAGCAATGCGCATACCAATGTCGTGTTTGGTTTACGCAATGTCGCATATATGAGCAAATATTGCCACCTCTCCGATCCACCTTGCACTAATGTGCCCACCGGGCACGACAAGAAGGACTGCACCATGACAGGTCTGAACGATACGACGTAGGTATGTTCAAAGCATGGCAGTCGTGCAATATATACATTACATGGCGACGTGCTTGATTTACATTTCTGAGGATTCGCAAGAGCGATGGCATGGCTGCTGCTTGCGAAGCGACGGGAAACGCATGAAAGCAACACACACAAAATACTCATCGAATTACGCGGGCAGGCAGATACTCAGGACGCTCCTTAACGCCGGACTTTTCGGCACTCTGGCCCTGCCTCTTGCATGTTCCGCCCAGACCCTGTCGGACTCCTCCACCGCAGCAAACACTGCTGCACCGGCGGAGGATAGCTCCGAAGTCTTCGAGCTTGGCGAACTGATAGTGGTCGGCATGTCGCAGAGCTACATCGGCACGCTGCGGACAAACATGGACGCGGCACTCATCAAGGACATCACGGCAAACAACGTGGCCCGCGCCCTGACCGCCCTGCCGGGGGTAACGCTAACCCGCTTCGGACCGCGCAACGAAGAGGCCGTGTATGTGCGCGGCTTTGACCGAACAAGCGTGCCTATATACGTGGACGGTGTGCCTGTATGCGTACCATACGACGGCTTTGCCGACCTCGCCCGCTTCACCACCTCGGGCATGTCCTCAATAACCTTGTCCAAGGGCTACAGCTCGGTGCTCTCCGGTCCCAACGCATTTGGCGGCGTCATTAACATTGTCTCGTCCAAGCCCGTTGAGCCAATGGAATTTTCCAGCAGCTTCGGCGTATATTCTGGCACAGGCAGAAGATTAGCCCTGCGCACTGGCACAAGACAGGGCAGATGGTTTGCCGAAGCGGCAGCCAGCTACGACGAGAAGGACTACTTCCCCCTGCCCGGCGACTACGAAACGGCTGGGGCCGAGGATGGAGGCAACCGCAACAACTCCTACGAGAAGGACTGGAAGATAAGCGCCAAAGTCGGCTACACGCCCAACGGAACGGACGAATACGTAATCGGCCTCTTACACCAGGAAGCCGAGAAAGGCACCCCGCCCTACGGCGGCTCCATATCGACCACATCCCTTCGCTACTGGCAGTGGCCGGAATGGAACAAAAGCACAGTTTACTTCACATCGATAACCCATTTCGGAGCCAGCTACATACGCCCGCGTTTCTACTATGACCGCTACGACAACACGCTAAAGTCCTTCGACGACGCCACATACAGCACAATGAACAAGAAGTCGTCCTTCACGAGCATCTACGACGACTATTCATACGGTGCCTCCATCGAGGCTGGGACCGACGAAATTGACCACGTCACAATCAAAGTGGCTATACACAACAAGACCGATCACCACGACGAACACAACGTGGGCTATCCGCACTACGTGTTCGAGGACAATATCTGGTCCAGCGGCATCGAGCTTACAACGCGCTTCAAGTTCCCCCTCCAGCTTCAGGCAGGTCTTGGTTACGACTGCGTCACCACCGACAAAGCAGTGGACTCCAACACCGGCCTGCCGATTGAGGGCAAGGACTTTGACTCGCTCAACCCCGTCGTGGCCCTTTTCTACGACATGAAGGACGCAGGAGCCCTGCACCTAAGCGTGGCGCGCAAGAGCCGCTTCCCCACGATCAAGGACCGCTATTCCTACAAGATGGGCACAGCCATACCCAACCCGGAACTGGAGCCGGAAAGCGTGGTACACTACGAATTCGGCTATGCTGGCAGCCCGCGAAAAGGACTGGGGCTCAGCGCGAGCGTGTTCATAAGCAAAATCTCCGACACAATAGAGAGCGTCGCCAACGCAGCCACCAATTCCAACGGCACCTGGGTCTCTCAGAACCGCAACGTTGGCGAATCGGAAAACTCCGGATTTGAGGCCGCCCTGCGCTACGAGGCCAGCGACTCCATCAGCTTCGGTGGCACATACACTTACCTTACAAGGAAGAACATAAGCTCGCCACACCTGAAACCCACTTACACACCGCGCGACTCAGGAACCATATACGCCGATTACAGGCCTCTGGCAAAGCTGTCGCTGCTGCCCTACATAGAGCTTTCAGGCAAACGCTATACAGACACATCAGGCGCCAATGTTGACAGTTACGTGGCCGTCAGCCTCAAGGCCGAATACAGGCTGAGCGAACATGTGCGCTTCGATGTGGGCGTGCGCAATCTCTTCGATTGTCTCTACGCCTATCAGGAAGGTTACCCGGAACCGGGCCGCGTCTTTTTCACCAACATACACTACAGGTACTAAACCCTGGCATAGGCACGAGATTATGAACGGAAACACCAGATTCTGGACTATCTACAACGCCCTTGTGGACACCATCGTCTCGGACGAGCGCATTCGCTCTTTCGCGGCAGGCATCAACTGGTTTTCCGTCAGGGGAGAACACGCTCTTGGTCTGGCCATGGCTCCGGCGGAGGGGTACTCCGCAGTGAGCCTGGCCGGACAGGTGGCCGGAACCCGACTCAGCGAGGCGGCGCAGCTCTGCAAGTCGTGGAACTGGCCCGACGCCTCACTTGGCATGGCTGCGCTCAACGCCTACCACAACGAGCCGCGCCGCGTGGCCGAATGGGTGGCAAAGGCCGGGCTGAAGGAGCACGAATGCAACGTGTTCGACCAATTGGCACCGCGCATAAAGGGAAAGAAAGTGGCCGTAATCGGGCACTTCCACGGCCTTGATGCGGTGGCGAATATTTGCGAACTGACGATTCTGGAGCGCAAACCCCAACGCGGTGACATGCCCGACCCTGCCTGCGAGGTGGTGCTGCCACAGAGCGACTACGTAGTAATAACCGGCACAACAATGCTGAACAAAACCCTGCCCCGCCTTCTGGAGCTGAGCAAAGGGGCCTATGTGGCCCTTGCAGGCCCCAGCGTGACGCTGTGGCCAGGCTGGTTCGAGCACGGGGTCAGCATGTTGGCCGGCGTGCTGGTCGAAACCCCGGACAAGGTACACCAGCTTGTCCAGGAAGGCGGCGCACAGGCATTCTTTGGCAACGGCGCACGAATGGTAATCTACGAAAACCCCTGTGCATAGACAATTAGAGGTAGTCCACCATCCCAACCAATACGACCTCACATGCATATTACGTCATTATCCGTTTTCATAGCCCTTCTTGCCCAAACCCTATGCCCACTGCGGGCCGCAGAGACACAGCGCACATTCACCGATGCGCTGGGGCGCAGCCACAGCCTACCTGAGAATATTACGCAAGTGTACACGACAAGCCCCATGGGTACGATCTACGTCTATACGCTGGCACCCGATACTCTCGTCGGCCTCAACAGCCACCCCACTAAGGGAGAACGCCGCTACTTGCTGCCGGAAACACTTAAGCTACCCGTTCTAGGCGGATGGTTCGGCAAGAACGGCACTGGAAACGTGGAAACGCTCATGGCCGCGCATCCGCAGGTGATAATATCCGTATCCGACCGCACGGACACAAACCGCGACTTTGCAGACAAGCTACAGAAACAGACCGGCATCCCCGTTCTGGTGCTGGACAACAGCCTCGAACACAGCGCCGACGCCTACGCCATGCTTGGCGAAATACTCGGAAGGCAGGAACAGGCCGCGCTTCTTGCCCAGTACTGCACAAAGACATTCGAGAACATCCGCAGCCTAGTCTCTGCCATTCCAGAAAACGAGCGCGTGCGCTTCTATTACGCCGAGGGCATCAAGGGCCTTGAAACTGACCACATACTGTCCTGGCATACGGAGAGCTTCCGCATCGCCGGAGGGCGGAACGTGTGTCTTAGCGGGGAAGATTCGGGCTTTGGCCGTGCCCGTATTTCAATGGAGCAGGTGCTGCTCTGGCAGCCAGAATACATGTTCATCGGTCGCGACAAAGGCGAGGACACGGATCGCCCCCCAGCGTGGCTGAACAATCCGCAGTGGCACAGCATACCGGCTTACAAAAATGACCGCATATATGTGATCCCCGACGCCCCCTTCAACTGGATGGACCGCCCACCCTCTGTAAACCGCATAATAGGTATCCGCTGGGCATTCTGGAGCATGTACCCAAACAGGGTCAACTTCGACATGATCGAAGAGACGCGAACATTCTTCAAACTATTCTACCATTACGACATGGGCGAGGACGAAGCACGAACCCTGCTCCATCGCTCCCAGCTGAGGACAAACAATGAGTGACCACTGCAAGTACATCCCAGCATCTGCAACCGTATGCACGATTGGCGCTGTTGAAAGCTGTCCGGATATTACCATGGACAGGCCCGACTACGAGGACAAGTCCACCATACGCATTTTCCCGCAGTATGAGGAGGCGCTGAAGGGCCTTGAGGACTTCTCGCATATCTTCGTCATCTACCACCAGCACCTAGCAGAAGAATGGATGCGCGCGCGCAACTGGCCGGACGGGACTCTACGCATCCCGCCCCCGGACCCTCGCTCCGGCATGGGCATCTTCACAATCCGCGCCCCATGCAGACCCGCCCGCATCGGTTCATGTGTCGTGCGCCTGCTCGGAAGGGAAGGCTGCCTTCTGCATGTGCAGGGCCTCGATGCAGTGCAAAACACGCCTATCCTCGACATAAAAGTTTACGTCCCCGCCTTCGACAGCGTGCCAATAGCCAGCATTCCCAGCCTCTGGAAGGCCGGGATGCAGACGCATTACGGAGCTAAAGGAGGCCGAGCTTAACCAAAGAAAGACAGACACTAATGCAGACAGACTACATTTTGGACAACAGGCCGGTGTTCCCCGAGAACGAGGGCGGAACCACTCGCAGGCTGGATTACCTTGGCTACGCTCCATGCCCCATCCGCCATGAGCTACAGAACCGCCTGCACGCATATTTCGGCGAAAAGCAGGCCGCCAAGGGCAAGTTGGAATGGTATTCCCCCGGAGGTTGCGGCTCTGGCAACGACCCTTACGACCTTATCTGGCAGACGGGGGGCGAGAACGACATGCCGGGGGTAATCAGCGACGGAGGCAGCAGCGATTACTTCCGCCGCGAGGGACACGCGCGCTGGGTTGCCACCGGCATCTACGGCCCATTCGATAAGCCCGCCGGACTCGTCGTCAGGCCCGAGCTGGCAGACGCGGGCATCATGGACCCGCTGGGCGCTATATGCATTTACGCCACCTTCCCATCGGTGTTCCTTGTCGACACTCAGCTCCTTGGCCAGCGCCCCGCGCCAAAGTGCTGGGCCGATCTTGCCAACCCCATCTATCGGGGCGACATCTCGATAAGCGGATGGGCGGACGAGGTTCCAGATGTGCTGCTGTTCAACATGTGGAGCAAGTTCGGCCAAGGGACGCTGGAGGCCTTTGCCCAAAACGTGAGAAACTTCTGGTCCCCGGCGGAAATGGTCAAGGCCGCAGGAAGCAGTAACCCCAACGGCACAGCCATTTACGTGATGAACCTTTTCTTCGCCAAAAGTTGCCCAAGGCGCCAGATCGTGAACCTTGTCTGGCCCGAAGAAGGCGCATGGTTCAGCCCTCTGAGTGTCCTCGCAAAGCGCGAACGACGCCCACAAAGCCAGCTCGCCATCGACTATCTATTTGGCGAGGACTGGGCACGATACCTTGATGGAGTTGGCGTGCCATCGGTGTATCAGCGTCCCGGCCAGAAACCCCTGCCGGGAAAGCTAGCGTGGATGGGCTGGGATTTCGTCCGCGGCAACGACATCGACGCCCTGCGAATCGAACTTAACAGGGTGTTTTCCAACGCCCGCAATGCATAGGGAAACAACAAGATGCAGCTCATAACCGTGGCCGGGCCTCCGAGCTCCGGCAAGACGAGTGTGATACTCAAGACTCTCGCCCATTTACGCGACGATGGGCACAAGGCGGGTGTGGTCAAGTTCGACTGCCTAAGTTCTCAAGACGCATTGCAGTTCGAGGCCGCTGGCTGGCCAGTCATCACAGGAGTATCCTCGAACTTCTGCCCCGACCACTACTTTATTTCCAACATAGAGGATTGTGCCGCATGGGGCCGCAGGCAGGGGCTGGATATACTAGTCAGCGAGAGCGCTGGCCTCTGCAACCGCTGCGCTCCGCACATACGCGGACATCTGGCAATCTGTGTGCTGGACAACCTTTCAGGCGTGGATACGCCGATGAAAGTCGGACCGATGCTGCGAACGGCAGACATTGTCGTCATAACCAAGGGCGACATTGTAAGTCAGGCCGAGCGCGAAGTATTTGCCTACCGCGTCCGTCAAGCCAACGGCAAAGCGCGCATACTCTTTGTCAACGGTATCACTGGCCAGGGATCGTGGGAAATTAGCCGCGCATGGGCCGGCGCTCCGGCGGATGCCCCGCTAACGGGCGGCAAGGCACGTTTCTCTATGCCAGGAGCGGTATGCTCTTACTGTTTTGGCGAAACCCGCATTGGCGAGGAATACCAGCACGGAACCGTCCGCAAGATACGCATACCTGACCCGCCCACAGCCGATCCCGCTCCGGATGTCCTCACACATGGCCGCCCAAACGACCAATAAACAATGGATGCTGAATCATTCGATAAATTCCTGAAGATCAATCATCTGCCCAAAAGGGCAAGAGAGTGTTCATGCCCCGCAGACTACTGGGCCTCGCTTGCCTGGGAGGAACGGGAGGCCTGCGGCCTTAACGCCGCCACCCTGGAAATGGGCTACAAGGAGTATCTGGTAGGCAACAACACAGGTACATGGATGCATGTCGTCCGCTCGCTGGAAATACTGCGAGGATGTGACAAAGACGGGGTACCGGAGCGATACGATCTACGCTTTTTACCCGGTGATGTGGTATGCCTTGTCGGGCCAACGGGCGCGGGGAAAAGTCGCCTACTGGCTGACATAGAGTGCCTTGCCCAGCGCGACACGCCCACGCGGCGCCAGATACTAATTGACGGCAAGGCACCGGACCCTGCGAAGCGCTTTTCGGGAGAGAGCGGTCTAGTCGCCCAGATTACGCAGAACATGAACTTCGTCATGGACCTGCCCGTGGAGGACTTTCTGTTGATGCACGCCGAGAGTCGTGATCTGAAAGACCCGGAAAACGTCGTTGAACGAGTCATGCGTACGGCCATTGGCCTTGCGGGCGAGCCGTTCGGGCCAAAGACACAGATAACCCAGCTTTCAGGCGGTCAGAGCAGGGCTTTGATGATTGCGGACGCCGCCTTCCTCAGCCCCAAGCCCGTGGTGCTTATCGACGAGATAGAGAACGCCGGTGTGGACCGCGTACGTGCCCTACGCCTGTTCGTGGAAAAGGGGAAGATCGTAATCCTATCCACCCACGACCCGATGCTGGCCCTCTGGGGTGCAAGACGGCTGGTTATCCGCAACGGGGCGGTCTGCGCCGTAATTGAGCCAGACAAGAACGAGTTGGCCCTGCGAGTGCAACTTGCAGAGCTTGATGCCGAGCTTGCCAACATGCGGGAGCGCCTGCGACGAGGCGAGCGCATAGGCTGCCCGGACACGGCCAAATGTACGCTCATGTGAAAGGCCTGTTGCCAATCAACTGTAAGCGGAACGAAAACACTTGTCATGGATTATTGTCGCAAGACAATATCCATAGACATATTGCAAGATGAGCGACCTTGGCCCTACAAGACATCCAGACAATTCTGCCATCTCGCAGCGGCGCAAAGCACTTGACATCACGCAGGCGGAACTGGCGCGGGCCTGCGGCATTTCCCGTCAGTTTCTGAGCATGATGGAGAGCGGGCGTGTACAGCCAAATGTGCAGACAGCTCTCAAGATGGCGGCAGCACTCGGCAGCAGCGTAGAGGAGCTGTTCGCCACCGAAGAGGATGGGAACGTCGAACTGGAGGTGACTTCGTCGCGCGAGAATCTGCCTGCTGGCACCCGCGTGAACGTCGCACTTATCAGCGGACGCTGGGTTGCTCACCCGGCTGATACCCCGGAAACGATCAGCGGAGGTTTCTGCCCGGCCGACGGAGTTCTTGTGCGGGCAGGGGCAAGGCATGTGGTCGCCTCTCAACAACCGTTGCGTGAGCTGGAGGGCAACCTGATAATAGCCGGATGCGACCCAGCGCTGCATCTGCTCTGCAATGCCAAGCTTGATGCGCCTGGGCACAGCATCTGGGTCAATTGCGGCAGCGGCATATCGCTCCAACATCTGCGCGAAGGGCTTGTACACGTGGCTGGCTTGCACTACGGCTTCGACGGCGAGGACGAGAACCTGCGTATGGTAAAAAGCACCATTCCGGACGAGGATATTTTCATCATGCGCTTCTCAAGTTGGGAACAAGGCTGGCTGCTCAGCCCGCGCGTGCCAAAGTCCTTCTTAGGCGTCGCCGACATAGCGAATAACAAACTGCGCATCGCGAATCGCGAGCACGGTGCCGCTGTAAGGCGCTGGCTGGATGAGGAACTAGTTGCGCACGGCATTGAACCCTCCTCTATAGCAGGCTACCAGAGCTGTCACTTGAGCCATACCGAGGCTGTGGACAGCATAATGGCCGACCGCGCGGACCTGATGCTGGGCCCATGCGTTATCGCCAGCGTGTTCGGCCTGCGCTTCATACCGATAGGAAGGGTGGCCTTCGACCTAGCATTCCGCAGGACACTGTTTGAGCACCCGCGCATGGACGCAAGCATCAAATGGCTGGCAAGCAAGCGGTTTCATCAGGAACTTTCCACCCTGCCCGGGTACCACGTCACCTGAGCCGGTTGTCACTCATCGCGCAACGCTATCTTGCTGTTTGGCTCGCACTAATGTAAGTCATAAAACGTCACCTTGCACCTCTCTCTGTCACCTCAAAAGTAAATGACACCGTAGGAAGCCTGAGAGTGCTCAAACGTTGCCTCATAAGTGACGACACCGACGAGGTTAATCTTGTATGGTTTGGAGTATGGCTTCTTCGTGCTCGCAGGAAAGCCTTGGCATTATCTACCCCTAGACGGCTGCTGAAGAAGCCATCGCCTGCATTCTGTTTGATAAGGCACTTGCTATCGATGGCATTTTTGTGTTTGAAGCCCTTCCGTTGGCCCGTCTCATGGCCCGATTCGGGCCTGTTTGGTCGCTTTTGCGGCTTGGTTCGCCTGTTTGGTACAGGCGGCGGCACCGGGCGGCATCATGCCGCCGCAGTGGCTCCCGGCGGACTTGCCGCATCGCGCAAAGCC
>LVBW01000050.1 GCA_001604585.1 Puniceicoccales bacterium Verruco_02 | reverse complement strand
GAGTTACTTTCTACCTTCATTTTTCTTCTCTATTGCAGAAATGCAACTGGCGGCATCCGGAGAGGATTCTGCATGGGGTAAGGTAGCTGTAGCACAGGAGGAATTAGGGCGCGCTTTTGGGCTCTATATGCAGTCGAATCGTGCATCTATGGCTATGGCACTTCACCTTCTTATCGTGTTGCCTACCTACTTTCACCAGAAGCATTTTATACGAATGATTCTTCTCTGCGTGACCCTATTTGCAGTGTTGTTGACAGGGTCGCGAGCCGGATTTATCTACATAGGACTTGTAACGTTCTTGTTATTCGCGTATGAGATGATCAATGGCATTCGCGACAAGGGCCGAATCGTAAGCGGTCTTGTGATCCTTCCCAAGTACCTAGCCTTGGCCGTAATGGGTGTGCTCGCGCTTCAATCGGCAGAGTTCTACTCGAGGCATTCAGACGTCGATCGATCGCCCGTACAAAGAATATTGGACTCATTTTTTTCAGAGAAAGCGAGCCTTGCCAATGACTCAAGCGTTATGGCACGCGTCCAAGTCCAGCAGTTATATATTCATAAGATAATTGCTAGTCCGATCTGGGGTTACGGATTGGGCGCGAGCGATTACCTGAGAAACGTGGGCGACTTGCCTAGATCCAGCCATAACATGTTCCTAGAGACCGCTTTTAGTAGTGGCCTACCAGTGGCGGTTGCCTCCTATGTATATATTTTTTACCTAGCTCTCACGCATCAAACCCGGAAGATGCGTGGGTATTTCCGCTATGATCTTTCATGGATGCTAGTGTTATTTATTGTAGCTGCTTCCTTTTCATCGCAGACACTTTTCGACTACCGATTATTTCCCATTCTTATGGCATTTTGGCTTACGATGTTGTATTTCCCAACGTCATCCCGCCAGCCTCAACACCCCACCCAGCCTCCGCTGACAAATCCTGCGAATGCACACGTAAATACGCTATAAATAAGTATCATGCGTATTCTTCACATATCCAGTGCACTTATTGGCGGCGGAGCGGAAACACAACTGAAGCTGTTGATGCGTGGACTTGTCGATCGCGGACACGAAGTGGGTATAGTGTATCTGTATGATGACCCGAGCTTGGAAGAGCGCGAGGGCATTGAGTTCTTTCAAGTTCCACGAGGCCCAAAGATGGACTTGATTGGCCTCTATCGGCGTATCAGCACAGCGATTGACAAGTTCAAGCCAGATGCGGTGCATACTTGGCTGCCGGAGATTATGACCATTCCCGGTGCCTTGCATTGTCGCTGGCGCGGCATCCCGTGCGTCAGTGCGCAACGCCGTAGCTTGCGCCACGCGGTGAGTTTCAAGAACCGCCTGCGCGACTGGCTTGTGATAGTGCCCCACATACTTGCCCGCAGCGTTGTATGTAATTTTGATTATGCGCACGAGCCTTGGCTGCTGCGCAAGGTAATTGACAAGCGCCATGGCACAATAATTCGCAACGGATTTGTCAAGCGACCAGTCTCAGCCATGCCAGCGGCGGACTGGGCACGTACCGAGGCTTTCAAGTTGCTATACGTAGGACGGCTAGTGGAGCAGAAGCGAGTTGATCTGCTCGTCCAAGCGGTTGGGGAACTGCGAGAGAGCGGGCACGATTTACAACTAGTAATTTGCGGCACTGGTCCAGATGAAGTAGCACTGCGCAAGCAAGCCCTAGATCTTAAGTTGCGCGAGGGTAATGACATAGTATTCCTTGGCTACCGGCCCGACTGGCATTCTTTCGCTACATTCTTCGACCTATTCGTACTTCCTAGCGTCGCTGAAGGAATGCCGAATGTTCTGGTCGAGGCCATGGGCTTGGGATTGCCAACGATAGCTACGAGTATTTCCGAGATCAGTAGTTTTGTTAAGCACGAAGAACAAAGCCTTCTCGTCGAACCGAACAACTTGATATCACTTAAAGAAACTATAGAACGACTAATTGAAGACACAGATACAAGAAAGCTTTTGAGTGCTAATGGAAAGGACCTTGCCGCCTCACTGTCGATAGACATATCAATAGCCGAATATGTTACTTTGTACCAGGAATTACTAAGGCAATGAGACTTCTAATTAACACCGCCAGCGCCCGACAGGGGGGATCCGTTCAAGTCGCTTATTCATTCATACGCGAATGCGAGAAAATCGAAGCTCACCAGTACGGACTCATTGCCGGCCCAAGCCTGCAAAAGCTACTCGACCAAAGCCCACCATTGCGCAACTTCAAAATCTACAAAGTGAACAAGCGGCCAGCTCAGACTCCAGTGAAGGCTTTTTGCGGTACTATCTATGACCACATTGAGGAGGATTTCGAACCGGATGTAGTTTTTACAACGTCGGGACCATCCTACTGGAATAGTCGTGCGCCGCACCTGATGGGCTACAACCTTCCCCATTACATATATCCCGAATCTCCCTTCTTCTCCATGATCGGAGCAAGGGAAAAAGCCCGTTGGTGGCTATGGAAGCAGTTAATCAAATACTTTTATCGCCGCGACGCAGATGCACTTGTCGTACAGACCGATGATGTGAATGAACGCGCGCGGATGCTTCTGGGCATCGAAGACGTCACTACAGTGTTTAACACCTGTGGTTCACATTTCAAGAATGGCAATCATGCTCCATTTAGTGGATTGAACCGCGAGCCAGGCAAAGAGTACCTGCTATATCTGACTTCTTATTACACCCACAAGAATGTCGAGATAATTAACCGGGTTGTTCCTCTGCTTGAACGAATGGCTGGGGGTAGATTTGTGTTTGTACTTACGCTTCGCGATGCCGACTATCGCTCTGCCATAGATTCTGATGTATCCAATCAAGTAATAAACATTGGACCCGTGAAACCTGAAGAGTGCCCCGGGCTTTACGCAGAAGTTGACTATTCTTTTCAACCAACACTATTGGAATGTTTTTCTGCCTCCTACGCCGAGTCGATGGCCATGGGAAGACCAATACTTACATCTGATATGGGATTCGCTCGTACGATCTGTGGTGATGCAGCTGAGTATTTCGATCCTATGGATGCCCAATCCATTGCATCATGCATTATGTCGTTGGCAGATAACAAGACACGCCAACTGGCACTGGTTAAACTCGGCCGAACGCGCCTGCAAAGCTTCTGTGATGCTAGTGAACGAGCGGAAAAGTATCTGACCATTTGTCAACGACTGATAGATTGTACATAATCATAACTTGCTGGAGGATGCGGAAAAGGTCCCTCGATGCTTGATGGCCCGACAGCGGGAAATCGGACCACTTGAAAAGTCAGAGCGACTGGACCATAGAAAGGAACAGCTAGCCATTCTTTTCAAGTGGCCCACTTTCCCGGGGTCAGGTAAGAATCATCGTTATCAGAGCTGGCCATATTGAATCACTCTTTTCCCTGAAGCGGCGAAGCCAACCCTGCCATACTTAAGCAAACAGCCCTGCCCTCGCGATGAGGGCAGGGCTGTTTAATGCACGCCTGCGAGGCTTGGGACTATGCCCTCCGGAGGCTCCTGCGGCGCAGGACAACAAGACCAAGCGCACCAAGTCCGCCGAACAAGGCGTAAGTGGAAGGCTCGGGCACCATCGTCAGCACGTTGTTCACATAGTCGTATGTGAAATAGACCTCGCTACTGATGGCAGTGGGCAGGTTCACAACAGAGAAGCTACCCGTCACCTGTGACTCATCGGCAAAGATGTTCCAGCTCCGCTCAACCGGGCTGAAAGAAGAGCCAAGGACGATCGTCAGGGTTCCTCCAGTGATGTCCACCGCACCGCTATTGTTGAAGATGTTGGCCGTAGCACCGTTCTGAAGGTCTATGAGAACCGTGGCCCCGGTAAGGTCCAAACCGCCGACCTGCACCGTGTTCATCGTGCTGCCGTTAAATACCTTGTAAGTGCCCACGACCTTGACCGTGCCAGTGCTGCCGAGACTGCGGCCATTGCCGTTCAAGCCCTGCGAGAAGGTCAATGTCTGGCCGTCGCTTACGCTGATCGAGGAACCCGAGGACAGGGAGGCGAGGCGACCGATGTTGCCATAGCCGCTGATTGCACCCGAGAAGGCGAAGTTCTGCGTGCCGGTAAGCGTACCACCGGCAAGCTGCACTGCTGCGGAAATGGCGTTCGCATTGTTGCCCTTGAGCGTCACGGTGCTGGAGCCGACATTGAGATTACCGGAAAACGCATTCAGGGGACCGGCAGCCGTCGCGGAGCCAATCGTCATATTACCGGTCGCATTGATAGTGCCGTTGCTGGCCAGAACACGAGCAACAAGAGTGCCGCTGCCGTTCAGCGTGCCGCCGTTGCCAAGGTTCACCTGACCGACATTGAGCGTCTCGCCGCTGTAAGTGCCGACAGTCAATGCGCCACCACCGAGGGTCATCTTACCAGAGGCACCAACGGTAACAGCCGCCACCATCTGGGAGTTAGCACCAGTGTTGAAAGTGCCGCCATTCACGGTGACGCTCGTGCCCACCGGGATGGAGCCTTCGGAACCAAGAATCAAGGTTCCGGCATTCACAATCGTGGCGCCGGTGTAGCTGGCCTCACCAGAGTCCAGCGTAATGGAACCTGCACCGTTCTTCACCAAGTCTCCACTGCCGCCAAGATTGCCCGTCAAAGTGTGCGAGCCGCTACTTACGCTCAGGAAGCCACCGTTAAGGTTGATACTGGTCGCAAAAGCGCCGTTGTAATCAATCTGGAGAGTGCCCGCATCAAGGCTCAGTGAACCAGTGCCAAGCGCGCCAGAATTACCAACAGAGAGGATACCGCCACTGATGGTGGTGCCGCCAGTGTAGGTGTTGGCCATGTTGAGGTACGTCGTGCCAGAGCCGCTCTGGGTGATGCCGCCGTCGCCACTGACGACGCTGTTCATGCGCACCTCGCCCGTGCCGTCGAAGTCTATACCGCTCGTGTTGGTGACGCCAATGCCGTTGAAATTGATGCTCCCGCCACCGCTCGAAGCAGTTACAGTCGCTGCATCCGCGAAGCTAAGAAAGCCCTGCCCGGATGTTGTGAGCGTGAGAGACTCGGTGCCATCGTTGAGCAGCCCATCAAGAAGCTGGAGAAAGTAAAAGCTGCCGGTGAGCGTGTAGGCGGAAGACCCACTCATGTGGATGGACTGGGCACCACTGACCTGGAACATACCAAGGTCGATCGAATACGGAGCCGTGGCGTTGAGAAAAACTACGTCAGTGGAAGTTGGCACACCGGACGACCAGTTGGTGCCAGTATTCCATGATGAGGTAGGCCCCACCCAGGTAGTATCGGCATGAAGAGTCGCCGCACAGAGCGAAGTTGCAACAAGTAAGGGAACTGAGCGCATATACGTTTACGGGGATCGGTTGAATATCAATCGGTCGTCGGGGATCGACCGTGACCCGGACTGCTGAAAACAGTCCCGAAAGGCGCTGGAACGCAGGCACACAGTTCGCCGTGCATCCACAACGCCCACAAGCCATGACAGTGCTAGCACTTACGCCATATCATTTCAAATTCATAAATACTGAATACTACGACGCATAACCTATTTGCTAAAAAATTTACGCATTCGCAGACTCAACAACAGCGCCCCATTCATCCAACAAGCTTCAGCGCAAAGGCGCGGAGCGTCCCGATTCATACAAGGGCACACCGACCCGATCTATGTGGCTTCGCAGCTCCGGATTGTCCGTCAGCTCATAGGCTATCACGTCGAACATGTATGGCATGGGCAACTCGTCCAGCTCCACTGCCAGCCGCCCGAGTTCAAGCTCGGAAAGGCCCCATGTTGCAATGTCTATGTCCGAATTGCTTTTCGCCCTGCCCATCGCACGGGAGCCGAACAGAACAGCCTTTTCAAGCTCCCGAAAGCTCTGCAAGACCCCAAGAATCAGCGAAGAGTCGCGCTCAGACAATGCCCCGAAGCTCATGAGGAAAGCCTGCCTTTCATGTCCGCACGGAAAGCACCAAGGCAAGGCAGGTAGCGCGACTTCACCTCTGCAAGGGTTTTCCTCAACAAGCCTCCATCGTACACATGAGACATTCTGTTGCGACTCGACATCATGTCCATCCATACCTGCCCGTCTTTCACTAGACCACTGGAAAAAGCAGCTTTTATAACGCTACTCTGCCCAATTGGCGTCTGGATTGGAACCCCGGAATACTCCAAGAAGTCCTTCATCAGCTTCCATGCCAGCTCGTAGGTGTATTCAAATCGCTGAATCAAACCCTCCTGCTCAAGATCCGAATAATCCTCTATACGCCTGGCCTCCAGTGCGTCCCGGAGCAGGACGAAAGCCTTGTCGAAATTCTGAAATCGCTGCTTCCAACGTACGTCCATCATCAAGCCGGATGAAAACACATGCCCGCTCTCCGCGCAAGCTGTGCGAATAATTATGCTGGCACCTGAACGGTTGCTCATGCAGGATGGGGATTTCAAGACCGACTCTTTAGAGATGAAGCGCTTCTACATCACAACCGCCATCGACTACGCCAACGGCAAGCCGCACCTCGGCCACGCGTCCGAAAAGACGCTGACCGACGTCATCGCACGCTACAAAAGGCACATGGGCGTACCCGTGCACTTCCTGACCGGCCTAGACGAGCACGGCACCAAGGTGCAGCAGAGCGCGCTGAAAAAAGGCGTGACGCCTCAGCAGTTCGTGGACGAAGTGGCCCCCCTCTTCAAGGCCCTCTGCGAAAAGATGGAGATATCCAACGACGACTTCATCCGCACAACCGAGCCGCGCCACAAACAAGTGGTGCAGGAATGCCTACAGCGCCTCTATGACAAGGGTGAAATCTACAAGGGCGAGTACAAGGGCTACTACTCGGTGCGCCAGGAGCAGTTCGTAACCGAAAAGGAACGCCTGCCCGATGGAAGCTGGCCCGAAGTGTACGGCCAGATTACCGAAATCATCGAGCCAAACTACTACTTCCGCCTCTCCAAGTATCAGGACTGGCTGATCGACTTTCTCGACAACAACGACTTCGTGTTCCCCAAGTTCCGCCAAAAGCAGGTCGTGGAGTTCCTCAAGGAACCGATCAACGACCTATGCATCTCGCGGCCCAAGGAGCGCCTCGAATGGGGCATCGAGCTGCCCTTCGACAGCGGCTTCGTGACCTATGTATGGTTCGACGCGCTGATAAACTACGCGAGCGCCGTGGGCATGTTCGGCGAGAAGTTCGACCAGTGCTGGCCCTGCGACTGGCACGTTATCGGCAAGGACATCCTCGTCCCCGCGCACTCGGTTTACTGGCCCATCATGCTCAAGGCCCTCGACATCCCCCTTCCCAAGGGCCTTCTAGTCCACGGCTGGTGGCACCTCTCGGGGCAGAAAATGAGCAAGAGCGCGGGCGTGACCGTGGACCCGATGGAGATTGCCGAGCAGTTCGGCCCGGACGCGCTGCGCTACTTCCTTACGCGCGAAATGAACGTGGGGCAGGACGCTGACTTCAGTTTCGACATTTTCATGGCCCGCTACAATGGCGACCTGGCCAACAGCCTCGGCAACCTCGTGAGCCGCCTGCTCAACATGACGGGCAAGAGCTTCCCCGACGGCCTGCCGGGCGCGAGCGTGGACGGCGAGCTGGAAACGGAGCTTCAAAAGCTCTGGGAGACAACGCGCAAGGACGTGCTGGACATGTTCGAGGGCATGGCTTTCCACACGGCCCTTGAAAGGATTTTCGTCTTCATAACAGCGATAAACCGCTACGCGGAGCAGCGCGCCCCGTGGAAGCTGGCCAAGAGCAGGGACGAAAACGACCTCGCCCTGTATGAGACGAGCCTTGCCACGATGGCGGAGGGCTTGCGCCTAGCCGTGGCGGCTCTGGCCCCGGTGATGCCGGGCATTTGCGCAAAGATATACAATCTCCTCGGCGCAGGCGAGATAGGCCTATGGAAGGACGAGTTCGACTGGGGCAGCCGCCTCAAGGGCAATGTGCTGGGTCAGAAAACGATCCTCTTCCCAAAGCCGGAGATAAAGGCCGAGGAGTAGGAGGAAGAGAAAAACAAGAGTTTCATCCGCAGATTACGCGGATTAACGCAGATTATTGAAGAATAAGAACGTGTATCACTAGTAATCTATCTAAATCCTTTTAATCTGCGGATATAGCTTCCTCGAATGGACCGAATCCCCACAGGGCCGCTTGAGCACGACCTTGCCCGCTTCATGCAACTGCTTGAAGCGGTGCGGGACGCCGCCCTTGACGACGGGCACTGGAAACTTGTCAGCATATCGCTCGCCTCGGAACGCCTCATAGACCCGCTAGCCGTCCTAGAGTCCATATACGAAACGGGCGACCGGCACTGCTACATCGAACACCCAGAGTCCGGCGAAGCCCTCGCCGGTGCCGAAGCGGTCATCGAACGCACATTCTCCGGCTCGGAACGCTTTGCAAAGGCCCGCGACTTTGCCCGCGAACTCTTTGAACACACAGTGGCCGTCGGCCAACTCGACCTGCCCCTAGCAGGCCCCAAGCTCTTCTGCGCCTTCTCTTTTGAGGACGAAACCACGCCCGACGCCCCCTTCGCCCCCGCGACGCTCTTCATCCCCCGCTGGCAGGTCTCGGCCAAGGACGGCGCATACATCGCAACGGCAAACCTCCTCGTAACACCCGAGGGCGACCCCGCCGAACAAGCCCGCCGCGCCCTCGACGCGCACAAAAAATTCTCCAGCTTCGCCTACGCCCGCGCCAGCGGCCCCGATGGCGCACCCGAAGGAGAACTACGCGAAACGAAGGCCGCCTGGTATGCAAATGCGGTCGAAAAGGCCCTTGGCGAAATACGAAAAGGAAGCAGCTCCAAGCTGGTCATTTCCCGCAGCGAGAGCTTCATCGGCGAAAGGCCCCTGCATCCGCTGGCCACCCTTGCCCGCCTGCGCGACGCCTACCCCTCCTGCCACAGCTTTTCTTTCGCTGGCAAAGAGGGCCTTTCCTTCATCGGCGCGACGCCCGAGCGGCTAGCACGCGTGGAGAATGGCACGCTATACACCGAAGCCATCGCTGGAACCGCCCCCCGCGGAAGCAACCCCGCCGAAGACGCCCGCCTGGCCGCTGAACTACTCGCCAGCGACAAACAGATGCGCGAGCACCGCGCCGTGGCCGACACAATCGCCGCGCAACTCGCCGCGCTTGGCCTTGACACAGGCCCGATGTCGCGCCCCCGGCTCCTGCGTCTTGCAAACGCCCAGCACATCCGCACGCCCTTTACCGCCAAACTGCCAGTGGGGATGCACATTCTGGACATTGCCACCCTGCTGCACCCCACCCCGGCCACGGCAGGCCTGCCAAGGGATATTGCAAGAAGCACCCTGGCCAAAATCGAAGAAAGCCCTCGCGGCCTGTACAGCGGCCTTGTCGGCTGGCTCGATGCGGACGAAGGCGGGGAACTGCTCGTGGCTCTACGTAGCGGCTTTGTTAAGGGAAACCTCGCCACCCTGCACGCAGGCGCGGGCATCGTGGAAGGCTCGGAAGCTGCCGCAGAGTGCGCCGAAACGGCCCTGAAAATGAGCGCGCTCGCAGGCTCACTCGGATAAATGCAGGGCTATACCGCTCGCCCCACAAGAGGGAAAATCTTGTCCCAGTTGCCGAAGTAGTGAAAAACGGCATTCAGAGAGCCGGACATGGCACGAATTTTCATACGCAAGACCTTGCCAGCAGGCAGCTTTCACATTCCCTCCCAGAGCTGCTTGACCGCCGCTTGCTTCGCTTCTAGAACTGCTAGGCAGAATTATGAGCCGCACCCTTCTCTTTGCCCTTTCCGCAGCCGCAGCCGCCTTCTTCCTCGCCGGATGCCCCAAAGCCCCGATACCGGACCCATCCGTAACGGCATTCGGCCCCGGCACCCCATCGGCCGACTGGATTGACCCGACGAGCATCTACGGAGCAGGCGCCGAGGGCCTCGACATGCGCAGTTCCGACTTCGCTGGCGAGGGCGAGCGTATAGAGAACCTCTTCCCCATTGTGTATTTCGAGGTGGACACGGCCTTCCTCAGCCAGACAGAGCGCCAGAAGCTCGTACCCGTGGCAGAGCACCTCAAGACCAACCCGAAGGACCGCCTCATTGTCGAGGGTTTCTGCGACTGGCGCGGCACGCGCGAGTACAACCTCGCCCTCGGCGACCGCCGCGCAATCACCGTCAAGCAATATCTCATCGACCTTGGCATAGACATCAACCGAATCCAGACCCTCTCCCACGGAGATCTGGAGGCGCTTGAAAACGTGCCCGAAGAGAAGATGAAGCTGGACCGCCGCGCAGTGCTGGTAATTCTTCGCTAGAACAGCAGCTTCGTCGCAGCGACAAAACGAAAAGCCTCAGCGCGCGGCGCTCTTTGGCGGAATTATGTGATGCCCGCACATCCATGTCGTTATAGCGGCACAATGGATGGCGCCCTCCGCATCTGCCCGCTCATGCAAGCCAT
>LVBW01000007.1 GCA_001604585.1 Puniceicoccales bacterium Verruco_02 | reverse complement strand
GTGCGCCGCATGAGGGACTCCTACCAGCGCCGCCGCGACTGTATCGTACGCCGCTTCAACGAGATGGGCCTTCCCTGCCACATGCCCAAGGCCACCTTCTACGCCTTCCCCCGCGTCAGCCACCTCGGCATGTGCGAGCGCGACTTCTGCATAGGTCTCCTAAAGGCGCAGGAAGTGGCCATTGTCCCCGGCACAGCCTTCGGGCAGGACGGAGCAGGCTTTGCCCGCGCCAGCTTCTCGACCAGCTACGAACGCATCACCATAGCCTGCGAGCGCATGGATAGATACGTCGCCGGGCTTGACAAGTCCCGCTCCGCCCTGTGATTGTCCGTCCCCTTTGGACAGACGGGTCCGCACGACCCGCTTTCCCATCACCCGGAAGGCATGAAAATATGAGCACGAATCGCACAGTGGCCCTCGTGGGGCGTCCCAACGTCGGCAAAAGCCGCCTATTCAACAGGTTGGTAGGCCGCCGCATAGCCATCGTGCACGACAAGGCAGGCGTGACGCGCGACGTGAATGCCGTGGAAATCGAAGACGCCAGCGGCGGACCCATCACACTGCTGGACACCGGCGGCATCGGCCTTGAAGACGCCGACACGCCAAAGAAGCTGATAGAGGCAGCCGAAGAACAGGTCTTTGTCGCTGTCGAGACCGCGGCGCTTATCTGCTTTGTCGTGGATGTGCGCGAAGGGCTTACTGTCATGGACGAAATGATTGCCGAGCGCCTGCGCAAGAGCGGCAAGAAGATACTCCTTGTCATAAACAAGGTGGACGAGGCCCGAATGGAGAACCGCTCTGCGGACTTTTCCCGCCTTGGCCTAGGGGCCGGAATCTGCGTCTCTGCCGAGCACGGCTACAACGAGGACGAACTGCGCGGCGCCATACTATATCGCCTTACCCCGCTGGACACAGAAGCGGCAAAGCTCGCCCAGGAACAAGCTCTAAAGAAGCGCACGCGCATCTGCATACTTGGGCGCCCGAACGTGGGCAAGTCCAGCCTGTGCAACGCACTAATGAAGTCGGAACGCCTTGTGGTATCGGAAGTTCCGGGTACAACGCGCGACAGCATCGAACTGGACCTCGACTACACGGATAGAGAAGGCAATGTGACCCCCTTCCGCCTAGTGGACACGGCAGGAATGAGGCGCAAAAGGCAGGTCGATACCCCCGTGGAGTACTTCTCCGCCGTAAGGAGCGAAGATGCCGTATCGCGCTCCGACGTGGTGTTCGTCGTTCTAGACGCAATGGACGGCGTCACAAAGCAGGAACAAAACCTCCTCGGCAAGGCCCTGAGCATGGCCCCGGCAGTCGCCGTACTAGTGAACAAGTGGGACTACGCCGTTGAAGCTATCAACGAAGGCAGACTTCCCAAGTACAAGAACGAACGAGAGTATCGCGAAGCATTTGAAAAGAGCGTTCGCGAGCTGCTCTTCTTTCTCCCTGAAAGCCCAATTCTGTTCGTGTCAGCCAAGTCCGGACTGTATGTTGACAAGATTCTTTCGCTGGCCTCCACGCTCAACAAGCGAATGGACACCAAGTTGTCCACACCTGCAATCAACCGCCTGATACAGAAGATGTTCGAGCGCCGCGCCCCCGCTCGTCGCGAAGGCAAACGCTTCAAGGCATACTATGCACTGCAAACAGGCAACAGGCCGATAACCATACGCATATTCTGCAACAGCGTGGAAAAGCTCGACGAGAACTACCGCCGCTATCTGGAAAGAGGCTTCGTTACGGAGTTTGGCCTGGACGGCTGCCCTCTGCGCTTCGTCCTAGTAGGCAAGCCACCTCGCGAGCGAAAGGGCTGATTATTAGCTATTGCAGTCCTGCACATTTGCACTTATATGTAAGTGCGTCCACTTGTTGTACGCACCATGCAGATCGCTCCCGCCGCAGGTGCCGGAATTAAATAACTGCTTCTTGTCATAGCCATGTTGAAGGAAATTGACTTTCACGGCTGGAAGGCCCTGTCGCTTTCGACAGAACAGGCTGAACTGGTCATCCCCACCGAAGTTGGTCCCCGCGTTATTTCCTGCGCCCTCAAAGGCGAGGAAAACATGTTCGCATGGCTCGAAGAACACCTCGGCGGAAGGGACGAGAAAGAGTTCACAGTACGCGGCGGACACCGCCTCTGGCACAGCCCCGAGCACCCAACCCGCACCTACGAGCCAGACAACAGCCCCGTGGAAGTAACAGCCCTTGAGAACGGCAGCGGCGTGGCCCTGACTCAGGACATCGAGGCCAACACCGGCATACAGAAGCAAATGGCCGTTGAAATTATTAACCCCACGAGCTTCCGCATCACCCACCGCCTGACAAACCACAACCTCTGGCCCGTCGAGCTGGCCCCTTGGGCGCTATCCATAATGCGCCACGACGGCTACTGCGTAATCCCCTTCCCGCCCAAGAAGCCCCATTCCGAAAGTCTTCTGCCCAGCATGTCCATAGTGCCGTGGAACTACACAGACTTTTCCCTGCCAAGCTGGGACTTCCACCGCGACTTTCTCGGCATAGACACCCAGTACGCCAAGGGATCACAAAAAGTCGGTCTCACCCTTTTCCCCGGCTGGGCCGCATACTGGACCCCCGTCGGCACCTTCGTAAAGTACTACAAGGTAATCCCCGGAGCCACTTACCCGGACCTAGGGAGCTGCTTCGAGGCCTACACCTGTGACTGGATGATAGAAGTCGAAAGCCTCGGCCCGCTGACCAAGCTGGCCCCACAGGGCGGATATGTCGAACACGTTGAGTACTGGGGCCTGATCAAGGGCCTGCCCAAGCCGGACAGCGACAAAATCTTCACGGAAAAATTCCGCCCCGTGATAGAAAACTGGCTCTCCTGCACCCGCGCCTAGGCCCTCAGCTCTCTTCCGAGCATCCCCCAGCCCTTGTACTCCTCTCGGGCTGCAATTCAACGGCCGGCTCTGTTGTTGTATCCGCATTGACATGCGCCTGCGCACACTTGGCACTGTTGTAGTCGGCTGCAAATATTTCCCAAAACACCACAAACAACGCAGCCACCACAGGCCCGATCACAAAGCCGTTCATGCCAAAGAGGGCGAATCCGCCCAAAGTAGATAGCAACACCATGTAATCGGGCAGGCTGGTATCTCTCCCAACCAGTATCGGGCGGAGAATATTATCCACCAGTCCGATTACTCCGGCTCCGAAAAGCGCCAGCACAAGCCCCTGCCCCCAGTGCCCGGTGGCAAATAGATATACCGCAACAGGCGCCCAGATAAGCCCGGCACCCACGACCGGAATCAGCGAAAGAAGCGTCATCACAACACCCCAGAGCAGCGCCGCCTCTATACCCAGTATCCAGAAAATCAGCCCACCAAGAGCGCCCTGCACAATGGCCACCACAAGATTTCCCTTCACAGTGGCTCTGGTAACCAATGCGAACCTGTCCATCAGAAGGCGCTCGCGCTCGTCCCCCAAAGGCAAGACGCGCACAATATGGGCCAGTATCCGCTCGCCATCGCGCAATAGGAAGAAGGCCATGTAGAGCATAAGGCCCACACTTACAAAGAACTGAAGCGTATTCTGACCGATAGTCACGGCATTCTTCGCCAGAATGCTGCTAAAACCAAGCGCCGCCGAAGATAGCTTCTCCTTCACAACAGCAATGTCGATACCGAGCGAGTCTAGCAGCTCCCTGAGCGCTGGCAGGCCGTTTCGTATGTGATCTGCATATGAGGCAAAGTCCAGCTCCCCGCTACGGATTCGCCCATAAAGCGAAGCGCCCTGCTGAAGAAAGGAACTGGTGACAAACAAGGCCGGGATAACTACAAGCACAGCGCAGACACAAAGGGTGAGAATGGCCGACAGGTTCGCCCTCCCGCCGCAACGCTTGAGAATGCGCCTCTGGACGGGGTGGAAGAGTATCCCAAGCACGCAGGCCCAGAATACGGCGCCGAAAAATGGCCTGAGTATCGCCAGAAAGAGCAGCGTCACTAGGCCAAGCCCCAGCATGAAAGACCAATGCTCTATGCCCGACCAAGAACTCTTCTCCAGCGCGGGGCCGGGGCCAGCTTTCGTAAGCTCGGCCGGACTCCGGGCAGAGTCGTTGGAATCGTGGGCATTGTCCATCATGGTTTAGCTTTGTCCTGCGAGCGGGAAAGCGCCTGCACAAGAATTCCCAACCTAGCCGCAAGGTCAAGAACAAGCACACTAGCTGCTTATCTGTAAGCCTATGCCGGATGAGCATACATGCACTCGAACCTTCGCCCCCCCATGCGGGCTGATACCCCCTTTATTCTTTACGATGACCCAAGGATACCGATATTTGTGAACACTTCATATAGGCAATAATTTGCACACTCCGCAGTTCATATCCACGCAACAGGTAAGGAGCCAAGGTCCAAGGCTTTGAGTTCAACAGGTAAGAATTTCAACGATGTGGTCGCAGTCATAGTGCGCAACGATACGCGCTACGACAAGGGCGCGTACGAATTCGTGCGCCTCGCCCTAGACTACACACAGTCCGAAATTTTGCGGGAAAACCCTGACCGCGACACCCAACACATCAGCGGACAGGAGCTATTGGCCGGAGTGCGCGACTTTGCCCTTGCCCAGTTCGGCCCGATGACAATGCCCCTGTTCCGACAATGGGGGCTAAGATGCGGACGCGATATTGGCCAGATAGTCTTCAACCTAGTCGAATATCAAGTCTTCGGAAAGACAGAGCGCGACTCAATCGAGGACTTCGAAAACTCGTACAGCTTCGAGGAAGCCTTTGTAGAACCTTTCCTGCCGCCATCGCGCCGCAAGGGCGAAGGCGTGGAACAAGCAAGCAAGAGCAAGCAATGACAAGAAAGAGCAGCGGCAGTAGATCGGCAGTAAACACCCTCGGTCCGGCACTCGAAACGCCCCTGAGCCGCTTCACCCTGCCCAACGGGCTGACCGTCATACATGCCGAGCAGCCGGGCGGACTTACGGCCGTACAGCTCTGGGTAAAGACCGGTAGCATCCACGAAGCACCACTGCTTGGCTCGGGCCTATCGCACTACCTTGAGCACATGCTCTTCAAGGGAAGCTCGCGCCGTGGCGCGCAAGAGATAACAGCAGAGGTGCAGGCATTCGGCGGCGACATCAACGCCTACACCACTTTCGACCGCACCGTGTATCACATCGAGGCCCCCGCCGAAGGATTCGCAAAGGCAATGGACATACTCTGCGACATGGCCTTCCACTCCCTGCTCGACCCCGTCGAACTAAGTCGGGAAAAGGACGTGATACTGCGCGAAATCGACATGAGTAACGACGACCCGGATCGCCAGCTAATCCGCAAGCTCTTCGAGACCGCGTTCCGCGAGCACCCGTACAGGCAACCCGTCATCGGACACAAGGAGCAGTTCTCCTCCCTTGGGCCAAGTGCCGTCGAAGCCTACTACCGCTCCCGCTACACGCCTCAGAACATGGTGCTCGTAGTCTCGGGCGATGTTAACCCAGAGGCGCTTGAACATGCCCTCGAGGGTAGCTTCGCCGCCCAGCCCCGCACTCAAGACAATACGCCCATCATACCGCGCGAACCAATGCAACTGGCTCCCCGCTGCACCCGCATCGAGGACGACGTGCACATCTGCCGCGGCGCCATCGCATGGCGCGTGCCCGGCATGGGGCACCCGGACGCCCCGGCGCTGGACATGCTGGCGCAGGTTCTTGGCGGAGGCGAAAGCTCCGTACTCTGCCAGTCGCTAAGGATGCGCCGCAAACTCGTCCACGAAATAGACGCAAGCTGCTGGAACCCCGGCAAAGAGGGCCTTTTCTGGGTAAGCTTCACCTGCGATAGCGGCACGTACGAGTCCGTGGAAGCGGCCATCATAGAAGAGACCGAGGCGGCGCTGAAGCGCGGCTTCGAGGCCGACGAGCTGGAAAGGGCACGCCTGATGGCCGTGACTCAGGAGCTGGACGGGCGCAAGACCGTGTCCGGCTTGGCCTCGCGCCTTGGCATGTCAGAAGTAGTGGCCGGAGACCTGCACTATCCCCTTCAGTATTTTACACAGCTCGACAAGCTCAGCGCAGCGGAACTGTCCGCTGTCGGGCTTCGCCACCTCTTGCCGTCCAAACTCAACCGCGTGACTCTGGACGCGGAAGCAGCCGACAAGCCAGCTCGCAAGGCCCCCACCCGCAGCACTCTGCCGGACATGGAACAGCTCACCCTGTCAAACGGGGCAAGACTCATACTCCAGCCAGACCGCCGCCTGCCCAAGGTTCACATTCGCTACGCAGCCCTTGGCGGTCCCCTTTACGAGGCCCCGCACATGCGCGGAGCAAGTTCACTTCTGGCCACCCTACTGACCCGCGACACTCAGGCACACAGCGCCGAGGAAGTCTCTCAGATAATCGAGGGAGCCGGCGGACGCTTCGAGGACTTTTGCGGCAACAACAGCTTCGGCCTCGCAATGGAGCTGCTGTCTTCGGACCTTGGCACAGGACTGGAACTGTTTGAAGACGGCCTACTCAAGCCGAATTTCGTCCAGTCAAGCTTCGACATCGAACGCGCATCGCAGATTGCCCGCCTGCGCGAGAGCGAGGACGAGATAAGCGAGCGGGGTCGCCGCCTGCACCGCAGGGCTTTCTTCGGAGAGCACCCCTACGCCAGCAGCGCATCCGGAGAAATCGAGGCGCTCGAAGCAATGGACGTATCCGCGATACAGGCCCATTACGCACGGCTTATCCGTGCCCGCAACAGTGTGCTGTCCGTCTGCGGAGACTTCGATCCAGCCCAGCTACGCCCCAGACTGGAAAAGATGCTCCTAGCGCTGCCCGAGCTTCCCTTCACACCCTCTGAACCACCCTTCGAGGGACCGCAGAAACAGAGCATTGTCGAGAACATGGAACGCGAACAGGCGGTAATCTTCCGCAGTTACTCGGGGCCGGGCGTCCGCAGTGCGGACTACGCGGCGGCAGAGGCTCTGGACGAGGCCTTGAGCGACATGTCAGGGCAGCTATTCATATCGATACGCGAGCGAAAGGGCCTGACCTACTTCGTTGGCGCAAGTCGCATGGTGGGTGTTCACACAGGCAGCTTCACCCTGTACGCCGGCACAAGGCCGGATCAGGTGGAACAGGTGCGCGAAGAGTTTAACCGCACTCTGGACGGCATACGCGCTGTGGGCCTTCCCGAAGCTGAGCTGGCAAGGGCGCGCACCCGCCTCAAGGCACGGCGAAGGCTCGGGATGCAGACAATCGGTGCCCGCGCAAACAGCGTGCTATTGGACACCCTGTACGGGCTGCCGATTCAGACAAACGCCGACTACGATGCAAGAATCGACGCGCTGACGCCGGACTCCATTCGCGACTTTGCCACAAGGTATTTGGACGAAAATAAGCGTGTGGACTTTGTAATTGGCCCGATGCAGGAGCAGCTTGCCAAGTCGCATACCCAGCTTGCAGAGCAGGTCTAGGCGACCTAGACTGCGCGCCATTCAGCTTCTGCCGACAAGAAACATCGTGCCCAGCGATAGGAATATGAAGAAGCCGCCGGTGTCCGTCACGGCCGTAAGGACGATGGAAGAACACTGCGCGGGGTCTCTTTTCAACTTGCGCATAACAAGCGGTATCGCCGCCCCGGTCATCCCGCCAAGGGCCATGTTGCAGACAGTCGCACACATTAGGACCAAGGCGAGCAGCAGATCCTGTGTAAAAAGCAAAACAAACAAGGAGGCCACAAGCCCAACACCAAGCCCATTGATTACACCAATCATGAGCTGCTTGAAAAATATGCCCCTTGTGTCCGAATCGTGAATTTCGCCAAGCGCAAGGCTTCGTATTGTCACAGAAAGAGTCTGCTGGCCGCAATTTCCCCCGATACCAGCCACTACCGGCATAAGGCCCGCCAGAATGGGCATCTTGCCTATCTGCTCCTGAAATAGCAGCACGGTGTTGGCAGCGATGAATGCCGTCCCAAGGTTGAACTGGAGCCAGGGCATTCGCTTGCGTACACTGTACATCACAGGGTCGTGAATGCCTTCGTCGCCACCGGCACCGGACATTACCTGTATGTCCTCTGTGGCCTCGGCCTGCATGATGTCGATGACGTCGTCGTGGGTGATGACGCCCAATAGAACGCCCGACTTATCCACCACGGGCAGGTCCGGCAGGTTGCAGTCAGCCATCGTGAGGGCGACTTTTTCCCGGTCGTCGTCAGGGCCCACAAGACCCACCAGTTCGTCGTCCATCACATCGCGAATGAGCTGCTGGGGCTTGGCCTGAATGAGCCTGCGCAGCGACATCACACCCACCAACCTGTGGCCGGAATCCACCACGTAGAGGTAGTTCATGTCCTCGCGCTCTTCGGCAAGTTGGCGAATCTGCGCAATGGCCTCGTCCACGCTCATATCGTCGCGGATCGTGTCCACGTCGGGATTCATCGCACCGCCTGCGGTGTCCGCCTCGTATGAGAGGAGGTCCTTGACCGTGCGCGCCGTGTCTAGGTCCAGTTTACCAAGCAGGCGGGCGCGGTCGTCCTCGTCCAGCTCGGCCATGATGTCGGCAGCGTCGTCAGGCTCGAAATCTTCGAGAATGCGGATGGCGCGGCGCTCGCGCATCGCTTCGAGAACCTCTGCTGCGGCCTCGCCATGCATTTCCGCCAACACCTCGGCAGCGCGTTCGATAGTTATGCGGCGCAGAACGGCGCGGCGATCGTCCACGTCGATACGCTCAAGGAACAGGGCCAGCGTTACGGGCGAAGTAAGGGCCAGTCTCTCGCTGTCCATCTCCGAAAGCTGATCGCGCGGATAGTCGAGCAGCTCGTCGGGGCTGAAGGGCTGGGGCTCCGGCACGATTGCGGACAACGGAAGAGGCTCCGGGTCGTAGTATTTGAATTGTTCGTTGTCCGGCTCCATCGTCGTTCTTCTCCCGCGCTGGGCTGTGCGTGGTAATTACATAAGGCTGGGCCTGCCGGACGGGCCATAAACCCCGAGCGCACAGGCCCCACTCATACATATTATACCACGCAGGAGCGTTCAAACGATAGAATTCTGGAGCACGAGCCAACAATCAAGCTATCAAGAGCGTCACGCAGCCGGCGTGGCCCAAAGCCTACTGCCAGAAGTCGGACCCAATTTCGATCAGGTTGCCGTCGGGATCTGCCACCATGCTGGAGCGCATCTTCCACGGCTCGTCCCTTGGCGCATAGACCGGCCTTGCACCCTTTTCGCACAGCTCGGCATACACTTTGTCCACATTCGCAGGCTCGCCAACGTTCATAGCCAGCTCCAAAGTGCCATTTAAGCCATTGGGATAACCCGGCTCTTGCCCAAGAAGTGCGGGAAGATGTTTGCGCTCGAACATACCAAGCCGCACCCCGGCACCACGAAACTCCGCATACGGGCAAGCTCCATCCCAGTCTGTCTCCAGCCCCATCACATCACGATAAAAAGCGACCATGCCAGGCATGTCCGCGACAAACAGTCCAACCATGTCGATTTTCAGCTTCATAGTGAACATAAATGCATTTATAGTGAATGTATGTCCAGTATATTCTATGAATCAACGATATATGTGCAAAAATAGTTAATCACGCCCTGCCTCTACTTCTCGATCCCGTGGGCAAGACGCAGCTTCACGCCCTCGACAAGATCGCAGAGCGGACCTGTCACCTCGCCACCGCTGGCCATGTCGCGCATCTTGAACCTGCGCTCCGCCAGCTCCTCGCCGCCGAAAATAAGGCACAGGCGCGCCCCGGAAAGGTCTGCCTGCTTGAACATCTTGCCAAATCCAGCCGCCTTCACCGGGTAATCGACAGAAATACCCAAAGAGCGCAGCGTAGCCACAGCCCGCATGGCCTCGGCCTTTTCCGCCTCGCCACCGTATACAACGTAGCAGTCCAAGGCAGGAAGCAGCGATGGAAGCAGCCCCTTGCTCTCCAAAAGGTCCGCCAGCGTCACATCCCCGGCTGCAAAGCCTGTTGCGTGCAGCGGCGCATAGCCCAGCTTCTCCACCAACCTGTCGTAACGCCCGCCCCCGGCCAGCGCCCGGCCCTCGCCGCTGCGCTCGAACACCTCGAACACAAAGCCAGTGTAGTAAGCCAGCCCGCGGACAATGCCAAGGTCCACGCGGCAGAACTCTGCAAGACCCATCGCGTCCAGAATACCCCAAAGCTCGCGCCATTGAGCCATACGCTCGCTGAGCGCCTCCATGCCAAGGCCGGACACGAACGCCTCCAGACCCTCAATGCTGCTGACGGCCTTCATCGCCGCCACGCGGGCAAGAAAACTCTCCGTCCCCTCGCCCAGAATATGCGAAAGCTGCTGACGGGTGTAGTCGGCATCCACGCGCTCCATCTTGTCCACAATGGACAGGGCCTTTATCGAGGCCTCCTCGTCCAGCCCCAACGCGGCTAGGAATGCCATCCAAAGGGTGCGGTCGCTGAGGCGCAGCACGACGTGCTCCGGCCCAAGGCCAAAGCTGCGCATACTCTGGATGCACAGGGCAATAAGCTCCGCGTCCGCGCCCGGCCCGGCCTCGCCGAGAATGTCGGCATTGAACTGGTAAAAGGAACGCTTGCGCCCCTTCTGCTGCTTCTCGAAGCGGAAACACTCGCCGATGGAGAACCATTTGATGGGCCTTTTGAGCGACCCGGCGTTCGCCCCTACCATGCGGGCCAGCGTTGGCGTAAGCTCCGGCCTCAAAGAAACCTGCCGTCCGCCCTTGTCCTCGAAGTTGAAAAGCTGCGTGACTATCTCCGGGCCACTCTTTTCGGTGAAAAGTTCCAGAGACTCCAGCACCGGGCCGTCGTATTCCTGAAAGCCGTGCGCAATGGCGGCGGCTCTCCACTTGCGGAACAGATAGTTGCGCAGCGCGCAGGCCTGTGGCGGAAAGTCCCGAAAGCCGGGCAGGGTCTGTATCTTTGAAGCCATGTGTATGTGAACGCCTCGTTGGGGCGGGTTTGCCGGACAAACACCAACTCTTCAAACTCCCGGCCCGCCATTGCGAGCAAAAAAGACCAGTCGGCAGGCACCAAACCTTTTTCACTTTGCAGGCAGCCCATTATCCATTTCACTTGCTGACATATGGTAGGCATAATAATGGGCAGCACTTCGGACTGGGACACCATGCGCGCCTGCGCAAAGCAGCTCGAAGAACTCGGCATTGCATATGAAAAGCGCGTCATAAGCGCACACAGAACGCCAGACGAGCTGGCCGCATACGCACGAGGCGCCGAGGAGCGGGGCCTGAAAATCATCATCGCCGCCGCCGGTGGCGCAGCCCATCTGGCGGGCGTCACGGCCGCCTTCACGCATCTGCCCGTAATCGGCGTGCCCATGATGGGCTGGAGCCTGAGCGGGCTGGACTCTGTCCTGAGCATGGTAAACATGCCCAAGGGCATACCCGTTCTCACGATGTCGATAGGCAAACCAGGCGCCATTAACGCAGCCCTTTCCGCCGCAGCCATACTCGCGCTTGCCGACGCAGGCATACGCGAAAAGCTCCTCGCCTTCCGCACAAGGCAGGCCGACGAGGTCCGCTCCGCCACCCTGCCCGACTAACAAGCGGCACAAGGGATGGAAGAAAAACGCCCCGGAGTACTCCCACCAGTGAATACAGGCAGCTAACGCCACAGGAGCGGACCGCAATAATGAACGACGAGGTCAAACACCGCATCGTCCACATACTGGGCATCGGACTGGACAATCAGGACGGACACACCCGCCTAACAAGGGCGGAACAGTTCACCATTGCCGGAGGCTCCGAACAGACGCACGAACGCATGACCGAGACCCTCATCAAGACCTGCGAAGGACTTGAACGCAAGGGCCGCTCCCTCCACGATGCAGACCCGCGCGAGGTTGCCGAACTTATCGAACGCAACACACCCCGCGAATAAGCCCGCCCCAACTGCAATCCTTTCATCCAATCCCCCGCATACAACATGAGCGAAGTCATACACGTAAACGAAGCAAGCTTTGACACCATAGCCACCACGCCCGACAAGGTCGTGCTTGTCGATTTCTGGGCACCTTGGTGCGGCCCCTGCCGCCAGCTAGGCCCCATGCTCGACAGGCTCGCCAAGGAACACGGCGAAAAGGTACTGGTCGCCAAGGTAAACGTGGACGAGAGCCAGAATCTGGCCATGCGCTTTGGCATCACCGGCATCCCGGCCATGTTCTTCTTCAAGAACGGTCAAGTCGCGGCAAAGCAGGTCGGACTGGTGGGTTACGACGCGATATTGGCCAAGCTCAACAGCGTTGCATAGTAGAGGGCTGACCGATAATGAGCGACACTATGCGCGCCCTGCCCCTGCACCATGTACGCCGGGGTCAGGGTGGCGAAGCCGTAGTCATACTACACGGTCTCCTTGGTTCTTCGCGCAACTGGCGTGGCATAGCCGCACAGCTCGCCCCGCATTTGAGCGTTTACACCCTCGACCTGCGTAACCACGGATCCAGTCCGCACAGCGGCCCCTTCACATTGGCCGAAATGGCGAACGACCTGCGGCACTGGCTGCTGGAACAGTTCCACGGCGAGGCCACGACGCTTGTCGGGCACAGCCTCGGAGGCAAGGTGGCGATGAAGCTAGCCTGTCAAGAGCCGGAACTGGTGCGCAAACTGGCCATCGTGGACATATCGAGCGAACCCGCGCCCCGCCGCTGGGGACAGGTGTTTGCCGCCATGCAGTCGCTGGACCTCTCGCAAGTGCAGGAGCGTCGGGACGCCGAAGCCCATCTGGAAACGGCGGGCATAGCGGACTGGGCATTTAGGAAGTTCATCTCCAGCAGCCTTGAGCAGGATGCCGAAGGACGCTGGAGATGGAAGATAGGGCTGGACGCACTGGCCGCCTCGGCAGACCAGCTCGTATGCAGCGTGCTCGACGATGGCGAACTATACGAAGGCCCCACCCTGCTCATACGCGGCGGCAAGTCTGACTTTGTGCCCGATGCGGACCTCCCAGCCATGCGCGGTCACTTCCCCAACCTAGAGCTAGTGGACATAGAAGGAGCCTCTCACAACATACACATTGATGCGCCGCAACAGTTTGCGGAAACGATCAAGACCTTTGCCTGCGCAGCCTCCTGACGCATGGAACAGTCTATAGGCCAAGGGTGCAAACAATGAGGTCCGGCAGACCGAAATCTGCCGGACCTTGCTATGTGTCCCCTCGGTTGCATCGCTACATGCATACCGTAATCCTATCTAACAGCCCTCAAGAACCTGAGTGAGTGATGCGTATGCCTGTGTTCTTGCAGGACCATGCCACAAACTCTAGAGCCTACTTGGCAACGCCGTTGCTGCTGCTGAAGATGAACTGCTGACGGGCGCGAACCATCATTGGCCTGCCGCGGACGGTCGGCGTATTGAACTCCCACTGCATCAGGGCATCATACGCGGCATAGGCTAGGCGAATGTCCCCGTTGCACTCCAACAACACTGGCATCCTCACCTTGCCGTTGGTGTCGATGAAGAAGCCCATTTCTACGCTACCGTTGCGCACATCCTTGGGCACATCGGCAGTGAACGCCGGTTCGACTACCTTCGTCGGCCTTGGCATGTTGTCCAGCTCGGAGAACTTGGCCACCAGTGGCTTGTCAACAGGGTTGAAATTGCCATACAGGAAGGCCTGCACCATCTGGAACCCATTGACCGACATCATAAGGCCATCGCTCTTGAAGTTGATTGTCAGGCTGAGAGAATATGGGATCGCCACCCCGTCCCTTGTGGCTGACTTGAACTTCCACTGGTCGATTACTCGTGCGACCGATTCCACAAACTCCATCCGCGTGGCGGACAGGGCAATCCAGTCGGTCATATCGCCCCTGCTGTCCACCTCGATGAGAATCGTGGTCGAGCCTTCGTAAATGCCCATCGAGGATAGGCTTATCGGGTAAATCGGATCGACTAGGTGTACTATCTCGGCCCTGCGGACCTCCGCCTGAGGGGCCGCCGACGAAGCTGCCGGTATCGCGGACAACAAAATGGTGGCAGCAAGAATGTTCCTGATATTGTGACGGTTAAGTGTTTTCATGAGCGTGTTCGTTAAGCAGCCTATTACATACTTGGGCCTCTATCTGCCCTTCGCCCATACATACACCGCACTCATCGAAGTCCCTTCAGTAATCGCTCGATTGCGGGCACGAAAAGTAACTCATACACAAGGCAAAGCATAGCCCAAGCCTCATCAAGTCCGCGTGCTTCTTGTTGCATAAGTCCTCAATAGGCGTACAGATAAGCTCTGTGGACACACATTCCGGCACATCCGTTCAGGACAAAGGGACGCGACGCATAGGCAGCGCGCTCGTGCTCGGCATCGCGCTAATGATGGTCGTGCTGGACATACTGCTGGATACCCTGATTCTGGACCAGTTCGGCCAGCCCATACTCTGGCCAGCCTTCATAGTCCTAATAATAGGCGCAGCGGCAATCACCTTGATTTGCCTAAGGGGCATGCGCAGGGAAAAGAGCATCCTCACAAGGTATGAGGACGCCCTTGGCCAGCTTCGGGCCGTGGCGGACAACCTGCCCGGTGCCCTATTCCAATGGTTTATGACAAGGGACGGTGACTGCGGATTTCGCTACATTAGCCAGAGGGCCGAAGAACTGTTCGGCATCAATGTCGATGAAGTCTGCAAGGACTGGAAAAAGATACATATTCACCCCGGAGACCTGTCCCGCTGGGCGGAAACGCTCAGGCGCTGTCGCGACACAATGCAGGACTGGAACTTCGAGGGCCGCATAATCCACCCATCGGGCGAAGTGCAGTGGCTGCGCTGCATGGCCAAGCTGGACCGCGGCAAGGAAGGCGAGGTGATATTCAACGGTATTATTCTCGACGTTACCGACGCCAAGGACGCCGAGCGCGAGATTAAGGAAATCCGACGCAATGCCGAACGCCTTGGGGCGGAAATCCTCCTCGTCAACCAGAGCCTCAACGAGTCCAACGATACTTTGAAGCGCATAAACAGGCAGAAGAACGAGATTCTGGGCGTGGCAGCGCACGACCTAAAAAACCCACTCGGCGGTGTGGTTGGCTTTGCCGGTGCCATGCGTGCAAGCCTCGACGAAGAACAGCTCGACCCAATAAGAGCCGACCTTGTGGACATGACAGACTCCATAGAGCAGTCCGCCCGCCACATGCTCAACATCATTAACGGCCTACTCAATGCCTCGGCTCTGGAAGACGGGGCAGTGCAACTGGAAATGTCCCCCTGCGACATGGAGGCACTCGCCAAGAGCGTGGAGTCGATGAACGAGGCCGCGTCCCGCCGCAAAGACATCAAGGTCCAGATCGACAGCGAACCGGATTGCGTGGTCAACGGCGACCCGCAGCGCCTGCGCGAACTACTAGACAACATAGTCAGCAACGCCATCAAATACTCGCAAAACGGCCAGGCCGTGGCCATCAGGGTATATCACTCCGGCCCCTCGTACGTGCAGGTAAGCGTTCGCGACGAAGGCCCCGGCCTGACAGACGATGACAAGACAAAGCTCTTTGGCAAGTTCCAGAAACTGAGCGCCCGCCCCACCGGCGGAGAAAGCTCCACGGGCCTTGGCCTGGCCATTGCCAAGTCCATAGTGGAACTGCACGGGGGCAAAATCTGGGCAGAGAGCGAATACGGCAAGGGCAGCACCTTCTATATAGAGCTTCCCGTCAACCCGCCAAAACAGAGCTGTAGCCTCCCCTTGTAATTGCCGCGGTGCATTCGGGCTTCCAAACGGCCCGGCCTATGCTATGTATTCTGCTGCGAATATGGACAGCGCAGGAACAATACCCCCTTTTGCAGCCCCTGATGGCGGAGCCGTTGACCTGCTCATAATCGCGGGTGAACACTCCGGTGACCAGCACGCAGCAAAACTTGTCGGCGAACTGCAATCGCTGCGCCCCGGCCTTAAAGTCGCTGCAATCGGGGGGCCAGCCCTACGACAGGCAGGCGCGCAACTGCTTTTCGACCTTACCGAGTTCAGCGTAGTGGGCTTTGTGGAAGTGCTCCGCCATATGGGCCAGTTCAAGTCACTGCTCCGCCACAGCGAGAACTGGATAGCCACCCACAAGCCGCGCAGTGTCCTCTTTGTGGACTACCCCGGCTTCAACCTCCGCCTCGCGGACAGGCTCTTCAAGGCGTCACTCAGCCGCAAAAGCGGCGGAAACATCGGCCTATACTACTACATAAGCCCGCAGATATGGGCATGGAAGGCTGGCCGCCGCTTCAAAATGGCACGCCTTCTCGACGGCATGGGCGTCATATTCCCCTTTGAACTGAAGAGCTACGCCGACACCACTCTGCCAGTCCGCTTCGTTGGCCACCCCTTCGTCAGTGAGGGGCTTCCCAGTAACCTGAGCCTCGACCCCTCAGGCCCCATACTGCTCCTTCCCGGCAGCCGGGCGCAGGCCGTGGCCCGCATTTTCCCAGCCATGCTCGACGCCTTTTCGGTAATGCTCGAACAGCTCCCCGGCGAACGCGCACTGGCCCTGTACCCGGACCCACGCATACGCGCCCTTCTGGAAGACATACTAAGCGGCCGCCCGGAGCTGAAGGACCGCGTGGAACTACGCCCAGCTGGCGAGGGGGCCAAGGCCAAGGCCTGCCTTATTAGCAGCGGCACAATGTCGCTCAACTGTGCGCTCGCCGGTCTGCCCGGAGCCATCTGTTACCGCGCCCACCCTCTTACCTACCTGATGGGCCGCATGTTCATCAAGGTGCCGCATCTTGGCATTGCCAACCTGCTCCTGCCAGACGCACCTCCTTACCGCGAATATATTCAAGGCGAGGCACGCCCCGAGGCCATAGCCGCAGACCTAGTCGAGGCTATTGACAAGCCCGAAAGAACGGCGGCCAGCAAAGTCGCCGCAGAGCAACTGCGCACCGTTCTAGGCGGCAACTCTGACACGCCTAGTCCCGCCCGCTGGCTGATTGACTCGGCAAAACTCTAAGGGCATTCCTTCCGCATCCCGCTTTCAAGCAATGTCCATATTCGGCAAACTATTTGGCAAGGCACAGGCAAAGGGCGCAAAAGTGCCCCCATCGCCAGACATGCACATCGTGGCCGGACTGGGCAACCCAGGCCGCGAATACGAAAAGACCCGCCACAATATCGGCTGGATGCTCGTCGATGAGTTGGCACGCGCTGCCGGAGCAACGTGGAAGAAGGAACCTCGCTTCAACGCCGACATCTGCCGCGTCAAACTGGGCCGCAAGGAGTGCTACCTAATCAAACCGCTCACATACATGAACGACAGCGGCTCCAGCGTGGGCACTCTGATGCGCTACTACGCAGTGGCCCCGGAACGTGTAATCGTGGCCCACGATGAATTCCAAATCCCAGTGGGGGAAATGAAAATATCCATCGGCGGGAGCGACGGCGGGCACAACGGTATCGCGAGCCTGATAAGCCACATCGGCAACGGCTTTGTACGCTACCGACTGGGCATAGGCTCGTCCCGTCCGTTGGAAAATGGCCTCAAAGGCTTCGTTCTTGGCCGCTTCGAGCAGGGAGAGCTTGATATACTGGCCACACGCATGACAGAATTTGCCTCTGGAATCCGTCTAGTCGTTGACAGTGGCCCTGTCATCGGCATGAATCAATTGAATAAACGTAAGCAGAAATAATGACAGACACGCAACAGCGTCAGTACAGGGCGACTTTCATCCTGGACACCCGCAACTACGAGCAGCCGATCGAGAATCTGGTCAGCGCCCTTAGCTCCGCCCTCGGCGAGCTTGGAGCAAAGATTGAAGACTCGCGCAACCTTGGCCGCCAGGAATTCATCCGGGTAACCGACAAGCACCATACCGGCGACGTGTATGTGCAGTTCGATTTCAGCGCCCCTGCCACCCTGCCCGGTCAGGTCCAGGAACGCTTCCGCCTCGACAAGACGGTGAAGCGCGTGCTCGTGGCCTCTGCCTAGAACGCCCCCTTACTCACATGGCATCCTCATTCAACAAAGTCATCCTCATGGGCAACCTGACCCGCGACCCCGAGTTGCGAGTCACGCCCAGCGGCGCCAATATCTGCAAGATCGGCCTTGCCGTGAACCGCAGCTTCACCGGTCAGGACGGAGAGCGCAAAGAGGAAGTGACCTTTGTTGACTGTGACGCCTTCGGCAAGCAGGCCGAGACGATCTCGCGCTGGATGAGCAAGGGCAAGGGCATCCTCATCGAAGGACGCCTGCGCCTAGACCAGTGGGAGGACCGCCAGAGCGGCCAAAGCCGCAGCAAGCTGGGCGTAGTCATCGAGAACTTCACCTTCGTCGGTGGACGCGGCGATGGCACAGACAGCGAAGGCGGCCAGCAAGCTGGGTACGAAAACGTCACCCCGCCCCCGCGCCCCAGTGCCCCGCAGCGCCCTGCCCCGCAGCAAGGTTCGGCCCCCCGCCGCCCAAGCACACCACGCCCGCCGCAGAACGACAGCTTCGACGGCGATGACGTGCCATTCTAGGGATAAAATACACCAGCAAGAGCTTTCAAAGGCGACCGACCCTCAGTGGAAGGTCGCCTTTTTCATGACAAATTTGCGGCCAGGGACGATGCCAAAGTCATCACTCGCCAGATAAGGGATGGACCACCACGTAAGGAAACTCGTCTGGGTCCAGCCCCGCTGCAATTCTCGATGGACCGACTAGGTTACCGTCGCTGACATGCGCTGCCACGGCACAGACACCCGGCCCTATGTACCAGACGCGCAGTTCCTCCACCTGCACGCCCGGCGTGGCCGAAAGGGCATCGTATGCCTCTGTCCAGACCTGTTCACCCGCCTGCCTGTCCAGCAACACCTCGGCACTGCTGCGCATCAGGCCAAATGACCAGCGTCCAACAAGCAGCGCCCCGGCAATGCCCATCAAAGGGTCCATCCACAGCCAGCCAAAGTACTTTGCAGTCAAGAGTGCGAATATGGCGGCAAGCGAAGTCACGGCATCGGCCAGAACGTGCAAGTAGGCAGCACGCAAGTTATGGTCATGCCCGACACTGTGCCCATGTGAATGCGAATCATGCCCACGCTCGCCAAGTATCAGCACGCTGGCACCGTTCACGAACAAGCCCAGTATCGCGACCGCTATCGCCTGATTGAACGCGATGTCCACGGGCACGATAAGCCTTTCAAAGCTTCCAAGGGCCATCATCAGGGCAAACACAGCCAGCAGGACGGCCCCGGTAAAACCGCCAAGGGCATTGACCTTGCCAGTGCCAAAGGCAAAGCGAGGGTCGAAGGCGTGACGCCTGCTATACCAGTAAGCGTACGCTGTTATACCCAAGGCCACCGCGTGAGAAGCCATATGTATGCCGTCGGCCAGCAAGGCCATCGAGCCAAACCAAAGACCGGCTGCCACTTCCACAAGCATCATCGAAAGGGTGAGCACGATTACGATGCGCGTGCGCAGCTCCCCCCGCCCAGCGCTGTTGTGCGGAGCGGAATGTTGTCCGTATTCCTCCCGATTATTCATGGCCCCTTCTCCCGTTAACAAGTTGAATCCGCCCTCCAACGCGCCCGGCACCCATACAGGCGGCGAAGGACAAGGCTATGTTAACAGTAGGAGCATCCCTGGCAATATAATAATGAGACCAAGGCTCAACACGGCGCTATGCAGCAGTATTGAATCCGAGCTGGAGCAACAAACTCAGCCAAACAAGAGCGGATACAGCGCCGTGGCCCAGACCGCTCCACAGGACAAGAGACTCATCAGGACTGCGGCGCTACCCATGTCCTTGGCCCTCTTGGCCAAGGGGTGCTTCTCCATCGAGATGTAGTCAACGACAGCCTCGACGGCAGAGTTTAGCAGTTCGACAATCATCACGCCCAAGACCGATACAATCATCAGAACGCGCATCGAGGCATCCACCGGCAATAGAAACGAAAGCGGAACGAGAAGCATCGCCAGTATCGACTCCTGACGAAAGGCAGCCTCGTGTCTAAAGGCACTGCCAATGCCATCCAAGGAGTAGAAAAACGCACGCACGATGCGCGTGATGCCAGTTGCCCCCTTAGTCCCAAATTCGCTACCCTGCTTCTCCATATCCGCCAAGCAGATAGACGATTGCGGCCCAATGTGCAACGAATAGCTGGAAAATGAAACGTTAAGAGCAGGTTACGGCGTTACGCCCTCCGTAACATCGGGCAAGTCCATATCCACGTACAAGAGGCGATGATCCGAAGCGCGGAACCACTCGGGCGCATCCCAGATGCCGGAATCCACCACATACGCGGCCAGTGCGGAAGATGCCAGCATCATGTCGATACGCTCGTAAACATCCCTTGTGGCGTAATAGTAGGTCCAGCTATCGCCCCTGCTGTCCCGGGGGCGCAGATCCACGCCCAGCTTCTGCCCGTTCTTTTCGCAGAGCCTGCGCCAAGCGCCGCTGCCGGGATTGTCGTTAATGTCCCCGGTGAATAGCCAAAGCGAGCCTTCAGCGGGATTGTCGCGGGCGATGCGGTCGCGAATGGCGCGTGCCTCGCCCTCTCGCTCGCGCCGGAGCTTGTCCTGCTCTGCCTCGCTGCCGTAACGGCTGCGCAGGTGGGCCGTGTACAAGGTCCAATCCTGCCCTCCGCTGCTTATTTGTAGCCCCAGCAGGCCGCGACGCACGCGGTAATCCTTCGACGCGACGCTGTATTTGAGGTCGCGATGCTCCTGCACGGCGGCAAAGGGCCTCTTGGAAAGAGCGGCAAGGCAACGGTCCTTGTCCTGCCCTCGCAACAGGGCCGAGTAAGCGTAATCAAGGCCAAGACTTGCCAGATCCAGGCGCAGTTCCTCAAGGAAGCCCTCCGCCCCCATCTCCTGAAACACGATTACATCCGGGGCCACTGCCAAAATGGCCACTCGAAGAGCCTCTTTTTCCGCCTCAGGCTTGGGATAGGCAGGGGTCCAAACCCCGTCCACCATCCTATCGCAGATATTGTAATTGCGCACATTCCAACTCGCCACGCGCAACCTCTCCGCCGAGAGGTCCCCAAGGATGAGGAACAGGCTGGCAATTCCAACGATAATCCGAGGTATGCGGAATAGGTTCATGCCTGCTGGTGCTGGTTAAGGAGGGCATCCTCACGCTCGACAAGAGTCGGGTGCGAGTAGTGGAAGGCACTGTAAAGGGGATGCGGCACGGGGTTACCCAAGTTCTTAGTATGCAGCTTGCGAAGGGCGCGTATAAGAGGCTGGGCGTCCCCCTGCAAGGCCCTGCTCGCAAAAGCGTCCGCCTGATACTCGTGCCTGCGCGATAACACTGCCAGCAGGGGACTGAACCAGAACGAGAACACACCGGCCAGCAGACTGAAAAGCATCAGGGCCGGGGCCGGACGGGATGGGTCGAAGGAAAAGCCGAAGGAGCCGACAAAGCCCGGCTCTGCAACAAGCCAGCCAAGAAAGGCCATGCCTATGAACATAATGACTCCCGCCACGGCCAGCCCGCGCGGTATGTGCCCGAGCTTGTGATGCCCAATCTCGTGGGCGAGCACAGCCTCCAGCTCCTCGGCGTCCAGCTGTTCGACCAATGTATCGTAGAGCACCACGCGGCGGGACTTTCCAAGCCCCGTGAAGAACGCGTTGGAATGCCCCGAGCGACGCGAACCGTCCATGACCAGTATCGTCTTTGCCACAAAGCCCGTCCGGTCCGCAAGACTCATGAGGCGCTCCCGCAACTCGCCCTCCGGCAGGGGTGTGAACTTGTTGAACAAGGGCATTATGAACATCGGATACAAGATCATCATAAGGAGCTGAAAGATGAATAGGAACGCGAATGCCCAGACCCACCACAGAGGCAGCCCCACAAGCAGGAGCAGCACGCAAACCACCGGATACATGACGAGACTGCTTATGACCACGCCCTTGAGCCTGTCGGCTATCCACAGCGAAGGACTGCTATTGTTAAACCCGTGCCTAGCCTCCACGCGGAAAGTGCTCCACCAATCCCCCGGCAAGTCGGGCAGGCTGAGAATGAGGCTTATCACGAGTAAAATAAGCGCCTGAGCTGGCACGCTCCGCCCCGTGGCAAGCTCCAGCTCGCGGTATATCCACGGCAGAAAGCCGCTGAAAAGCACCAGCGCCAGCACCAGACTATCCCACACAAGTAACAGCGAATTGAGCCGCAACCTGTCCAGAGTGTAAGCCGAGCTTTTCGCAAAGCCTGCCTCGTCGAACCAACCCTTGAAACGCTCCGGCATACGCCCCGCGAAGGAGCGCAGATGCGATGCGTTGAGCGAGTCGAGAAACAAGGACATCGCCACTCTGGCCACAATGAACACGGCCACAAACACCATTAGCGAATTGATCTCCATTGGCCGCAATGGGAAGCGCATACGCCCCCGGCGTCAAGAACAGCAGGATGCGCTGGCCCATTTTGTCGAGGCGCGGCGTTGAGCTGCACAGAATAGTATGCTAATCAAATGTTCATACATGATAGGATTGTCCGAAGAATTTGCCTCCACTAACCCCGGAGACGCACCGCGCCTACACCTGCCAGGGCTGACCCAAAGCGTGTTCTCGGCCAAGGGCCTGCTCGTCTCCGCAATGGGCATGGAGCACCGCGACGGGCAGGAAGTGATGGCCCTCTGTGCCGCCCAGTCCTTCGCCAGCGACAAGGCCCTCTTCATCGAGGCCCCGACGGGCGTAGGCAAGAGCATGGCATATCTAGTCCCCGGCATTGCCCATGCCGTATCGAGCGGGCGTCAGATGCTCGTATCGACGCACACCAAGGCGCTTCAGGAGCAGATATTGGGCAAAGACCTCGAACTATGCCGCGCCCTCTTTGCCCGCAGCGAGGGACTGGCGCGCTATGCGGACTTTCGCGCGGCCCTGCTAATGGGCAAGGGCAACTACCTCTGCGGCACCCGCCTGCGCGAGGCGCAAAACTCCGGCCACGGCCTCTTCCCCACGGTGCTCGATGCCGAACTGCAACGCATCCGCCGCTGGGCGGAAAAGTCCGCCACGGGCCTTGTGCAGGAGCTTTCGCCCCCGCCCATCGACGAGGTGTGGGAACACATCAATGCGGACTCCCCCGTGTGCAACAACCGCAACTGCACCCCGGACAACTGCCCCTACCGCCGTGCAAGACAGCTCGTGGAGCAGGCACAGGTGCTCATCGTAAACCACAGCCTGCTCTTCTCGCTTCTCGGCGCTGGCTACCATCCGCAGACAGATGTTCCGGGCATACTGCACGCGGCGGACTTTGCCGTAATCGACGAGGCGCACACTGTTCCAGCCATCGCGACGGAGCACTTCGGCGCAAGGGTGAGCGACTATGCGCTGCGCCGCCAACTCCTGCGTCTGTACAACCCCGTCACGCGCAAGGGCCTCCTTACCCGCCACGCCGGGGCAGACGGCATACGCAGTGTGGAACGCAGCCTTCAGGCTGTGCGGGAGTTTTTCTCCGAAGTAGCAGACATGTATCTGGCCGAGGCCGACATCGTGCGCCTGCCAGCGGCCGGATGGATAGAGCCGCACCCGCAGGAGGCTCTTGCGGAGCTTTCTGGCATACTCTCCAGCGAGGCCAAGCGCCACGACGAAGGCCCGGCACGGGACGAGCTTCAGGGCGCGGCCCAGCTCATCTCTTCATACAGCGGAGCCATCCTCGACTGCGTGAACTTTGGCGAAGAGGACCACGTTTACTGGACGGAGCGTTCGCCAAAGAGCGGTGTAGTCGCCCTACGCAGCGCGCCGCTCGACGTGGCGCCGTACTTGCGCAAGCGCCTTTTCACGCGGGATACCTCCATCGTCCTAACTAGCGCCACCCTTGGCAGCGGCGACGGCATGGAAAGCTTCGCAGCCCGCGTCGGCGGAACGGGGGCCGCAAAAGAGGCCGTGGACTCACCCTTCGACTTCAAGAACAACATGCGCGTTTTCGTCGCCTCCGACGCCCCCGCTCCAGAGGCTGGCCGCATGGACCTTGACTGGATGGCCGACATGGTTGCGCACTGCTCGCTGGCCCTTAGCGGAGGAACGCTCGTCCTATTCACCTCGCACAGGGACATGCGCGCCGTGGCCGCGTCGATGGAAGAGCGCGTCAACGCCGCCGGGCGCAGCCTCCTTCTTCAGGGTCGCGACGGCTCTCCGGCCAATCTGCGCGCCGCCTTTGCCGCAGCGGGCAACGCCATACTGCTGGGTACGGACAGCTTCTGGACCGGCATCGACGTGCCCGGCCCCGCCCTCTCGCAGGTGATAGTAACCCGCCTGCCCTTCGAGAACCCCTCCCACCCCGTGGCAGAGGCCCGCGCCCAGTGGCACGCCGCAAGGGGCGAGAACCCCTTCATGTGCCTGACAGTGCCCGACGCCGTTGTTAAGTTCCGACAGGGCATTGGCCGCCTCATACGCAACCGCGGCGACAAGGGCACCTTGACTATTCTTGACAGCCGTGTGCTGACGCGCCAGTACGGGCGCTTCTTCCTGAACGTAATCCCGCAAAAGGCATACACCCGCGTCAGCCGCGATACGCTCGATCAACGCTTCCGCCCTCTGGAGGCATAGAGGGACGCACCTTCGCTTTTCCCACAACAGCGAAAAGGCAGATTACTCCCCCGACAACTTACCCCATGATCAAACTACTTGGCATAACTACTCTGTGTTCCCTCGCACTTTCAGGCATCTCGCTTGCCCCATCCACGCTAGTCGCCAGCCAGCACGCTCCTGCGGCAGAGACAGCGACGATGCAGAGAGTCGTAATCCTCACCGATATTGAGGCAGACCCTGATGACGCACAGACGCTCGTACGCCTGCTGCTCTATTCAAACAAAATCGACATCCGCGCCATTGTCGCCACCACATCCACACACATGCGCACGCGTGTGGCCCCAGAGTCCATACGGCGAATCATCAGCGCCTACGCAGAGGTGCGAGACAATCTGCTCCTCAACTCCTCCGGATACCCAAGAGCCGAAACTCTGCTCGCCCGCGTAAGCGCCGCCCAACCTATGTATGGCATCGAGGCCGTTGGCGAAGGAAAGGACTCGGAAGGCAGCGAGGCCATACTGCGCGAACTGGAGAGAGAGGACGAGCGCCCGCTATGGGTGTCGGTATGGGGCGGCACCAACACCTTGGCCCAAGCACTTTGGAAGCTGCGCGCGACTCTCGGCCCGGATGAACTGACAAAGCGCATTTCCAAACTGCGCGTCTATACCATCTCCGATCAGGACGACAGCGGCATCTGGATACGGCGCAACTTCCCGGACCTGTTCTACATCGTAAGCCCCGGCGGCTACGGCAACGGCACATGGGGAGGCATTCACGAGGTCGTGAAGGGCATTGACAACACGAGTATCTCCAACAAGTGGCTGGCCACCAACATACAGCAAGGGTACGGCCCCCTAGGGGCCTCGTATCCCGACGTTGCCTATGGCATGGAGGGCGACACGCCCGCATGGCTTGGGCTATTGCCGAACGGCCTGAACGTGCCTGAGCGCCCTGACTGGGGCGGATGGGGAGGCCGCTACGAGTTCTACCGCCCCGAACGGGCCGACATCGACCCGGACGGCTTTACCGGTGCCGTACCTGTGGAGAATGAACCGCGCCCTATATGGACAAACGCCGTTGATACATGGTCGCCCTTCCAGCCCGGTAGTTACGGGCGCTCCGTACAATGGGACGCCAACGTGTTCACTGGCCACAGGGTGACACTCTGGCGCTGGCGCGACGACTTTCAGAACGACTTTGCGGCCCGAATGGACTGGTGCATACGGGCACCTGAACAATGCAACCACCCACCGCTAGCCGCTGACTCCGGCATCGTTGAAATGACTGTAAAGGCCGGACAGGGCTTTGTTATGGAGGCTGGAGAATGGAGCGACCCGGACGGCGACAACCTTGGCTACCTGTGGTTTGCCTACCCGGAGGCCGGCTCCTGGAAAAAGCCCCTGCCGCTCGGCTCGGCGGAGAATCTGCACAGCGTGTATGTGGTGGCCCCTGTCGTCACCGAGCCGGAAACCCTTCACTTCATACTGCGGGTGACGGACAAAGGCACACCACCCCTCTCCCGTTACAAGCGGTATATTGTAAGTGTTCTTCCCTGACAATGGGCGCGCACATTTGACACTTTTCAAGACAGAGGCACTCGGTCACAATGCGCAAATGGAGAAGATTCTCATCGTAAGGCTCAGTGCGATAGGCGACATCATCCTCAGCACCGCCATTCTGCCCGGAATACGCAAGCTCTGGCCAAATGCGCAGATCCACTGGCTGACGGAAGACTTCGGCGGCGAACTGCTCCGCAGTAACGAGCACATCGACGGACTCACCGTCATGCCCAGAAGGCGCTGGAAGGGCCTCATAAAAGAGCGCAAATACCTTACATTCCTCCGCGAAATAACCGCCATGCGCAGGCAGGTCCGCGCCATTGGTGCCGATGTGGTTATCGACGCTCAGGGACTGATGCGCAGCGCATTCTGGGCCACTGCCTCGGGGGCAAAGCGGCGCATAGGACTACGCTCGCACGAGGGTTCGCAGTGGCTGATGCACGAGGTGGTCCGCTGCGAGGAGAACCCCAGCGGACGCATGTGCAACGATTACCGCGCCCTTCTGGAGTATCTGGGACTGCGGGATTTGCCCTTTTCCATGAGCCTTCGCCCAACGGAGCAGTCGCGGGCCAAGGCAGAGGAACTAATCCCCGAAGGCAGCGCCCGGCCCGTGTTTCTCTTCCCCTTCACCACCCGCCCGCAGAAGCACTGGTTTGCCGATCGCTGGGCGGCGCTCGCCACACGCATCGTTCGCGAGTTGGGGCGCGAAGTGTGGATACTAGGCGGCCCCGCAGACCAAAACGCAGCCAAAGAGATTGCGGAAAACTCCGGGGTGTCGGACAAGATCCGCATCGTTGCCGGAAAAGAGTCCAACCTCATCGACAAGATGGGCCTTGTGGAAAGAGCCGCCGTATCCATAGGCGTTGACACAGGCCTCTCCCACATGAGCCTTGCCCTAGGGACGCCCACCGTGGTGATGTTCGGCTCCACCTGCGTTTACACGGACACATCCCCCCTGCCGGGCATAATAC
>LVBW01000049.1 GCA_001604585.1 Puniceicoccales bacterium Verruco_02 | reverse complement strand
ATCTTGTGCAGAGCGGCTTGTCCTCGGCCCTGCTCCTGATGGGCATAGTGCTGCTCTACGGAGTGGCTGGCAACCCGGCCCTTGTCGGCGCGGTGGACGATCCTTTCGCCTTCGACCAGCTGCGCAGCTTCATCGCTCTTAATGCGGACAATGCATACGTGCTTGGCGGCGCGATGCTCGTTCTTGCCGGGCTTCTCTTCAAGGTGGCCGCTGTGCCATTCCAGATCTGGGTGGCGGACGTGTATCAGGGCGCCCCGACCGCTGTAACGGCCTTCCTTGGCGTTGCGAGCAAGGCGGCTGGCTTTGTGCTGCTTATCAACGTCTTGGCCGTCCCATTTGCGCCGCTTAAGAGCGTGACCCTTCCACTTCTCTCTGTGCTGGCCGTGGCGACGATGCTCTTTGGCAACTTTGCGGCCCTTGGGCAGCGCAACGTCAAGCGCCTCATGGGTATGTCCGGCATTGCGCACGCAGGCTACATGCTGATGGGCGTGTGTGCCGCGGTGGCCGGTGTAGCATGGGCACCGACGGCTGTTTACTTCTATCTTTTTGCCTACCTCCTTGCCTCGTTCACGCTTTTTGCAGTGATGTCTATTGTGTCCGGCGAGGACGATAGCCTTCAGGACATCTCCGACTATGCGGGTCTGTTGAAGCGCGACAACTTCCTTGGAGGGGTTCTTGTTGTGGCCCTTGGTTCGCTCGCGGGCATTCCGCCAATGGCGGGTTTTGTGGCAAAGCTGCTGCTGTTCATTGCCGCAGTGAAGGCGGGCCTTTACACGGTGCTTGGCGCAGCTCTCCTTGGCGTAGTCATCTCCATTTACTACTACTTTGGCTGGATGCGCACGGCGGTGTTCGAGTCCGCAAGCCCCGGTGCCGATGATGAGGAGGCGGAGGGCGGCCCGGCGCCCCTTCCTCAGCTCTGTTTCTGGATGCGCACGACTTTGACCACTCTTGCCATACTTACGGTTGGCATGGGCTTCTGGCAGGGCTTTTTGACTCTCTAAGTGCGAAGCAGCCCTTGCCCTGGTCCTTGTGGCCGGGGCACATGCACGTGGTCGCCATTATGAATCTATCCTCACTGTTGAATGTGCTAGCCACTGTCGCTCTACTGGTATGACGCTTCAGACTGTGCTATAATGTTGCCAAGAGCATTCCGATGCTATGATTTGATTATGGCTATGTTTGGCACGAGTGTTGCAGGCGAGTAGGGCATGATATGCTTTCAAATACTTCTCGAAAAGCGGCCTTTAGCCCGATGATGCAAGTCCGATTCTAGTGACAATGCCCACGCCGCATACGCATTTACCCAATTTACGCAGGAAAGATGACGGACAACCTGATACAGGATAAGCTGCCCTTCAGCCTTCAGGAGCTTGAAGGCATGATGATCGAAGCCGTCGGCAAGTTTTTCGATACGATGGTTGGCCTTCCAATACAGTATGAGGGGGCAAAGGTCGGGGCAAGTTATGACGACCTAGACGGACCGCCTCCACCTGTGCTCCCATCGACTCAAACGGTCATCGTGGGCATGGTAGGCTTCATAGGTCTTATGAGCGGGGTCATTAATCTGTATATGGAAGAAGACCTAGCCTTGCGTCTTACTGGAAGTTTCCTTGGAATGAATGATAGTGAGCTGGCCGAAGAGGGGCCTGAAGTAATTCACGACACTCTTGGAGAGATGACCAACATGATAGTTGGCACCTTCAAGAACGCCGTGTCTGACAAAGGCTTCCAATGCAGGATGACCGTCCCGTCCATCCTTCGCGGCACAAATTTCACAATTGAGACCCCGAGCACCGTTTTCCGCCAGATATATACCTTCAGAATTCTGAACTCGCCCTTCATTGCCGATCTGACGATGAAGCCCGGCGACTAAACATTTTCTCAGACGACTCCTCCTTCAGTCCGATCATGCAATTAAAGATTCTCACCGTTGACGATTCACGCGCTGTCCGGATCATTGTAAAGAAGGCGTTCAAGACCTACAATGTGGAGATCCTCGAAGCCGCCAACGGCGTCGAGGGGCTGGCAATGGCGTCCAAGCAGTTGCCAGACCTCATATTGCTTGACGTTACGATGCCCGTCATGGACGGCGTGGAGATGCTCACCAAGCTGAAGGCCGACCCTTCGCTCAAGAGCGTGCCCGTCATCATGCTCACGGCTGAAGCTGGCCGCGAGATGGTGCTCAAGATAGCCAAGCTGGGTATTCGCGACTACATCGTCAAGCCCTTCAAGGAGGACGTGCTCAACGAGAAGGTGGGCCGCATCATTGACCTGCGCCCCATCACCGAGACGCAGAACAAGCGCAAGACCCTTTCCGACCCCTGCGAGATACTGGTGGTAGAGGACAAGCCAGCCATCATCCAGCAGATAACGACCGGCATCCGCGTGCCCACCTGGAAGGTTCACGGTGTGGCATCCACAGGCGAGACCATCGACTACTGCCAAAAGCAGGTGCCGGACGTAATCATAATCAGCCTGTCCCTGCCGGACGAAGCCGCGTACACGCTTTTCCGCCTCTTGCGCTCGAACATGAAGACGAAGTACGTCCCCGTGTTCGCCCTTGCGGTCAAGACAGACCTGCACGCCCAGCAGCAGGCCCAGCAGTTCGGTTTCACCTCGATCATCACCAAGCCCATCGACTACGAGGAGCTGGAGACCAAGATCGCCAAGGCCATCAACCTCGACACCTCGGAACGCTACTTCGTCTTCGAGGGAGAGTATCTGCTTATCCGCCTGCCCGAGAATGCATCGACATCTTCGGTCAACGAGATAAGCGCATACCTTAAGCCCAAAATTTCCGAAGCTGTTGACCAAGGCTACACCAAGGTCATTTTCGATGTCCATGTCGTCCGTAATGTCAACATGGTGCTTATCAAGCTCCTAGTCGATTCTATGACCATCTGTCAGGAGCTTACCCTCTCGTACAGCCTCGTTGGCAACCCGCAGATTGTGCAGGAATGTCGCGGCTTTGAGGAATCCAAGGACTGGCGTTTCCACGACTCGATCGACGCAGCCAAGGCCAGCTTCTAGTCAATCAAGGCGTCACGCATACAAGAGCGGAACAATCTTCCCCGAAATCCCTCGGCAAAACTGCCGGGGGATTTATTATTTAAGTTTTAGCCAAGTGTGTAAGCTTATGATTGTTGGTATGTTATGTTATGATTGCCGTTGAGTTTTCCGTCGTGCTTGGGACTTGGGCACGCACTCTGCTCAACAAGTTGCGTCACCAAGGACATACCCATGCAGACGCAGAACAGCATCGCCCGGCATCCAATCCTGAACAGCGAAGCAGAACAGAGCTTCGTCAACGATCTTTCCCCGAGCGCCTGGACAGGAGAACGCGACAGCACGGCATTGCTCGCGCACTATGCCCCAATGGTGAAGATAATCGTTGCCCGCATGAGGGGCAAGTTCCCCTCTCACGCCGACATCGAAGAGCTGGAAAGCTCCGGCATGATGGGCCTCTTGTCCGCCATCGAACGCTACGACCCGTCCAAAGGCTATACATTTCAGACCTACGCATCCATCCGCATACGCGGGGCCATACTGGACGAATTACGGGCTATGGACATGGTCCCCCGTTCGGTGCGAATCAAGCAGCGCAAGCTGGAAAAGCTGTCCTCTACGATGGAGCAGCGCCTCGGCAGGGCACCCAGCGATGGTGAACTTAAGACCGAGATGGGCATGGACCAGCGCGCATTCGATCGCTTGCGCTTCCAGACCCGTCCCGTCAGCCTCGTGCATCTGGACGCAGACCCGGAGCAGGGCAGGGAGGGCGCCACACACGAATCCATTGCCGACACAGCGGCAATATTTGCCCCGGATACCTTGGAGAGGCAGGAATTGATGGAACTGGTGGCCCGCAAAATAATGGAGCTTCCCGAGCAGTTCCGAAAGGTGCTTGTCTTGTATTTCAACGAAGGAATGCGCCTTGCGGAAATCGGAGAACTGATGGGCCTGTCCGAAGCGCGAATCTGCCAGATACGCGCACAGGCACTGGAGCACCTGCGCCGCTATGTGCAGCGCATTAGCGCATAGTAGATTGCTTGGCTCGTCATTCATTGGGCGTGACTTTGCACAATGTCGGACCTAGCTTTACGCAATGTTGCTCGCTCATGCGGACTCCCATCCTGGGCTAAGAAGACAGAATAACGAAGACGCTTTCCTGTGCAGACCTGAACGCGGACTGTTCGCCGTTGCAGATGGCTTGGGCGGCCTTCAATACGGCGAGGTGGCCAGCCGCATGATGGTGGAGCTTCTCGACTCTGCCAGTGACGAGCAGCTAAAGGACTTACGCGAATTCGTGCGCGAGGCCAGCTTTCAGATTCGTGACAAGGGGCGCGAACTCTGCGCCTCATCGATCGGTACAACCCTCACCTTGCTGCTAGCCTCTGACGGTAGTATGCAAATCGCGCAGGTGGGCGACAGCGTCGCATTCATCTTGGACCCTTCAAGCGGCTTTCGTCAACTGACGCGCGAGCAGACTCTTGCCCAAGAGCGCATTCTGGCGGGGGATAAGAACGTCGAAGCCTACCTGCACCATGTGCTTACCCAGTGCATGGGCCAGCCCGAAGAGGTGGTGCCGGATGTGATAAGCCTGCCTCTTACAGAAGGTTCCCGTATCATCCTGTGCAGCGACGGCATCACAAAGACCGTGGCCGATGAACATATCGAGGAAGTATTGCGCGAGTGCGAAAGCCCGGCCGAGGTGGTCAAGCAGCTGATAGATATGGCCAACCGCGCCGGCGGTCCCGACAATTCGACAGTGGTAACGGTATTCGCATAAGCCTGCCTACATGGTCAGATGTTTGCCCGTCTCCGCATTTCCTGCTTGAAAGCTGCTGCTCTCGAATATACTGAACAAAGTTGCACATCGTGAAATATCCCTCCTGCACTGGACTCTGATGCTGGTGGGCCGGGATACGCGAATACTGCGGGGAACGTTGACTGTGAAGGGACGGGATAACACATCGGGACAGGCACCAATCGAGGCCATACGGCTGCGGGGGGCAAGGCAGAACAACCTTCAGGGTATCGACATCGACCTGCCCGTGGGGCGGCTCATCGTGGTTACGGGCCTGTCGGGTGCAGGGAAAAGCTCCCTAGTGTTCGACACCTTGCACGCCGAGGGGCAGCGCCGCTACGTGGAGACTTTCAGCCCCTACACGCGGCAGTTCATGGAGCGGCTCGACAGGCCAAAAATTGACAGTGTGGAGAACATCCGCCCTTCCATCGCCATAGAGCAGGGCAACACGGTCAAGACCTCGCGCAGCACCGTGGGCACGATGACCGAGCTTTGCGACTTTTTCAAAGTCTGGTTCCAGCGCCGCGCCCGCCTTTACGACCCCGCTAACGGCGAGCCGCTCGACGATGACAATCCGCAGAGCCTGTCGCGCAAGATTCTCGCCCGTCGCGCCGGACAGACGCTCTGCATCGCCTTTGAAACACGTCGTCCGGCCTCCCTTCCTTGGGAGGAAATCCTCTCGACGCTCCGCGCACAGGGCTTTGCCCGCGTCATACTCGGCGCGAATGATCCGGAGCAGGCCGAATGCTGCCGCTTTGCCCGAACAGACGAGTTGGACGCCGCCGCGCTCGAAGGGCTGGACAGCATACACGTAGTGCAGGACCGCATGGAAATCCTGCCCGAAAACGCGGATCGCCTTTCCGACGCCGTGGCCACGGCATTGCGCTACGGACACGGCGAACTGGCCCTTTTCGACGACGAAGGCCGCTATCTCGCCCGCCGTTACGAGGGCCTGCGAAGCCCTGTCAACGGTCGCCGCTTCCGCCGCGCGACTCCCGCTCTCTTTTCGTTCAACAACCCGCTCGGTGCCTGCCCCAAGTGCCGCGGCTTTGGCAGAGTCATCGAAATCGACTACCGCCTCGTCATTCCCGACCATTCCAAGACGCTCGAAGAGGGTGCAATCGCCGCCTTTTCGGGTGCCATTTACGGCGAGAGCCAGCGCGAGCTGCTGCGCGAGTGCAAAAAGCACAATATACGCACAAAAGTACCGTGGCGGGAGCTGAGCGAGGCAGAGCGTGGCTTCGTTATCGAAGGCGAGCCGGACTACGGAGAGAACGGCAAGGGTTACGAAAACAGTTGGTATGGCGTAAGGCGTTTTTTCGAGTGGCTGGAGCAGAACAGCTACAAGATGCACGTTCGCGTGTTCCTGTCGCGCTTTCGCTCCTACACTACCTGCGGGGAATGCCACGGTACGCGGCTCCAGCCCGAGGCCCTGCTCTGGACATGGAACGGCTATACCCTGCCGGAGCTGTATCTGTTGCCAATCAGCGAGTTGCTGGCCCTTGTGCGCGACAACGCCCTGCAAACGCAACCCGCTGATGCACCAGACCTAGCCGAGCGAAACATTCTGGCGCGGCTGGGCTTTCTCGAAGCGGTGGGCCTTGGCTACCTGACCCTGGACCGCGCCTCGCGAACCCTTTCCGGCGGAGAGGTGGAGCGCGTGAACCTCTGCTCCTGCCTTGGCACGGGGCTGGTGGACACGCTCTTTGTCTTGGACGAGCCGAGCGTGGGCCTGCACGCGCGCGACATAGACCGCCTCGTGGGCATAATGCGCAGCCTTGTGGACAACGGGAACACCGTGGTCGTCGTCGAGCACGACGAGGCCGTCATACGTGCTGCGGATTGGCTTGTGGAAATAGGCCCCCGTCCGGGCAAAGGCGGTGGGCAGCTCGTGTACAGCGGCCCAGAGGCTGGAATTGCAAGCGCGAAGGATTCTATAACCGGTGCCTACATCACTGGCCGCGAAACGATCCCCCTGCCGATGCGCCGTCATATCGAGGCTGGCAAGGGCGCATGGCTGCGAATCGAAGGCGCGAGCGCGAACAACATACGCTCGCTAGACTTGAACCTCCCGCTGCATCGCTTTGTGGCGCTTGCAGGTGTGTCGGGATCTGGCAAGAGCACACTCCTTGACTGCGTTGTGTATCAGGGCCTTATGGCGTCGATGGGGCGCAGCGTCGAGAATCCCGCCAGCATTGCGCGCATTGCGAGTGACGAGGAGTTTTCCGACATCGTGCTTGTGGACCAAGGCCCCATAAGCCGCACGCCGCGCTCGAACGCCGCGCTGTTCTGCGAGGCTTGGGACCCCATCCGCGCCCTGTTCGCGGGCACACCAGAGGCTAAAGCCTCTGGCTGGACAAGTGCGCACTTTTCCTTCAACGCCGGAACGGGCCGCTGTCCGCATTGCGAAGGTCTTGGCTATGAAAAGGTTGAGATGCAGTTCATGGCAGACCTCTACGTGCGCTGCCCCTTCTGCGAAGGGCGCCGCTTTACGTCCGAGACGCTCGCAATCAAGTTGCGCGGGAAGTCGTTGGACGAAGTGTTGGAAATGAGCGTCAGCGAGGCACTTGCCTTCTTCGAGGACAGGCCAGCCGTCCGCGATAAGCTTCAGCCTCTGGAGGATGTGGGTCTTGGCTACCTGCCGCTCGGCCAGCCGCTCAACACCCTGTCCGGCGGCGAGGCGCAGCGCATAAAGCTTGTCAGCTACATGGCGCAGATGAGCGGCAGGGGCGCATTGCTCCTCCTTGACGAGCCGACGACTGGCCTGCATCGCCACGACGTGCGCCGTCTTCTGGACGTTCTACAGCGCCTTGTGGACCGCGGGCATTCGCTGCTGCTTATCGAGCACCACGCCGACGTATTAAAGAGCGCGGATTGGCTCGTCGAGATGGGGCCGGAGGCGGGCGCCGCTGGCGGACGGGTGGTATTTGAAGGAACACCCGAACAGCTCGCAGAGCGCGGGGGCACGGTCAGCGCGTCATACATCCGCGATGCCATCGAGTGTAGGCACGCGCCAGAACTCATTGAAGAAACGCATCTTCTGCACGTGTCCTCAATGCCGACCGCCCTCACGATAGGCGGGGCTAGGCAGAACAACCTGAAGAATGTGTCGCTCGAAATCCCGCTCGGGGAATGGACTGTCGTCACGGGCGTTTCCGGCAGTGGCAAAAGCTCGCTCGCCTTCGACATAGTCTTTGCCGAAGGGCAGCGCCGTTTCATGGAGAGCATGTCGCCCTGGGCGCGGCAGTACGTGGAGCAGCTCCCAAGGCCGGACGTGGACTGGGTGCGCGGCATCCCGCCGACCGTAGCCATAGAGCAGCGCGTCACTCAGCCATCGGGCAAGAGCACAGTCGCCACGGTTACGGAAGTAGCGCAATATCTGCGGCTTCTGTATGCCAGAATCGGAGTCCAGCACAGCCCGCGCACTGGCGAGCCGCTCGTGGCCATGAGCGCCGCTGCACTGCACGACCGCCTGTATAATTTTTGCAAGGAGCGCGATGTAACCCTTGTCATGGCCCCGCTTATTCGAGGCCGCAAGGGGCACCACGAACCGCTGGCAAACTGGGCAAAGAAGCATGGCTACCGCACTATGCGCATCGACGGAGAAATGGTGCCGTTGGAGCGTTTCCGCAAGTTGGACCGCTTCCGCGAGCATGACATTGAGCTGGTGCTGGCCAGCGCAAAGGGCGGCGCATTCATCGACGAGCAAGGGCAGCCCATAGAGGTCGCTGCGCTGGTCGCTCTGGCGCTCAAGACGGGCAAGGGTGCCTTTTTCTGCGCTAACGAGGCGGGCATGACGCTTTCCTGGTTCTCGACGAGCCGCGCTGATCCGCTGACGGGCGAGGCATTTCCTGAGCTGGACCCCAAGCATTTCTCTTGGAACAGCGCGCGAGGGCACTGCCCGGTCTGCATGGGCCACGGTGTCCTGTACGAGTGGATGAGTGAGGATGAGCGTTTCGACAAGCTGCCTGCTGCCTTCAGCGATGGACAAATCTGCACGGACTGCGGCGGGGCGCGCCTGAACGCGGTGTCGCGGGCCGTGTACCTGCACGGGGCAGGTGGTAAATGGAACCTGCCGGAGCTGCTCGCCATGACCCCTTCGGCTATGCTTGCCACCCTGCGAAAACTGGAGCCGGAGGCAAAGGGCCGCGCTGTTCTCGACGAACTGTTGCCGGAAATCGAGCAGCGCCTTCGCTTCATGGACGAGGTGGGCCTCGGCTACCTTTCGCTGGACCGCGCTGCGAACACGCTATCCGGCGGGGAATCGCAGCGCATCCGCCTAGCCGCGCAGCTGGGGGCAAGGCTATCGGGCGTTCTCTACGTGCTCGACGAGCCGTCAATCGGCCTGCACGCGCGCGACACTTTGCGCCTTATCAATTCGCTCCGGGGCCTCAAGGCGTTGGGCAACACTCTGCTCGTTGTCGAGCACGACCCAGACGTTATGCGCGCCGCGGACACCGTCATAGATCTTGGGCCGGGCGCGGGCATTCACGGCGGCGAAATCATCGGCATAGGCCATTGCGAAGAGCTGGCGAAGTTGCCGGATTCGCTCACCGGTCGCTACCTGGCCAAGGGAATCCGCCATCCTCACGATGGGGCGCATCACACCCTGCCTCTGCTATGGAAACCGCGCAGCCGCCGCAAGGACTGGCTTGTGCTGGAAGGTGCGCGCTTGCGCAACCTAAAGGGCATCGACCTGCGCGTCCCGCTGGGCCGCCTGACGGTAGTCTGCGGCATCTCGGGCGCTGGGAAGAGCACACTTGTTCGCGACCTGCTTGCCCCCGCCGTCACGATAGCTTCCAGCGAGGCAAATGCCACACTCCGCGGTGTGGACTGCGCCGTGTTGCTTGGCTGCCGCAGTGGCAAAAGGCCTTTCGACACCCTGCTAAACGGCGATGGCTTTCGTTACGTAATCGAGGTGGACCAAAGCCCCATCGGCAAGACTCCGCGCAGTACGCCCGCGACCTACATCGGGGCCTTCGACATGATACGTGGCTTTTTCGGCGCTTTGCCGGAAGCAAAGATGCGCGGACTTAGCGCGGGCAGCTTTTCCTTCAACACGCCTGGCGGGCGCTGCGAGACCTGCAAAGGCTCGGGTCTGGTGAAGCTCGAAATGGCCTTCATGCCAGATACTTACGCGCCCTGCGAGGACTGTGGCGGCTCCCGCTACGGCGCGGACCTTTCCGATATCCGCTGGAACGGGCGCAATATCGGCGAGGTTCTCGACATGAGCTTCGAGGAAGCGGCGCAGTTCTTCGACTTTCATCAGAAGCTGCACGGAATGCTGGACCTGATGGTGCAGTGCGGCCTCGGCTATCTTAAACTTGGTCAGCAAAGTCCTACTCTTTCCGGCGGCGAGGCGCAGCGGCTCAAGCTTGTAAGCGAGCTTGCAAAGGGCCTGCCGGGCGAGGCGGAGAGGCGCGGCGCGCGCCCTGCAAAGAATCTCTACATACTTGAGGAGCCGACAATTGGCCTGCATTTATCCGACTGCGAGCGGCTTATAGACCTTTTGCACCGCATGGTGGAACAAGGCCATACAGTCGTCGTTATCGAGCACCATCTGGACATCATAGCCGAGGCGGATTGGCTCGTGGAAATCGGCCCTGAGGGCGGGGAAGCGGGTGGCCAAATCGTTTACCAAGGGCCGGTCGATGGGTTGAGGCACTGCAAGGGCAGCCCGACTGCGCCATTCCTTGCAGAAGTGCTGGACTGAGGCGTTGACTGCATTAGCATGGAGCCAATGTGCTCAGCCAGTATTAGCAGTAATATGGCCGGGGTTGGCTCAGGGCTTGCGGACCTGCTTTATCCTCGCGACTGCGTTTGCTGCGGACAGCCCGCCGGGGAGAGCCTGCGCTGGTTCTGCGAGGATTGTGCGCTTGCCATGCCACTTACTGCTGGGCGGCCCTGTTGCGCCCTTTGCGGACGAGTGTTCGAGGGCCTTGTATCCGTCGGGCGCGTATGTCCGGGCTGCTCGGAATTGAAAGCGGGCTGGGGCAGGGGGGCGACATTGCTGCAATACTCCGGCCCCGGCGAGAGTCTGGTGCGCGGGCTGAAGTTCCACGGCCTTCGCTGCCTGCTTGGCGATGTGGGCCGCATTCTGCACGGCAGGCTAGACGTATTGGATATGTTGCGCGGGGCTGTGCTTGTGCCCGTGCCCCTGCACGCTGTTCGCCAGCGGGAGCGTGGTTACAACCAGAGCCTGTGGCTGGCGCAGGTATTCGCCAATGAGGCTGGGGCCAGCTGCCGCGAACTGCTTGTGCGCACGCGGGACACCGGCACGCAAACCGCGCTTGGCCGCGAGGAACGCCTGAAGAACATGCGCGGAGCCTTTGCCCTGCGCCAGGCTGTGAAGATACATCCGCAGCAGAGCTATGTGCTCGTTGACGACGTGATTACGACCGGGGCCACGCTCGACGCCTGCGCCTCGGCCCTGCTCCGGGCGGGCGCGGCCTCACCAGCCGTCTTGACCCTTGCCCATGCATGATGCATGTTCTGCCTCTGTTCCGGTTCGCACCCGGACTTGTGTCACACATCACAGTCCCGACGGCAGATTGAACGCAAGGCGTTTGATTTGTGTCACAGTTGGGACACTTGGCATCGCAACGACCCTTTGAAAGGGGCATAACCAAACTTACCAAGCACAGCACAAATGGCATTCTTCTCGAAGCCTCAGTATTCGACCGTCACCCCGGTCCGCAAGAAGGACATCCCCAAGGATCTCTACACCCGCTGCCCGGTCAGCGGGGAGATGATCTATACCAAGGATCTGGAAAAGAACCTCATGGTTGTGCCGGGCAGCGGGTATCACTTCCCCATCGACGCCCCGGCCCGCATCGAGTCGATGCTGGACGAGGGCAGCTTCGAGGAGTTCGACGCGGATCTCACTTCGCTCGACCCACTGGGCTTTGTGGACCAGAAGCCATACCCCGAGCGCATTGAGGCCAGCCGTCAGAAGACGGGCCTCAACGATGCCATTGTCTGCGGCACAGGCACGATGAACGGACTGAAGGTCTCTGTAGCCGTCATGGACTTCCGCTTCTCCGGCGGCAGCATGGGCAGCGTCGTTGGCGAGAAGATAGCCCGTGCCATAGAGCGCGGTATCGAGCTGAAATGCCCCGTCATCATTGTAAGCGCATCCGGCGGAGCGCGTATGCAGGAGGGCATATTCAGCCTCATGCAGATGGCCAAGACCAGTGCCGCGCTGGCACGCCTGGCCAAGGCGGGCCTGCCCTACATTTCCATACTCACCAACCCGACAACGGGCGGCGTCACGGCCAGCTTCGCAACTTTGGGCGACCTTATCATCGCAGAGCCGGGGGCACTAATCTGCTTTGCCGGGCCGCGAGTTATCAAGGAAGGCACCCGTCAGGAACTGCCAGAGGGCTTCCAGACCTCGGAATTCCTCTTGGAGCGCGGTCTTATCGACCAGATAGTGCCCCGCACCCAGATGCGCGAACGCGTCGGCGCCTTCCTCGCCGCATTCACCGGGGCCAGCCAGCCGGACAGTGGCCTGCGGCAGGGAGCCTGAAGCAATGTACGGAGCCTCGATAGACCTTGGCGACTATGCCGCGGTCAAGCAGTATCTGTACAGCCTCAAGTACCACGGGGCCAAGTATGGCATAGACCGCATGGCCCTGCTGGCGGACGAACTGGGCCACCCGGAGCGCAGCTTCCCGGTCATTCATGTGGCCGGGACCAATGGCAAGGGTTCCACCTCGGCCATGCTGGAGGCCATCTACCGGGCGGCAGGCTACCGCACTGGCCTTTTCACCTCTCCGCACCTTGTGCAGCTTGGCGAGCGCATCCAGATAGACCGCCGCATCCTCTCTCAGGAGGAAATTCTGGCCTACGTGCGCTTGCTCAAACCTGTGGCCGAGAAGCTCGGAGCTGTGGACCCGGACGACCATCCATCGTTTTTCGAGTTCCTGACGGCGATGGGCTTTCTGACCTTCGCAAGGGAAAGGGTGGATGTGGGGATAGTGGAGGTTGGTCTTGGCGGGCGGCTCGACGCGACGAACACCGTGGAGCCGGAGCTGTCCATCATTACCTCGATCGGCCTCGACCATACGGAAATCCTCGGCGATACAATCGAGGAAATCGCCTTTGAAAAGGCAGGCATAATCAAGCCGGGGCGTCCGGTGCTTATCGGCCTAATTCCGCCTGCCGCAGAGAAGCTGATAAGGCGCATCGCTGCGGAGCGATGCTCGCCAGTTCACAGTGTGCGCGAGCTGTACGGCTCTGACGATGTCCTGTACCCGTCCACCAATCTGGTCGGGCACCACCAGCGCCGCAACGCTGCAACGGCCACGCTGGCTGCGAGGATCCTGCGCGAACGCCTGCCTGTTGGCGACGCGCAGATTGCCACCGCCTTGCATTCGGTAATCTGGGCGGGGCGCTGGGATGAACGGCCGCTGCCGGACGGAAGGCGGATTATTTTCGACGCCACCCACAACGAGGAGGGTGCGCAGATGCTGGAGGATAACCTTGTGGAACTGCTGCGGCGCGATGGGCGAAGGCCGACCCTTATCTGCGGCGCGTTGGGCATTCGCCGTGCCCATGCAGTTCTGGAGGTGGCTGCGCGATATGCGGAGGAAATTATCCTTATGCGTCCGGCCCAGCAGAGGGCCTGTTCTCTGGAGGAGCTGGAACAGGCAGTGCCCGCCGGGTTCAAGGGCAGCCTGCGCCGGGCCGAGGTGCGCGAACTGGTGCCGGCTCCGGGTGTGTTAAACGCAGGCGCACCCGGCACGAGCATCGTGGCCACAGGCTCCATCTATCTGTTGGGTGAGTTGATGGAGGCCCTGTACCACGAAAGGCCCGTGCGCGAGCAGGACCTTCAGGACGGCCCCGGCAGCCAGAGACTGGTGCGCTAGCGGGCACATAATTGTTAATACATATTCTGGTACTACCCATGTGTCATGGCCGGTGGGCAGCGGACTGGACAGGATCGGCTGCGGTAGCTAGCCTTGTCCATATGGAGAAGCCGCTTATTCCCGAGGACATTCAGATAATTGGCCGCACACTTGCCATTCGCTGGAGTGATGGAGTGGAGGATTTTGTGGACCAGGAGCTACTGCGTGCCCTGTCCCCGAGTGCGGAGAACCTTGGCGAGGCAGACTTTTTCGGCAACATACATGGCGGAGATCCCCGCACCAGCTATCCCGGTGTGCGCGTTCGCGAGTGGAAGAAGATTGGCAATTATGCCCTTCAGCTTGTCTTTAACGACGGGCACAACACGGGCTTCTACTCCTACAAGTATCTTCGCCTGATTGCTGAAAAGGAACGCAGCGGCTTCCAGTTCCCTTTTGAAAAACCGGCCATCAAGTGCTCAGGCCATCATCACGAAGGCGGTGGGCATCATCACCATCATTGACCGGCGTCAGCGCAGTGTGCCCAGGAACAGTTCCCAGTCCGGGCTTCGGCGAAGGTCCGTAGCCACGCAGGCCGAGAAGGGCAGGCGGGCCGGGCGACGCGGCCTTCGCAGCAGGCGCATACCGGCCTCGTGAGGCAGGCGGTTGGCCTTGCGCTCGTTGCAGGCTATGCAGGAAGTGACGAGGTTTTCCCAAGTGTTTCGTCCGCCTCGCTCGCGAGGGATTACGTGGTCGATGTTCAGGTCGCGCTCGCTGTGTTCGCGTCCGCAGTACTGACAGGTGAAGGTGTCGCGGGCAAATATGCCCTCTCTGGACAGGCGAGGCTCCTTCATGGGCAGGCGGTCGTATTCGTCCAGAATCATCACGCTGGGTATGCGGATGGGGAAGCGGACCGTGTGCAATGCATCGCGCTCGCGCTGTGGTGGCTTGCGCAGCGAACGCTCTATCCACTCTTCGATGTCGCAGATGGAGTTCGCCCCTTCGTCGGTGTCGATTACGCGGGCATCCTCGCGGAAAAGCAGGGCAAAAGCACGACGCACATCCACTATGTTGACGGCCTGCCAGTTGCGGTTGAGCACGAGAACCCGTCTTGATGAGAGCGGGTGACTGGCGGGAAAATGCAATAAGTCATCCTCCACGGCAGCTTCGTCTGCTGCCGTCGCCTTGTCTGGCAGGGCGGCTTGGTGCATGTTCTTGCTTTTATCCGCACATTGTCCTTCTGTCAAGGGATGCGGTCCGCCTATTGTGTCAGGATACTGTTACGGCGTCCCGCTATCCGGCGCGGAACTCGATGTCGCGAATGTGAGCGCAGCCCTGTACGGCGCGCAGTCGGGCGAGAATGCGCAGGCGGGCAAAGTGCAGTTCGCGCCGGAGTATTGGATTTGCCACCACAACGACTAGCCGGTCCTGAGAGTCGATACGCTCCGGTGCGCATCGGGCCGCGTTCTCTTCGCCCACAATTTCCCGCCACTTGGCCATTATGAGCTGCTCGGGACGCTCCTGCCCAATGCGGTACCGCTCAAAGAGCACCTCGATGAGGCTTGCCATGTTCGTTGCGCCCGGATCCCATTCGTGCTCGCCCGGCTTGGGCAGGCCGCGGAACTCGGCAATGGCTTCCTCTATGTTGCGAGGCAGCCTCACGGTATGGCCTCCGCTAGGAGGAAGAGGTCGTCGGCTCGCCTGTCGATGACTATCGCGTGCCAGCCAGCCGCGCGCGGGCCTTGACCGTCGTTACGCTCGCTGTCGCCAATGTGGAGTATCTCTTCCGGGGTGGCCCCAAGCTGCTCTTCCACTTTGCGAAACAGGCGAATGTCGGGCTTTTCATGCCCCAGTTCGCTCGAAAGGAGCATCTGTTCCATGTGAATGCCAAGGCCGTGCGCCTCGATGATGCCGCGTATGCGTGCGTCGGCATTGCTTAGCAGGGCAAGGCGGTAGCCACGCTTGTGCAGAGACTCCAAGAGTCTTGGGCCACCGTTTATGGCATACCAGTTGGCAGGGTCGGCAAAGGCCGTGTAAGCGTCTTCGAAAACACGCTCCGCATCTTCCCCTCTCACCCAGTGGGCGATGACTTCGAGGACCAGAGCTTTCCAGAATGCGTATTCGCTATTCTCATCGACGCAATCGCGGGGGATGCGTGTCAGGCGGCGAAATACTTCGACAAAACTAGTCTGCAAGGCTGCCGCTTCAGCCACGATACCGTGCCTAGCCATGACCGCAGCATATACATGACCCACGGAGGGGCGGGGGTCTATAAGGGTGCCGACAGCGTCGAAAGTTATCCAGCGTATGCCTTGCATGTCGTTCCTGGTCTGGCAGTTGGGCTGGCAGAAGCAGCAGGCGCGGTCCTTAGTCGAACTTGGGCACTATCACTTCGGCGTCCTTCCAGAGGCTTTCGAGTGCGTAGAGCTTGCGCATCCTCTCGGTGAACATGTGGAAGATGATGTCGCCCGCGTCCAACACCGCCCAGCCGCTGCTGCAATCGGTGTCCATGCCGATGATTTCGGCGCCTTTTTCGTCTAGTGCCTTTTCCACCATGTTGCGCAGGGCGCGCAGATGGGGCGAGGATGTGCCTGTTGCTATCACAAAGTAGTCGGCCACTGTGGACCGGGATCCTAGGTGGAGGATTTTCAGATCCTCTGCCTTCTTGTCGTCCAGAGCCTTGCAGCAGGCCTGGAGCAGTTCCTCTGTGGAATACTCTTTCTTGATGACTGTTTCGTTACTTACTTCGATCATGCGTGGACTGATGGTGCTTGTATAGGCCGTTCTTGAGGATGTATTCCTGCACTCCCGCCGGGACGAGGTGATCTATCGGCAGCTTGCAGTAGAGCCGTTCTCGCAGTTCCGTCGAGGAAATTTCGATATTTCTTGCGTGAATGAGCGATGCCTCGGGACTTGGCGGGGGTAGTGCCCCTATGTTGTGCCCGGGTCGGGCCGCCACGCCAAAGCGCAACATGCGGCCTAGTAGGTCATAATCCTTCCACTGCGGGAGGCGTGCCCACTGGTCTGCGCCTAGTAGCCATACCAGCGAGGCGCCGGGGAACATTTCCACGAGTTTGCGCGCTGTGTGTATGGTGTAACTGGGGGCGGGCAGATAGCCCTCGATGTCGAGCACGTCCAGCCAGTCCCGCCCTTTGGTAAGCATACGGCACATGTCCAAACGCTGCTCGAAGGTGGCGTTGTGTGAGCCGCTGCGAAGAGGGCTTTGCATTGCCGGGATGAGGAACACCCGCTCAAGGCCGAGTTGTTCGATGGCGTCGCGAGCGATTATGAGGTGCCCTAGGTGCGGAGGGTCGAAACTCCCACCCAGAAAGCCCAAGGTGACTGCGTCTGTGCCGCCCATCTGTTGAAGGAAATCTTACACGCAGTAAGAGAGATGGTCAATCATTGCTCAAGAAGGATGGTGACCATAATGGGAACGCCCGGCGCTCCAACACTTACTTGCGGAAAGTGAGGCTGTGGCTTATGTCGAGCACGCTCAGGACCAGTGAAAGGGCTATCATGGCCACTATGGCGAAGGCGGCGAAGAGGGCCACGCTTGTGATTACCACCGTCAGGACCGACATGCCCTTGTCCAGCGCCTCGCGGTGTATTTCGTGTATGCGGCGCAGACTGGCGGAGAGGCTGCCAGTGTTCTCGCCAACAGCCAGAATGTCCACGTCCATGTCGGGCATTATGCGCGTCTGTCTGTAAGCGGCCGATAGCGAGGCACCTTCCTGAATCATGCGCCTCATGGCCGAATAGGCTCCGCGAAGGATGGTGTTGCCCACGGTGCGCTCCACAAGGCGTAGTGCGTCCGGAGTGTTTACTCCACTATCCAGCAGGGTGGCCATCAGAATGGTGGTCTGGAGTATGTGCTGGTGCTGGTAAAGGGGGGAATACACCGGCAGGCGCAGTAGCCAGCGGTCGCTGCGGATGCGGCCCGTGGGTGTCTTGCGCCAGTTGGCGAGGGCTACGGCCAGCACAGCGGCCAGCGCGGCAATTATGGGACTTGCAAAGAGCAGGGTCTCGCCGCCGCCTATCAGCACCTTGGCGAAAAATTGCAGGTCTCCGCCCATGCTCTTGAGCAGCTTGCGCACTATGGGCAGAAGGAAGAGCAGGAAGAAGACAACGATGACAAGGGCCAGCGAGACGATGAAAATTGGGTAGGCAAGGCCGGCGCTTATCTTTTTGCGGAGTGCGGCGCTTTCCTCAAGGTAGGCGACCACTCTCTCCAGCACCACGGGTAGGCGGCCCGAAGCCTCGCCAGCGGCCACAAGCTGCACCTGACTTTCGCCAAAGTATTCTGGGAAGTCCTGCATGGCGCCGGACAGGGTGCGGCCCTCGCTGATGCGCTTCCACATGCCCGCTGCCAGCTCCTTCTGCTGCGCGTCGCCAACGCGGCTGTGGAGCAGGCGCAGCGAGTCGCCCATCGGTAGGCCGCTCTGGAGCAGCATGAGCAGGTTGCGCAAGAAGTTGAGCGACACCACGCGCTTTGGCTTGCGAGACTGGAAGAGGCGTATCTGCCCCTTGCGCGGCTTGGCCTCTTCCTCCTTCTGGCCGAAATAGTCGTGGTTGGCCTCGAAGCTTTCTTGTGCCACCGATGCCGCGTCCTGATGCTGCTCGATGCTCGTTGGCGAAAGGCCCTTGGCAGTGAGAGCGCGAATGGCACCCTTGCGGTCGGCGGCCTCGATGGTGCCCCCGCTTGTCTTTCCGCCTTTGTCTATGGCCTTGTATGCAAATATGGGCATGAGCGTATGGGCGGGCTTACTGTTCGTCCTCCTTGCCTATGTCGGCAAAGCGCATCACTTCTTCAAGCGTCGTGCGGCCTCGCTTCACCTGCTCCCAGCCGTTCTGCTGAAGGGTGCGCATACCGTTCGCTATGGCGGCCTGACGTATGCTGCGGGCGCTTTCCTTGCCCACGATAAGTTCGTGGATGGAATCGTCAACGCGCAGTATCTCGAACATGCCGAGGCGGCCCCGGTAGCCGATGCCGCGACAGCTTTCGCAGCCCACAGGCTCCATCACAGGGTGCAGCAGCTCTTCGTCGGGCACGTCGTGGCCGAGCAGGGCGACTAGCTTTGCGCGCAATTCCTGCTTGCCGATGCGCGATGGTCTTGCACAGTCCGGGCAGAGGCGGCGCACAAGGCGCTGGGCTATGATTAGCTCCACGGCCGATGCGACAAGGAAGGGTTCGATCTCCATGTCGATGAGGCGCGTCAGCGCGCCGGGCGCATCGTTTGTGTGCAGGGTGGAGAGCACGAGGTGGCCCGTCAGCGAGGCGCGTATGGCGATGTCGGCTGTTTCGCGGTCGCGGATTTCGCCCACCATTATCACGTCCGGGTCCTGACGCAGTATGTGGCGCAGGGCCTGTGCGAAGGTGTAGCCGATTTCGCTGTGGACCTGGGTCTGGTTGACGCCCGGCACCTCGTATTCCACCGGGTCTTCGACGGTGATTATGCGGCGCGCGGGGCTGTTTATCTGGCGGATGAAGGCCGTGAGCGAGGTGCTCTTGCCCGAGCCTGTGGGGCCGGTGACAAGGATGATGCCGTGGGGTAGATCCAGTACGCGGCGGATGCGTTCCTGGTCTGTGCGCAGCATTCCCAGTTCGTCCAGCGAGAGGGGCTGGTTTTTCTGGTTTAGTAGGCGTAGCGACACACTTTCGCCGTACAGGGTTGGGATCGTGGAAAGGCGGATGTCCAGCTCCGCGCCTCCGGCTGCGCGAAAGTCTATGCGTCCGTCCTGCGGACGGCGCTTTTCGGAAATGTTAAGGCGCGCCATTATCTTGAGGCGCGAGATTATGGCCCCCTGATAGCGCACGAGGTTGTCGGGGACGCGGATGGGCACAAGTTCGCCGTCTATGCGGTAGCGTATCTGGAGGCTGTCCTTGAGCGGCTCGAAGTGTATGTCCGTTGCGCGGTCATTCAGGGCCTTGGCCACGATTTCATTTACAAAGCGGATGATGGCGGCGTTTTCGTCCTCGCTCTCGTCTGCCTCGGCGCGTCCGCTATCCTCTGCGCCTACTCCTTCCATAAGGCTGTCCGCGCCAACGCCGAAGCGTTGTGTGATGGTTTCGGCAAGATACTTGGCAGGGACCAGCATCCAGCGTGGCTGACGTCCGGTGCAGGCGCAGATCCAGTCGTCCATGCCCTCGGCAGGCGGCCAGCAGCTCGCAAGCAGGAGTTCGCCAGCATCGCTTACGGACACCGGCAGGGCCTGATACTCGTGCATGAGGCGCGCGGGCAGGAGGCTTGTGGCATCGTCGGGAAGGGTAAGCTCCTCGGCAAAGTCCAGTCCACAAGCCGTGGCCAGATGGCGGGCGCAGTCGGTCTCGCTCTCGCGGCGCAGGCTGGCCAGGAGGGCGAGGCGGTTCTGGCGCGGGGTCTCGTCAATCATGGCGCGCTGTTCGGCGTCGAGCTTGGCTAGCAGGCTGCCAATGCCGTGTACTGTGTCTGTTGCTTCGGGCATGAATAGCTTGTCTTAGCGTGAGTCGGGAGCCTCTCCCGAGTCTATCAGCTTTTGGAGTTCAGCGGGGATGCTTGGGACGAAGTTGGGCGGCGGGGGCGGAGTGCTTATTGGCGTTTCGTTGCCTGGGTCGGGGTTGTTGTTGCCTTGGTCGGGGTTTCCCGGGGTTGAGGAGCCGCCGCTGTCTCCTCCGCTGCTGCCCCCGGATGATTCTCCGCCCGGTGAGCTGCCGCCGTCCGTAGTCACCCCTCCGCCGGAGCCGGAAAACTTGTTCTGCGTAATGCGATTGCTTGCCGAACTGCCCGCCCATGCAGGGGGCGGAGGCATCGGGCGCAGTGTGCGGCGCGATGATGCAGCACGAGGGTCTCCGGCTGCGGTTGGTGTAAGTTGTGCGCGGGGGTTGCTGTTCACTGCTAGGGCAACGGGGTTACTGTTCACAGCGGGTTTGGGGATTTCGAGCGTAAGCTCTTTGCCGTTGGCGGAAATTGTCACCTTGCGGAGTGTTTCGTCGTAGCCAAGCACCTTCAGCCCGTCCAGAGAGTCGCCCACTCTTATCCAGCGGCCTTTGCCCCCTTCGGCAATGTTCACGTAGTAGGAGCCGTCGAGGTAGTACACGCCCTTGAACACGTATTGGCCGCTGGCGCTGACCGCGCCGCCCTTGGCTCCGCCGGGCGTCCAGCCTTCGGGCACGAAGGGGGAATTTGCCAGCAGATTCGCAATGCTGTCGGCATTACAAAGTTGTGTGGACAGGCCGCAGAACAGGGCTGTGGCCAGAACTCGGGCTGTGTTATTCATGAGTATGTCCCTTATGGTGTTGCGCCGAGCTTCCAAGGCTACTTGTCCTTGTCGCTTTGCCAGAACTTCCAGCTGCTGCGGGCTTCCTTCTTCTTTTCCTCCACGTCGAAGCTGCCCTTGTCTAGGTAGTTCTGTACCCTTTCGCCGGAGGGCATCTGGTTGATTTTCCTCTGTGCGTCGGCTTCGGCCTCGGCTGGGTTGGCGATGATGACTGGGCGGATGAATATGAGTAGCTCGGTGCGGGTTTCGTCGTTGTCGGTCGGACGGAAGAAGTAGCCAAGAAGAGGGATGTCGCCAAGGAGGAATACCTTGTCCTTGTTCTTGGTCTCCTTGACCTTTTGCAGGCCGCCAAGGACCACCATCTGGCCGTTACCCACGCTGACAAAGGAGGATGCCTGACGGGTGCCGATAACCGGTTGCTGGCCAAGGCCTGCCAGGGTGACGCGCCCTGTCACCTCGTTTATCTTCTGCGTAATTTCCATCTGGATGACGCCGTTGCTGCCAATGAGGGGCTTGACGGTCAGTTCCAGTGCAATGTCCTGATAGTCGATGTTGGCCACAAGGTCGCTGCTTGTACTTGTGCTCGTGCTTGTGACGGCTGTTGTAACAACAGGCTCGCGGCTGCCGACCACAATCGAGGCCTCGCGGTTGTGCGTTGTGACGATGTTCGGTGCGGAGAGCACCTGCACGTTGCCGTTGGTCTTGGCCACTTGGAACACTGTCTCAATGGCGAAATTCTGAAGGGCGAAGGGCGTCATGCTAAGGCCGCCGCGGAAGTTGGGCGAGAGCCACAGGTCGTGATTGCCGGTGCCAAAGCCCTCGCCGTCGCCAATGTCGGTTGTGAGGGAGCCGTCGGGTCCTTTCTTGGCGTAGCGGATGCCGAACTGGTCTATGCCACGGCTTTCGCCCTTGTTGAGCGTAACCTCGGTGATGACGACCTCGATGCGCACCTGCGGGAGCAGGGCGTCGAGCTGTTCGATCATTTTGCCCATCAGGCGCAGGTCGCTTGGCGTGCCCGTGGCGACGATGTTGTTGGTGCGCTCGTCCGGGACGATGGTAAGGTAGCTGCTGAACTGGGTGCCAGCGCTTTCGGTGACTGTCTGTGCCTGCGCAATCTGCTGTGCCCTCTGGCGCTGGTTGGAGCCGGTCGATGTGCTGTCACGGGCCGTCTTCTGCCCCGATACTACTTCTTGTATTATCTGGCAGAGTTCCTTGGCGTCGGCGTGGCGGATGCTGAACAGTTCTGTGCGCGTCAGCGGCTCTACGTCCTTGTCGAGGTTGTCCACCAGCTGGCGGATTAGCGACTCGTTGGCAGGGTGCGTATAGACAATAAGCTGGTTTGTGCGTTCGTCGGCATCTACGGTGGTGTTGCCCGTGAAGCGGCTGCCCATTGCCCCGGCAAGGAGCTGCTGGCAGCGTTTCTGCGCGTCACTGGAGCTGATGTTCTTAAGCGAGAAGAACAGCATCTTGTCGCTGGCGGCGTAGGGCCTGTCGATGCGCTTGAGGATGCTCTCCATGCGCTGGAGGTTCACGAGGCTGTCGGTGGCCAGGATGGAGCGGTTCTTTTCAAAGGCGGTGATGGCTGTGCCCACGAGGCCGCTCTGCTGGCTGCTGAGGGCGGGCACAGCGTCGGCCGTGGGCATGAAGTCGAGTACGAAGAGCTTTGAGCAAACTTCCTGACTTGGCGAATACTCCAGCGTGCTGCCCTCTATGAGTGTGGGGCTGTGGTTGGCGGCGCTAGTCGCGGGGACGGCCTTGAGGTAGCTCTCGCCAAGGGGGGTGACGGCCACACCGTTTAGCATGAGAAGGCTCGTCAGGGCCTCTATTGCCTGCCCTCGGCGCAGAGCGCCCTGACTGCGAAAACTGATCGTGCCGTTTACCGCGCTCTGCCGCAGTATCGTCTTGCCGGTCATGTTCTGGAGCATATCCAGAACCTCGTTAACGGCCATGTCGGAAAATTCTATCGTGCCGACAGAGGCGTTAAGATCCATGCCTTGGCTTGCCATGCCACTTGTTTTTAGCGCGCCGTCGCTAGCGGTCGCCGAAGGCAGGGCCGGGCTGGCCGTTTGCTGCTGGGGCAGGGCGCGCTGTTGCTGGCCGAGGGCTGGCGGAAGCGAGGGCGGAGGGGGCGGCGTACGCAGGTTGCTAGGCATTGTCGGCGGCTTGGCGTTGGGGGCTGCCGGGGCCTGGCGAACGGTGCTCGCGGGCCTCTGGCTACCGCTGGCGATTGCCTCAAGGTTGTCCGGTATGCTGGGCGGGGCCGGGGGTTGGGAGCCGTCCTTCATCCACTCGGGTATCTGCGGGGCGCCATCTCCCACGGTCTGCTGTGCCAGAGACAGGCTGGTGGCCAGCATGAAGCCGGTCAGAACAATTGCGGTCATCCGTTTGGTGGAGTGCTTCATCGGGAAAGGGACTGATTGTGTTCAAAGGATTCGATTTCGATTTCCGCGTTCAGGTTGCGCGGGTCGCGCTGGTCTGCGCTCATGCGGAAGCGGCGTATTGCTATGTACGGGGCCTCTGAGCGTACGGCCTGCGTGAAGCCGACCAGTTGTTCGAGACTGGCGCCGCGGACGCTGACGCGGATGCTGCTGGTGTTGAATATGCCGGACTCCTTTTTCTGCGGTGAGCCGATGTCGGCGGTAAGACCTGCCTGCCGCGCCATGGCATCGACACTGCTCGACAGGCGTATGGAGCTGAAGGTGCGGGCAGGGTCTATCACAGAGCGCGCCTGTTCCAGCCTTGCGTGTATCTGGTCGGCGCGGGATATGACTGCTTCCTGACTGCGTAGCTCCATGCGCGCCCCTTTGAGGGCGGAGTAGCGCGAGCTGATGGACCCCATGAGCACGACAAGCCACAATAGGACCAGTGCCCAGAGGAACGCGCCTAGGAGCGCCCGTTCCCTAAAGTTTCTTGTTTCTAGCAGTCTGCGCAGCATTGTGGGGATGGGGCTTATTTGGCGGCCTTGGCGAGGTCGGGCAGGGGGTGGAACACTATTTCGATGTCGAAGCTGCTACGGCCTGCGGTGCTGCTAGTGCGGACATTGCGCACTTCGACAATGTCGGGGTCGGCACCCAGTGTCTCGATGTACTGCTGCACGAGGTTTGCCCTCTGTGCGATGCCTTCCACGCGCAGCACGTTCCACTCGCCCGTGGAGACTCGCTCGAAGTGCAGGGCTGCGGGACGCTTGCGGTTGGCGGCTGCCAGCATGGCGAAGGGCTTTGTCTGACGCTCTGTCACCGATTCGAGCACGTTGGCAAAGTCGGACTCGTTCTGGAGGCTTTCGACGAGTTTGAGGTTGGCCTTGACGCGGCCCTTGTACCAGCTTTCGCCCAGACCAAGGCCGAAATTGACTAGCTGCACGGCGGCCAGTACGGAGGCAGCGCCGAGAGCACAGCGGAACGCTGTCCATATCAGCCGGTCTTTCCGGCGTTCAACTTTCAGCCTTCGGTTCTGTACCGGGCCGCGCGCATCTGCGTCCCAAAGGGCTTGGTCGCAAATGGCCACCGTGGCCTTTTCCTCGGGCTTGCCTTCGTGGCGGCAGACTAGGTCGAATCTGACGCGGGATTCTTCATCGCAGTTGCTGGCGGCTAGTTCCCACAGGCCAGGCTGCACTTGTTCTTCCTTCAGGCCAAGCACTGCAAGTAGGGCGGAGCGGGGCGCGGCCTCTACCTCAGGCATGGGGCGGGTCAGGACGCGGGTTGGTATTGCGCTTGCCTCTTCGGTGTATATCGCAATAGCGGCCTCTTTGCTGCGGCACAGGCGCACGCCGCCACTGGCCGGGAGCAGGCAGAAGGGCAAGAAGGCGGGAAAGGCGTGCCAGGCTTTCTGAAGCTCTGCGGTGCCCCCTTTGCAGGCGCGTTCGAGGGTGGCGGCATAGACTAGCACTTTGCTTTGCCTATCGCGCAACAGGCCCCAGGCGAGGCTTTCGACGGGGAAGGGGGACTGCGCTTCGAGCTGGAGCTGGACAAGGCCGGGCAGTTCCGCCGCGCTTGTGTTATCCGGCAGCTCCATCAGGCGGCAGATGAAGGTTTCGGCAGGCAGCAGGAGCAGCCCGCGCCGGGGAAGGCGAGTGTCGAGCTGTTCCAACTTGTTCTTGATTGCGGACTTCATCTTGCGTGTCTTTGCGCCTTAGTCGTTCCTGTTCTCCCGTATCTGTAAAATGCTGAATGGGTATCGGAGGCTGCTTTCAGGGCTTTGTGGGAAGTCTTTGTACTGCTCGCTCAGTTTCTTTGTGGAAAGGTTGCGCGTTGTGGAGCTGCTTCTTGTGGCGTTTCTGCGGGCGAGAACGTCCAGCGAGAAGCGCGCATCCCCACGTGTGGCAACAACGCGCAGGCGCAGAAGTTGCGCTTCGTATGCAATGAGGCTGGTGTCGCCTGTCGGGCTTAGCGCGTCGAGGCTTGTCAGTATGCCGTCGTCGATGTTGCCACGCTGCCTGTCGCCGCCTTCGAGAAGGCGCATGAGGCGTGCTTCGTCAAAGCCGCCCAGCTCTGCCAGTACGCGAAGGACAAAGGGGCTGGCGTTGTTGACGTTCACCTTGGCGTCGTTTTGCAGGGATATGGCCTCACGCAGTGTGGCAAAGCGTTCGGAGGGGCTGCCGTCGCTGTTGCGGAAGTGCGTGGCAAAGCCTTCGATGAGGAACAGTTCCTCGTAGCTGCGGGGCACTGCGTTGGATGGCTTGCAGGGGATGGCGGCCCGTTCATAGTCCTGTCCGTCGAAGCCGTTTATGCGGGTGTTGTCGTCGGGGTCCATCCAGTCGAGGAACGCTATTGCGAGGCGATCCGCGTCGCTACTCATAAGGCCAAGCTCTTCAAAGAGCACCGAGAGTTGTTCCTGACTTAGCCCCGCAAGAGGCAGTCTGGCGCTCTCGTCCTCGCAACTTATGCTTAGTTCACAGTCCTCGAAGGGGGTGAAGCCAAGAGTGTCCAGCGGAGAACCCCAGCCTTGCGAGATGCTGCGCAGTCCTTCGTCTATTTCCGCTGTCTGGGCCATGCTGGCGAGGGCTATTTCCAGCCCGCTGTATGCGCGTTCGCGTAGGTCGCTGGAGCGGTCGAGAAGGCCGTTGTAGCGGATTCGTTCCACCGCTTCGCCCAAGAAGGTGACTAGCAGTACCGAGAGCAGAGCCACAAGGCCGAGGACGGCGATTAGGACGCTGCCCTTTCTGCCCGCGCGTGGCGGCCTGCCTTTGTAGTGCTGCTTCATGGGTTTAGAAAAGGGGCATACTGCGCCCGGTGCGGGGGAGTGTGACGGTGCGGCTGCTTGTGCGTTCGCCTTCGCGGAATGTCAGGCGAATCATTTCGGGCAGCGAGTATTTGCTGTCGTATTCGATCGGCTCCTCGTCGCTTTTCCAGTTCTTTTCTTCTTGGCGCAGGTATATGTATTCCATGCTAATGACGGAGCTTGATAGCAGGCTGCTGCGCAGGAGGTCTTTGTCGTCGCTACTTAGCTTTTTCTGGATAGAACGGGTGTCTTTCCATATCAGGGCAAGTCCGCGCTCCCGGTCGAAGGCCAGCCATGTCTCCACTCCGGGGCTGCCCGCCGGGGCGTCGGCACCCAGCACGGCTGGCATGTGGAAGAAGCTGAAGTGGATTTTCGGATTTTCCAGCCTGTCGCCGCTGTCCACCTTGGCCATGTCGATGCCGCCTGTCCAAGTGTTTGTCTCGCTTCCAACGGCGGCTGTTGCGTTGTCTTCCCCTGTGGAGCCGCGCAGGTCACGGTCCTTGTCCTGCCAGGCGGGTTGGCGGCGGCTGACGGACTGATCGAAGGCGTTTTGCAGGAGGCCTGCCACAGCGTCGGCGTGTTCCTCGAAGGCGTCGAGGTTTGTGCGCCGTGCCCAGATGTCTGTCAGGCTGACGATAGTGAGGCTGGAAGTGGCTAGCAGCAGTCCCGCCACGGCCACCGCGAGCAGCATTTCAAGAAGGGAAAACCCCGCACGCCTGTGCCTGCCCACGCTCATTGTGCAAGGCTCCGTTTGCGTGTTTCAAGGTCGCGTTTGGCGTCCTCGATTATGTCGGAACGCTCGTCGGAGTCCGACCAGGTCGGGCGGAGTAGATACAGGGTTTCCTCGCGCAGGGTGGAGCGCGCTTCTTCGTTGGAAGTAATCTCTATTCGCAGCGTTACGCGGAAAAGGTCTGCGATGGCGCAAGGTTCCAGTTCGGCGCTCCAGATGGCTTTGTCGCCGTCGGGCAGGTAGAGTTCCTGACCCATTTTGAACTGTTCTGGGTCGGGGATGGTGATGATGCGGCTGCGCAGGAAGCGGACAATGGGTTCGAGATTGGCTTCCTCGCGGCGTTCGCGCATGGCTCCGAGCGCGTTGGAGAAGGCGCTTGTGAGGACTACGAGGGCTGTGCCGAATATGGCCGTTGCCAGCGTCACTTCCAGAAGGGTGAAGGCGCGGTGTTTCATTACATGCCGCGTCACTGGCCGGGCGCCTCCAAGCGCAGGTTTGACAGCGGGTCGTAACGCAGGGTCGTGTTCTCGCCCGCGTAGTGTATCTGTGCAATGAAGGGGGTGCAGCCTCTGTCGGGGTCAAAGCGCAGCTTATCGCATTCGTCTAGGTCGGGATTGTCGCCGGGCACTTCCGGCCTTTCCCAGGGGCGGATGCGTTTGAACACGATGTCGTCGTTGGCGCTGCCAGCCTCGCTGTCCAAGCGGAGTATTTCCGTTCCTTCCTCGGTACGTATTACGAGGCTGTACGCATCGCGATCCCATTCCAGAGTCACGGGGCTTGCGCGGCTGACGGCCTGCACGCGGGCCTCGCGGACGGCGCGGCGCAGTGTTTCGTCGAGGGGTTCGTAGAATTTCCCCCCGAAGAGGGCCTGTCCGGGGCCAAGGGCAAGCGTGGCCATTGTGGTCATGAGGGCAATGGCCATCAGCAGCTCCAGTATGGAGAAGGCGCTGTTCTTTCGGGCGTGCAAGTTGGCGAGAGGGGCGGTTCCTTTTCAAAACCGCAGCGCAGCATCGTTTGTTTCACAGCTGCTTGCAAGCGTGGCCATGGCCTTGTCAGTCGGTCACGCAACTGTCGCGCCCGCTCATGCGCAGTATGTGCTCCATGCTCCAGTCTATCATAACGTCGCCAAAGCGGCGTATGTCGAAGCTTGGGAACACTCTTTCGGCCAGTATGGACCAGCCGGGGAAGTTGGCTAGCGGCATGTCCGCCGGTGGTGGCAGGTCTCCGTTGGCTCCAACCTTGTAGCGCAGGCATAGGGCGGAGGCAAAGCTGACTATGGCGGTCAGTTCGCGGTGTTCGCCCGCTTCCTCCGGCTTGGCTATGTGGCGCATCACGGCGACTACCCAGGGGGGGAAGCCGAAGCGTTCGGCAAGAATTGCCCCCACTTCGGATGGGACTGTGCCGATTAGTTTCTGGTAGGCTTCGTCCATGCGTATGCCTTCCTGATGCGCAATTCTGGCCGCAGCAGTGAAGCTTTCAGGGTAAACGCCTGCCAGTGCCACCTTGCCAAGGTCATGATACAGACCCGCCCAGTAGGCGTGGGGCATGAAGATGGGTATCTCCATGAATTCGCAGATAAATTCGCATAGCTGTGCGCATCCGTACTGGTACATCCAGAAGCGGTAGCAGTTGACCAAGGGGGGCAGCTCGAAGCGGCGCTCGGGCACGGTGATTATCTCGGCCCCGGCGTTGCGCAGCTTTGCCCCGCCAAGGAGCTGTACGGCCTGAAGGGAGTCTTCCACCTTGGACTCGCTGTCCACTATCATGCGGTTGACCGTCTGCACGAGCAGGGCGCCTAGGCAGGGGTCGTTGCCCACCACTTCGGCCACGGCCTGCGTGCTCGCTCCCCGGCCATCGGCTGCCAGACGGTAGGCTGCCGCTTTGTTCTCGCCCACGGGGAAGCCCTTCAGGGTGGAGAGGCGGGCATACACCTGCTCGGGGTCGGCCACCGGGCAGCGCAGCAGTATGTCGTCGGCCAGCCAAGAATTGGGGTCTCGCTCCACTCGGGCCTCGCCGAACTGGTCTGCATCTACAAAGCCTTCCGGGAAGCGGTCGGGGCTTAACATGTGCATCACGAACTTGTCCGCTATGGCGATGTTGCCTATTGCGGTGTGAACGCGCAGCCACTGCTGTTTGTCAGCAGCGCCAAGCAGTTCGTTCAGCACATCGTAAAGGGTCCAGAATCCGCACGATTCGCTCGTTTTGAGCAGCTCGCCTATCTTTTCCGAACACAGGCGAAGGTCCTTGCTCTCCAGCATGGAGCGCAGGCAGGGGAGCACCTCCTGCAACTGGCGGAGCAGGTTTTCGAGCAGTAGGCGCCAGCCGTCCATGCTGAGGCCCATCTGTACGCAGAAGGTCTTGGGGTCGTCGAAGTGGCCGTTTATCCAGCCCCACTGTTCGGCTCTCGCCACCTCGGTGAATATCTTATCGTCCGAGTAGGGTTTTATTAAGTAGTTCTGCACGCGCAGGGCAAGGGCGGCGCGGACTACTTCCTTTGTCGTCACGCTCGTGTATATGAGAACGGGCAGGGTCTTGAAGAAGCTGTTGGAGCGGATTAGGCGCAGAGTGTTAAGTGGCTGACCGGCGCTGTGCTGAAGGCGTAGCTCCATTATGAACAGGTCCACTTCCACGTTCTTTAGCAGGAACTGGAGGGCTTCCTCGACGGTGTTCACTGCGGCGAATCTGTGCTCAGCCCTTCCCAGAATGCCAGCCATGGCCTTCTGAGCTATTGGGTTATCGTCGAGCAGGAGTATGTTCGCCATCCCAATGCATCCCACTGTCCGTATCGGGGCAGATAGCGGACAGATCGTAAAGGTACAGAGCCCCAGTTTATTAACGGCTCTTCCCCAACACTATTCATACGTTTTTTCCAGTCCCTGTCAACGGAGGCCGGAAGGCATGTGTTACGATATTACGGGGAGGGGGCGCCAAGGGTCGCCGGATACGTCTCTACAGCCTAGCATCGGCGTATGTGACGAGCACCCTTTTGGCGCCGCCAAGGCCTGCCTGGTCTATCACGGACACCATTTTGTCGGTGGTGACGTCTTTTTCCACCTGCACAACCACGGGGACAACTTCTTTGCGCAGCGCTTCCGCAACCTTGCCTCGCACGTCCTGAATGCTTATTTGGTCATCGCCACAGAAAAGTTGGTCGTTCGATGCTACATGCAGTTTCACGGGTATAGCGTCCAGTTCCTCAATTCTGCATCCGTGGGGCATGTCAACGCCAAGGCCCTGTTCTTCGACAAACACTGTGGTGAGGATGAAGAAGGTAAGAAGGATGAAAACCATGTCTATCATGGGCGATATGTTGATGTCGGCAGACGGGTCATCTTTGCGCAATTGATTGGTTTTCATGGGGTAGGGGTAGGGGTGTTATAATGAGCGAAGGCGTTGCACTAGGCTCGATGATAATATTCGGCCATTTGTAATTTTAGTCAACTTGAGTCGGGGCAATAATTAACATTTCATGTCTATGTGTGCCGGGTTCCATGCTTGGGTACGCAGAAAACCCCGTCCGACATGCGGGCGGGGTTACGAAAAGTCGCTATTGCGCAGGGCTATTTCTTTTCGGAGGGGGTGACTAACACCTTGTCGGCGCCGCCAAGGCGCGCTTCGTCGATGACGGTCACCATCTTGCCGGAGGGCACGTTCTCCTCGACCTCGATAATCACCGGGACTTTGGCCTTGCGGAGCAGTTCGCCCACCTTGCTGCGGACGGCCTGGATGCTTATCTCGTCGTTGCCGCACCAGAGCTGGCCGTTGGCCGAGATGTGGAGCTTGATGGGTTCGTTGTTTTCCTCGTTGGGATTGTTGGCGCCGGGCTGGGGGCGATCGGCCTCAATGCCCTGCTCTTCGACGAACACTGTTGTAACGATGAAAAAGATTAGGAGGATAAACACCATGTCAATCATCGGGGAGATGTTGATGTCGGTCTTCTCTTCCTCTTTCTTGATACTGCGACGGCTCATGGGGAAAAATGGAGTTGGAGTGAAAGCCTGATTTACTGACCTTTCGAGCGTCCGGGGCAAGCATTTTGTTCCAGCCCGGAGTCAGACTTTGTTACTTTTTTCGTTCTATTGGTATAACAAAGCCTATCTGTGCCTGCCGTGGCGCAGGATGTCCAGGGCCACCCACATGCCAAGCAGGCCGCTGAAACTGAAGCCGACTAGGCCAATTGCGGGGTAACCCCATATGAGCGGCTTGATGCCCGTGGTGATGACAATCGAGGAGCCGATGATCGTGGCGGCGAGGATGATGGCCAGCGAGAGACGGTTGGCGCTTTTTTGCACATCGTTGCCGAATGGTTCAAGGTCTCGATGGTGCAGGTTGATGCCTAGGTCGTCCCGTTCCAGGCGGCGCACAATGCGTTGAAGATCTGCGGGTAGCTCGTTGATCTTCTGCAAGCTGCCGCTAAGGTTGCGCATCAAGTTTCGCGCCATGTTGCGCGGGCGGCTGCGCTCGCGGGCCAGATCCAGTATGAAGGGCCGTGCCGCCGCGCCGATGTCGAAGTCCGGGTCGAGCTGGCGGCCGGTTGTCTCTATGCTTATGACGGCTCTTGCCAGCATGGTGTAGGCGCGGGGGATGCGCACCCCGCACTGGCCGAGCGCGTAGATAAGGTCCACGATCATGTGCCCGATCTGCGATAGGCGGAAGTCTCCGTAGCGGTTGAAGACCTGCGTCACCTGCATCTCCAACTGCTCCTCGTCGGGACGGCGGCCCGTCTCGTTCATAGTAAGGGCAACGCGGGATACTCTCTCGGCATCCAGATGCACCACTGCGTCCAACAGTTCTGCGAGGCGATAGCGCATCCGGCGCGTGAGCTGCCCGGCGATACCCCAGTCGAGAAAGCAGATGCGCCCTTCGGCCGTTACGATGATGTTGCCGGGGTGGGGGTCTGCGTGGAAGAAGCCCGAGCGGATTATCTGGTCAAAGATGCTGTCCGCGCCTAGGCGGGCCAGTTCGCGCCTTGCCTCTGGGGGCAGTTCCACGCGGTCTGGCGGGCTGCCCGCGACGTGCTCGGTAACTAGCAGGCGGCGGCTTGTGTAGTCCTCGTGGACCTTTGGCGCGAAGACCCTTGGGCCGTGTGGGTTACGCAGGCTGAAGAGGGCTGCGTTGCGTGCCTCGTTGCCGAAGTCCAGCTCTAGGCGCAGGCTCTCGCGCAGGGCCTCGACTATCTCTGGCAGGTTGTATGGGCGCAGCGCCTCCACCCGCTCGTGTGTCTCCTTGGCCATCCAGGCGAGTATGTCAAGGTCGGCAAGTATGGCGCGCTCAATGCCGGGGCGTTGGATTTTGACCGCCACCAGTTCCCCGGTGCTGCGCAGCGTGGCCTTGTGGACCTGTGCGATGCTGCCGCTGCCAACCGGGGTTTCTGCAAAGCTGCTGAAGTAATCCTCCCGCTTTCCTCCCAGCTCAGCCTCCAGCACTGCGACAATGTCGGCCGTCTTTTCCGGGCGCACTTGGTCGCGCAGGTTGCCCAGCTCGACAACGAGGGCCTGTGGCACGCGGTCCGGTCTTGTGCTAAGCACCTGCCCCAGCTTGATGAATGTCGGGCCAAGGTCCTCCATGGCGTGGCGCAGGCGCTGCCAAGTGTTCATCGCCGCGACCTCGCGCGAAGTCACAGCGCGCACAAGGGGCTTGGGCACGCCCATCTGCTCCAGCAGGTTGCCGAAGCCGTAACGCATCAGAATGGCGAGGATTTCCCGCGCCCTTCCCGCGTCGCGCAGCAGGGTGAGTGGTTTCAAGGATGCACTGGGGGCCGCTTGCTATTCGCTCTTGCTCTCGCGCTGGGCCACTGCGGCCTCCAGCTTCTCCACCTTTGCGGCGAGGGCTTCGAGATCCTTCTGGCGGGCAAAGTTGGCCTTGCGCATCATTTCGTCTAGCATGTCGGCGATCTTCTGGCCGCTTTGTTCGAATTCCTTGCGCCCCTCGTCCATGATTTTGCCGGTCATCTCCTGAGCTTCACTGGCGGAGATTTTCCCTCTTGCCACCAGCTCGTCGAGTTTTGCGCGCAGCTTTTCCGCAGTGATTACGGTGGCTCCTAGGCCGACAAATAGAGTCTTTTTCAGAATGTCTATCATGACAGCAGTTCCTCCATGATTTTCAGGGTTATTGTGGCGGACAGTGGTGTCAGAGTCCGGCTTGGCAGCCTGACGGGGCCGCAAGACGGGCCGTCCTTGGTACAAGATATTCCCAATCGGTGCTCTCGCCAAGTACATACATGAGGCAAATAGCGGGTCAGACTCCGGTTCAGTCCTTGTTCCGATCCTTGCCCTCAGTCTCGTGGTAGTCCTTTTCGGCATTTATCGCCCAGAGCGCCTTGCGCGCAGCCGGGTCGGCAGCGTTGCCAGAGAGTATCAGGCGCACAGCCTCTCTTGCGGCCAGCATCGAGTGGTCCATGTTGTTGTAGCGGTGCATCCCGTTGCGCCCGGCGCAGACAAGGCCCGGCAGGGTGTCGAGGTAGTCCTGAAGCTCGCCGATGCGTTCGTATGTGCCAAAGTAGGCCGGGTAGGCCTTTGGCTGGCGGATTACGCAGCTATCTAGGACCGAGCCTTCGTCTATGAAGCCGATTTTCGCCATTTCCACCGCGCCTAGTTTGCGCAGCTCTGCGTCGGAAAGGCGGTCGAGTTCGTCGCCCTCGTTGCAGAAGTATTCAAGGCCCAGCCAGACGAGCGAAGGGTCGGCCACCATTTCGGCACTCCAGTTGGGAAACACCTGTACGCGGCCCAGCTTAACGTCGCTTTCCTGAATGTAGATCCAGTTGTCGCGCAGCACCCCGCCCGATGCCCGCAGCGCGGCCTCTGCAAAGCGCGGCACAAGAAGGCCCACCGTGATGAAGTCCCGGTACACCAGCCCAGCGGCCACTTCGCGCACCGATTCCGGCACATTCACCCCTTCGAGCGAGGCGACAAGTTCCTTCACCGGCATTGTGGATATGAGGTAGTCGCCCTCGGCTTCGTATGAGAGGCCGTCGGCTCCGCGAAGCTCCAGCGCCCAACCATTATCCGCGCGCCGAATCTTCTGCACCTTTGTGTTCAGGTGCAGCTTTCCGCCGAGGCGCAGCACCTCTTCTGCGGCCTTTTCCCACAGCTCTCCGGGGCCGTGAGGGGGGTAGTGGAAGGCATCGATGAGGCTCGTTTCCTGTTCCTTTGCCCGGATGTGCAGGGCGCTTCGCAGGGCGTGGGCGAGGACGGCGCCGATGGAAACGCCCTTGATGCGCTGGGCACCCCATTCGGGGCTTATCTTGTCGCAGGGCACTCCCCAGACTTTCTGCGTGTAGTCGCGGAAAAAGGTCTTGTACAGCTCCCGCCCGAAGCGGTTCACCATGAAGTCTTCCAGAGTCTTTTCGGGACGTATGGGGGCAATGCGTGCCCGCAGATAGGACAGGCCCACCTTGAGCGTGCGGACCGGGCCGAGCTTGCGCAGGGTGTCGATCGAGAGGCTGACAGGATAGTTGAAAAAGCGGCGTAAATAATAGATGCGCGATAGGCGGCTGCGCCGGGGCATGTCCATTAGCGAGGCCCAGAAATCCGTCACCCATTTCGACTTGGAGAAGAACCTGTGCCCGCCTATGTCGATGCGGTTGCCCTTGTAAACCACGGTGCGCGATATACCTCCTGGCTGCGGCGCGGCCTCGAACACGATGGGACGCACCGCTCCGCCAGAGCGGAGCAGCTCCAGAGCGGCGCTAAGTCCGGCAGGGCCGGCCCCGATGATGAGGCAGGTCTTTTTGCTGTTTCCCTCGTGGGTGGAAGAAGTTACATCGGACATACCTTGGATGATGCACGGGCGCTGCCCATGTGGCAAGGCTAGCGAAACTAGACATCAAGCTTGTATCATATGCATTTATGACGCGCTGTGTCGGTCCTTGTTGACAGACTGCCCCCACTGCAATAGCCCAGCAGACGCCCACAAAAGGACACTGCAATGTTTGAAGATGTACCTCAAGCGCCCGCCGACCCGATACTTGGGTTGACCGAGGCATTCAAGAAGGATTCGAACCCCGCCAAGATCAATCTCGGCGTGGGTGTCTTCACCGATGCCAGCGGAAAGACTCCGCTGCTCGACACTGCCAAGGAAGCCGAAAAACGTCTGGCCGGAGCGGCCCAGAGCAGGGTGTACCTGCCCATCGACGGCGACCAGAAGTTCTGCGCCCTGATGCAGAAGCTCACCTTCGGGGCGGACTCGGAAGTCCTGTTCACCCGCCGTGCCTTCACCGCCTGCGCCCCCGGTGGCACAGGCGCACTGCGTATCGTGGCGGACTTTCTCAAGCAGAACTTCCCCTCGGCCAAGGTCTGGATGAGTAACCCCACTTGGCCCAACCATCCGCAGATTTTCGACGCCGCAGGCGTGCGCACGGATCGCTATCCGTGGTTCGACCCGGTGGCTAACAAGCTGGACATGCCCGGCCTTATCGAAGCCCTCAGCAAGCTGCCTGCCGGAAGCGCGGTGCTGCTCCACGGCTGCTGCCACAACCCCACGGGCATCGACCCGACTGTCGAGGAGTGGACTCAGATTGCGGGGCTACTAGCCGCTCGCAAGCTTCTGCCAATCGTTGACTTCGCATATCAGGGCTTTGGCACTGGCATAGACGAGGACGCCACTGGCATACGCATATTGGCCGCTCATTGCCGCGAGCTTATCGTGTGTAGTTCCTGCTCGAAGAACTTCAGCCTGTACGCGGATCGTGTGGGTGCCGTCACCTTTGTCTGCAACGACGAGAACAGTGCCCAGCGCGTTGCCTCGCAGGTCAAGCGCGTCATTCGCGCCAACTATTCCAACCCTCCCCAGCACGGCTTCGCCATCGTGAGCACGATCCTTGGCGACAGCGCACTCTGCGCAGCTTGGGAAAAGGAAGTGGCCGACATGCGCAACCGCATCAACGCTCTTCGCGCCCTCTTTGCCGACACTCTGGCGGCCAAGGGTGCGAAGCAGGACTTCGGCTTCATCAAGAAGCAGCTAGGCATGTTCTCATTCTCGGGCCTTAGCAAGGAGCAGGTGGATGCCCTGCGCGATCAGCACGCAATCTACATCGTAGGTTCTGGCCGCGTCAGCGTGGCGGGCATGAACGAGAAGACGATGGATCGCCTTTGCGAAGCCATCGTGTCCGTCCTCTAGATTACGCCGCAGCGTTGAAACGCACATTTCGGGCAGCGCCGGGATTAACCCCCTCGCGCTGCCCGTTTGTTTGCAAGGCAGGCGCGGCTTGTGCATATGTGGCCATATTGTCCGGGGCATACAGGCTCTGGCGCGCTTTGTGCAGTGGCTCAATGAACTTGCTGACCATGAAACTCTGCTGCCTGCAACACTTCGAGCCAGAGGAGGCCGGACTTATCGCCGTCTGGGCCGCCGAACGCGGACATGAACTGCGCACCGTGCGCCTGTACTTGGGCGAGCCTTTGCCGCAACTGGAACCTGACGAGGCCCTTGTGCTGATGGGCGGGCCTATGAACGTGGACGAGGACGACAAATACGCTTGGCTGGCGGGTGAAAAGCAACTGATTGCTGCCCATGCCAAGTCCGGTGGGCGGGTGTTCGGCGTCTGCCTTGGCGGGCAGCTCATCGCAAGGGCATTCGACGCCCCAGTTACGCGCAACCGGCACAAGGAAATCGGCTGGTGGAAGGTGCAGTTCAGCCCCGAGGCGCTGGCAAGCGGTCCCTTCGAGGCTTTCCCGCCGGAAATGACAGTGCTGCAATGGCATGGCGACACTTTTGCCATTCCGCAGGGCGCGGTGCATCTGGCCAGCAGCCCCGTCTGTCAATCGCAGGCGTTCAGCATCTGCAATGGGCGCGTTATCGGCCTTCAGTTCCACTTCGAGGCAGAGGAACAGGAAGTGCGCGACTTTGTCAGCTTCTTCGATGACGAGTTGGTCCAGAGCGGCCCGTATGTGCAGAGCGCCGAAGAGATCCTCGTCGGACTGGAGCAGAACGCCGGTCCCTGCCGCGAGGCTCTCTTCAAGGTGTTGGACCGCTGGGAGAGGAGCTAGCCCCTCTTGCGCAGGCCCGCCCTGTGGCCTATGTCGCGGCGGTAGTTCATGTTCTGCCAGCTAATCTGGCCTATGACATCGTATGCGGCATCGGCAGCCTGCTGGAGCGTGTAGGCATGGGCACAGACGCCCAGAACACGCCCGCCCGCGCTCAGGATCGTGCCGTCGGCGGCGCGCTTGGTGCCAGCGTGGACTATCGACACATTGCGCGGCAGTTTTGCGGGCAGACTTATGGCGTCGCCCTTTGCATAGCTTCCGGGGTAGCCCTTGGCCGCCAGCACCACGACAATGGCGCTGCCGGGGCGTATGCCCACTGTGGATGGGTCCAATGTGCCCCTTGCGCAGTCGAGCATCAGGCGCAGAGGGTCGGCCTCCAGCATGGGCAGCACGACTTGTGTTTCAGGGTCGCCAAAGCGGACGTTGAATTCCAGCACCATCGGGCCATAGGCTGTCACCATGATTCCTATGAAAAGGGTGCCGCGAAAGTCGTAGCCTTCCGCCGCGAAGCCGCGCATGGTCGGCTCGATGACCTCTGTCACTATGCGCTTTTCCATCTCCGGCGTAACGACCGGGGCGGGGCAGTAGGCGCCCATTCCGCCGGTGTTTGGGCCGCTGTCGCCTTCGCCCACGCGTTTGTGGTCCTGTGCGGCGGGGAGCATCACATACTTTTCGCCGCAGACCATGAGGGTGATCGAGGCCTCGTCGCCGACAAGGCATTCCTCGACTACTATCTGCGCGCCAGCCTCCCCGAACATGGAGCCGTCGAGCATCCCGCGTGTTGCCTCAAGGGCTTCCTCGCGGCTCTGGGCTATGATGACACCTTTGCCCGCTGCCAAACCGCTTGCCTTTATGACAACAGGCAGAGGCTCGGCCTCCACATAGGCGAGTGCATCTGCCATTTCGGCGCTGGAGAAGGTGCGCGAACGGGCCGTGGGTATGCCGTATTTGGCGAAGAAATCCTTGCACACGGCCTTGGATGCTTCGAGCTGTGCTCCGCGGAAAGTGGGGCCGTAAACGAGGACTCCGGCCTCGATGAGGGCGTCTGCCATGCCTAGGGCGAGCGGCACTTCCGGCCCGATGATGGCAAGGTCGATCTTCTCCCGCTTGGCCAGCTCCACGGCTGAAGGGACGTTTTCCACGTCCAGAGGGAAGCACTGGGTGTCGGCCTCCATGCCGCCGTTGCCGGGGGCAGCTATGACGCGGGTGGCCAGGGGGCTGGCCAGACATGCCTTGACAAGGGCGTGTTCGCGTCCGCCCGAACCGATTACCAATACGTTCATAGGGGATAACTTATACAGGCCCGCGCCCAGTCTTTTCAAGGCTGTCGCGTGCAATGGGGCGCTCTTTGTTGGCAATTTCCCTTGGCGGGGGAGCAAAGGGGCGTTTTGCTTTATTAATGTCCATCACGCGCACAGTTCTTCTTATCCTGTCTGCCATTCTGTTTGCGGCTTGTGCCTCAGTATTTCGCGAGCAGGTGACGGAGGTTAACCCCGCCATCGAACATGTAGAGCTGCGTATTGACGCCGTTGCCGCAGATTTGCTCACCACTGGCAAGGCCGCAAACATCGAAGAGGCCCGCGAGATGGCGCGCAAACTGGTTAAAGAGGAGATACGTGCCCAGAGAGAGGCCGCCAGAGAGAATGAGAACACGGGCAATTTCTACGAGCGTAACCGCAACGAGCGCGCCGAGTAGGCGCTTTTCGCCACTAGGCGGAGCGCAGGCAGCCAATTGACGAAATGTTTGCTTATTCGGCGACCGGGGCTTCGGGCTGGTCCGGGTCTTCGCGGTGGCGCAGGAGGAACTTTTCCGTGCCTTCTTCGCCCATGAAGCGGCGCATTATCTTCTGGTCGGTGCGCATGAGGTCCACGACTATGAGGCCGTCGATGACATCGCAAAAGTCCTTGTCCACGTTGAAGCTTAGGAGCGTGGCGTTGAGCTTTAGGTAGTGCTTCAGCAGCACGGGCACGCCCTTGCGGTCGGTCTCGATGTCCGAGACAAGGCCCGAGATGTCCTCTATGTCCTTCACTGTGGCGCGCAGGCTCTTTTTGTCAATCTGGCCGAACTTGCCCTTTTGTGGGGGGCGGCGCGCTTTGACGAGCGGGTGCAGTTCTTCGTCGAGAGAGTTGTTTCGCAGATACTGGACCATCAGGTCGCGCGAGGCGCGCTTGTAGTCGCTACTGATGGACACCGGGCCGAAGAGCACTCGGTAGCGCGGGTTGCGGCATATGTATTCGCCTATGCCGCGCCAGATAAGGGGCAGGGCGGTGGGCTTGCGCTGATACTCCTCGCGTATGAAGGAACGGCCCATTTCTAGCGCCGGGCTTATGCGTTCGAGCAAGTGCCCCTTGAAGCGGAAAAGGCTCGTTGTGTATATGCCTTTGTAGCCCTGTTTTTGCAGAATCCTGTCCGTGCGGCCCAGGCGGTAGCCGCCGACTATTTCACTAGTTGCGCTGTTCCAGAGGAAGAGGTGCAGGTAAAACTGGTCGTACTGGTCTATGTCGAGGGACTTGCCAGTTCCTTCGCCCACGGCGCGGAATGTCTTTTCGCGCAGGCGGCCCAGCTCGCGCATTACGTTGGGTATCTGCTCGTATTCGGCGTGGAATACGGCCAAGTCTCCGTGCGCCAGCAGGCGGCAGTCCTCCGGCAGCGAGGCTATCTCAGCGGCCAATACAGCGGGGGGCACCGGCGGGGCTATTTCCTCCATCGGCGGCTTGGCCTTGGGCGGACGCATGGGCATGCGTATGAAGCGGTGCTTTTTTTCAGGCTCGGTGCGGTTTTTTAGGTTGTATGTCTTCAACCGCATGAAGGAGGTCATCTCCGCATCGCTTTCAAACTTCGTAAGGCGGCTGGCGGGTATTGGCTGGCCTACGCGCAGTTCTATGGTCTGGCCGCGCATCCGGACAAGTTCCCGTATGAGCAGGGCTGTGCGCAGGCGAGGGTGCAGCAGTCCCGCACATTGGAAGAAGTTGCTGTTGCGCCCCATTATGTAAACGGGCAGCACGCTGGCCCCTGTGCGGCGCACAAGGCCCGCGACGTTGTCGTTCCAGTCTGGGTCGGAGACGTGGCGCTTTTTGATGTGCAGGTGCGAGACAGTGCCCGATGGGAAGGTGCCCAGGCAGCCGCCGTTTTTCAGCCACTTGAGGGCTTCCTTCATCGGGCCTATGTTTGAGCGCGTGGCGTCGTTGCCGCCGAAGTTGTTTACGGATATGAAGAAGGATTTCATCTCCTCGATGGCACCGAGCAGGAAGTTTACAAAAAACTTCGTGTCCTTGCGCACCGAGTAGATTAGCGAGCCTAGGGCCATTCCGTCGATGCCGCCGAAGGGGTGGTTGGCAACGACGATAAGCGGGCCGTCGGCAGGGATTCGGTCGCGGTCCTCGGCGCTAACAACGTAATTGACGCCGGAGGTGAAGAGGGTGCGGTCGAAGAAGCTAAGCCCAGGGTCCATCAGGCAGGCGCGGCTGTATATATCGTTCAGCGCGGGCGCGGCCAGCGTGTTTTCGATGAACGGGGCCATGCTTCGCAAGATGGGGTTGTGAAAGATCTTGCGAAGGTCGATGAGCTTCTTGTCCTGGCAGACTGTGTGGTTATCTGTCATGGGTATCTGAGCGTGCTCCGTTCCGGGTATTGGGGAGATTGTTTACTTGTGCGCTTCAGCTTGAAAGCGACAGGAGGGGGCGCGTGGCGAGGCTGCTTGCCGGGGTATTCAAAGGCCGTAAGCTCCCTTTGCAAACAACTTAAGCGCAGCCCATGTTTCGGGCGAACAGATTCTTGTCGGGAGCGTTGAAAAAGGCTGTCCCGGCTACAAGGGTGTCCGCTCCGGCCGTGACGCACAGGGGCGCGGTGCGCAGGTCCACCCCGCCGTCCACCTCCAGGCGGAAGTCGAGGCCGCGATCCTGCCGCCATTGCGCTATCTGGCGTATCTTGGGCAGCATTTCCTCGCGGAAGGGCTGGCCGCCCTTGCCGGGTTGCACAGTCATGACGAGCACTAGGTCCACGCAGTCGAGAAGGTGGGCAACGGCGTCGGCCCCTGTGGCGGGGTTGAGCACTATGCCGCACTTGGCTCCCATTTCGCGTATGCGTGCTAGTTCCGCGCGGTGATCACAGGGAACCTCTATGTGGATGCTTATCAGGCTGGCTCCGGCTTCTGCAAATGCGGGCGCATGTTTCCATGGCTCGTCCATCATCAGGTGCACATCGTAGAATAGTTCCGGTTCGTGCCTTTGCAGGCAGCGCAGCATTTGCGGACCAAAGGTGAGCGTTTCCACAAAGTGGCCGTCCATTATGTCCACATGTGCCCAAGTAAGGCCGGTGGAGGCAATCACATTGGCCGCATTGGCCAGCATGGCGTGGTCGGCGGCGAGCAGGGATGGGGCCAGTATCACTGGTCCGTTTATGCTATTCATGGCTTATGGATTCGTCCCAGCGAAGTGCCACAGCGTCGTGTATCTGCCTTGCCAGTTCGCGTGCCAGCACGGGGATTAGCATCCGCTCGTTGTCCGCAGAGGTGGATATGTACATGCCGGGGAGCGTTTGTGTTCCGGCGCTGAACTCGCCCTCGAAGAGGATTTTGTCGCTGGCATTGTCCCTTAATACGGCCTTTGCGCGCAGGGTGATGTCAACGGCCTTGTACAGGCCCTTGTCGGTCTTGTTTGAGTAAGTTGGGTTGCCGTTGTCGTCCTCGCCTTTGACCGGGACAACAAGCCCTCTTACCCGTCCTTCTCGCTCAAGGGATACGATGGTAACCTCCAGCGTAGCGTCGGCAGCGTCGCGCCGTACAAGGCGCACGAGGTTGTCCTTCATGAAGCGGTCGCGCAGGTGCTCGCTGAGCACGACGGCCACCTGGGGCATGTAGGACTGGTTGAGCGCGGGGGCGACCCAGATGCTCTGGATATTACCCTGGGTGGCGGCTCCGGGCTTGTACGTGCCGCAGGCAGCCAGCGCAAACATGGCGCAGACTGCCTGAACTATTGCGGATGGAAGGCGTATTCTCATCGTTGTTGCCCTTGCGTTTGCGGCAGGGGCTGGTGTTGCGGCTGCATTGCCGCTGGGGAAAGCTAGCTTGCGGCGGGCGCGGGTGTTGCGCCCTCCGTTCTTTCTTCTGAAGGCGGGGGCACGGGAGCTTTCATCGGGTCCCACTTGCGCCAGAAGAACAGATACTGCCAGTCGCGGCGGACGGGCCAGTTGTTTTCTGGGAAGCGGGCTTTTATCTGCTCGATTTTTGCAAGGTAATCGCGTGCCTTGTCGGCGGACTGGGACTCTGGGGCGATGGTGATTGTGTCGTTGAAGAACACGGCCGCGCTCGTGTAGTCGTCGCGATACTTGTAGAAGAATTCGCCGAGTATGAACTTGCTCTGGGCGAGGGTTTCGCGCGTCTTGGCTAGTCCCTTTTCGCTCTGGGCGACGGCAGGGTTGTCCGGGTAAAGGGTCAGAAAGTCGCGGTAATAGCTCATCGCCTCCCTCGTGGCGCCCTGATCGTATTCCGGCCCGTCAACGTCTTCGGAGAGGTAGTCGGCCAGGAGCAGGGTGGCGTCGGCAGCCAACATGCTGTTGGGGTAGTTGTTGATTATGCGGTCGAGGGCGTCCATCGCGCCTATGCTGTTGTTGTCGCGGCGGCAGAGCATCGCCACACGCATGAGCGAGACGGGGGCGTAGTCGCTGTAAGGGGCCATCTGTACGAGGGTTTCATACACCCCGATGGCCTTTCTTGTGTCGTAATATTTGAATACCCACAGGTAGTGGATGTCGCGTCCTTCTTCGTAGGCGGCGGCGATTTCAAAAAAGTTGGTTATGACCTCGTTGAAGTGCGGGGACTCCGGGTAGGCTTGCAGCAGCGCGTGGAAAGAGGCAAGGGCATCCTTCCACTTGTGCCTTTCCATACTTATGCTGCCGGAGCGGTACACTGCCTCGGCTGCCTGTTCGCTGGCAGGGAAGCGGTTGTACACCTTGTCGTAGAGCTTTCGGGCCTTTTTCCACTGGCCGTTTCCTTCGGCCTGCTGGGCCTGTTCCATTATGGGGCGCGCCTGTTCGGACTGCGCTATTGGGTCCTGGGTTCGCCACTGTTCGTCGCGCCCGAAAAGGCCCCAAAGGAACGCTTGCGCGTTAGTGGGGAGAAGGAATGTCGCCAAGGCCAGGGCGAGGAAAGCCGATATGGGTCGAAACATTTGTATTACTGCCACTTAATCAGCGTGGAGGCCCAGGTCAAGCCGGCTCCGAATGATACGAAGAGCAGGTGATCGCCTTTTTGGATCTTTCCTGCCTTCCAGGCTTCGGCCAGAGCTAGGGGTATAGACGCTGAGGATGTATTTCCGTAGTTGTCCAGATTGACCCAGAAACGGTCCATGCCGACGTCGAGGCGCTGGGAGATTGCCTCGATTATTCGGTTGTTCGCCTGGTGAGGTATCACCCAGCGTATCTTGTCCGGGGTCAGTCCATGTCTTTCGATGACTGCCTTGGCACTTTGTTCCATTGCGCGGACGGCAATTTTGAAAACAGAGTTGCCCTGCATGTGGATGAAATGTTCTCCAGCTTCCACAGTCTGTATGCTGGCTGGCTTTGCGCTTCCGCCTGCTGGCAGGTGCAAAATGGCGTATTCCTCGCCGTCGGCACCCAGGGAGCCGCCTAGTATGCCCGTGCCCGGCTCTTCACCCTTGCCCAGTATGACCGCTCCGGCGCCGTCGCCAAAGAGGACGCAGGTAGTGCGGTCTTCCCAGTTGGTTATGCTGGAGAGCTTTTCGGCACCTATCACGAGTATGTGCCGGTAGGCACCGGCTCGTATCATGTTGCTTGCAACGTCCAGGGCGTAGAGAAAGCCCGAACAGGCCGCGCTCATGTCGAAGGCGGGCACGTTGTGAAGGCCCAGCTTTGCCTGCACAAAGCAGGCCGTGGCGGGAAAGGGCATGTCGGGCGTAATGGTCGCCACGATGATAAGGTCTATGTCGCTGGCCTGAAGCCCGGCGTTGGCAAGAGCCTCGCGGGCGGCGGCCACGCCCATGTCGGACGTTGTCTCGTCGGGCCTTGCGATGTGTCTTTGGCGGATGCCGGTGCGGGTGCGTATCCATTCGTCCGAGGTATCCACCATGTGGGAGAGTTCCTCGTTTGTGAGTATCCTTTGGGGCGCGTAAGAGCCTATGCCTTTGATGATGATTGGGGGCACCGTGGATGCGCTCATGTGTCTGTGTTGAAAATTTGTGGTGAGGAGATGACTTTTGCGCTTCTGCCGCGCCAAGGCATTGCATGAGGACTGTGCGATGGCCTCATGCGTGTAAAGACCCGGAAACAATCCAATCTGCACGGCGTATGTCAAGCTGCATACTTGGCAGAATGCTTTCCGCGTCCGGCTTCCCTTGCAAGTGGCGAAGCTCGGCCCTTTATCGCTAATATGACATGGTTTTTACATATTGCATGTTTATGCGTTGCACCCGCATCCTGCATCGGTACAATGAGAATCCCGATGAATCGCCCTTTGTCGCTCCTGTTGCTGCTCTCTGCATTGTTTGCCGCTGTGTGCGCCCCGCTCGCGGCGCAGGATGCCGCTCCGGCTCTGGCCCGCAATCTTGGCGAGTTGCTAGACCGCTACTGCGAGGCCAACGGCGGGCGCGAGCGTATCAACAATGTCCGTAGCCTGAGGGTGGAGGCCACGCTTACACTCCCCAGCGGTGCCAGTGGGAAGATGGTCTTCATCAAGCAAAGCCCCAACTTTGTGCGCAGCGTCTGGTACGGCCCTCGCAACCTTGTGGTGCGCAAGGGTTACAACGGCGTTGAGGCTTGGGAGCACGTCAGCGAGCCGGGAGGCCGGGATCGCTATGGCTACGTGGACAAGCCGCCCTTGGATGTTTTTGAATGGGTGCTCGCCAACCCGCAGGCAAGCGGTGCTGTTCTTGAGATGCTCCCTGTGGAGCGCGACGGGCGTAGCGAGTGTTACCGGGTGCGCGCCTCGTATGCCAGCGGCATGGTCAAGGACTACTGGCTGGACACGGCGTCCTACCGGGAATTGCGCGTGGAGGAGCGCCAGCCGGGCAAGCCGCCTGTATGCCATGTAATCGAAGAGCATCAGAAGTTCGACGGCATTTGGTTCCCTCTTTTTCAGCGCGAACTGTTGCCCGATGGCAGCTACGGGCAGCAACTGCGCATCGACGATGTGCAGATGAATATTGGTCTAGTACATTGCTTTTTCGATCCCCCGCAGGAAATGCTCCGCTCTATTCAGAGGGAGAAGGCCGCCGATGAGGCTGAAAAGACCCGCTGATAGCAGTATCCATCACCAATGTTAATTTCCAGTCATACACTGACATCCCCCAGCAAAGCTCCCCGCTCCCCAACAGAATGATCGACCTAGACAACAAAGCGCGGAAAAGGAAGGTTCTCTACACAGCCTCCGGCCTCATAATCGTGGCCGTCGCTGCGGGAGTATTCTGCACGATGCTTGTTAACTCCGGCGTGACAGGCTCCGCGCTCAAGGCCATGCGCAAGGCCGGACTGGAAGAGCCGAGGCTGCGCGTGGACAGTGTCGGCCCATTTTACGCTAGCGCGGCAGACATTGGTTTTAAGAGCGGTCCCTTGCTCGTTGAAGAGGGCAGGGTGGAGGCGAGCTTTTTGCCAATGGACCTAGTGGGCGCCGGGCAGGTGGAAGCGATAACTATCGACAGTTTGCGCGCCAAGCTGGATGTGGACGCCCTCATGGCCGAGCCTCGTGCCGAGGGCGCCCCTTCGCCATTGGAGATTCCCTTCACCTTTGTCCCGATGCTGGATCTTTTGCCCTCGCACAGTCTCCTTGTGCGCGATGCCGGGTTCAATATCAGTGCCGGAGGGCGCAACCGCAATGTGCGCCTCGACGCTCTTGTGCGTCAGCCCTCGTCGGGAGTGCGCTCGGCAACATTCAGCGCCAGTAGCGACGAGGGGGACCAGATTCTCGTGACTGTGGAGGGGCGCGGGGGAAAGGACACTGTGAACGCCGAGGGCAGCGTGGACCTTTTCGGCTGGCTACTGGATAGCAGCCGCGCGCAGGGCTTCGAGCTTCCGCAGGATGTGGCCTTGGAGGCCGCCCCGCTGGTCTTCCAGTTCCTTGTGGAGCAGGAGGGCTTGAAGCCGGGCAAGTGGGTGGGCGTTGTGTCGCAGCCTTGGTTCCAGTACGAGCAGGGTCAGTTTCTCATATGGACCCGCGACATGCGTGCAGGTATGACAGGCGACGCATCGGGCCTTGCAAAGGCCGCGGCCGAGGGCGACATGCTCATTCGCAGCGGTGCGGTGAGTATCGGCCCCATGCACCCTTCGCTATCTGCCACCGACTTTGACTCTGTATCCATTTCCGCAAGGGACCTGCCCGTTCGCGGAGAGCGCGGAAGCATGAAGCTCGATTACGTTAAGGGTACAGCTTACCTGCCCGAGGGTGGGGGAGACTATTCGCTGCGCGGCTCTTTCAAGCCCGACTGGCTGCCTCAGCCCTTGGAAATGGCAGTCTCGGCCCCGAACACGCTTGATGGCGTGTTTGTGGATATTTCCCTGCCTCGCTGTTCGCTGGACAAGGTCCGGTTCCCCGTCGGCTGGCTGCCCTCGATTATGGACGGGCTGGAGTTCGGCGGGCAGATGGATGCCGACCTGTTCATATCCGCTGGCGGGCTGACAGCTGGCGGCTTTTCTGCATCCGGGCGCATAAGTGCCGATGCGGCATGGGCTGGCGTTCCCACAGGGCCTTTCGCAATGGAGGCTGTGATGGTGCGCAATGCCCGCATCTCCAGCATAAAGGACGGAATATCGCTGGAGCTGCCCGAAGGAGTGCGCATCGGGCGCCTCGGCTTGGGCACGCTTGCGATTAGCGAACTTCAGGTATGGCCCAGCCACTTGAGCTTTCCGGGTCAGCTCGGCATAGGCTCTGTGACGGCCATGTTCTACGGCGGGCGTTTCATTAGTGGGGAGATTCGCGGCAGGGTGGACTCGCAAGGGCAGCTTACTCTTTCCAGCCCATTCGAGGCCAACTGCACAGGTATAGACCTCTCCTCTCTTGCTTCGGGGCTGCTCTCTAGGCAGGTCTTGATGGGTGGTACGGCGGATATTGCCTTGTCGGTGCGTCCCGGTGGCCCGCTCAGCTTCCCTGCACTTGATGCTTCGCTGGGCATACGGAGCGACTCCATGAGCCTGTCTCTGCCCGGTGGTGGCGTTTCGATAAGCACTGGTGCTATGGACCTATCCCTTGGCAGCAGCCATTCCGAAAGCGGCGGCTCTGTCCTGCGTGTTGACATGCCCCGCACGGTGGAGCTTCGGTCCATATCGGCGGCAGGGGCACGCTTCAGTGGTGCCATGCGTCTTGGCGGTTGGGTGCAGTTGTCCCTGACGGACGTCGTTGCCCTCGCCATCGGCCGTGGAGCCTCCGGGCTTGGGGCTGCGCTCGACTTTGGCACGCGCGGTTGCGTGTTTGAATACAGTCCATCGGGCATACGTGCCGAAGGAGTGGACCTGTCAGCGAAGCTGCGTGTCAGTGCCGGAAAGCCTGAGCTTCATACCGAAAAGCTCGCGGCAAAGAGTCTTTCCATCGGAGATCTGCGTCTGGAGAACCTCGTCGCGGCCCTTTCATATTCATTTGAGGAGGGGCTGAAGCTTGGCGAACTCAAGGCGTCTTTTTATGGCGGGCAGGTATGGGTGGATAATCTCAGCTTTGTCGAGAGCGACTCGTCCATCGCGGTTTCTCTGCGCATTGAGAATGTTTCCATCGGGCAGCTACTGGCTCTTTTTCCGAGCTTCAAAGGCCGGGCCGAAGGGCGTATCGACGGCGTAATCAGCCTTCGCTGGGTGAATGGCGAACTAGTAATCTTTCCCGGTCGCATGAGCCTGCGCAGTGGCGAGAATGCCAGCCTCAGCTATGACGATCCCGACGCCCTTATGTCGGGCATGGATGTGAGCGGCTTTGCAAGGGACAAGATTCGCAAGGCCATAAGCAAGCTGCTTGTCAGCAGCTTCAGCTTGGAAATCAAGGCCGATCCCGATGCTCCGATATTCATCCGCCTGGTTGGCAGGGGGGACGAGCGCGACGGCCTGCCAGTGGACCTGAATCTGACCCTGAACGGCGATATTTCCGATGCCATCGGGGAGGTTCTGGGCAAGGGAATCAAGGTGCGCTTTGCCAACGCAGGCAAGTAGTTGTGAAGCATTGGCGCTTCTGGTTGACCTATGTTCCTTGCTGCGGGCAATGGAAAATGGTCGGGGTGACAGGATTTGAACCTGCGACTTCTACGTCCCGAACGTAGCGCTCTAGCCAGGCTGAGCTACACCCCGGAAAGGTGATGAGCAAATGCATGGCACGCTTGCCTGTCAAGGTGTTTGAACGCTTCGGCAAATCTTTGTGCGCTCCATGCTGTTCAAGTCGCAAGAGGAAGATTCACATAGAGCGCACCTCAAAATTCACCGAGATATACATAAGCAATCATTTTCGGCCAGATCTCGCAGCTTTGATTTCTGCTGCGAACGGTCTTTGCGGCGTCTGGCTTCGCTTTGGAAGCTCGGCGGATATTTTCAATACTACTTGCTTCCAAAGCCTTGCCATCCATCAGCAAAGCCATGTTCTCGCTATGGAACCTGTTGTTAAATCTGGCCTTTATCCACTGCTGATTCCAAAGCGGCGTTCACGAGCGCAGCGATATATGTCGAATATTGTTCCAGTGCTGAAATTATGCGTTATTGACAGTTATTCGTCTATGTGGATTATACGTATTCAAGATGAGCATTGAATATGCGTCTTTCTTCTCCGTGGCGTTTGGTGGGAACGCGCACCCGTTCGCATTTCAGAGAAGCTCGCAAGCGCTTTCCCGGCGTGTGCTGGTAACCGTATTCCTGACTGCCTGATCAATGTCCCCACGGGCATGGGTAAAACCGCCTCCGTCATACTCGCTTGGCTTTGGAATCAGGTGAATGTTGAGGAGCAAGCTACTTGGCCGCGCAGGCTTGTTTACTGCCTGCCGATGCGTTCGCTTGTCGAGCAGACGCAGCTGGAAGCGATTTGCTGGCTGAAGAACCTTTGTGAAGCGCAGCGCAAGGGCGCGTTGGGCCTTGGCCCACGTGCGGCGCAGCGGCTGTATGCGCTTGGAGGGCGAGGTCCGCTTGTCCTTATGGGCGGAGTGGAGGCGTCTTCCGATGCACGGGACTGGGATCTTTCCCCGGAAGCCCCTGCCTTAATTATTGGCACGCAGGACATGCTCCTTTCCCGTGCGCTGAACCGTGGCTATGCGATGAGCCGGCACCGCTGGCCGATGCACTTTGCGTTGCTCAATAATGACTGCCTCTGGGTGATGGACGAGGTGCAGCTGATGGGTGTGGGCGTGGAGACTGGGGCACAGCTTCAGGGCCTTAGAGAAAAGATTGGCGGGGCGGAGAGTGCCACCTGGTGGATGAGCGCAACGCTAGACGCGGACAGGCTGGCAACGGTGGATTTTCGCGACGCACTGGCCAGGGTTGCGCGTGTGGAACTTGCCGAGGAAGATCGTGCCATACCGGCTGTGGCATCGCGACTCAACGCTGCCAAGGCCCTGCACTCTGCGGGCATGAAGCTGGCTCCCAAGGGCGATGACGCATACGCGGCGGCACTGGCGGAAAAGGTCTGCACGGTATATGCGGAACGCGGCGGGCTGTCGCTCGTCATTGTGAACCGCGTAAGCCGTGCTCAGGATGTTTTTCAGAATGTGAAAACGCTTCTGGGTGCGGACCGGGCGGATGAATGTCTGCTTCTGCATTCGCGCTTTCGTCCGAAAGAGCGCGATAAGTTCATGGAGCTGCTGACGGGCGCTAAGGCCGTGGGCGACAGTCCGGGCAAGGTACCCTTTGAGGGCATTGTCGTTGCAACGCAGGTCGTGGAGGCCGGGCTGGACCTTTCGGCCACGACGCTTTTTACGGAACTGTGCCCGTGGAGCAGTTTTGTGCAGCGGGCCGGGCGCTGCAATCGCCGGGGCACGGTCGAGGGCGCACGCATTTTCTGGATCGACTTTGGGAAGGCGGACGACAAGGCGGCGGCGGAGCTGGCGCTGCCGTATGACGCCGAACAAGTTGCCGAATGCCGCGAATTGCTGCTGCGGATGGGCGCGGGGAGTGACGCCGGACCGGCGAGCTTGTCCGCCATAACCGCAAAGCCGGACGCGAAGGTGCGGCCCGTCCTGCGGCGCAAGGATCTGTTGGACCTTTTCGACACGACAGCGGACCTTTCCGGAGCGGATATCGACGTGTCGCGCTACGTGCGCGATGCTGATGCTGACAGCGCGGATGTGTTGGTTTTCTGGCGCGAGCTACCCAAAGGGCTGAAGGCTGAGGAGCTGAACGCGAAGGACATTCTGCAACCGACGCGCGAGGAACTTTGCCGCGTGGGTATCGGTCGCTTCAAGGAGTTTTTGAAGAAGCTTGGCAAGACGCATGCGAAGCAGGCTGAGAGCCTCAACGCATGGACCTGGGATGCGCTGGAGGGCGAATGGTGCAGCGTGGGCGAGTATGACAATGTCGTGGCCGGGCGCATGTATATGCTGCCGCGCCTTGCGGGAGGCTATGAGGACGCGCTGGGCTGGACTGGCCTTGTCGGCGAGGAAAAGAAGAACAAAAAGAGCGGCGAGGTCGTGCTGCTAAACATGCCCGACTGGGTTCGCCCGGAGGAGGACAAGGGCATTCTCTTTGGCCGTGAGCACAATGCGGGCGAGGAATACGCCACTGGTGGCGCGAAGGATGCGCAGGGCCTTTATGAACACACGAACGCGGTTCTCGTTGAGACTGCGCGTGTGATGGCAACGCTCATCGTTAATGATGCGGAACGCTCTGCCCTGCGGACTGCCGCCATCTGGCACGACGTGGGCAAGGCGCACCCGGTTTTCCAACTTGCCGTGCGGGGGATCAGCAAGAATGCGGAAGGGAAGGCGCTTGAGCCGGATGCGGTGTATGATGTCGCTGCGGCTTCGCTTTCCGATCAGCCTTTGCTCGCCAAGAGCGAGAAGGACGCGGGCCGCTCGAAGATGGCCCGCTACTGCCGCAAACAGTTTCGGCACGAGCTGGCGTCGGCCCTTGGCTGGCTCGGCTCGGACGCCGCAAAGGCTTGCGATGCGCAAACTCGTGCCCTAGTGGCCTACCTCATCGCCGCGCACCACGGCAAGGTTCGGCTCTCCATCCGCTCCATGCCCGGCGAGTCAGAGCCGACAAAAGACGCCGCTATCGCCGCATTCGTGGACGGCGAACCGCTCTATGCGCGTGGCATTTGGCATGGCGACACGTTTCCGGTTGCGGACCAGCTTCCCCTGACCTTGCCGGAAGGCGAAGGCGGTCGGCAAGAGATTGCCGAGGCGCTGAAGGCGGACCTGACAATCATGCGCATGGGCAGTGTCACGCACAAACGGCCCTCGTGGCTGGATATGACGCTCGACTTGCGCGAGAGCTTCGGTCCCTTCCGCTTGGCCCTGCTGGAGACCATCCTCCGTGCCGCCGACGCAAGGGCTTCCAAGGACGCCGACATACCCCAGCTGCAAGAAACCAGGGAAGCCGCCGTATGAACCAAATCACACTCTCCGGCTGCAATGTCACGCCGCTTGACAGCTACCTGAAGGCGTTGGGCATTCTGCGCCTGTTGGCGACGCAGGCCCCGGAGGCCCGCGTGCGTGGCTGTTGGAAGAATGACATCTTTATCCTCGAAACGGAATGGACGCGGGAGGAGATTCTCGACTTTTTCCTCAACCGCTACGCCCCGACGCCCGTCATTGCGCCGTGGAATGGCGGCAGCGGCTTTTATCCGAAGGATCAGAAGAGCGGCATTGATGCCGTGAGCAAGGCCACTGCGCCGCGTTTTGCTCCGCTTCGTGAGACAATTCTTGCCGCGAAGTCGATTCTCGGCCGGCTAGGCATCAGCGAGAAGTCCACGGATCGCAAGGCCGAGCTGCTCGACGCCTGCCGCGCGGAGCTGCCCGATGTGGCGCTCAATTGGCTCGACTGTGCCTACGTCCTGACCGAGGGCGGACCGAAGTACCCGGCGCTTCTGGGCACGGGCGGCAACGACGGGCGGCTCGACTTTACCAACAACTACCTCCAGCGCGTGGCGGGGATCTTCGGTCTTGCGGATGGGGTGGATCCGGACCGCTCGCAGGCATTACTGCGCGGGGCACTGTTTGGAGAGGTGGTGCCGGGTCTTGGCGGCGCGGCCATCGGTCAGTTCAGCCCGCTGGCATGCGGCGGGCCGAATACATCCAGTTCCTTTGAGGGCTCGGGTAACGTCATTCAGTGGAATTACATCCTGATGCTGGAGGGCGCGATGAGCTTTGCCGCCGCCGCGACCAAGCGTCTTGGCAGCATCACAGACGGACGGCTCGCCTTCCCCTTCTGCGTGCGTCCAAGGAGTGTCGGCTACGGCAGCTCCGCAGAAGCCGAGACCGGGGGCACGCGCTGCGAGATGTGGATGCCCCTCTGGGAGCGTCCCGCCAGCTATGCGGAGATCCATTCGCTCTTCGCCGAGGGCCGCGTGCAGGTCATGGGCTGCAACCGCCAATTCGGCGGGCTTCAGGCACAGGATGCAGTGGACTTTTACCGCGCTATCGCGGCGCTGGGTATTGACCGTGGCGTGACAGCCTTCCAGCGGTATGCCTTCCAGATGCGCAATGGTCTGGCTTACTTCGCTGTAGCTCTGGACCGCGTGCCCGTCGTGGCCCACAGCGAGGTGCAGGCGCTGCTGTCCCCCATAGACTCGTGGATGCAAAGACTGCGGCAGAAGGCCGGGGACAATGCGCCTGCTAGCATCAAGCGCGCCGTGCGAAGGCTGGACGAGGCCGTGATTGCCCTGTCAACACAGGGTGGGGCGGCGGCGATGGGCCTTCTCGAAACCCTTGGCGAGTGCGACGCGGCACTCGGCAACAGCCATAAATGGGCAAAGGACAATAACATACGTCCCCTGGCCCCGCTTTCGCCCAAGTGGCTGGAGTTTGTCGGCGAGGGCGCGTCTGGAAACAGGGTCGAGGCTCGACTGGCGGCGTCGCTCGCCTCGCTCAATACCTATTTCGGCAAGGGCAAGGGCAGCCTTTTCATGCCGCTTCGCGGGCATCTGGTGCCTGTGGATATTTCCAACTGGAAGGGCAGCGTGGCCTCTGCCGACTGGCTCAAAACGGACAGCAACAACCAAGTATGGCGCGGGGGCGGTCTTGTGGATTCGCTCCTTGCCGTGATGCGCCGCCGGTTGATCCTTGCGGGCATGAAGGGCGAGAGCGCCCTGCTGCAGTTTTCCGCCATCAGTGCGAATCTGGCCGACATCGCGGAGTTTATCGACGGTGGCGTGGATGAGGCAGCGCTCGAGGCCATGCTTCGCGGACTGTGCCTGATTGACTGGCGTTACTCGCCCGAGCTGGCGAAAGCCAGCGGCAAGTTCCTCGCCGATGTGGCGGATGAGAGTCTTCGTTCCAAAGTTATGCCGCCGCTGTCCTTCGCTCTCACGCGCCTTTGTTACTCGCCCAAACGCCGGGATGCTGGCGGCAGCGGCGAGGTTTTATCTGGCAGCGCACATTTCGACGTGGAGATACCGCCTGTGCCGATGATCTTCAACCGCGCGGCTGCGGGCGAGGGCAGGGTGGCGCTGGAGCTGGCTTCGCACCGCCTGCGGTCAAGCGGCCTCGCCCCCGTCACGCCCGTTCGCTGGCGTGATGCGGAGAGGCAGGCATTCGGCGTCGGGGCTGAAGCTTCGCGCCGCGCCGCTGCCGCCCTGCTGTTCCCGATCAACACAAAGTCTTTCGATGCTCTCGCCAAGCGCGCCCTGCGCCGTGGCGAAGGCGACACGCTCAACACTTCAAAGGAAACCGAACAAGAAATCACCCCTGCTTAAGCTCCTAGACCCCAACGCCTCGCGCCTGCTCGTGACGGCAAAAATGGCCCCCATTCAGGGGACGCGCTTCCAGCCCACGGGCTTCCCGGACCTCGGCCCGGCGACTTACAAGCTTAACGACGACAAGAACACCGAGATGCTGCTCGTGGAGTCCGCCCAGAGCATGGCCAACCGGCTGGAAAACGTCTGCTGGGACGAGCCGAAGTCCGCGTGGCAGGCCCCCCTCTTCGGGCTGCCGTATGTGAACGTGGTCGAGCCGGACGGCACGCCGGTGACAAACTCCGTCCTCGAAGCGCACCGGCTGGATAGTTCCTATATTTTGGACGCGAAGATCGATGACGTTGAGTTCAAGGATGTGCTTAGAAATGAACTCGGACTTCCCAAGAAGGGAGAAAGTAGTATTGCTCTCCAGCGGGCGATCAAGAAGCTTGGCTCGACTCTGCTAAAGTATGATCCGGCGAGTCTTCTTCACGGTGTGTTTCTTGAAGAAATCGCTGGTATGTTACGCAAGCCACGCGCCTTGACATCGTTTATCGAGGCAAAAAATGTTACCGTTGTGGCAAGCGGTGGCGTAAAGAACGACCGCGTGAATCCCGGAAAGGGTGAAGGAAAAGGCGCAAAAGAGGGATACGGCAACGTGCCCTTTCACCGCGACGAGTTCACGGGCGACATCGTTGCGTATTTCAATCTGGATATTGCACAGATACGCGGCTACGGCTTTGCGGACGAGGTTACGGAGCTGCTTGTCGCCCTCGCGCTCTACAAGATCCAGCGCATCCTGAGTCTGCCCTTCCGCCCGCGCACGGCGTGCGATTTGGAAGTAGTCGAGGGCGGAGTGTCCGTCGATCGCCCGAAGGGGTTCGTGCTGCCGACTTTGGCCGAAATCGAAGCCGCGCTGCCCGAAATGATCGCCGCCGCAGCGGCCCTGGGCGTCTTCGCCAGCCCCGTCGTCACGACCGTGAAATACGTGCCCTCGAAGGAAGAAAAGGCGGATAAGAAGGGCAAGAGCGCCGACGCCGCCAGCGATGATTCCGACAACGAGGCGAGCGAATGATCTCGATGGCCTTCCGCTTCATCTCGGGGCGGTATCATTCCTCCGCGTGGGGGACGCACGCCAACGAGGCCGTGCCAGAGTGGCCGCCCGCGCCTTGGCGCATCCTGCGTGCCCTAATCGCCGCGTGGTACCACAAGGGCAGCTTTATCGAGCGCGTGCATCCAGAGCTTGCGCCCTTCTTGTCTGAGCACGCCTTCGCGGCACTTGTCGAAAAGCTCGCTGCGGCGTTGCCCAGCTACCGCGTCAGCCCCGACACTGCCGCCGCCCACACGCGGCACTATATGCCCGTGGGCAGCAAGCCCGTGAAGCTGATAGACGCCTTCGTTCACACCGGCGGCCCCGGCGGAAACGGGACCGAAGCCCCTGCAAACGACGCCAGCCCGGCGGCGCTCCTTGCATTCTGGCCTCTCATCGTCTTCTGGCCCGTGGAGCTGGAGGATCAGGAAAAGGCCGTCCTGCGGGGGCTGCTACGCTCGCTCAGTTACCTTGGCCGTGCCGAGGCTCTGGCCGATGCCGACATTGTGGATCTGGACTATGCTTCGCTGGAAAGTGACAGCAAACTGCGCAAGCAGCTTGTCGCACCGCTCGCCTCAGATGCCGACGCCGAACGCAACCGCGAGCCACTACGCCTGCTCGCGCCGGAGTCGCCGGATGCCTTCGCCGCGTGGCTTGCCTCGCAGGCTCCATCCAACGCCAAGGGGAAAAAGGCCAAGGCAGCGAGCATCTTGCCTTCACGCATCTTTGAGGCCCTTCAGGTGGTGACTTCGGACATGCGCTCCGCCGGATGGAGTCAGCCGCCCGGCTCGCGCTGGGTGATCTATGCGCGGCCTGCCGAACCTTTCCGCTTCAAGCCCGGCGCTGCGCGCGGCAAGAAGGGCGAGAGTCCGACTGTCGTCCGCTTCGCCCTTGTCAGCACCGTGCCGCCGCAGATCACAAAGACGCTCATAATCACGGATGTTATCCACAAGCTCCTCTGCTCGCAGATGCCGAAAAATTCGGACAAGTTCGTCTTCACCGGCTGCGACGCGGACCGCAACCCGAACGACAGCGTGGGAGACATTGCGCATTCGCACGCCTACATCCTGCCGGAGTGCAACGCCCGCACGGGTGCGATTGATTATATCACCCTGTACGCACGCCACGGCTTCGACCGCGACGCCCTGCGTGCTCTCGATTGCCTGAACCGGCTGGACGACCCGGCTTTCACAGATTACTGCGGTCTTGCCAAACGTTTGCGCGGACTGCTCGGCACGGGCAAGATGGCTCCGAAGCTCGTGCAGCTCGCCGCTGGACAGCCTGAGGACTTCCGCAACAGCTGTGCTCTCTTTGGCGAATCGAAGACATGGACCTCCATCACACCCTTCGTCCCGGTGCGCAACCCCAAGACGCGCAAGAACGGCGAGGCGAAGATGGGCGAGATCGGTGGCCTTATGTTGCCGATCGGTTCGCCAGCGCACGACCTTGTACGCCTGCTGCATGAGGATGGTAATGCAATGGGCAAGGGAGGGCAGATAGCTGCGGGTAGTGCCTCGATCGAAAATGTTGAGCAGCTCCGCTTGCTGGAGCTGAACGAGGATCGCAGCTTCCACTGGTTGCAATTCAAGACCACGCGCGAGCGCGGCAATGCCGCAGAACCGGACGCGCATGGCAGCCGCACTTCACATGCCTTTGGCACGGGCCTGCGCCTAAGCTTCAGCGCGCCTGTACGCGGCCCCATCGTTGCGGGCTACGGGGCACATTTCGGCCTTGGCCTTTTCATCCCGTCGCCTGACAAGCCTTAACCCCAGCAATCTCCCGCCACGAACGATTCGCCCGACACTCTGGTCATTCCTGCGCGGCAGCTTAACGAGTTCGTTTACTGCCCACGGCTCTACTATTACCAGTTTGTCCTAGGCATATTTGTTCACAATTCGGACACCATTCAGGGCAAGCAGGAACACGCGCGCGTCGATGGCGGCAAGGGGGCGCTTGCGGCTCCCGGAGAGGCTGTGGAGGAGACCATACACTCGCGCTCCGTAGCGTTGGCTTCGGATAGGCTGGGCGTGACGGCGAAGCTCGACCTTGTTGAGGTAAAGCCGGGTGGGGAGGGGCTGCCGCCGGAGCTGTCGCCAGTCGAATACAAGAAGGGTGCGCCCAAGGATGGAGAGGACGGACTGCCGGAAATCTGGGATGCGGACCGTATGCAGCTTGGTCTGCAAATGCTACTCTTGCGCGATAATGGCTACATTTGCGAGCGCGGATACATATTCTATCGGCAGACGAGGCAGCGCGTGCCTCTGGCCTTGACGGCGGAGCTTGAGGCTTGGGTTATGGAAAATATCCGGCAGGCGCGGCGTGCAGGCTATGGGGAGCTGCCCCCGCCGCTCGACCACTCGTGGAAGTGCCCGCGCTGTTCGCATGTAGGGCACTGCCTGCCGGACGAGACGCGCTATCTTGCCGAGGCGATGCGCTGCGGGGATGCCATGCCGGGTTTTGCGCCAGCAGAGCAGATGGAGCTGCCAATGCAGATAGCGGGGGCCGAACTGGACCGGATCAGCAGCGGGCCGTTCATGAGCTGGCCGGAGATCAGGCCCAAGCCTATGAAGCCGGGCGAGGATGTGCGGCGACTTCTGACCCCGGGCGACGATACCAAGGCCTTGTATCTTCAGAGTCCACACATGTATGTGTCGAAGAAGGGCGAGACCTTGCTTGTGAAGGAGAAGGATGTGGTGGTGGGAGAGTTCCGCTTGATGGATTTGCATCACTTAGCCCTTTTCGGTGCTATCCAGATGTCGGCTGCCGCAGTTCAGGCCCTGTGCGAGAAGGACATTCCGATTACTTACTTCACGCTTGGGGGTTGGTTTTACGGGATTACGCGGGGGCACTCGCTTACGAATGTTTTTACGCGTATCGAGCAGTTCAGGCAGGCTTCGGATGCGGAGTTGCGGCTAAACCATGCGCGTTTGTTCGTTCATGGTAAGTTGCGCAATCAGCGTACGCTCTTGATGCGTAATCATATCGCTCCGCCGCGTGAGATTCTTCAGCGGTTGAAATATGCCGCCCATGCTGCGCTTGGGGCCGGTAGTGTAGTGGAGCTTATGGGGATTGAGGGAGCGGGGGCGCTGGCATACTTCAGCTACTTTCAGGGTATGCTTAAGCCTAGGGGCGTGGAGGATGTGGCGGAGGGTGCTGGGGCGGCTAGACGGGCTTCGGCTAGGGGCTTGTCGTTTGACTTTAATTCGCGTAATCGTCGTCCGCCGCGCGATCCTGTTAATGCGATGTTGTCCCTTGGTTATAGTATGTTGGCTAGGGATTGCACATTGGCGGCGTATGCTTGCGGGTTTGATCCGTATGTGGGGTTCTTGCATCAGCCGCGTTTTGGGCGTCCGGCCTTGGCTTTGGATGTGATGGAGGAGTTCCGGGCAATTATTGTGGATTCTATCGTGTTGTCGCTTGTCAATAATGGGCGGGTTGGCGAGTCGGATTTTGTGCGTGCGGGGGATTCTGTTTCGTTGACGGCGAATGGAAGGAAGACGTTTTTCATGGCTTATGAGCAGCGTATGGCGGCCACGGTGAATCATCCGGTGTTTGACTATAAGTTGAGTTACAGGCGTGCGTTGGAGTTACAGTTTAGGTTGTTGGCACGGGTGTTGGGTGGGGAGATTGAGCAGTATGTGCCTTTCACAACGCGTTGAGACGGACGTGGGTTGTTTTGTGTGGTTATGGGGAAAAAGTAATCCATACACGTAGGGTGGGGGAGTTTATGAAGACCAACTACATAGTTTGTTATGATGTGTGTGATCCCAAGCGTTTGCGGCGGGTGCATAGGGCGTGCAAGGATTATGGTGTGCATTTGCAATACTCGGTGTTTGAGTGTGACTTGACCGAGCGTGAGAGGTTGGAGTTGGAGCATCGGCTTGTTGAGCTTATCGACAGGAGCGAGGATCAGGTGTTGTTCATAGAGCTTGGGCCTAGTCATTCGCGGGGCGAGCGGCGTATTGTAGCTTTGGGGCAGGAGTATGCAAAGGTGGATGCGCCGTGTTTTGTGTTGTGATGAGTAAGCTTTTTGTATGTTGGGGGCTTGGAGTTGCGAATGGTGGTTGTGTGCCTGCTCTTGTTTTGTTATATTTTTAATAGTGGCGCGGCAGGTCTTTGACAGTTCGTGGCACGCGAGTGCGGCGGTGATGCGCCAGAGCCGGTCCGCTCTCGATGTGTCTGACTGTTAATGATTTAGTCTTGATTATATTTAATGTCGTGAATATCACATGGTCAGTAATGC
>LVBW01000006.1 GCA_001604585.1 Puniceicoccales bacterium Verruco_02 | reverse complement strand
GCACCATTCCGGGGCGCGGTCGATGACACGGCTGGGCCACTGACGGTTCACGATGGGTATCTGGTTAAACGGGCGGTACTTGGTGATGGGTGCCTTTTGCATTATAAAATGTCCTCTAAATAAAAAGTTATTCAGTAAAATAAACGCGGTGATGATTCCAGCCCTCTTTGCGAGGAAGATAAGCTGCGGATGGTTCCCCTTCAGGGTTCCGACCCATATCTGGTCGCTGTTACCCCCTATAGCTTAGTGGGCTTGCCGGGATACTCTCTCCCTTTGGCGGAAAGGATGCCAGCGCGGCAATCCTTGCAGTGAATGCGGGCAAGTCGATTTGATGCGCGGCCCGCGCGGGCATGGTCAATTATTCTCCCCCCTCGGGGAGGAGAAGAAGTCGCTGCGCCAGTAGCGCCATCGCGTTGTGTGCCCGGAACTGCATCTCTAGGGTCAATATCGGCCAATATCTCTTGCCACTTGAGATGATTTGTCAAGCCACAGTATTCCGCAAAGGGCGAGATGCCTCGCGCCCATGCGAGTGCAAGTCTTGGAAACAGCTCGGATCGTTCGTATATGGCAGGATATCACTCGCCGCTGCGGTGATCCTTGATAGTCCCCGCCCGATAGCGAATCTCGGAAAAAGTGACGCTGCAACCTTCGCCGAATGGAGACTGTGCCGAAAGGCCGACGCGGATATTGTCGCTGCATCCAAGCGTAAAGTAGCGAACCATGTGCCAGAAAGCTCCATCGATAGAGTAGTGAAAGGCTATGGCCTGCGGCCTTACGGCTACTCGAAGATACACCACGTCGCCATCGATAATGGTCGAATTGCAGTCGTCCGACATGCCTCGCGTTACAACCGACACAATCATAGGCTTGTTCTGAGGCGAATATTCGAAGCAGAGCTTCCCCCAAAGGTCGTCCTTGACGCGAACCTGAATAACTCCGGCGTCGAACGTTGATGCGAAGTCCACTTTCACCTTTGCCCCGAAGACAAACTCCGAGTCCGGCGGAGTAAACAGGGCACAAGGAGCATCATCCTTGTTCCAGAGCTTTTCCACTGGGTCAACGAACCAGTCGGTGCATCCGGCAGAACGAATTGCAAGCGAGTCCTCGGACACAATGCTGGACTGCACAGGGATGTTCTTCCACGCAAAAGGAGCCGGGAATGCCTTCAGTTGCCTACCTTCCATGCCTAGTGATAATGACATCGGACGACAATTCGCTCAATCGAAAACATGGACAAACTATTGAACATGCAGCATCCGTCCGAATGGGCTACAAGCGAGGCCTATTCAGGCAGCTTGCCAATATGCATGGACCAGTCGTTGTGACCTCCGGGAAGCTCGTGGTAATTGGCCTGAGGAAGGGCATCGCGAAGCGCGCGGCCATGCTTCACGGGTATCACCCTGTCCTCTGAGGCTACGTATATATCCAGCCTGCCCTTGTAGTTCTTGAGGGCCGCAGCGTTGTCCCAGCGGTCGCGAAGCAGGAGCGAAACCGGGAGAAATGGCGTGGACTCCTGAGCCACGTCCACAAGACGATTATAGGGCACCACAAGCACGATGCGGGAAGGAGCCGCTTCCTGAGAGCCTAGCCAAGAAGCCGGGCCGCTGCCCATCGATTCGCCAATGGCGCAGACAGCCTGCCCGGGATGCCTCGCCTGAAGATCGCGAAGAGCTTCGAGCGCGGCAGCGTTTATGCTCTCCATCGAGGGACTACCCGGCCTGCGCCCGAAGCCTGGGTATTCAAGTACATAAACGGCATCCTTATCGGGCAGAATATCGGCTATGTAGCCACGAATGGACGCCTGCCCGGCGTTACCGTGCAGTATCAGCCAAACCGGACGCCCGGCCTCTCCATCGCGCATGACAAAGCCGCTGTGTCGCCCCGCAATCAGCCACTCGCGCAGCTCGCCATCGGCCCTGTGGGTGGGGTGATACAAAAAGCTGCTCTGGCAGGCGCTCAAGAGCAATAGGACCACTAGGTAACATGTCGCGACAGTGACCGATAAGGAAAGGAACATGTGTTTGCGTCGGGGAATGAGCATGGGAAAACTATATAAAACAATCCAATTACAAATTCAAAGGTTAACCCATCCTCTCCAAACCCCGAACTTGCCTTTCCAAGCCTACTCGAAGGCTGTCTCGACAATGTTGCGAACACGCTCTACGACGCTGTCCAAGGCGGAGAGATACTCTGGCGGGTCTAAAGGAAGCTTGACCTGAGACTCCTTCAAGGCCTCCCATGCGGGAGAGTGGATAAAGTCCTCACTGTCAACAATGCGCTCCACCCCACTGTAACCGATGCCCTTGATGCGGGCCAATAGATCGGCCAGATTCACCATCGAGGTAATAATGCGCGGCTCGCCCTCCGGGGCACGACTTGGGCTGTCCAAGAATATCGTCGCGGCCACCACCGCATCGCTAAGGCCCGCCCTCTTTGCAAACTTCGCCCCCAGAGTGCGACTGTCTATACCAAAGAGGCGACGCTCCTTGTCCAAGACCTTGCCATGCTCCTCGCGCCCAAGGACCATGCTCATGCCGAAAAACGCCGGGTACTGTATGGCCAAAAGCCACTTGCCAAGGCCGTAGGCGAGTGCGGCGGATGCGAACTCCTGCGTGCCGCTGAACTTGATGGCAAGCTCGCGCACAAGGAGGGCAACGGCCATCCCATGCCTTGCCATTGACTCAAGGCGCAGAGGATTGCGCCCCCTGCGCGAGGCCCTGAGCCACGCCATAGGGATAAGTATGCAGCCGCACATCGTGCCGCCAAGAACTGTCACCGCATGCTCCGGCAGGAGAATGCGCTCTCCCTTGCTGGAGAGCAAATTGGCAATGCTCACAAGGCGGGAGTCCACACCGGGCAAATCGTGGGCAAAGCGCGCAATTTCCTCCGGCGTTGCGCTACCAAGCCTGGCCAATAGGCGCAGACTCTCCAGAATCTCCTCTATGCCAACGGCGGCATCCCTGCCCGATATTGTCCCCTCCACCTCGCCATCGGCAAATATCCTGCGGTCCAGCAGGGTGCGAAAATCCTCGGCAAAGGCACTGAGCGGACTCTGGATAATCACATCCAGAGGGTCTGTCTTGGCAATAGGTGCAGGGGCGACCACGACCTTCTGTGCCTCCCTGCTCTTGCGGGCAACCTCCTCGCGCTGATCGCCGAACAGATCCTGCGGAAACTCCTCGCTACCTGTCAGCCCGAAGTGCGACAGGGCACGGTGATGCATCAGGCGAGCCGTTGGGACGAGTCGGTTGATAAGGTAAATGCTCTGGTCCAGTTTCCCATCCCGCAGGGACTCCTGAATGCTCTCCACGGCGTTTTCCAGCAAGGACACGCCAAGATTCAGCGCAAGGCTCTGAAGGGCGGACAGATGCTCGTCGAACACGCGCAAGTCACGCGCACCGACCAGTTTGTTCATGTGCGGAACATGTTCCTTCACATCCACTGCCCCGCGTATGAGGGACTTGTAGTAATCGTCCTCGCTGATATTCAGACGCTGACAAACGCGGTCCGGGGATTCAAATACCATGCCGCGCCAGTCCTGCTGCACGGCACGGGTCAGCTCCTCCTCTATCTGGCTGGCGTTGTAGGGCTTGACCAGTATCTTCTGCACGCCCAGTTGCAGATACTTCAACACCGAGTTTCGGTCGCTGCTACCGGTGTAGATAAGGACCGGCAGATTGCGAAATATGAAGTCCTTGCGAATGTGCTCCAGAAACTGCCATCCGTATTCGCCCTGAAGCTGATTGTCCAGAATGGCCAGATCTATGAGCGTGTTGCGCTCAAGAACGCTGATAGCCTCCGCCACACTGGATGCGGTGTGCGGCTCGTGTCCCCGCTTGTGCAGCAGGTTGACAAGTATCCGTGAGGAAACCGGATCGTCTTCGACTATCAGCAGATGTGCCATCAGAGGGGGTACGGCTTGTCGCGAGAGGGAATGTATCGCCTGCCTTAATTGACAGGAACACAGAAAACATCAATCGGCAAGTCATTGATATGACTGAAGAAAAACTTGCCCTCTAGGCACCCTGCGCAGTGGAATCCCGACAATGAACCTGACAGTGGCAGGATGTGGTCCGGCGGGCCTTATAGCGGCAATTTCCGCTGCACAGGGCTGTCCGGGGCTGGACGTACTGGTGCTTGAGCGCGAGGCCGAGCCTCTTCGCTGGATGAACGACCCGCGCAACCCTCCCGCCCTTACTCGCGCCGACGACGATGCGGACGCCTTTGCAGCAGCCTGCCCCAATGGCGGAGAATTCATGCGAGGGGCCTGCATGGCCTTTCCACCTTCGCAAATGGCGCTCTGGTTGCGAGAGGCTGGGATACGATGCCAGACAATGCCCGACGCCTCCCTACGCCCCCTGCCTGGTCTGGCCGCGCAAAGGCTCTCCATTTGTCTTCTTGAAGCCGCCAAAATGGCCGGAGTTCGAATTGTTACAGGCAATGCCCTAGTCGAAATGAGTGCCTCCACCGAGGGTTTCCGCCTCTGGACAAAGAACGGCCCCTCGCTGGATGCCGACTATGTGCTTCTTGCCACGGGCGGACGCTCCGGGCAACTCGGCTGGGCCTTGGCCACACAGTTCGGCCACATGCCGCGCAAATGGGTTCCCAGCCCCGTCCTGCTATGCACAAATGACCACAGGGCCAAAGTCAGCGCGCCGCTCGAAGTGCCGGGGGCAAGAGCTTGGCTGCCCGAGCTGGACGCAGAGGCCGGTGGCGGAGTGACATTGCACCCGAATGGCATAGGCGGCAGGGCCGTGCTGGAGCTGACAGCAAGACACAGCGCCGCACTAGCAGAGCTTGGCCACACGACCATGCTGGAGATAAACTGGGCAGCACACCTCACACAGGGGCAGCCGACACGCATCCTGCGCGAGATTCAGCAGTCCCACGCAAGAAAGACCGTCGTGGAAGACCCCGTCATGGACCTTCCGGTAAAGCTCTGGGAAAGGCTGCTCGCGGACATGAAACTGCCCCCGGACAGCCGCTGGAGCGCCCTTTCTCCGGCTAAGTTACAGGCGCTTGCCGGACAGATAGTATCCACCCGCATCAAGACAGATGGCCGGGCAATGAACAAGGCCGAGTGGGTGGCAAGCGGCGGGGTTCCGCTTGAAGAACTGGCCCAAGACAGCCTGCAAAGCCTGCGTCAACGGGGCCTGTACATGGCGGGCGAGATGCTGGACATTGACGCCCTGCCCGGGGGCTGGAACCTGCACTGCGCATGGGCCACGGGCTGGATGGCAGGTAACGCCGTGGCGGACGCCGCCCGAGCACGCATAGGCTGAGGCTACCTTACACCGAGCCAACGCTGAAGAACCGGGACGATAATTTCCTTGCCCCGCAGAGCCTTCCACCAGCGTTCGGGTATGCCCTGCACCCCGTGGCGTATCCCCGCTATGCCTCCGGCCACACAGGCTGAAGTGTCGGTATCGTTGCCATACATGATGGCGCGGCGCACTATGGATTCGTAATCCCTTTCCAAGCAGGCCATGCGGGCCGTGTGAAGACAGGACACCACATAGCCCTGCCCATAGTCCACAGGGCACTTTTCTGGACACACGTGCTGCTCCAGCTCGCGGCGAAAATTGCTGTCCGGTCCGTAAATGTCTCTCAAGGAGGCCACGGCGTCGTCCCAAGCGCCATCGCGCCCTTCCAGCTCCCGCTTTGCCCAGAGGCAGTACAGGGCACAGCAAATCTGCGAACGCGGGTGCGCGTGTGTAATTAGCGACTGCTTGTGCGCAGCTGCGACAAGACCCCTGTCGTCCCCGTCCCATAGCAACACAAGGGGCAGTACGCGCATAAGAGATCCATTGCCGTTACTGCGCTCCATACGCATACCGCTCTCCTCTGGCGGAACGCCTGCCTTGTAATTGGTCAAGGCCTGACAGGTCTGCAAGCCAACGTCGAAGGGGCGCGAATCCACCGCCATGTATCCCCCGTGCATCCACGCAACGAGACGCTGGCCAAGGTCGTCCAAATCCACGCCACCGCATTCCCGCAGCGAGGCAAACAGGCACAAAGCCTGCGAGCCATCGTCGGACCATGTTCCGGGCGGCACATTGGCATGTGCGCAGAAAAAACCCTTCGGCGCAGCCATCTCGATATTTTCCCAACTGGGAAGCTCCGAGGGCTGCTTGAACTCGTAGGGGACGCCCAGAGCATCACCCACTAGCAGGCCGAGCAGGCCCCCTTCGAGTCGTTCTTTACGGTTGGGAATCATTTAAGTGCCGGGTGTAATGCAAGATAAAGGAGACAATAGGCCTCCTTACGCGCTTTCAGCACCTTGCATTCCCGAACATACATCAAAGCTGCAATAGAGCGAAAAAACCTTACCCTTACTTACTGGCGGGCAAAGGCTCTCCAAGCAGGAAGAATATGTTGCGCGCCATGTCTGTATTGTCCATAGCCCCGCTGAAAAGCTCGCTACCCGGGCCGATAGCACGCACGGGCACCGGGACGGCTGTATGCGAATACGAGGTCCAGCTCACTCCGGCTTTCTCCGCAAGTATGCGGCAGGCTGCTGCAACTATGGGTTCGTAATCCCCATAGTTGAGGTAATACAGGGCCTTGGACACAGGATCCTTGGGCGCGGAATTGCGCATACTGTCCTCGAAGGCCGTTCGAAGCTGATTCAGCTCCAGCGGCGAAAGCCCAAGCCCGGCAGCCGCGTCGCCAAGGCCGAAGTTCTCCTCCAGCATATCCATGACCTCGTCAAAGCTGCCCCCGGCAGGATTGGCATCGCGGTAAGCGGCCACCTTCTGCGAAACAACCTCGTAGGAGAGCTTCTGCCTGCGTAGGACAGAGATGTTGCCATCGTACTTGGTTCCGGCAAAGCCCACGCCCATTCCGCCCGTCTCGTGGTCGGCAGTGACGATGATGAGGGTGTCTGCGGGATTGGCTTGGTAAAAGTCCAGCCCGGCCCTCACGGCCATGTCGAAGTCGATAACTTCGTGCACGGTTGTGGCAGCGTCATTGGCATGACAGCTCCAGTCAATCTTACCTCCTTCGACCATCATGAAAAAGCCCTGAGGCCCGGCCAGCAGCTCGATGCCCTTGGCGGTGAAGTCGGCCAGCGACAGTTCGCCCTCGCGCCGGTCGATGGCATAGGGCAGTGCCTCGCCGCTTACAAGACGGGGGGCAGTGGCTATCACCTTGCCAGCGCCGTTGCGCAGCGCCCTGAATGCGACCTCATCGTCAACATAGCTGTAACCCCTGGAACTGGCTATTGTCAGGCAGTTGGCTTCGCCAGCGCCCTGCTTTGCGTTGTCCAGACCAGTGTTCTGCTTGAGTCTGTCCACCACTCCATCGCTCTCGCCGTCCGGCTCCATGAAGCCACCACCGCCAAAGTAATCGAAACCGCTGGCGGAGAGGTCCAGCGCAATGTGATAATACATGTTGCGGTCCGGCTGATGGGCGTAAAACACCGCTGGCGTAGCGTGGTCAATGGACACGCTCGTGACTATGCCCACTTTCAGGCCCTTGTCGCGGGCCGCCTCGGCCACTGTGCGCAGCGCATTCACTCGTGGGCCGTCCATCGAGATGGTGTTCACCGTGGTTTTGTAGCCAGTGGCAAGAGCGGTGCCAGCGGCGGCAGAGTCGGTAATCAGGCGGTTCTGCGCATGTGTGCTTATGGCACCGTAAACGGGAAGGCTATTGAGGGTCAGCGCACTTGTCTGCACCCCATCCTTAGCGGAACCCAGATACGCTTCGGCGGCAAAAGACTGGGCCATGCCAAAGCCGTCGCCAATGAAGAACATGATGTATTTGGGTCTCGGCCCATCGTAAGAGGCACGGCGTGCCTCGGTATCGAGAACCTGCGAATGCAGGGCAGAGGCTACACTGGAGACAAGCAGGACCAAGGACAGGCAGGCCCTGACGCGAGAGGAACGAAACAGTGTCATCGTATTGGCAGGATAGATAGGCTGTCAGCAAAGCACCGCAGGAGACATCATTGCAAGACGTACATCCTGCGAAACGAAATCGCCCGATACATGTAACCCACTAGTCGCTGTGATTTCACACAGCCGTCACGTCGTAAGGCAGATTCACATCTGAATGCCGTGCATGAACAGGAGCTTAGTCTCGGCTGCGTTCTTCTCGCTCCTTCCGGGGCAGAGTTTCTTGGCGAGCCATGCACGCGCTCGGTACAGGCGTGTCTCCACACCGCGGGCGCTACAACCCACAGAGTGGGCTATCTCCTTGTAGCTCATGCTCTCGTAGTAGTAGAGAAGCAGGGTCGTCTTTAGCTGGTGCGGCATCCCGCACATCGCCCGCTCAAGCTTTGCAATGTCCTCGCGCCGCTCGCTCTCTTCGACCGGAGTGGGATCCTTGCTGTACATGCCATGCTGCGCCTCTTCGCCGCCTTGCAGGTTCTCGTCCCAGCCAAGACACTCCGGGTGGCGCGAACGCCAACGGTAGTAGTTCTTGCAGAGATTGGCCGCTATCTTGAAGAGCCATGAGGAAAACTTCATGTTGCTGTCGTAACGTGCCCTTGCCTCGTAAAGACGCACAAAGGTCTCCTGCACAAGCTCCTGTGCCGCCTCGTGATTCTGCACGTAGCGGCGTATGAAGTTGCCCAACGGTACCTGCCAACGGTCGATAATCACGCACAACGCGGCAGTATCACCGGCGGCAACCCTTTGCATGAGCACAGCATCGTCAACTTGTTCGTTGTCCTGCATTGCCGGCCGGGAGTTCCGAGGTTGGCAGCAGATAATTGCTGCGGTTGAGTAGTGCCAGATAACCGCGTGCCTGTTCAGGGGTAAGAACTTCCAGCACGAGGGCTATGAACTGCTGCGAGGTCTGCTCGGAATACTCGCGCAAGGCGTCGCGCTCGCGAAGCAGGTCGTAGAGTTGCATAAAGTCGATGACATCGTCGTTGAGGCGCTTCTTTTCGTAGCCCTGATACTGCGCCTTGATGTCGCAAAGGTCTTTGTAAAGACTGACAAAGCGATCTTCGTAATCGCTGTGCAATTGCACAAGGGCCTGAAACTGCGCTCTTGAGAGGTTCAGGCTGGAGCGCATCCACGCAAGCATGTCGATAAGCGAAGGCTCGGCCGCGTCGTCCATGGCGGACCCTTCGGCGTGAGCACTTGGATTAATCGCCAGAAAATAGTGCTGACTTTGCACAAGCATCAGCTCGTCGGCCACGCGGCGCTCGTGGACAAGAATGGCCGCACTGAGCATGAAAACCGCCGAACAAGCCGCCGAAAGGGCCAAAAAACCCTTCCACGAAAGCGTGCCGAAAAACGAAGAGAGCAGGCCCTTGTCGGAGTCCTCCATCACGGCGATACGACTTAGCACCCTCTGCTTAAGCAAGGGATCGGCAGGCACATCTACCTCCCAAGCCTTGAGGCAATCGTCGAGGGACTTGTTGTGTTTATCGCAGCTCATGACAGTTCGAAGAATATGCCTTCAGCAACACATACACCACAACATACGCCAGCCCTTCACAAAAAGTATCGGCAAAATGCGCGCACTCCTCGCGCGGGGAAAAAAGGACTGGAAGCATCCCGGCACTGCCTGCAATGTAACCTAGTCTCCACACAATAAGAAACGAGCACGCATCTCGCCTCAACCATAACCTCACACACCGTTTCAATGAGCATTCTATCAAAGGCACTTGCTGCCATTGCAATGTTATCCATCCACATGACCACAATCGCCAGTAACACCATCCCTGCCGACAGCGCCGCCGTGCGCTGGATGGGCCGCCGCGCCGCCGACAACAGCGGCATCACAATAGCCTTCCCCGGAGTGGAGACAGTGCTCCGCTTTTCCGGCTCTTCCAGCGTGGGGATGAAGGGCAGCGTCCTGAGCGGCCAAGGCTGGTTCAACGTGTATATCGACGGTATTGCCCTGCCAATGCTGGAGATTCCACAGGGCGACTTCGACATCACACTCGTCAGCGGACTCGACGCCAAGGCAGAGCACACCCTGCGCCTTGTCCGCCGTAGCGAATCCTGGGAAGGCCCGGTGCGTATGGACGCTTTCACGCTGGAAGAGGGCGCAAAGGCCCTGCCCCCCACCCCGCTTTCACAGCGGAAAATCATGGCCATTGGCGACTCCATTACCTGCGGCTACAACATCGAATACACAGACGCGGCCCGCCCCGGCAACGTGAACTCCAACGCCGAACTGACCTACGCATGGTGCCTTGCGCGAGACTTCGACGCACAGGTGAACCTTGTCTCGTACGGAGGCAAGGGCCTCATGCGCGACTGGCGCGGCATGTACACGCAGATGCTCGTGGACGCCGCCGCAGAGGGCACCCTGAGTAACCCCCGCCAGATAGTCTCCATACCGGACCTTTTTGAACGCGCACTGCCCGATGTGACAGATTCGCGCTGGGACCACTCCGGCTACCAGCCCGACATCATCCTAATCTGCATAGGGCAGAACGATTACAACAGCGCCTTCCTAGGCGCTTCGGACTACGCGCAGGCGTATGTGAAGTTCATCGAACGCATACACGCTCTGCACCCGCAGGCACCCATCGTAATAATGTCCAGCCCAATGGCCGAACGCGCCCGAACGGACGGCACCCAGCCGCGCAACGCCATGCACGAGGCCGCTCTGTCCCTTGTACAGCAACACTTCCTGCGCCGGGGCGAAACCTTCGTAACGCCATTCTTCATGGCAAAGAACGACGGGACAAGCCTCGACGCCCACCCCATTGCCCCCCAGCAACGCGCTATGGCCGACGAGCTAAAACCCATCGTCGCAAAGTTGACCGGCTGGAAGGCCGCCTGCTGCGAGTAATCCAAACAGCATCTACGCCCACTAAGGCCCCTTCCGCCATACGGGAGGGGCCTTTAGCGTATCCCCAGCACCCCATCCCGGCTTCAGGCCCCAGAGGCCGGGGGCCGAGCACCCCAGATATTCATAAAATGCGCGCTAATAATCCCATGCGCAACAGGGACCTATTGCACCCATAGAGCCGGCGTGATAGATTGCGCAGACATAAATGGGACTGGCACAAGTGGATACCTCCGATGGGCCGATGCCGCGCAAAGCCGGGTTCTCGCTCGCCGAGATGCTCATCGCGCTGACTCTTTTCGGCATCATGGCCAGCGCCTTCATGGCGTCCAGCGCCTTTGCACGCAGGACGGCGGAGAGTGCTGTGTACGAAAGTACCGCCCTTACCGTGGCCACAGGCTACATCGAGCAGATAAAGACCATCGAGTACGAGACACTGGCAGCCTGCATACTCGACCCCACAGCCCCCATCCCCACGATGATAAATCAGGGAACGGCAGACCCTCTGTACCTTGGCGTTTACACAACCAAGACCATTCCTCTTCGCATCGACAGCGCCAACGCCACCCTTCAAAGCATGACCCTGCTTGTGAGGCCGGAAATGACCAACACATACAGCAGCACCGGCCGCCGCCTGATAACAATCGCCATACACTACCGCTGGTACGAGCCGGGGACAGGCCTGCAGCGCGATGCAAGCATACGCAGCGCCCGCTCCTACGTGCCCACCTTCTAGTCAAACCGATGAGCAAAGCAAGGCAAACACGCCCGCAGCCCCGCTCCCGCCGCGCCTTCACGCTGGCGGAGCTACTCATTGCGCTGACCATATCGGGCTTTGTGTTCATGGGCCTTTTCCAGTTCACCTTTTCCACCTCAAGGGTGCTCTTCGACAGCACGGCCAAAATCGACATCAACCGCGACGTGCGCATGTTCACCCAGCACATGACCAACTACGCGCGCGCGGCCAACCAGTTCTACGTTTACAGCAGCTTCAAAAGCGAGGACCGCAACGGCGCCGACGACCGCAAGCGCGACGGAGAATCGGGAGATTTTCTCCTACTCATCTATCAGGAACCTTGGCCCAACACCGACGACGCCGAATGCGTCACACGCCTTGTCGGCTACTTTCGCCGCCCGGAAAGTTCGGGCAGCTCCGCCACCGGTCCGGTGTACCGCTTCGAGATCAACTACCCCTCCAATGCCTACCCCAACACCCTGACCAACACCCCGGAGGCGCTCATTGCCCACCTCAACTACAACGGAACATACGAACGGGTATGGGAGCTTTCACGAGGACTGGCTGACGGCAAGCTGTTCTACAACTTCTTCGACCGCAGCATCATGATCAAGGCGGAGCTTTTCCGCGGCAACGACGCTCGCCGCGTTTCCGAAACTTACAACTTCACCGTTTCACCCAGAGGTTGACGATGAACGAGAATACAATGAGCAAGGCCACGCAAGACCCGTCCACGCGCCGCAGGCGCAAAGGATCAGCCCTTGCTGCGGTGTTCATCATCTGCACTTGCGTGGGCATGGTGGCCGCCAGCACGATGAAAATCACCGTTGGCGAGCGCCGCCTGAACAGCGACGCAGCCTTGCTAGTCGAGGCCCGCAACGCCGCCGAAGCCGTTGTGGAATATGGCTTTGCAGAACTTTCCAAACGCTTCGACTCCACAATGGCCTTCCCCTCGGACATTCTGGCCCCTCGCGCAGGCAACGACCCCCTTGTACTTCCAGCCTCCTTCTACTCGCTTTTCCAGAACAGCAAAGTGGTGATGCCCGCCAATCCGTACAACGCCTACGCAACCTGGGGCACTTACGACACGGAGCTTATCGGCGGCACTGTGCCCGGCGGGAGCTGGAAGTTCATCAGCGGCAAAACCCCCGGCAACGAGTTCGACCCGCTAAAGGACAAGATGGTGCTCGTGCGCGAGGTGCTCGTATATGGCAAGGCCACCGTCCAAGACGCACGCGGACGGCGCATCACAGCCTACTGCTCGGAGGAGTTCCAGGTGCGGGACGCGCCCCTCTTCGCCCACGCGATTTTCTACAACATGGACATGGAAATCGCCCCCGGCCCAGACATGTCCATACTTGGCGCCGTACACGCCAACGGCGACCTATACGTGCAGTCCAACAACTCCCTACACTTTCGCAAAAACGTGTCTGCCACTGGTAATCTCTACCACGGCCCCTTCGCCGGAATCGGCAAGGCCAACGCCACAGGCGATGTCACCTTTCCCGACGTGAACGGCAACCAGCTCACCATGAAGCGGGGCAGCAACTGGTACGACAGCACAATGAGCGACTGGCGCAGCACCTGTTCCAACCGCTGGGCAGGCAACGTGCAGGACGCCTCGCACGGCATACAGGCAAACAACGCCGTGGCGCTGCCAAGTTACGTACGCGACAACCCGACCACAGCCGCACTCGATGACGCCCTCAACTACGGCTACAACATGATCATGCCGCTCGACCGCAACGGCACAGTGGACAGCAACATCGAAAAGCAGAAATACGCCTATCAGGCAGGGATGTATGTCACAGTGAGTACGGACACGGCAGGGATAACCGGCTACACGATAAGCACGCCCAAGCGCAACGCCAGCGGCGACATTATCTACAGCGGAACGGTGCCCCAGATGGACACCTTGAGTTACAGTGGCAGCAGCACCATCATACGCATCAGCAACTACGCCTCGTCCACAAGCGGCTCCACTACCACGGTAACTGGCGGCCTCTACGACAAGCGCCGCGCAGAGGGCGTTGACATACTCGAAATCAACATGGGCAACCTGCGCGATGCCATACACGCCAACGATGCGGCCACATGGGGAGGCTCGGCACCGCAAGATTGGTGGAACGGCATTATCTACGTCCAGTGGTCCTACGACAGTAGCGACAGTGGCGGGGCAGACAGCATCCGTCGCGCCGTGGACGGAGCGGGCGTCAAACTGGTGAACGCACAGGCATCGGGCACAACACCCGGCATACCTGACCCAGCCAACCCGAACGTGGCCGCCTTTACAGCGCCGCGCGGGACCACAGTAGCGACAAACAACGTCCTCTACGTGCAGGGCAACTACAACGCCGACGGGAGCAGCTCCACAGGTAGTTCCACCAACCCGGACCGTAGTTCGGAGCCACCGGCCGCCCTGGCAGCAGATGCCATAGTGATACTGAGCAACAACTGGAAAGACACCAACAGCGCCAAGAGCCTTTCCAACCGCGTGGCCTCCACCCTGACAGAAGTATCGGCGGCCATACTCACGGGCCTTGTCCCCTCCGACAAGGGCAACAACAACGCATACAGCGGCGGGGTTGAAAACTTCCCCCGTTTCCTTGAGAGCTGGAATACCACCCTGCTCTACCGAGGATCAATGGTGTCGCTCTTCGAGAGCGAGGTGTCGCTGGACCCATGGGGCAAGAGCGATGTGTACGACGCTCCAACGCGCAACTGGGGTTTCCACACCCTCTTTGCCAACGGCCTCTACCCCCCCGGCACCCCCAACACACGCACATACCGCCGCGTCAACTTCCGCAACCTCACGGCCGCTGAATGGAACGCTGCCCTTAGCGGACTGCGCAGCAGCATGGGCCTCTAGCGCCCCTTCCTCCAGTATGTCAATGAGCAGCTTGAAAACGCTACTTACATTCGCCATTCTTGCCGTTGCGCTCTGCCAGCAACTCGCGGCTCAACAGGCAGCGGCCTCGGCCCCGTACCGCAACTGGACAGGGCCGGAATACGCATGGCCAGCCAGCAGCCTGCCCGCGTTAAAACTATCCGGGCGCTGGGAAAGGGAGGAATCGCAGAGCCTGCTCCGCTACGTGGCCGAGGGGAACGGCATACGCATCACCCTGAACACGCTCTCGCCCTTCAGGCCGGTGTCTGCCGAGTCCAGCCCTTTGTGGAAGGGCAGCGCGCTTATTCTCGAAGACTCGCGCAGTGCGGGCGCATACCTGTTTATCACCGTGTTCAAAGAGGGGGACTTTCTGCCCGACAATGGGACAGATTCCCTCATGGGTTACGCAAAGGCACTGCTGAAGGATGCGGAGCGAACAGGCAGCAGTATCGAGATTGTGGACGCCCCGGCACGTATGGGCGGACGACGCAGCCTGCTACTGGGGCAGAACGCGATGGGTCTTGGCTGGAAATACTACGATGCGGCGAGTAAAAGACACCTTGTGCGCAGCGACTACTTCTTCAACCAGCCCGGCCTACTCCTCGTCGTCAGCATGACAGCGCCCGAGGAGAGCCATCAGGGGCTTCGCATGGCAGCCGAGGAACTACTGCGAAACGCCGTCCCAGTAACGATGGAGTAAGCGCAGGCACTCCCACTCCGCCGGAATCGACCACGCACAAAAACACAAGGCGCCCGTGGATTCCTCCTCCGGGCGCCTTGAATTTTGGCGGGACAATTGTTGCCCCGGTATTGTGCGGAACGAACTAGATGGCGGAGTCGCCCTGTTCGTCGGTGCGGATGCGAATAGCTTCCTCGATGGGCAGGACGAATATCTTGCCGTCGCCGATCTTGCCTGTCCTTGCTCCGGTCTTGATGGCTTCGACGCACTTGGCCACCAAATCGTCGGTCACGGCTATGTCAATCATGACCTTGGGCAGGAAGTCCACCGTGTATTCACTGCCACGGTAGATTTCGGTGTGACCCTTTTGCCTGCCAAAGCCCTTGACTTCGGTAACGGTCATACCTTCGACACCTACCTCGGACAGCGCCTCTTTGACTTCCTCCAGCTTGAAAGGCTTGATGATAGCTTTTACGAGTTTCATGTGGGAATGTTTCCTTTGGGATTACGGTTCCATAAAACGGTATTCGCTGCGAAAAAACAAGCGTCCGTTGAACTTCACCGCATGGTTTCCTGTTATGGTTCCTTGTTCAGCCTTTGATTACATCTGGGGGGTGGAGGTCTGGAAGTCCGGATAGGCTTCCTGGCCGTGTTCACCAAGGTCCAGACCGCCGCTTTCCTCTTCCTTGCTCACGCGGACACCCATGGTGACCTTGACAAGGTAGAACAGTGCGAAGCTGGCCGTGAAGGCGAAGGCGGAGACCGCCAGTGTGCCGACAAGCTGGGTCAGGAACACGCCCCCGCCGAAGATGCCGACCGCGACAGTGCCCCAGATGCCGCACACGCCGTGAACGGAGATGGCGCCGACCGGGTCGTCGATCTTGATCTTGTCGAAGAATATGACAGAGAACACCACGATGGCACCGGCAATGGCGCCGACTGCGCAGGAGCCCCAGACGCCCGTTGTGTCCGCGCCGGCCGTGATGCCGACAAGACCAGCGAGTATGCCGTTGAGGGCCATCGAAAGGTCGGGCTTCTTCAGCACCGCCCAAGAGGTGAAGGCAGCGGTCAGGCCACCGCAGAAGCCTGCCATTGCAGTCGTGACAAACACGAGCGACACGGCCTGCGGGTCTGCCGATAGAACAGAACCGCCGTTAAACCCGAACCAGCCAAGGAAGAGCATGAAGACGCCGATGGTTGTCAGCGGCATGCTGTGGCCAAGGATGGGGCGGACGCGGCCGCCGGAAAGATACTTGCCCGTGCGGGGGCCAAGGATGATGACCGCAGCAAGGGCTGCCCAGCCACCGAAGGCGTGAACGAGCGAGGAACCGGCAAAGTCGATAAACTCCGCGCTGCCGTCGCCGTTGCCAAAGAGGCTGTCGAGGCCGCCATTTAGCCAGCCGCCTCCCCATTCCCAGGAACCGGTGATGGGGTAGATGAACATAACGAGCAGTGTTGCATAAACCATGAAGCCGGGCAGCTTGACGCGCTCTGCCACGGCACCGGACACGATAGTGGCGGCTGTGGCGGCGAACATGGCCTGGAAAATGAAGTCCGCCCAGTATGTGTAGGCCGCATACTGGCTTGTCATGTTGGCTACAATGTCAGCCTCGGCGAAGCTGTCCGGGATCGGGCTTCCTAGGGCAAAGATGCCGTTGAACTCGCCCGGATACATGGCGTTGAAGCCCCAGAGCGCGTATGTGAAGGCACCCATGCAGACAATGAACACGTTCTTGAACAGGATGTTCACGGTGTTCTTGCTCTGCGTGAGGCCGGTTTCGACCGTGGAGAAGCCCAGATGCATGATAAACACCAGTGCGGCGGCTATCAGTATCCATAGGTTATCCACCACGAAGCGGGCGCCCTCGGCGCCGGAGATGGCTTCCTCGTAGCTTGCGGGAACGGCATCCTGCGCAAATACTCCGGTTGCACCGGCAGCGAGCAGAACAGGCAGCAGTAGCGCAAGAGGCGATCGTCCAATGTTTTTCAGCAGTGACAATGGTCTCATTTTAACTCTCTCTGTATGACATTAGGGTGAGGGCTCCGCGGTAAGAAATACGGAGTCGCAACACCTCTTGAGCAGCATCGGTGCCAATGTCAGAGAGAAAGCCAACAATGCGAAGAATGCCCTAGCCCAGCCCTGCCCGTGCACGAAAATGCACAGCGGGGATTCCCATACTCTTGCGCTTAGCGGCAAAGAGGCTCAGCCGTTCAGGTAGTCCCTGATATCTGGCAGATGTATCTTGCGCCTTCCGGACATGTCCCGCTCGAAGTACGGGTCCACCTGTGGCTCGTTATCAAGGATTTCATCCTCGCCAGCGTCCTCTTCCAGATCCTCGTCAGCCTCGTCGCCAAGATCAAAATCCTCGGCCAAGAGGTCTGCGCTGTCCAATACGGGGGCATCTTCCTGAATCTCGAAGGCAAGAGACATGCGCAGGGCCTCCGGAAAGAGAATTTGCGCAGGGTTCTTCACCCTGCCTCCTTTTACAAATTCAAAGATGCAAGGGTAACAGGCCTTGGTGAAACGCTGCTGCAAGTCGCTGAACCACTTGTTGGGAACCTCCTCGCGCTTATGGAACAGCACAACGTCGGAGAAGTGTATGCAGGCATCGAACCAGAGCTTCGCGTGCGGTTTTTCGTACAATAGGTGGCTGTGCAATACCGTGATGATTCGCGCAAGCTCCACCTCGCTGTTGCCCTTGAGCCAGGCTGCCAGATGCTCCATTTGCACGGCTGGGTCCGCCCTGCCGTCGCATATCAGCGCCGCACAGTCGGCACCCTCCGGGAACTGGGGCAGGCGCATGGAATCACCATCCATTTCCCAACGCAGCACCCTGGCCTTTGCATGAAGGCGGGAGTCGCTCGGAGCCTCGGCCTCCGAAGCTGCGAGTAGGACCACGCAACCCTGAAGCCCGTTGTCTAGCAAATCGGCCAGAACCTCTCTTCTGCCCGAACCTGCACAGCCAAGTATCACGTATAGCTGAATCATCGCCGCATACAATACACGCTGCGCCATGCTTTTGCAGCGAAAAACGGGCATTCATCGCCAGTATGCTTGCGCGATGCTACGAGCACCGTCGCGAGCAGTCCACGTGACAATTTTGACCCCGACTTTCTTGTTATCCTAAAATGTTAAGCAAATTAACATTTGCCATGCGTGCTTAAGCGTACATAAGAAATGTTACATGAAACGTTATCTGGGGCTGATCGCAGCCCTCTCCCAGTCTGCGGCTTACGCAGATACAGCCGCAGAGGCCCGCGCCTCTGAAGAAGACGTGGTAAGAATGCCCACCCTGCTAGTGGTGGACAGCGTCGCTGCCAACGACATGCCCAGCGCCGGGTTCGCCACGCCCGTCACGGCACTGCGCTACATGCACTCCGTTGACGTGCAGTCGCGCGGCTTTGCCGAAACTCAGAGCGACGTGGTCATTCGCGGCGGCATATTTGAAAACACTGGGTTCAAGGTGGGTGCGCTCAACCTGATGGACCCACAGACCGGCCACTATGGTTCCGAACTGCCTATCGACCCGCTCATGCTTGGGAACCCCAAGATAGCAACGGGCGTGAACAATGCCTTCAGCGGCTTCAACGCCAGTGTTGGCACGGTAAGCTACGCATGGCTGCCCATAACGAACACAGGCACGGTTGAAATCGGCACCGGGACGGAAAGCCTCTTCTTCAGCCGCTTTGTAAGTGGCTACCTTAGCGGACCCAATACCTTTCTTGGCCGCAGCGTGGGCGTGCAGGTATCCAGCGCCTACTCCGAGGGCGACGGCACTGTGGAATACAGCGATCACCAGTTTCAACGCTATGGAATGCGCATCCAGCTTGCCGGGCAAGGTGGGCAGACCGACCTTTACGCAGGATACCAGAAGAAGTTCTACGGCTGGCCGGGCATGTATTCGACAAGCGCCGCCTACCCGGAAACCGACAAATACGAAGTGGCCATGTTGATACTTAACCATACGCAGAAGTATGGCGAAGGCAGCCACTGGAGCTTTGGAGCGTACACCCGCAAGCTGCTCGACGACTACGAACTAAGGCGCACAACGCCCGGATTTTTCCGCCCCTACGAGCACGAGACACTGGCAAGCGGGCTGGCACTCGAGGGCGAGCACCGCTTTGGCTACGACGTAACACTGGATTGGCGCGCAGAGGCGGCGGCGGACAAGATCGAGTCCACAGAGCTGACCTACGCCGGTTTCATGAACCGCAGCTACTGGAAAGGATCCGTCCTGCTGGGCAAACAACAGTCTATCGGCCCCGGAGACCTTCTATTACAAGGCGGCATAAGCTACGAGGACAGCAACCGCGACAGCAGCGGGACCGGCCCAATGGCACGCGCCACCTACATCATACAGGCAGGCAGGGGCTATATCACAAGCTACATAGAGTATTCGCGCTCCACTCAGCTAAACGGCTACACCGCCATTGGTTCCAACCCCGGCCTTGGTTCATTCTCGGGCAATGCCGATCTTGGCCGTGAAGTGGCCGACAACCACGAATTGGGCATACAGTGGAACTGCTGCAACTTCACAATAGGCGGGGCCGTATTCAACCGCGAACATAAAGACCTTGCAGACTGGACCTACGATTCCACCCAGCCGCGCATATTCCGCAAGGCATCGCCAATGGATCTGCGAGTGAACGGCTTTGAGTGTTACGCAAGCTGGAGCTTGGAAAAGAAGCTAAGTATCAGCCTTGGCTACACATACCTCAACGTGGACGCCAACTATGAAAGCGGCAACGTCGATGCCAGCTTCTACGCCATGAACTACCCGACAAACCGCATCACAGGCTCGCTCGTATGGCAGATTGTGAAAAGCCTTGAGTTCCGCGCAGATGCAGACATTCGCCGCCAGGAAATCAATGCCCTCCGCAAGAATGGCGACACTGGCGAGTTCTTCAGCGCATCACTTGGCTGGAGTCCAGAGTTTGTCAAAGGTATGACCATTTCCATCATCATGGACAATATCAGCGACTGCGACTTTCAGGAGTTCCCGGGCGTGCCCGCGAGCGGCAGGCAGACGGCCCTCCGTGTCGCATATACTTGGTAGAACAATGTTTGCACAAACAGCCGCAAGGGCCTTCGAAGGCGCTTGCGGCTTTGCTGTGCCGTGAACATATTGAAATTCATGATTAAGTTCCACCATACAAGAATACGCGTATCCGACCTAGAACGTTCCATACGATGGTACAGCGACATGGCAGGCTTCCGCGTGTACCAGCGCATGGCAAAGTCTCCCGCCGGCAACGAGATCGTGCATCTGGAGCTACCCGGTAACGCGCACATGCTGGAGCTGACCTATTCGCCAAACTACAAGGTCGCCGTGCCTGAAGACCTGATGCATACCTGCATAGGTGTGGACGACATTGTGGCCTACTGCACAGAGCTTGAGGTCAAAGGGGCGAGCATCTGGCCGGAGAACTGGAGGACGAGCTTCACAAGCGGAGGCCTTAAGATGGCATTTCTTACAGATCCGGACGGCTACGAACTGGAAATACTGGAGAAAGACAGATAGCTCCCACTTCGTCTATTTAACGAAGGGGATGCCTTACCCATGAGTCAGTCCGATCAATATGAAGAGGCCATCTGGCTCACCTAATTGCTTGCTCCCCTCTTATAGCTGGCGCACAAGTGCCCGTACAACGCCCTGTATCAACAGTTCACTGACAGGGTGTAGAGATGGATATGCACGGTTCTCAGCCTTAAGATATGGGGCACGTCCCGGCTTGTTGATGAAACGCTTGAGGGTGGTCTCTCCGTCGATGAGCGCAGCCACAACCTCTCCATCGCGAGGTGGACTCTGCTCCACAATCACCGTGTCGCCGTCGAAAATGCCTGCGTCCACCATGCTCTCGCCGCGAACCTTCAGGGCAAAACTGCGCCTAGCCTTGCGAATGCCCGCGCTGGTGGCATCGATCTGTATGCGCCCCACCTCGCTGCCAGCCTCCATTGTCTCGGCATAGCCAGCCGCAATAGCTCCATACACGGGGATATCAACAACGTCAGAAGCCTCCACCGGGCGCGAATCTTCGCCAAGGTCCAGTGTAATGCGGAAGGTGCGCGCCTGACCGGGAACGCGACTGATGTAACCCTTGCGCTCCAGCGCCTTCAAATGGCCCATGACGGCATTCGTGCTTTTGAAACCAAAATGGGCCTCGATCTCGCGAAAGCTTGGCCAAGTGCCTTGCTCGCGCATGTAGCACTGAAGAAATCCAAGTACCTCCTGCTGCCTGTAAGTCAACGGTTCCATGTATCCATCAGTATATTATTCATGTGTTCACGTCAAGCAGGTAAATCACAGAATCATGCAAAATTCGCAGCAACGAGGCACTTTCGTCCTCCCATCCCAGGCATTTAGACAAGCCAGTCACGATTGCGACACGAAGATCACAAAAACCAAACACTCCTACGAGCCACAGACCCGTTCATGCTCGGCAGCGATTACCATTTGTTTGTGTTTGCAAGAGCATAACATTGCAGCATGATAATCAATGAATGCAAACCGCCTCCCGTTCAATAGCTGCAACCCTTGGATATCGGTTCCTGCTCGTTACAACCTCAGCGCTGCTCCTCCTTGCTCCCCTCGCCGGCGAAGCCGCCCTGTTAACTGGTACCAAATGGAAGCCAGTTACACCGGAAGAACTCTCGATTTCAACCCCAAAGGTGGATCCTGACGCAGGAGTTGAGATTTTGCTCAAAGAAATAGTTTCCGAAAACAAGGACAAAAACGCTGGCATAAGCAAAGCCTATATTAATAATTCAGACGATTCCACCAGAGTCTCAATAGATTACTACCTACGGTTTAAAATCTTTGACGATCGCGGTGCAGAACGATTGAGCAGCTACAACATAGACATAGACGAAGACACGACGATCAGGGATTTTGCCGCTCGTGTAATAAAGCCTGACGGCACAAAAATAGAATCAGGCAATAGCGACCTAATAAAGCGTGACATTGTCATAGTTGACAACGATCGCAAGCGCAGATACTCGCTGCCAATCTCTGGCTTGGTCCCTGGCTCAATTGTCGATATACAGTGGCGCGAGAGCTATTTGGGCTACACGCACAACAAGTTTTTCATACTCTCAGACATTGCACCAATTCATAAGGCACATATTGACATATTGCCAGATTCTCGAATGGCATCATGCTATTTCTACAACCATGCACCTATACTTAATAATGACGGCAGAGGACACCTCGCGACGGAATTGGAAAACATTCCGGGCAAAATAGATGAGCCTTGGAGTCCGTCTCCGATGACGCTAAAGTCTTGGATCTTCATGCGCTACGCCTCAAATAAAGACAATCTAAATGCGCAGAGCAACTGGATGAGATACAGTTCATGGATATGGGATAAGTTGCGTTTTCGCGTCCGCGATGCAGGCAAGGAAGTTAGACGAAAAGCAATCCAGTTGACGCAAGGCGTCAAGAATAGGGAAGAGAAACTGAAGTCACTATATAATTTTTGCGTAAGTGAGATGTCCAATCTTAACGCTACTGGTTCTGGATACACAGATGCGGACATACGGGATATGGACGAAGATTCAACAGTGGAAAAGGTGCTGAAAAATAAGCGCGGCTTCGCCTACGAGATAACCATGCTTTTCGCAGCACTGGCACACGAAGCTGGCTTCGAAGTCAACCTTGCATGCTGCAATGACCGAACATACATTGATTGGAACATAGAGCATGCAAACTCATACATGGTACCAGTATTGCATGCACTAGTACGCAACGGCGATAAGTGGGAATTTTACAACCCTGGGATACCTAATCTAGCTTTCGGTATGATATATTACGGCAACGAAGGAACCGGGGCCGTCATGGGAGACAAAAACAAGGCCGCGCTAATAGTTACTCCTGAATCACCATCTTCTTTCTCTAAGATTATCAGAACCGGGAACTTCGAACTAGACGAAGAAGGCACACTAAGAGGCTCTGGATCATTTGAGTATAGTGGACACTGCGCATATACCACACGAATACTTTACGCGAAAATGTTGCCGGAATCAAGAGTTGACGGTTTTAAGAAAGATATCGCTGCGATAATACCATCCGCCGAGGTCAATAATGTCGTATTTGAAAACCTTGGTAATCCAGAAGAAAATCTAATTATACGCTTCGAGCTTGAATGCACAGCGTATGCAGACGTTACGGGCGAACGCATGATTGTTCAGCCAGGAGTATTCCAGAAAAACACACGCCCTATGTTCATTAAAGATAAACGTACTACCGATATTAGTTTCGGTTACATGTGGGAGACAAACGACAAGATAAGCATAGGCTTCCCAGAAGAGTTCGAGCTTGAAGACGGCACCGCGCCCAAAAGCATAGTAAACACGCCTCAATTGGGACACGTAGCACAACTAGCCCTGTCACGTCGCAGCCCTACTCTTCATTACTCTAGGGAACTGAAGATCGGAGTCCGAACACTGCCTGTCGCTGTGTATTCCAAGATCAAAATCCTGTTCGATGCCATACACAACGAAGATAAGCACGTCGTATCACTTCGACGCAAGGGCGATCTGGCACAAACCAAGACTCTGCTAAATGCTACCTCTGGTAACTAATGACATGAGACTGCACGCCCCCTCAATACGTCAGTTAGCATTATTTGCGCTCGCACTATTGCCTTACCTTGCAAAGGCTAATCCAAAAGCTCCCGACTGGTTGCAACACGCAATGAAGCAACCCTTGGATGAATTATCAAAGGGGGCCAATAGTGTTCAGCTAGTTAACTATATGAGCTGCACTTACTCGCGTAATGGGACATGCGAGATGCAAATTCAGACTGCCATTAAAATACTTAATTACAACGGCAAGAATGATGCAACCCTATCGGTCCCATTCGTGCGCAATGGCGACAAAATCCGCGACTTACGTGCGTGGCTAATATTCCCCGACGGACAAATTCGCGAATACGACAAAAACTCATTCGTTCGCCGCGAAGCTACTGACAGCAACACGCTCTTCACCGAGATGTGGATCCACGAGCTTTCTGCTGTAGATGCCGTCCGGCCTGGAAGCGTTTTAGCCTGTTCTTACACTCGCAATACGAGTTCTGTATTCGCCAGCCATGACTGGATCGTTAAAATGAGCAGGCCGGTGCTCAATGCTACACTTAGGATCACCTTACCTGAAGGATGGTCCATACGAGGTACCCAAGTAAATAAGCCGGATGTAGTCGAGATTAGCCACGGCAGAATATACACCTGCGTATCTGTTAATCAAACAGCTTTAAAATCCGAGGATGGCAGTCCAATAGACGGAGTAATCCCGTTTGTAGGTATCGACATAATTCCATCGACACAAGACCGTCAAAGAAGCGGCATACTGGTATTCGACACATGGAAAGACGTAGCATGCTATTCCGCGAATCAGTCCGACCCTCACTGCACACCTGATCCCAAAATTGCAGCCAAAGTAGAGGAACTAACAGCAAACTACGATAACCTATGGCAGAAGATTCAGGCGGTCTGCTGCTATGTTCAGGCAGTAAATTACGTAAGCATAGGAAAGAACCTCAATGAAGGAGGCGGCTATGTTCCCAATTCCGCCACAAAGGTCCTTACTCGCAATTACGGAGACTGCAAGGACAAGGTAGCACTATTGCGCGCAATGCTGACCTGTCTCGGAGTGGATAGCTATGCTGTATCCTGCCAAATTGATCGTAACGGAATGCTCGTCCCTGAGCGCCCTACCCGCAATCAGTTCGATCACGCCATAGTTGCATTACGTGTAGGCGAAGATATAAACATGCCTGCCATAGTAACTACGCCAGAGCTCGGGCATCTGCTTATATTTGATCCAACAAGCAAGACCGCTCCTGTTGGCCACCTTGACAGCGGAATGCAAGGGCGCTACTTTCTCATCGCCAGCAAGGAAAGCTCAGGCCTCTCCACACTGCCTCCGCAAAATAGCAGTACGATTCTTACAATTAAAGCCGAACTGGATGCAACGGGCAGCCTACGGGGGCACTTCTCCGAACGCAGTGCAGGAGAAGTAGCTTGCCTTAGCAGAAAGGCCAACTCCTCAATGTCCGCTGACACGATCAAGAGATGTGTCGGTGAGTGGCTTAGCAAGCAGTCGCTGGACACCTCACTTGTATATTATACTATTGGTGATGATCGCGACCGGAATGAATTCCGCATTGATGTCGAATTCGACTCAAACAACTACGCAAAACGAATAGGCAAGGACAAGCTTCTATACAGAGCCTTCATGCAACACTTCCCATTCTACGTTCCACCAAATGCACAGGAAGGAGTTAGGGAGACGCCAAGGGTGCTGGACGAATATGAGTATACGTGTGAGTCAATCATACGAATACCTGATGGCTATGCGATAGAATCCATGCCACACGACATCACGCATGATGAGTCATTCGGTCATATCGAACTGCGAAGCAGTGTGGAGGCTGACATCGTTCGCGTCACGGTTAAGATGCATGTTAAACATACTACAATCCAGGCTGAGGAATATGAACGTTTGCGTGACTTTTACAAGACCCGCAACAAGGCCCATCTGGCATCTGTCATGCTTCGCCGTCAGCCACAGCTCTAATGGGCGTTCGCGACAAAATTCATAGTTGGATGGTCATGCCTACTGTAGAAACCACTCCCATCAGCATACATGCAAAGAGCTGCTCTTAACTATCAAATTAATATCGCTCCCTTCGCGCAAAGCCAGTTCATCGGCGGCATCCGGGTTAAGCTCCACGGCCAGTGGCGGAAGGCTGTGATGAATAGCTACCAGCAACGACATCATATGCCCAACATTCCGCATACGCAATAGACGTGCCGGGATGCAATTACGAGCCGACAAGCCATGCTGCGCTGACAAGGACACGAGTATCTCTGACGCTGATATGGCTATTAACACAGACTCGCCTACGCGATGCCCGCAAAATGGCGCGCATAAGCATGGACCATCACCTGATTTGCCAGCACGCAGATAGCTGGAATGCGCTCCATGCCTTTCCACTACACAAGGAACAATGTTCTGAAGGCCATAACTCTGCATCCCGCTCAACATGGTGTCCTGTGAGAACACTTCCACCGGGACGCCACTGGCCACAATTCGACCTGAGTTAATAGCCACGACCTCCTCGCATAGAGCCTGCAACTCCATCGGATTGTGAGACACGACAAGCATAGGCAAATCGAAGCGATCCCTCACCTTGCAGAGAAAAGGCAATATCCGCAGGCGAAGCGCGGAGTCTAGGGAAGCCGTCGGCTCGTCGAGCAATAGCAAGCTTGGCCCCGAACATAGGGCACGCCCAAGGGCAACCCGCTGCTTTTCTCCACCGGACAACTCCCCAGCGCGCCGCTCCAGCAAAGGGCCAAGCTCCAATACTTCGGTAACGTTTGCAAACACCCATGCAAAGTCCAAGCCCCTTTCCAGTGCCCGCTTTCTGGCAAACTCCAAGTTCCCCTTGACCGACAGGTGTGGAAACAACAGATGCTCCTGCGGAACGTAGCCGATATTCCTCTTCTCAGGCGGAAGAAACACGCCAGCCTCGCTGTCCATCCACAACTCTCCACCAAAGGCTATCCGCCCTGTTGCCCCCCCCCTAAGCCCGGCAATCAACTCCAGCAAGGTAGTCTTCCCAGAGCCGGAAATGCCAAAAATACCCGTCACGCGCCTTCGCGTCTCATGCCTCAGCTCCATGCAAAAACGATCCAAAGGCAGGCGTAGATCAATACACAGCCCCATGCTATTAACATGTTCAACCACGACGCCCTCCGTTCCCAAGCGCCAGCGAAAGCCGCTCCGAGGCATAGATTGCGACAAAGCCCAAGAATAGCGCCACACATAGAAGAATATCCGCCTGAAACTGACGCCCGGCCTGCTGCGCGCTGTAAATAGCACTGGCCAGGGTCTGCGTTCTGCCAGGAATGTTACCAGCCAGCACCACCGAGGCACCAAACTCCCCAACCGCCCGCGTAAACCCAAGTATCAGGGCCGCCAACAGGCCACGCCCCGCAAGAGGCAGGGTAACAGTGCAGAAAGTGCGCATACGTCCACGGCCAAGAGTCCGAGACATTGCTTCGAAGCGCGGATTCACGCCCTCGAAGCTCAACCTTGCCGTGCGCACCACAAGCGGCATCGACATAAGCGAGCAGGCCAATACGACACCCTTCCAGTCGAGTAATATGCCAAGATCTACGCCAAGAGTCTTCCTTCCAAGCGGGCCATTATCAGCGAACAACCGCAATAATAGATACCCTGCGGCAGTAGGAGGCATCACAAGGGGCAGACTGACAAGGGCCGAAATCACGCGCTTACCAAAGAAATCACTTCTAGCAAGATGGTAGGCTAAAAGGCAGCCCGGAATCATCACGATGAGCATGGACAATCCTGCCCATGCCAGCGTGTTCCTCACGGCCTCGAAAGCAGCCTCTGCCTCGTTTGCATTCATGTAGATAATTGCCCTTGCTCAATCCAGCACAGTAAAGCCATGTCGAAGAAATATCTCCCGCCCTGTCGGACCCTTCAAATACGCGGTGAACTCAGCAGCCAAACCCGGCACCTCGGAGCTATTCAACCTTGCGCAGGAAAACACGATGCGCGGCCCCTCGAATGCTGGCAGAGCGAATAGAAGGCGCACCCTGCCCCTTGCCGAAGCGTAGTCTGTCATATACACGACGCCTACGACATCCGCCCTACCCTCCACCTGAGCCAGCGCGGCGCGGACATCCGGAGCTGGCGACACCCGCCCCTTGACCGCGTCCCACACATTTGCCCCATCATACGGGACGGACGAAAGCCATTCCCTTGCATACAAACCAATGGGCACGGCATCGGGATCGCCTACTGCCAGATAAGTGAATCCAAGCAGGGGAAGCTCGGCTGGGCCAGATACAGCGTACTGCGAGTCCGGGTGCGCCACAAGCGCCAAGCTATTGCCAAGTAAGGCAGAGCGGCTCCCCCCCACCAGCAAGCCAGCCTCTTCCACCGCGTCCATCCAACGCTCACCGGCACTTAAGAACACATCGGCCCTTGGCGATGCAAGTATCTGCCGGGCAAGAGTGTTGGAAGAGGCAAGGTTCAAGAGCACTCGCACGCCTCGCTCACGGCCAAAGTCCGCAGCAGCCTCCGTGATTGCATCTGTAAGTCCTGCCGCTGCATACACGCTCAACTCTGTGGGCCTGTCCCTATCCCCGCTCCCATTGCATGAGGCAAGAACAAGCACAGGCACCACAAAGCAGAACATGAGCAAGATCCGGGCTGAATAACAACTGTTCATCGGTATTGGTCTTGTTGACGACCGAACGAAGCAAGAGAAAGCAGCGAACATGCCTCTGCGGGAAAACTGCGTAGATTAGCTAGAAATGTGCCGCGCTATTTGCGAAAACGCTTCACATCTATGCCGTACTTGGTAATCCGAAGGCCCATCTTTCGCTCTGTCATGCCAAGACGCCGTGCAGCCTCGGCCATATTACTGCCGGACTCCTTCAACGCATCGACGATCATCTCTCGCTCCAGAGCGCCAAGGGCATCCTCTAGCGTGGCTTTCACCTCCTGCTCCTTTGCGTTCTTTTTCTGAAGCGTTGGCGGCAGATGCTGAGCCTGTATCGACTCGCCCTTGGCCAGCAGGATGCCCCTTTCGATGCAGTTCTCCAGCTCGCGCACATTCCCCGGCCAGTGATAGCTCACCAGTAAATCTATTGCTGCCGAGGAAATACGCCGAACCTTGCTACCGTTGGCCTTGGCATATTTCTCGATAAAGTGATCTGCCAGCAGCAATATGTCGCACTTGCGCTCCCGCAGTGGCGGCAGGTAGATGGGAAACACATTCAGGCGATAGTAAAGGTCGGCACGGAAGATGTTTTCCGCAATCATGCCCTCAAGGTCGCGGCTTGTCGCGGCAATTACGCGCACATCGGTGCGAATTGGCGTATGGCTGCCCACGCGCTCTATCTCGCGCTCCTGAAGCACGCGCAAGAGCTTGGACTGCACAGCCGGGGAAATGTCGCCAATCTCGTCAAGGAATATCGTCCCCTTGTCAGCAGCCTCGAAGCGCCCCTTGCGCATGGCGTGCGCACCGGTGAAGGCGCCTTTCTCGTGGCCGAACAGCTCGCTCTCGATGATGGAATCGGGCAAGGCTGCGCAGTTGAACGTCACAAACGGCCCGTCCTTGCGCGAACTATTCTGATGCAAGGCCCTTGCCACGCGCTCCTTGCCAGTGCCGCTCTCGCCGCGCAAGAGCACCGTCGTGCGGCTGTCCGCCACCTGTTCGACAAGATAGTAAACGTTCCGTATCCCACTGGAAGTGCCCACCATGTCGGTGAGCCTCCCGCTACGCGCCACCTGCTCCTGAAGACGGTTGTTCTCCTCCTTGAGCAGCGAAATCTGGCTCCAAGCCTGAAGGCGAACCCTAGCCGCCTGTCCTATGAGTGAGGCAATCATAGATACAAGGCGCAGGTCGGACTCCTGAGAAACACGGGAAGTGCCAGCCCTTTCAACGCTTATTGTGCCGATAATCTCGCTCTCGCTGCGTATGGGCACACAGAGCAGAACAGTGTATTTGCCGGGAGATTCCGACGCACTGAACACTTCTTCCCTCTGCTCTGCCAAGGCCCTCACATTTACAACCTGCGAAGAGCCGCTCTTAATAACCTTGGCCGAAGTCTGATGAATGAGTTTCAGATATGCCTCCGCACCATCCCTTGGCATACCGATGGCCTCATCAATGGCCATGTCTCCACTCTCGGTGTTGACGAGCGTAATCGCCCCGCTCTGCAAACCCATGAGGTTCTGCATGTTCTTGAGAATGGGCTGTGCAATGTCGTGCAGGTCGAAGGACTTCTCGATGGTCCTGCATATCTCGAAAATCACAGCCAGTTCCTGCACGCTTCGACATCGAAGCGTCTCTGGCGGAGCCTCAAGCTGTTCGGGCGTCGGACCCTCCCTTGAGTAGAAACAGAATGGGCCTTTGTCGTTCATTCAGTAGCTGGTGTTGTCATGTAGCAGGAAACAAACCGTACGGCCATTTGAATGGAAATATGCACAATTGCGGTGCATTCCCTGGACGACCGTACTGCGAATCACAGCCAAGGCTATGCAAAGCCAGTTCCCGCACGCCGGTAGTTGATACCGACGTGCGGGGATCCCTATTTATGTATCGGAGAGAAGCCGCAGGCTGGCTGCTGTGCCTTGCGGCAGGGACTAGTTGAAAACATGCAAGAGGCTAAGTTCCACAAGGAAACCCCTCAACCCCAGCCCTCGTCCTCTTCGCCAGCGGCGCTTTCGGCCCGGGTCATGGCCTCGTATTTACGGTACTTGGCGCCAGCCCTTTCCTGTGCCATCGCAGTCAGGGCATCGGCACGCTCCGGATTGCTGGCGCGAAGGATGCGAAAGCGGTTCTCGCCCGCCATGAACTCCGCCACCTCCTTGCTCGGCTCTGCGCTGTCTAGCACCATGCCCGGCTCGCCCTTGGCCACGCGGCGAGGGTCAAAGCGGAACAAAGTCCAGTAGCCGGTCTCAAGGGCCAGCTTCTGACGCTTGATGCTGTCGGAAAGGTCTATGCCATGCGCAATGCATGGGCCGTAGCCAATGACGAGCGAAGGGCCTTCGTAGCTCTCTGCCTCGCGAAGGGCCTCGATTGCCTGACGCGGATTGGCCCCCATCGCGATCTGCGCCACGTAGCAGTGGCCGTAGCTCATGGCAATCATGGCAAGGTCTTTCTTGCCCAGAGCCTTGCCAGCAGCGGCGAACTTGGCAACGGCCCCCGTGGGCGTGGCCTTGCTGGACTGGCCTCCGGTGTTGGAATACACCTCGGTGTCGAGCACTAGAATGTTGATGTTGCGCCCGCTGGCCAGCACGTGGTCTAGGCCGCCAAAGCCTATGTCGTAGGCCCAGCCGTCGCCCCCCATCACCCATACGCTCTTGTTTACGAGGTAATCGGCGTGCAGGCGAAGCAGCGCGGCCTCGGGGGCATCCATGTTGGCAATAAGCTCCTTGAGCGCGCCCACCCTCTCGCGCTGGGCGGCAAAGTCCACTTCGCTATCCTGCCTTGCCTCGGAGATGTCTTTCACAAGGGACACGGGCAACTTATCGCGCAGCGCCTTCAGGCAGTGCAGGGCCGTGCTACGGCGATGCTCTGCGGCCAGCATCAGGCCGAAGCCAAATTCCGCATTGTCCTCGAAGAGCGAATTTGCCCATGCCGGGCCGCGCCCGTTCTGGTCGCTAGTGTAAGGGGTTGTCGGTAGATTGCCTCCGTAGATGGAGGAGCAACCCGTGGCGTTGGCCATGAGCAGGCGATCGCCAAAGAGCTGGGTCAGCGTGCGCACGTAGGGCGTCTGTCCACAGCCCGAGCAGGCTCCCGAGAACTCGAAGAGCGGCTGGCGGAAGGGCAACAGGCGCGGAGTGGGCGCAAGGCGCTCTACCGAGGGCTGCGGCAAGGTGTTGAAAAAGTCCCAGTTGTCGGACTCGGCCGCCATAAGCTCGCTTGTCACTGGAGTCATCGTCAGGGCGCGGGCCGAAGCATCCTTGGCCTCTCCACTCGGACAGGCGGCAACGCACAGGCGGCAGCCAGTGCAGTCCGCCGGGGACACCTGGAGCAGGTATTTTTCTCCCGCCTTCGCGCCCGGCCCCTTGAAGGCCACGCTGCGGAAGCTCCCGGGCGCGCCTTCGAGCTTGTCCTCCGCCACAAAAAGGGGGCGAATGACTGCGTGCGGGCAGACTGTGGCGCACTGGTTGCACTGAGTGCAGGCCTCTGGATTCCATATGGGAATAGTAGAGGCAATCTCGCGCTTCTCGTATTTTGCAGTGCCTGTCGGCCACACGCCGTCTATCGGGAAGGCGGACACAGGCAGCTCCTCGCCCTTGCCCTGAATAAGTGGCAGTGTCACCTCGTTTATGAACTTGTCGCTCGTGCAGAAGCTGCGGGCGAGAACCTCGGCTGCGAAGGTCAGGCCCTCGTCGCTTGCAGGTATAGTCACCTCTCCAAGTGCGGCGAGCGAAGCGTCGATCGCGTCGCAATTCTTCTTTACGACACTCTCGCCCTTCTTGCCGTAGGTCTTCTTGATGGCCTTCATTATCTGCTCGATGGCCTCCTCGCGAGGCAGAACCTCGCTCAGGGCAAAGAACGCGGCCTGCATTATGACGTTGATGTGTGCGCCAAGGCCCTGCGCCTTTGCCACGCTGCCAGCGTCGATGTGGAAAAGCTTGATGTTCTTCTCGCGGATGGCCTTGCGCACGCTTGCGGGCAGCCTGCCCCAGAGTTCGCCACATTCGCAGGGATAGTTCACAAGCAGGGTGCCCCCGGGCTGGAGGCTGTCCAGCATGGCCGGGTAACGCCCGAGGAAGGCTGGCTGGTGACAGCCGACAAAGTTGGCCTTTGCAATCAGATACGGGGCGCGGATTTCCGAAGGACCAAAGCGCAGATGCGACACGGTGAGGCTACCAGACTTCTTCGAGTCATACACGAAGTAACCCTGAGCAAAGAGCGGGGTCTGCTCGCCGATTATCTTGATCGTGTTCTTATTGGCACCAACGGTGCCGTCTGCACCAAGCCCGAAGAAGAGCGCCGCGCGCACACCGGGCATCGGCAGGCGGAAGGATTCGTTCCATTCGAGCGAACGCCCCATCACGTCGTCCCTTATCCCGACGACAAAATGGTCCTGAGGCTCCTCCTCGCAAAGCATGTCGAACACCGCCTTGACCATGCCGGGGCTGAACTCCTTGGAGCCGAGGCCGTAGCGTCCGCCCACTATCGACACATCGGCCGGCCCGCTCGCCTTGGAGCAGCTCCGCGCCTTGGAAAGGGCAAGAACGATGTCGAGGTACAGGGGTTCGCCAATGGAGCCAGGCTCCTTGGTCCTGTCCAGCACGGCAATCTTCTTCACCGTGGCGGGCAGAGCGTCGAGGAAGCGGCGGGTGGCGAAGGGGCGGTAAAGACGTACCTTGAGAACTCCCACCTTCTCGCCTTTTTCGGCAAGGTGAAGGGCTGTTGTAGCGGCAGTCTCAGCTCCGCTGCCCATGATTACAATCACCCTCTCGGCCTCTGGGTGGCCCTCGTATTCAAAAGGCTTGTAGTTGCGGCCCGTGACAGCGCCGAACTTTTCCATCAGCTCCTCCACGATACCGACGCAGCGCTTGTAGTATGGATTGACCACCTCGCGCCCCTGAAAGTAGGTGTCGGGATTCTGGGCCGTGCCGCGCAGCGATGGCTTGTCGGGACTAAGGCCCCTCATGTGGAATTCCGCCAGAGCTTCGCGATCCAATAGCTCGTTCAGAACATCATCGGAAATCATCTGTATCTTGTTGATTTCGTGCGAAGTGCGAAAGCCATCGAAGAAGTGCATGAATGGCAGACGACTCGTCAGTGTGGCTGCATGAGCAATGGCGGACATGTCGTGCGCCTCCTGCACATTGTTGGACACCAACATGGCCACCCCCGTCTGGCGGCAGGCCATGACGTCCGAATGGTCTCCGAATATGGATAGCGCGTGTGTTGCCAGCGCGCGCGCCGTGACGTGCACGACAATTGGCGTAAGTTCGCCAGCGAGCTTGTACAGGTTGGGAATCATCAGCAAGAGGCCCTGAGACGCGGTGAACGTCGTCGTTAGCGCGCCCCCCATTGCAACGCCGTGGATGGCACCCGCCACACCGCCCTCGCTCTGCATCTGCACAACCTCCGGAACCTGCCCCCAGAGGTTGGGCATCTGCTTGGACGACCACTCGTCGCAGCTCTCGGCCATGGGCGTGGAGGGCGTTATCGGGTAAATGGCTATGACCTCGCTCATGCGGTAAGCCACAGATGCGGCCGCCTCGTTGGCGTCCAGCGTTTTCCAGTCCTGTTCAAGTCTCGCTATCATCGTGAAAATGTCTCCTCGTGTTGAGTGTGTAAGACGCGGCCGGCCGACGGGCCGGGAGCGGGGCAAAGCCTACTTGCTTATGCCGTAGATGCCCGCCAGAGCGCCCCAGAAGTTCTTTGCCCAGCCCATGTAGCTGACTTGGAAATCCGCACCCAATTTGGAAAGCGGCATGAAGCTCTTGGCCTCCAGTTTCGCTAGCATTGCATCCAAGTCAGCGCCAGCCTTGCAGAACTGCTCGTAATCGGAATCGCCGAGGGCTAGCACCGTGTAGCTCAGGCCCGGAAGGCTGGACAGCCCCGCCAGAGCCTTGAAATATGGCCTTGCCGATGCGGGCGGCAGGCCGTCATCCCAAGTCGATACGATGAAAAGGACTGGGCCTGCGATTCCGGCAAGGCCTGCCGCATCGCATTCGGCCATGTTGCAGCTTGTCGCGGCAACGCCGTTCTTCTCGGCGCGCTTTGCCACCTGCCCGGCAAGGGTCTTGGCGTTTCCGGTCTCGGTTCCGTAGATAATGGTAAGAACTTTGTCGCTCATGATGTTGTGACTCCGTGTGTGTGGTTATCTCTTACACGGGTCCGCATATGGGGGGCGGACTCGCAAAATACGTATCTTGTAGTGTGAAAAAGGGGTGTATGGCTCAGCGACAGATGGCTGCGCCGATGTTCATCTTGGGTGCGCACCAGCGATAAGTGCCCCTTTCGAGGCCGCCGCTTATGCCAATGGATTCGACAAGGTCGGGCGTGCGGGAATCGTCCCCGGCAATGAAGCTCTGACGCGGGTCCACGCCCTTAACCGGGCTGGATGTCATGAACAACTCCCGCATCACTATCACAAGGTCGCTCTCGTCCACGTCGGAATACCCGGCCAGCGAGCGGACAAGGCAAAGCGAGGCCCCGGCGAGGCGCTCCGGCATCATGTCCATGACCACGGCATGGGCTTCGGCGTCAACATCCGGCGCAAAGGCAGCGACGAGGGACTTGCCGGAAAGCTGCCACTTTAACGGGCAGTACTGGCCGCCTGCGCAGCTCTTGAGGTAGCGGGCCATCACGCCCCCCTGCCCTGCCGCGGATATGCGGTTCTGCATTGTGTAGCGCGTGCCTTCGCCAGTCTGTTCAACCTTGTATAGAATGAAGCCCATTGTGTTACTCGCTTATGATTTACAGTCTCCTGAACAGGCGTCCCGGATTTCAGAAAGCTCGTCCCTGCCGAGCGGCCTTTTAAGCCTGCGGGCCATGACGCGAACCTTTGGCAGCATTTCGCCAAGCAGCTTCGCATCACAGTCCAGCCCATAACCCGCCATCGCCCGCGCGAGGCTGTCCCTTCCGCAGTGAATGCCGATGATGTCCGCCTCGCGGCTACGGCCCGTCTCTGCCGGGTCGTAGGCCTCGTAAGTGCGACTGTCTGCGCCAAGGCCCCGGCAATGTATGCCCGATTCGTGCCTGTGTGCGGAAAGGCCGACGACGGGCTTATCCTCGCGCAGCGAGCGGCCCGAAGTGCGTGCCACCAGTTCGCAAAGCTCTGGCAACAGAGCCGTCTTGTATGGCAACTCCATGTTGCAGGACACCTTGAGCGCCATCAGCACCTCTTCGAGCGCGGCATTGCCCGCCCTTTCGCCAAGACCGTTGACGGTAACGCTCGCGCTGTCCGCCCCCGCCATTATCGCCGCAACACTGTTGGCCGTAGCCATGCCAAGGTCGTTGTGCCCGTGAAATTCCAGAGGCAGAACCGGAGCCGCGCTCTGCACGCGGCGCACAAGTTCCGCAGTGCGCAGGGGGTTGAGGCAACCAACGGTGTCGGCTATGCGTATGCGCGCCGCCCCGCACTCCAGCGCCGAGCGAGCCAGATCCCGCAAAAAACCAGTCTCCGCCCGCGAGGCGTCCTGAAAGCCTATGCTGAAATAGCTGAACGAGGCTCTGGCCGCATCCGCCACTCTCTGCATCTGCTCAAAGGCCCAGGTCCGGGAACGCCGCCACGCGGCAAGGTGTATATCGCTGGCAGGTATCGAGAAGTGAAAGCCAGCCGCGCCGCTGCGCGCTGCCTGCACCACGTCGCCCTCCAGCGCCCTGCCCCAAGTGAGCACCTTCATCCCGCCAGCTGCCTCAACCACTGCGCGGATATCTTCCAGCTCCTCCTCTCCCATGACTGGGATGCCAACCTCTATCTCCTCCATGCCCAAAGCGGCCAACAGACGTGCTATGGCCAGCTTCTCGCCGCGCGAAAAACTGACTCCTGCCGCCTGTTCGCCATCGCGAAGCGTGGTGTCGATGAGGTTGGCCATCCCTTTTCCCATGTCGGTGCCTTCTAGTCCACGGCGATCATTACGTTGCTCGCCTTGATCACGGCATACGCCTTACCTCCGACCACTAGGTTAAGCGCATCTGCCGAATCTTTTGTGATGATGGAGACCAGTTCGCCTCCACTTTCAAGAACGAGAACGATCTCCGTGTTGATCATTCCGGTCCGTATTTCCTTGATCGTCCCGCCAAGGACGTTTCTGGCACTTATTTTCATTGTCAGCCTTCATCGGGTTGCACCCGCTCATTGCCGGTAGAAGACCGGGCTATGCGGGAAAGCATGAGTCGCTCAGGATATCAAATGCTGGCTTGCCACTTCGCCCTCTTCGATGGCGTCGAGAATGTCGTCGATCTTGCTCTCGGTAATCTTGCCGAAGAAATGCCCTGCCGGGTAGTCGATGAGGATGGGGCCGTGGGCGCACATGTTCATGCAGCCCGTCATGGCCACCTCCACCCCGTCCAACATACGGTCTTTGACCTCGCTCTGGAGGTAGGAGAGCAGGGCCAGAGAGTCCTTGTTCTTGCACACGCCGTTGGGTTCGCCATTGGCGCGGATGCTTCCGCAAAGGAAGAGATGATGAGTTGGTGCCTTCATGTATATCTTGTTAGGAGTGTTGTAATTGTTTGCCTGTGAATGGTTTCTAGCCGCAGCCAGTGCCGTCGCCGCCACAGCTGACGCCCTTGCCACAGCCACGTCCAGCGGTGCTGATAGTCGGTGGCAGGGCCTCGTTGCGATAAACGTGCTCAAGACCGACCTCTATCATGCCCTCCATCTCGACTACCGAGATACCCTTGCGCGCAAGCACCTCGCGGGGCGAGGGTCCGGCCACGTTGACCAGAATGCTGCGGCAGTCGTGGAGCACATCTGCCAGCTCCTCCCAACGGTTGTCGCGGCCGCCGGGCAGAGGCGCCTTGCGGGTGCCAATCTCGACATAGCTGCCGGGGTCTTCCGCGTCGGGGCCGAAGATCATGAACTCTTTGGCCTCGCCAAGGTGCAGGTTGACAAGTAGGCCCTCGCGCGTTGCCACGGCCACATATGGACGCTCCTGCTGCGGATTGAGCGGCAGGGAAGCGCAGCGGCGCAGCAGTTCGTGGGCCTCCTCGCCCATGGGCTCGCTCAGCTTGCCAATCGCGTCGGCGCGACAGCGTGCACAGTGCGTCATCTGGTTGACGTGCTCGCCACATTCCAGACGGACGCGGAAGCGCATCTTGTGGTCGGGCTCGACAAGGTTCTCGAAAGCGGTGTCCGCTACCGGCAACAGCGGTATGCAGTTCATAAGGTCCGCGCCCAGTTCTGCGACGGCCTTTGCCAGCACGGGCAGGTGCTTGTCGTTTATGCCAGGCAGGATGATGGAGTTCACCTTGGCGATCATGCCATATCTCTTGATGGTCTTGAGCGCCCAGAGCTGCTTTTCCACCATCAGTTTGCCCGCCTCGATGCCCCTGTGTATGCGCTTGTCGTGGCGCGCCCAAGCATACACCTTGGCGGCAATTGCCGGGTCAACGGCGTTGATTGTGATTGTCACATGGCTTACCTGAAGCCGGGCCAGCTCCGCAATAATCTCCTCGCTAAGGCCAAGGCCGTTCGTGGAAAGGCAGAGGATGATTTCCGGGTACTTTTCGCGGACAAGGCGCAAGGTCTCCATCGTGGCCTCGGCGTTCGCCATCGGGTCTCCGGGGCCTGCTATGCCCACCACTGTTATGTCGTTGCGCGTATCGAAGATGCTTTCGAGATAGGCCAGTGCCTGACCGGGCGAAAGTATGTTGGATGTAACGCCGGGGCGGCTCTCGTTCACGCAGTCATATTTGCGGTTGCAGTAGTTGCACTGAATGTTGCACTGAGGGGCTACGGGAAGGTGCACGCGGCCCACCTTGTGGCAGACATCGCGGTTAAAGCAGGGATGGTTGTCCAGATTGATGTTACCCGGACGCGGCTTGTCTGTTGCGGTGCTTTCCATGGTGTTATTAAAGGTATGAATAACCAATTGGGTTGGACTCCTGCCGGTGCTCCAGCAAGGCGTTGACGATGCGGTCGAACAGGGCCTGTGTACCCCGGTAGCCGAGAGTTAGCTCCCTCTGCGCGCCAAAGCGGTCGTGAATCGGGAAACCACTGCGAAGAAGGGGTATCCCGAGGGCGCGTGCAAGAGGCATGGCCTTGCTCGTGCCAATAATCAGGTCTGGCTTTGCCTCGCGCACGGCGGCCTCCAGCCTGTGGTGATCGCTGCCGGGAATGATGCTGACATCCTCTATGCCGCCCTCCATCTCGCCAGCCAGCAGCTCTTTGAAGTGCCTAGGCTTGGTGCCTGTTGCGCAGATGACGGGCCGAATGCCAATCTCGGAGAGAAAGCCCGCCATTGCGATGACAAGGTCCGGCTCGCCGGTGACAGCGGCCTTTACGCCGGAAAGGTATTTGTGCGCATCGACGTAGGAATCGAGCAGGCGGCCCCTCTCAGCCAAGAGACTCTGCGGCGTAGCCCTGCCGGAAATCGCGGCCAGAGCACCCATCAGCCGGTCGCAGAAGCGAAGCCCCATGGGCAGGCCCAGCGGGAAGTTCGGCACGTCAAAGCTCTTCTCAAGCCATGCACCCGCGCTCTCGCCCGTTGTCAGGGTATGGCCAAGCTCCACACTGCCAAGGGAGCGCCCCATCGAACGAATCTCAGCCACCTTTGTTCCGCCCGGCGAAAGGCGGTGATATGCATCCCAGCTAGCCCCTTCGAGCGTATCCGAATAGTCGGGCAAGAGGACCGCGTTCATTCCAAAAAGGCCCGCCAGTTCGCGCAAATGCCTTAAGTCTGCGCATGACACCATTCCGGGCATGATGTTCAGCGTTGGCGAAGCATGGGCGGGTGCGTCTATATGCGCAAAGTGTGTCACCATTGCCTTCACGGCGGCATGAAAGCCCTCGCTGTGGCTGCCGTTGTAGGCCGGTGTTGATACGTGGACAAGTGGCGTGCGGCTCGTTATCTCCACGTCCTTCTGGCTGTCGCGGATCATGGCGATCATGTTCTCGCCGATGGTCTCGGATAGACATGTCGTAGCTACGCCTATAAGTTCCGGCTCGTACTGAAGGATAGCGTTGCCAACACCGGCCTTGAAGTTGCGCGAGCCGCCGAATATGGCATCCTCTTCGCTGAAGCTTGACGAGGCGATGTCCACAGGCTCACGAAAGTGGCTGATCATGTACCGGCGTATATACGTCGCGCAGCCCTGCGAGCCGTGCAAGAAGGGAAGGCAGCCGCTGACGCCCTTGAACACCATTGCGGCTCCAAGCGGGGCGCAGACCTTGCAGGCATTGCGCGTGGCGTGCAGGGGTTCGTTGAGCATCGAAGTATCCTCACTCATCGCACGCCCTCCATTCCCAAGCCCGAGCGGCGCGGGACGTATTTCCAGACAGGTGAGAGCACCGAACTGGCCACCTCTTCGGCAAAGTTGAGCATTCCGGCAAAGCCCGCCAGAGGTATCTTGCGCTCGTGGTTGTGATCGCAGAAGGCAACGCCCAACTTGAAGGCAATGGGGCGCTCCTTGACCCCGCCGATAAAGAGGTCAACATCCTTTTCCATTACGAACTTGGCCAGCTCCAGCGGGTTGGAATCATCGACGATGATCGTGCCCGGGTCGCATATGTCGCGCAGGGCTGCGTAGTCGTCCGCATTGCCCGTCTGAGTTCCGGCCAGCACCGTGCGCATCCCCAGGGCGCGCAGGGCCGTGACAAGGCTCAGGGCCTTGAAGGCACCACCCACGTACAGGGCGGCCTTCTTTCCGGCCAGCTTCCGGCGGTAAGCCTTCAGCTGCGGCAAAACCTCGCCGATTTCCGCACGCACAAGGTTCTTTGCGCGCTCCATCACGACCTCGTCGCAGAAAAAGCCCGCGGCCTCGTAAATCGCCTTGGCCGTGTCCTCCATGCCGAAAAAGCTCACCCGCTTGAAGGGGATGCCGTGCGTTTCCTGCATCAGCTTTGCAAGCGCGGTCATCGAACCGGAGCACTGCACTAGGTTCAGCTTCGCCCCATGTGCCCTGCGGATGTCATCCACGCGCCCGTCGCCGGTCATGGTGGCGACCACCTCGATGCCGATTTTCTCGAAATACTCGCGGATCATCCATGCCTCGCCAGCGATGTTGAACTCGCCAAGCAGGTTGATGGAGAGCGGGCCGACCTTTGAGGTGTCGCCCGTGCCTATGAGCTTTGAAATGGAGTCGCATGCGGCCTGGTAGCCGAGGCGCTTTGTTCCCTTGAAGCCGGGACTATCCACCGGGATTACCGGGATGCCGTACTTCGCGCTCGTCTGCCTGCAAATGGCGTCCACATCGTCGCCTATGAGGCCTACGATGCAGGTGGAATACACGAAGGCCGCCTTGGGCTTAAGCTCGGGAATCAGCTCGTCGAGCGCTGCGCGGAGCTTCTTTTCTCCGCCGAAAATTATCTCCTTTTCCGATACGTCGGTGGAAAAGCTGTTGCGGTGCATCTGCGGACCGCTGGAAAGAGCACCGCGTATGTCCCAGTTGTATGCCGCGCAACCGATGGGGCCGTGCACTATGTGCAGGGCGTCTGCAATCGGATACAGGACCACTCGCGAACCACAGAAGGCGCAGGCCCTCTGTGTCACAGAACCGGCAAGGCTCTGACGATCGCAGACAAATGCCCCGCCCTCGCCCTTGCGCCATACCTGGCCCTTGCGCCCCTCAAGTATGCTTATGTTCTTGGTTTCCTCGCTCATCGCCTTGCACTCCTGCCCTTGTTGCAGTGCCGGGAAAGTACCCCTACCCTCCGGCACCCATACCAACCCTCCGGGGCAACGGGCCGGCCCCCCGATTTGGACCGGCCCCTGCCCCGGAGGACAGTATTGTGATGAGAAACGTGTTTTGCCAAAACCGCTCAGAGAACCAGCTCAATCTTCTCGTCCGGATCGTTGCGGTCGCGGTAGTCGAAGAAGGCGTTGGTAATCTGCTCGATGAGGCGCATGGCGCCTGTGTAGCCGATGGTGGAGAACGCGCGGTGGCCCACGCGATCCATAATCGGGAAGCCGAAGCGCACGAAGGGAATGTTCCCCTCGGCCTTGGCCACAAATTTGCCAAACCCGTTGCCTATCAATAGGTCCACAGGGTTGTTCTTTATCCACTGGTGCAGGAAGTGCACATCGCTGTATGCGCGGGCCTCGACCTCGGGGCACTTCTCGGCACAGATTTCCTTGATCTTTGCCTCGAAAGCCTTGCCGGGCGTGCCGGTGACGGCGATGACGGGCTTCATGTCCATCTCGACAAGGAACTGGGTGAGTGCTGTCACCTGGTCTGGGTCGCCGAATATGGCCACTTTCTTGTCGTGCATGTACTGAGCCATGTCGCTCATCATGTCGATGAGGCGAGAGCGCTCTTCCTCGATGCTGGCCGGTACCGGCACCTGCCCTGCAAGACGCATGGCGTTAACGAATGCGTCGGTGTTGGAAAGGCCGATGGGCAATTCGAGCAGTCTGGAAGGCACGTTGCACTTCTTTTCAAGCTCCTCGGCAGCAGCCTTGGAGGCCAGAGGCCCCATGGCGATTGTCTGGAAGCTGTCGCCCATTGCCTTGATCTGCTCAAGGGTCGTGCCGCCTGCGGGATACATCTCGTAGTGGCCAGTGTGTCCGGTATCCAGCACCCCGCTTGTGTCCGGGAAGAGGATGAACTCGATGCCCATTTCCTTTGCCATACGCTTGATTTCGCGCATGTCGGCCGGCTCCACCCAGCCGGGGAAGAGGTTGACGACGTTCTTCGTCTCGCCCGAGGATTCGCTGAAGTACTTGATCGTGGAGGCGCACTGGTTGGAGAAACCCGTTACGTGGCTGCCGACAAAGCTCGGCGTGTTGGTGTGCATCACAAGCTGATCGGGCTTGATCTTGCCCTCGCGGCGCGCCCTTTCGATGATCATCGGTATGTCGTCGCCGATGACCTCGGAAAGGCAGGTCGTGTGCACGGCCACAATCTTCGGCTTGTATATTGTGAAGATGTTTTCCAGGGCCTGCTGAAGGTTGGCCAAGCCGCCGAACACGGACGCGCCTTCAGTGAAGGAGCTGGTGGTGGCGGCTACGGGTTCCTTGTAGTGGCGGGTCAGGTGGCTGCGGTGGTAGGCGCAGCAACCCTGTGAGCCGTGGCTGTGCGGCATGCAACCATTGATGCCAAGGGCGGCATACATGGCGCCTATGGGCTGGCAGGTCTTTGCCGGGTTTATCCGCAGAGCCTGACGCTCGCGGATTTCTGCTGTTGTTCCATCAAGCATTGTAAGTAGTCTCCTGCGTTGCGTGTTAGGCGTTTACTGGTTCTGGCGCTGCTGCGGCCTCGGCGGCCGGGGCAGCGTCGTGCCAGGGGGCGTGAATGTATTTCCAGACCTTGGTGGAGGTCATGCGGTCTATCTCTTTGTAGAAGTTGATCGCACCCTTGAAGCCAGCGTATGGGCCTCCGTAGTCGTAGCTGTGGAGCTGTTTGCAGGGCACGCCCATCTTCTCGATGATGTATTTGTCCTTGATGCCGCTGCCGATGACGTCGGGCTTGTAGATCTCGATGAGCTTTTCCATCTCGTGGTGCGAGATGTCGTCGATTACGAGCGTGTCCTTGCCCATCTGGCGCATCATGCCCTCGTAGTCGCTGAAGCTGAACTCTTCGCTCTGGAGTGCTGCCTTACGGTCGGCGGTGCCGCGGAGGTTGAAGCGTGCAGGGTCCTGCTCCACTTCCAGCTCCTCGATGTTGCGGGTGTCGGCATCCATCTTGATGTGTGGCAGTACGTCGCGCCCTTCGTAGTCGTCGCGGTGGGCGAACTCGTAGCCTGCGCTTATCACCTTCATTCCCATGTCCTCGAAGAGGTCCTGATAGTGGTGGGCGCGCGAACCTCCGACAAAAAGGGCCGCAGTCTTGCCGCTTGTGCGGGTCTTCACATCCTCGACAACCGGGCGCACCTCGCTCATCTCCTTGGCTATGACTTCTTCAACGCGGTCGATGAGTTCCTTGTCGCCGAAGTACTTGGCGATCTTGCGCAGGCTCTTCTTTGTGCCGTTGATGCCGATGAAGTTCACCTTGAACCACGGTATGCCGAACTTCTTTTCCATCATCTCGGCCATGTAGTTGATGGAGCGGTGACACATGACAACGTTCAGGTCCGCCATGTGGCAGTTGGTGATATCGTCGTAGCTTACGCCGCCAGAAAGAGTACCGATAATCTTGATCCCGCAAAGGGCCAGGATTCGGTCAATTTCCCATGCGTCGCCACCGATGTTGTACTCGCCTAGGATGTTGATCTTGTATTTACCCTCCACCGGAGTGTCGTCCAAGCCTATCATGTGCTTGAACACGCCGTTGTTGGCAATGTGGTGCCCGGCGGACTGAGACACGCCCTTGTAGCCCTCGCAGGAGAAGCCGAAGATGTTTATGCCCAGCTTCTGCTTCATCTCGCGGCAGACCTTGTGGATGTCGTCTCCAATGAGGCCGACGGGGCAGGTCGCGTAGATGCTTATGGCCTTGGGGTGGAACTCGTCGTAGGCTTCCTGAATGGCAAGGGCCAGCTTCTTCTCGCCGCCAAACACGATCTGCTCCTCCTGCATGTCGGTGCTCATGGAGTACTGGAGGAAGTTCGTCTCGCCAGCCTTGCGGATGCGGGTCATGTTGCGGCGCGACAGCCAGCTGTACCAGCCGCAGCCTATGGGGCCGTGGGTGATGTGCAGGATGTCGTAGATGGGGCCTATGACCACGCCCTTGCAGCCAGCATAGGAGCAGCCACGCTGGGTGATGATGCCTGGGACTGTGCGGCTGTTGGCCCCGATCTCGCCAGGAGAGCCGGGATCGTTGACAAGCATCTGCTTTTCGCGCTTGCGACGCGTCTTTTTAGGATAAATTTCGAGCATCTGCTCGCGGGCCTCAGCGGCGCTTGGGACGAGTCCTTCGTGCGCCTGCGGGCTGTCTGTAGCTTCGTCTGACATGGTGCTAATGGTAATGTAAGGTTGTAAGTCGTTCGCAGCTTTGCGCCTGCGATTTTTGCAGGGGCACGCTCCACCCTTCCCAGCGGCCCCTGCGACTGATGCAGGGGCCGCTCTTCAGGGAAGGACAAGATGTTGGATGGCAATCCCTTTAGTTGAACAGGCCGTACTCCATCAGGAGGGCCTCAAGTTCCGGGATTGTCAGCGGCTTTGGCACGACAAAGAGCTTGTTGCTGTCGATGGCCCTTGCCAAAGAGCGGTATTCCCCGGCCTGCTTGACCTCGGGGTTCCACTCGATGACCGTCTTGCGGTTGATCTCTGCGCGCTGCACGTCGTTGTCGCGCGGGACAAAGTGAATCATTTGCGTTCCCAGCTTCTCGGCGAATTTCTTGATCATCTGCGCCTCGTTGTCCACGTTGCGGCTGTTGCAGATAAGCCCGCCAAGGCGCACAACGCCCGTTTCGGCGAACTTCAGAATGCCCTTGCAGATGTTGTTTGCCGCATACATGGCCATCATCTCGCCCGAACACACGATGTAGATTTCCTCTGCCTTGCCCTCGCGGATGGGCATCGCGAAACCGCCGCACACAACGTCGCCAAGAACGTCGTAGAATACGTAGTCCAGCTCGTTTTCTTCGTCGTAGGCGCCGAGCTGTTCAAGCATGTTGATCGAGGTAATGATACCGCGACCGGCGCAGCCCACTCCCGGCTCGGGACCACCGGATTCCACACAAAGCGAATTGCAGAAACCGCCGCTGCGGATATCATCAAGTTCCACATCCTCGCCCTCTTCGCGAAGGGTGTCGAGCACACTGCGCTGGGCAAGACCGCCCAGCAAGAGGCGGGTGGAGTCCGCCTTGGGGTCGCAGCCCACGACCATCACCTTCTTGCCCATCTCGGCAAGCGCGGCAACGGTGTTCTGCGTTGTTGTCGATTTACCGATACCGCCCTTACCGTAAATGGCTACCTTGCGCATCGGCTTTTTTTCTACAGCTACTGCCATGTTCCTTCTCCTGTATTGTGGTTGGGTTTTGTTACCTCTTGCCCAACACATAAACAGGATGCGTGCCAAGTGGCGCATATACTTCGCTAGTTGCTGTATAGCAGCGACATACAATTCATCAACCAAGCATTACCAACTATTGCCCCAACATCGACCACTCGTTCTGCCTACGTTCGCGTAGGCGCGTAGGCCGCTTTCCTACGAATATGTAGGATTTAACAAATGCTGCCGCCTCTGCTCAGTAAAGCAGCTCTTTCACCCAGTAGTCGCCGCCAATGACCATGAACTCGCTCTCGCCGCGCAGGATGCTGTCGGGCAATAGGCCGCTAAAGAAGAATATCTTGCATAGGGGCACCTCGGTCTTCCAAACCGTGGAGCCGAACTCCCAGGCCTTTTCACGATCGCAGGTGAAGGAGCAGAGGTTGTTCATGCGCACACAGAAGGTCTTCTTCGGCCCTCGTTCCTTTACCTGATACTCCTCGGCATCATTTGTGCCACGGTAGAGACTGATGCTCTGCTTCCAGTGACCGCGCCGCGAAAGCTCGTACTGGCAGAACTCGTAGAGCAGGTCGAACTGGGAATATATGGCGTTTGTGCGCGCACTGCCCTTCATGCGGTCGTGAGCGTACAGAAAGTCCTCGTCGCTGTGTGCGGCGGTCAGCTTCACCTTGTGGAACGTAGGGCGGATGCCGATGCGGCTCTCCACCCATCCCTTTAGCACGGCTCCTTCGGCGGTGTTTGAATCCAGCCCCCATGCGGACAAAAAGCGCAGGTAGCTGTTGCGAATGCTGCTGCGGGCTAGGTTGTTGTAATGTTCCCACTCGTGCAGGTTGAAGCGCACACTCATGTAATCGTTGAAAATCTCCCCTCTGCGGAGCTGATCTTCTTCTTGGTCAAGCTTACGGAACAGGCAACGATTTGTTGCGCGCACTCCGTCAATCTCGATTTGCACGGGGTTTTCGTTAAACGTGCTCGATGCAATGACCCAAGGGGGGACATTGCACAGGTTGATGAGCTGGGGCATGGGCAGCAATAGCGGTATGGAGGGCGGACCGGGGGGTATTCCGCGAACTCTGCACTGCTGATAATTGCGCAAGTATGGGCAGATTCGTCAAGAACCGATGCAAGCAATCCCTACTATATCGGGCAGAGGCGATATGCGGGAAACGGCCGATGTTCAATAAACACAGATGACTTACAGAGCTGCGAAATGACGACGGATACTCAAGGCAATACGCGCGAGCGATTCCCATCAGATGACCGGAGGGTGAAAAATAAAACACCTGCTCCCCCAAGAGTAAGCCCCTCGGAAAAGCAGGTATAAGTTGAGACTGTATAGCTAGGCTATTACTTGGACAAGACAAGGTCCAGAACAGCGAGGCACTTCAGGAAGCAGTTACAGATCCACCGGCTTCACCTTCCATGTCAACAGCGTCATAAGGCCAAGGGCCAACAGATACGCGCAGCCACAGATGATGAACAGACTCATGTAACTGCCGGTGATGGACACGATATGCCCGGATGCCGCCATGAACAGCATACCGCCGACAGAGCCACCAAGGCCACCAAGACCGACGACAGAACCCACGGCCTTCTTCGGGAACATGTCCGACACCGTGGTGAAAATGTTGGCCGACCAGCCCTGATGCGACGCTGCGGCAATGCCGATGATGAACACGGCAAGCCACATGTTGGAAAGGTTTGCGGCGACAACCACTGGCACCACGAGGGCGGCGAAAATCAACATCGTCGTGCGACGGGCCTTGTTAACGGACATACCCCTGTCGATGAGGAAGCCGGACAGCCAGCCGCCACCGATGCTGCCCACGCTCGCCATCGTGAAAATCAGAACCAGCGGCAGACCGATCTCCTTGAGGTTCACGTCGAAATTCTTCTTAAGATACATGCCTAGCCACGTGACGTAGAACCACCAAACGGGGTCTGTAAGGAACTTGCCCAGCACAAAGGCCCAGGTCTGGCGATACTTGAGCAACTTCATCCAAGGCACCTTCTCGGTCACGACCTGCTCGTTGTCGCTCATGATATGGTTCAGCTCCACCTTGGACAGCTTCTTCTCGTCTTCGGGCTTCTTGTAAACCATCATCCATACGACTAGCCACACAAAGCCCGTGGCACCAGTGACCACAAAAGCGGCAGGCCAGCCATAGTTTATCGTCAGCCAAGGAACAACGGCCGGGGCAGCGATGGCGCCGATATTGGCACCGGAATTGAACAAGCCTGTCGCCAAGGCGCGTTCCTTCTTGGGGAACCATTCGGCTGTGGCCTTGATGGCAGCGGGGAAGTTTCCAGACTCGCTGACTCCGAGCATAGCCCGCACCACGCCAAAGCCCATGACGGTGCTGACGAGCGCATGAGCCATGGCAGAAATACTCCATGTGGTGATCGACACGGCGTAGCCGATGCGCGTGCCAAACCTGTCCACAAACCAGCCAAACCACACAAGGCCAATGGCGTAAAACGCCGTGAAGGCCGTGTTGATGTAGCCATATTCGACCTCGGTCCAGCCGATCTCGTGCTGCAAAGTGGGCGCAAGAATGCCCAGTATGCTGCGGTCGAGGTAGTTGATCGTAGTGGCGAAGAATAAAAGCGCGCAAATTCTCCAGCGATAGCTGCCGATGCGTGCCTGTTGCTTGGCAAATTCAGACATTGTTCTGTCCGGGGGTTATGGGGTTGTGAAATATACCGGGGGTAAAAGTACAGTGCTTGCTCGCGGCCGGAATGATAAGCCGTGGCGTGTTCTAACAATTGCAGACAGGCCGGAATCGACTCATAGGCCGAAGTAAGCCTCGGCATTGCGGTGACAGATGTTTTCCACCATCGTGCCCAGCGCGGTCATGTCCGGCGGCACGAGGCCCTTTTCCACGTCATCGCCGAGCATATTGCAAAGAATGCGGCGGAAATACTCGTGACGGCAGTAGCTCATCATGCTGCGCGAGTCGGTCAGCATCCCGACAAAGCGCGATAGCAAGCCAAGCCTCGAGAGCGTGTCAATTTGCGCACGCATACCGTCCATCTGGTCCAAGAACCACCAGCCGCTGCCATACTGCATCCAGCCGGGTTGGCCTTCCTTGAAGAAGTTCCCGCACATGCAGGCAAATAGGTAATTGTCGGCAGGGTTAAGGTTGTAGAGGATGGTCTTTGGCAGCTTGCCGCGGGCTGAAAGTTCGCCAAGTATCTTCACAAGACCGGGACCCTGGTGATAGTCGCCAATGCTGTCACAGCCCGCGTCTGGGCCGTAGCTCTGCATCATGCCTGTGTTGACGTTACGGAACGCCCCAAGGTGAAGCTGCATCACAAGGCCCTTGTCCGCGTAGCGTTCGCCAAGGAAGGCGAGCACATGGCCAGCGAAGGCCTCGGATTGCACCGCATTGATGGCCTGCCCTGCCCTCGCGGCTGCGAATATGGCGGCGGCCTCGGACTCTCCTGCGATATGTTCGGGACAGTTGAAAAGGCCGTGGTCGGTGACTACGCAGCCGTGCGCGATAAAATGGTCTATACGGGAGTCGAGCGCGGCAAGAAAGTCAGTCAGCCTGCCGCATGTAAGGCCGCTTGCGGCTTCGAGGCGGTCCGTCCATGCGTTCCACGCAGCGATGTCGCCGAGGGCGAATGCCTTGTCCGGGCGGTAGCTGGGCGTTACCTTCGCCGGGCAGGCACTCTTGGCGAGGCGGGCGTGATGGGCAAGGTCGTCCGTCGGGTCGTCCGTTGTCCCTATCATGCGGACATTGAACTTCTTGAGGATGCCCCAGCTGTCCATGCCTTCACTGGCAAGCTGCGCGTTGGCGCTGTCCCATACGGCAGGGGCACTCTTCTCGTCGAGAAGCCCCGCAATGCCAAAGTAGCGGGCCAGCTCGATGTGCGTCCAGTGATGGAGCGGGTTGCGCAGGGTTTGCGGGACGGTGCGCGCAAAGGCGAGGAACTTCTCGTATGGCGCACCCTTGCCGCTGCACAGGGCTTCTGGTTCACCATTGGCCCGCATGGCACGCCACTTGTAATGATCCCCCTCGAGCCAGATTTCCGTCAGGTTCGCAAAGCGGCGGTTGTCCGCCAGATCCTTGGGCGAGAGGTGGCAATGGTAGTCGATGATGGGCCTGCCCTCTGCATGGCCGTGATACAGTTCGCGTGCTACGGAATTTGGTAGAAGAAAATCGTCGTGTATATAGGCTTTCATGGGGCAAGCTGGGGTTATAGTGAACTGGAACAATCAGAGCTGATGCAAAACGGTCCTATCGCGCCCTGAACTTGGCGGCGGCTTGGAGGGCTTCCTTGGCCTGCTGGCTTATATCGCTCCATTTGCCGCCCGCAATCTGATCGCGTGTTGCAAGCCAAGAGCCGCCAATGGCGAACACGTCTGGAATGGAGAGATATGTCCCCATGTTGGCGAGCGTAAGGCCGCCGGTCGGGCAATACTTGAGCTTCAGATGCTTGAACGGGGCGCTCATCCCTTTGAGCGCAGATGCACCGCCCGCGTTCTCGGCGGGGAAGAATTTCAGGTGAGTGCAGCCCATATCCGCCGCAGCGCCAATTTCGCTCGGGGTCATGATTCCGGGAATGAAGGGCTGAGCGGAGTCCACGAAATATTGCACCACCTTGGGGCTGAAGCCGGGCGCAAGGCAGAACTTCGCGCCCGCGTCCAGAGCTGCCTTGGCGTTGTCAAGGCTGAGTATGGTACCAGCGCCAACGTGCATTTCCGGCAAGGCCGTGCTAATGCGGCGTATGGCCTCTGGCGCGGCGGCGGTACGGAACGTAATCTCGATTGACGAAAGCCCACCCGCAAGCAGGGCCTCGGCAAGAGGCAGTGCGGAGTCCGCATCGTCGATGACGATGACCGGTAGGATTGGCTGCAAGGCAATGCGTTCAAAACCGTTCATGATAAAAATATAGATAGAA
>LVBW01000048.1 GCA_001604585.1 Puniceicoccales bacterium Verruco_02 | reverse complement strand
ATTATAAGGAGATTATAAGATGAGGATTCCTCAAAGTCCGCCTTCTGTTAAACTCGGAAGCTCCGAAGAGATCTCCGAACTCGCAAGGGAGTTTTCCAGAGAACTGCTTGCCCGCAAGCATTACATACACTGGGAAGAGCTTCGACGCCAGCGTATGCCCGACGGGGTAAAGGCGGAAGAGGTCTGGAAATTCATCAAGTCCGGAAGAATCCCATACGCAAGCATCGAGTTCCACAAGGCAGGTTCGGGAACTGCCGATGTCTTTCACTACATCCAGACATCCTCCATGCTTCGCAGGCTGCACGATCTTGACAGAAGCTGCGGACTGGGGCTGCTGCCATTGCCAAGAGACGTACTAACTGAGGAACGCAGGACAAGATACATGATCCGCAGCCTGATAGAGGAATCCATCACATCAAGTCAGCTTGAAGGGGCGGCGACAACCAGAGAGATGGCAAAGGACATGATCCGTCAAGGACGCCCGCCAAGAGACGGCAACGAGCGCATGATCATGAACAACTACCTCACAATGGAGTTCCTGCGCCGGGAACCACCAAGCACACTGGATGCAGAAACGATACTAAACATACACCTCCGCATCGCTAGTGGGGTATTGGAGAAACCAGATGCGGCGGGAAGACTGCGCCGAAGCGACGAAGACGTAAAAGTCGTCACACACGATAACAACATCCTGCATGTACCGCCGCCTGCTGATCAGTTGAAAGCGCGCATGGAGAACATGTGCCGCTTTGCCAACGAAGAGGCAGGCGGTCCGTTCATCCACCCTGTGATAAGGGCCATCATCCTGCACTTCTGGCTGGCGTATGACCATCCATTCGTGGATGGGAACGGCCGCACGGCCCGAGCACTGTTCTACTGGTCCATGCTCAAGGCCGGATACGAGATCTTCGAGTTCATCTCGATTTCAGAGTATCTGCTCAAGGCACCTGTCAAATATGGAGAGGCATTCCTGTTCACAGAAACGGACGGCAAGGATCTTACTTACTTCATAGAGCATCAACTGGGCGTAATCGAAGCCGCCGTATCAGGACTGAGAGACTACGTCCAGATACAACTCGACAGGCAACACATGCTCAATGAGCTGCTTCGCGCACAAGCGCATTTCAACTATCGCCAGCAGGCTCTGTTAAGCCATGCGATAAGACATCCCGGCTGGTCATACACAATCAAGGGGCACCAGCTTAGTCATGGAGTATCGCTCATGACTGCAAGAAATGACCTTATAGGTTTGGAGAAATGCGGACTACTAATTCGCGGAAAAACGGGAAAAGAGTATCTGTTCATAGTGCCACCCGACGTCGTGGACAGAGTCAAGCGGGTGCGCTGAAGCCCCCCCTTGTGCCCAGTGTTAACAAGCCGTGCTTGCGCCCCTGCCCGCCTGGCTCTTGAATGGGCGCCAGCATGTCAGACGCAAGCCCAGCAAGCGCGCCCGCCATTACGACGGAACAGCCCAAGCAGCAGCCATTTGTGCACCTGCATGTACACAGCGACTACAGCCTGTTGGACGGCTGCGCGCGCGTGGGCAGCCTGCTAAAGAGGGCGCAGGACCTGAACATGCCAGCCCTTGCCCTGACAGACCACGGCAACCTCTTCGGACTGGCCGACTTTTACAAGACCTCGAAGAAATTCCCCGTAAAACCCATCTTCGGCTGCGAGGTCTATCTGGTCATAGACCACACCATGAGCGAGCACCCGCCCCGCCGCTCCAAGGGCGGCGACAACGAGGAAGCCGACGAGGCCAGCGACTCGCTTAAAGGCAAGACCTTCCACATGGGTCTTCTGGCCCGGAACTTCGAAGGCTATCAGAACCTCGCCCGCCTTGTAACCCTTGCCCACACAAAGGGCCTCTACTACAAGCCGCGCCTGGACATAGACACGCTCGCCGCGCATTCAAGGGGCCTAATCGGCTTCACCGGCTGCATGCAGGGCGTAGTCCCCCAGCACCTCTTGCGCGGAGACTGGGACGGGGCAAGGCGCTGGATGGGCCGCTTCATCGAGATATTCGGCAGGGAAAACTACTTTGCCGAGCTTATGAACCACGGCCTTTCCCAGCAGATACTCATCGACAGGGACATCCTGAAAATCGCCCAAGAGTTCGGCGTCAAGACCATCTGCACCAACGACGTGCACTATACGCTCAAGAGCGACGCCGACCCGCACGACGCCATGCTCTGCATACAGACGGGGGCCAAGCGCATAGACGAAAAACGCTTCCGCTTCTCCGTGCAGGAGTTCTACATGAAGAGCCGCGACGAGATGGCCCTCATCTACGGCGAGGTGCCCGAGTGCATGGACAACACCCTGCACGTAGCCGAAATGTGCGAGGCGAAGCTCCCCTTCGGCGAGAACCACTACCCCGTTTACCAGATGCCCGCGGGCAGCCAGCCAAGGCACGCGGACAAGATGGACGAGCTGATGGCGAGCTATGCGGAGCTGAAAAACGGCCTGCAAGTGGCCGCTGGCAAGGCCGCCGACTATGTGTTCCCCGAGAAGCTGCGCGAGAGCGTGCGCCTGAAAGGATCGGAACTTTTTGAACTCTGCGTAAAGGGCCTTCGCGAACGCTACGGGGTGGACTACCACAATCCTGAGGCTTACAAAACCCTGCCCGGCCAGCAGAAGGACTTTGCCACGATGCTGGCCCGGCGCATGGACTACGAGCTGTCCATCATCGCGGGCACGGGCTTTGCCGACTACTTCCTCATCGTGCAGGACTTCATCGCTTGGGCGCGCGCGCACGGCATACCCGTGGGGCCGGGGCGCGGCTCGGGCGCAGGCTGCCTTGTGGCCTACATACTGCGCATCACTGACATCGACCCCATCCGCTTCGGCCTTCTCTTTGAACGCTTCCTCAACCCCGAGCGCGTATCCCCGCCGGACTTTGACATAGACTTCTGTATGCGCCGCCGCGACGAGGTGGTCGAATACGTCCGCGCCAAATACGGCGAGGAATGCGTGTCAAACATCGTCACCTTCGGCACCTTCGGGGCCAAGGCCGTCGTTCGCGACATGGCAAGAGTGCTCGACCTGCCCTTTGCAGAGGCAAACCGCATCGCCAAGATGGTGCCCGACGCCCTGCACATAACCCTCGACGACGCCGTAAAGACCAGCCCGGAGCTGGCCTCAGAGCTGCGCAACAACCCCGCCGCACAGGAGATTATCGACAAGGGCCGCGTCATCGAAGGCATGGTTCGCAACACGGGCAAGCACGCCTGCGGCATCATCATAGGCGACCGCCCCCTTGTGGAGTTTGTCCCCCTGACCCTTCAGGAAGGCGCGCTCACTACGCAGTACCCCAAGGAGCCTGTCGAAGAGCTGGGCCTTCTGAAGATGGACTTTCTGGGCCTCAAGAACCTCACCGTCATAGCCGATGCCGAGGCCATGATACGCGAGACCGGGCACCCGGACTTCGACATTGGCGAACAAGGGCTGGAGGATCAGAAAACCTTCGACCTACTTAACAGCGGTCGCACGGTGGGCGTCTTCCAGCTCGAATCGGGCGGGATGCAAAGCCTATGCCGCCAGTTCCAGATAAGCAGCGTGGACGAAATCATCGCCCTCATCGCCCTGTACAGGCCCGGCCCGATGGACCTTATCCCCGACTATGTGAAGGGCAAGAAAGACCCCCGCACCGTCAAATACCCGCACCCCCTGCTTGAGGACGTCTGCCGCGAGACCTACGGCATCATGGTCTATCAGGAACAGGTCATGGAGGCCGCCCGGCGCGTGGCAGGCTACACCCTTGGCGGTGCAGACATTCTGCGCCGCGCCATGGGCAAGAAGAAGGTCGAGGTCATGGAGGCCGAAAGGGCCAAATTCGTCAAGGGCGCCATGGAGACGAACAAGATCCCCGCCGCAAAGGCAGAGGAAATCTTCGCCTTGCTGGAGAAGTTCGCCGGGTACGGCTTCAACAAGTCCCACAGCGCCGCCTACGCCATACTCAGCTACCGCACGGCCTACCTCAAGGCGCATTACCCGGTCCAGTACATGGCGGCCCTCCTGGGCTGCGAACTGGGCAACGCCGACAAGCTCAAGGGCTTCATCGAGGAAGCGGTTAGCATGGGCCTCAGAGTGGCCGGACCGGACGTGAACCACTCGGGCGAATCCTTCACCCCCCTGCCGGACGCCAGCGGACAGGGCGGCACGGTGCTATTCGGCCTTGCGGCGATAAAGGGCGTTGGCGAAGGCGCGGCAAAGGCCATACGCGAGGAGCGCCGCGCAAACGGCCCCTTCAAGGACTTTTACGACTTTGCGCGCCGCGTCGATGCCCGCGCAGTGAACCGCCGCGTGATGGAAAACCTCATTAAGACCGGGGCCTTCGACAACATGGGGCAGGACCGCGGCACCCTGCTTGCCGGACTGGAGGGGATAATGAAGGACGTGGCCCGCCAGCAGGAGGAAAAGCTGATGGGACAGGGCAGCCTCTTCGACTTTTTCGGCGCAGCCGAGCCGCCCTCCCTGCACGTTGGCGGCCCGACGCTGGACAAGGTGGAAATGCCAATGGCCGACAAGCTCCAGTATGAAAAGGAACTGCTGGGTTTTTACGTCTCCGGGCACCCGATGAACCGCTTCCGGGGACTTGCCGAGGGCCTGAGCAGCTTCGAGGCCGACGAATACATGGAATGGGACGACAAGACGCCCTTCCGCCTCTGCGGGGTCATCACCAGCTTCACAAAGAAGACGAGCAAGAAAGACAACTCCATGTGGGCCATCATCGGAGTGGGCACCCGTACGGCCAGCTACCAGCTCAACATGTACTCCCGCGCCTATGCCAAAAAGATGGAGGCATTTCAGGAGCGTTACGAGGCGTGGAAGAAAAAGTCCGCCGAAATGGGCCGCGAGTGGACGGACAACAACCCCGAACCGCAAAACCCCCTTGCCCCCGGCAACGTGGTGATGATTGAAGGCCGCGTCAGCCGCCGCAAGGACGACGGCGACATAAGCCTCGTAATCGAAAGCGTGCAGGACCTAGAACGCGCCATCGAGAACACCGTGACGAACGTTCTCTGGGTTCTCGAAAAGAGCCCCGCCGCCACCGACTTTATGAAAGAACTGCACCGCCGCCTCCTGCGCGAGTTCGGCCAGAGCAATGTGCAGGTAGGCTTTGAAGTGGCGGATAAGGTGATAGCCACGGCCACGGTGTGCGGCTCCTTCTGCTGGCGGGTGGACCCGGACAGCTTCGCCGCACTGTATGCACACCCGGCCGTCAAGGACGTGCAGGTGGACGCAAGAAAAGTGGAGATCGAAGAGCCGGAGTTCCGCAGAAGGATGCAGAAGGCCTCCGGGGAATAGGGCGCGGCCATTGCCGGTTGTCGGCCAACATTCGCAGGTATATTCCACTGCAAAACGCTCCCCCCCCTCCTAGAACAGGGGCACGTTGCGGAAGTGGCGAAGCTCGTAATCCTGCTCGCTCTGGTAGCTTATCTCCACAACGTCGAAGCGGTACGTATGCGGTATCTTACGCAAACGGCTCAGGTAGTCCCGGCAGCTTTCGCGCAGGGTGTTGCGCTTGCGGTAACTGATGCTCTGAAAGCCGCCGACAAGAGCGGCCGCGCCGCGCGAGCGCACCTCCACAAAGACGAGCACCCCCTCGTCGAGCGCCACAATGTCCAACTCTCCCCTTGCGCCCGGCCTTTTCCAGTTGCGGGTGACAATCTTGAAGCCGCTCTTCTTGAGCGCCCTTGCCGCCACGCGCTCCCAGTGGGCACCCTTGGCCGCCGGACTGTCGGGGCGAGGGCGGGCAAATAGCGATAGTATCCTGCCAAAGAGTGTTCTCACTGACCTACGATGCTGAACGAACCGGCCGCTGCGCTCAAGCCATATGGCGCAGTTCAGCTCTCGCCTCTAAGCAGCTCGGGGAAGACAAGATGCTGCTGATACAGGGGCAGGCTGCGGTCCAGCGTTCCACGGGGTAGCCCTGCCGCCTTTTCCGCGCTGTCCCAGTCCATGCAGGCTTCCTTGTCGAACCATCGGGCCTGCTCCTCGGAAAGATACGCGGCCAGGTTCACGTATGTGGAGCCAGCCGGTGCGCTGCCGTGGCCTTCGGCAAGGGCGCTACTGACAACAAGCGCATCAATCTTGTCTCCCGCGCTTCCGAGAACAGCCCTGCGAAGAGCGCCCATAAGCTCGTAGTAATTGCCCGGCCAGGGGTAGTTCAGCAATAGGCGCGCCGCATCTGGCAATAGCTGGCCTGCGGCACCCATGCGATCCAGAATGCTGTGCGTGTACGTGGCCACGTCCTCGGGCCTGCCGCGAAGGGGAGGCATGGGGACAAGGGGCAGGCCGCCATCGGCTCCGGCATTGTCCGCCCTGCGGATTACAAGAAGGGGCATTTTGACGGGCAGGCGGCTGCGCAGCCGGGCAATGTCTGCCCCAATATCCCCGCTCGCGTAACGGGCGTCCAGGAGGGCAAGATTGCCCGTGTCGTTCATCGGGCCGCTACCCGTGCCAAGCATGGCCGGGGAAAGGCGCAGCGCGGGGCTGGCCAGCGAGAACCAGCGTTCCACGTCGCTTACGATAAGCTCCAGCTCCGCGCCAAGAGGCAGGGAAATATTGGCTCCCTTGTGCTCGCGCAGGGTATCCCAAAGCTCTTGGAGGAAACTCCGGGCCGCGCTGCTGGCCTGAGAGCAGCGAAGCCCCTGCGTCGGATATGGGTTCTGCGGGCTGTCCGCTCCCTTTGCCTTCTGTTTGACGCTTGCAAGAGGGCCGGGCGCTGCCGCAGCCTGCGTTTGCACGGGGCTGGCGAACATGCGCACCTGCTCGACAAGGGCGTCCTTGCTGAAGGGCTTCTCGAGGACCATCGTCACGCCTATATTGGCCACGCTCAAGAGATCCCTCGTGTTCATATGGCCGGATATCACGATTACCGGCAGGCGAGGATGCGTTTCGCGCAGTTGGAGCAGGAAATCCGTCCCGCCAAGAACGGGCATCTTGTAGTCGGCCACGAGCAGGGTGCATCCCTTGCGCCGGATATGCTCGATGGCCTCCTGCGGACTGGTGAACATAAGCGTGGCAAAGCCTTCTTCGCGGAGCATACAGCTTATCATCTCCGCGTAGCTTGGCTCGTCGTCCAGAACCACGATCTGTTCAGTTTCCCGGGACATGCAAAGGTGGCTCAAGTTACCGCCAAAGGGGGGATTCACGCAACTGTTAAGATTGGCGCCCTCATGCGCGACTGGCGTTTTCCCAAGCTACAAAGGCCGAATCTTGAAAAAGCCTCTGAGAATCGCCAAAATGTACAGCTTCACGCTGGGCAACCACCTTTATCCATACACCATCATGCAAGAACACACGGTCGAGAAGCATCAATTCCAGGCCGAGGTCCGTCAGGTCCTCGACATAGTCATCAACAGCCTCTACACCGACAAGGACATATTCCTGCGCGAACTGGTGTCCAACGCGGCCGACTCGCTCGAAAAGCTGCGCCACATCCAGCTCTCTGCGCCGGAAGTGTTCGACGCCGCCCTGCCGCTGGAAATATCCATCCGCAGCGACGAGGCCGCAGGCACCCTGACAATTCAGGACCACGGCATCGGCCTTACGCGCACTGAGCTTGTCGAAAACCTTGGCACCATTGCGCACAGCGGCTCCAAGGCTTTCGCGCAGGCCATGCGCAACGCCCGCGAGAGCGGTGCCGATGGCGCGGAAGCTCTTCAGCTCATCGGGCAGTTTGGCGTGGGCTTTTACTCCGCCTTCATGGTGGCCTCCAAGGTGGAGCTGTACACGCATTCCTGGAAGAGCGAGGGCGAGCATCTGCTATGGACTAGCGAAGGGCAGGGAAGCTACGAGATATTGCCCTCCGAGGGCCAGAGGCGCGGCGCAAAGATAGTGCTGACCCTGAAGGACGAATGCCGCGACTTTGCCAAAGAGGACAAGGTCCGCGAGCTTCTGCGCCGCTACTCGTCCTTTGTCCCCTTCCCGATACTGCTAAACGGCGAGAGGGTGAACACCGTTCAGGCCATATGGACGCGCAGCAAGAACGAGATAACGCCCGAGGAATACTCCGAGTTCTACAAGTTCCACGCCGATGCCTTCGACGAGCCGCTCTTCACCCTGCACTTCAATGTCGATGCCCCTCTGGCCATCAACGCCCTGCTCTTCACCCCGGAGAATAACCCCGAGCGTTTCGGCTTCATGCGCATGGACCCGGGCGTATCGCTCTACTGCAAGCGCGTGCTTATCGACCCCCACCCCAAGGGCCTGTTGCCCGAGTGGCTGCGCTTCCTCAAGGGCGTCGTCGACAGCGCCGACCTGCCCCTTAACATATCGCGAGAGTCGATGCAGGATTCGAGCCTCGTAAAGAAGATTTCCGACGTAGTGACGGGCCGCTTCCTGAAATTCCTCGCAGATCAGGCCGAGAAGGAGCCGGAAAAGTACGCCAAGTTCTGGAAGCAGTTCGCCCAGTTCATAAAGGAGGGCGTGGTCAGCGACCATGCCCAGCACGCTCGCCTTGGCAAGCTGCTCCGCTACGAGAGCAGCCTTACAAAGGCGGGCGAGACAATCGGCCTAGCCGACTACGTGGGCCGCATGAAAGATGGGCAGAAGGAGCTGTTCTACCTCTACGGGGCCTCGCGTGCCGCCATCGAAGCCGGGCCTTATGTGGAGAGCTTCCGCGCCGCGGGCTTGGAGGTGCTCTACCTATACGAGGCGGCGGACGAGTTTGTGATGAACCACTTGCGCGAGTTTGACGGCAAGGCCCTCAAGAGCGGCGACTCTGCCGACCTGAAGCTGGACGATGTGTCCGCAACAGCCTCTGGCGATGCCCTGCCCAAAGAGCGCATGGACGCCCTGTGTGCATGGGCAAAGGAGAGCCTTGGTGCCCGCGTCAGGAACGTCGAGACCAGCAAGCGCCTCGTGGACAGCCCGGCGCTGGCCCTGAATGCCGACTCTTACATGACGCCCGCCATGCGCCGCATGATGCGCACCTTGCGCGAGAGGGAGGGGGGCGAGGATGGACCGGAGGATGTGGTGCAGGCGAACTTCGAACTGAACGCAAAGCACCCCCTCGTGGCCCGCATCGACGCGCTGCGCGAGAAGCGGCCCGAGTTGGCCAAGCAGGTGCTGGAGCAGCTCTTCGATGTGTCGCTTATGTCCGCCGGGATGCTCGACAGCCCCCAGGACATGCTCAAGCGCATGACAAGGCTCCTTGGCGAACTGGGCTAAAGCAAGGGAGCAGCATGGCAAACGACGCCCGGCAAGCTTCCGATACCGAATGAGGCTTGTCGGGCGGCCCGTAGTAATGTCTTGCAAAGCCCCGCCTTCGGGGCGAGAGCTGTTTGCGCCTTGAAGCAGAACCATACTCTAAGCGCGGGCAAGGTGTTCAAATACCTGTCCCATGTGCCTTTCGATCACCTTGACATGCAGGGCGTGTTGCATCACTCGCGACACCTCTTGCACGTCGAGGCTGCCGCGCACGCCTTTTTCCTGCATCTGATGGAGGCCGAACGCTTTGACCCGTCCCGCTATCCCGATCAGTGCTGCGTTGTACACAAGCTCTCCATAGACTATCTGGAGCCTCTTCGCGGGGTGGGGCCGATAGAGCTGCATCTTTGCCCCTTGTCCATGCGCGCCTGCTCGATGAATACCGCCTTCGAGCTGCGCAGCTGCGATGGGGCGCACATCTATTCGCGGGGGCAGAGGGAGATCTGCCGCGTGGACTTGCTTACTCTGCGCCCCTGCCTATGGAGCGAAAGCTACGCATCGCGCCTTCGCCGCTGGCTGGCCGGGGACTAAGGAAGCGTCCGGGCTGCGGCCCTACCTGCCCAGGATGTCCCTTGCGCGGTCCAGAGTGCGCTTCTCCTCATCGCTCAGCGAACCGAAGCCCTGTGTGTTGATCTTGTCCAGTATGCGGTCCACCTCGGCGCGAAGCTCGTTGCGGCTCTTGATGTTGAGCGAAAAACGCGGCGCCTGTGCCCCGCCCTTTACCCTGCCCCTGCTGCTCAAGGTGATGCCCTTTGCAGCCGGGAACAGGCTCTTGCCCAGCACGGCGCGGCGGTAGTAGAGGAAGGCCGCAAGCATCCCGCCAAGGTGTGCCGAGCTGGCCACATCGCTCAGGCCCTGAAGCTCTGCTGTGAGCATTATTACCTCCACAAAGCTGGCTCCGATGAGAAGCACCTTGGGGCGCACCCGCACTGGCAGAACGAAGAGGATTAAAAAGGTAATCGGTTCGTCCGGGCGCAGCATACAGAAGGCCGTCAAAAGGCCCATCGCCACTGCCGATGCGCCAAGGAGCTGAAAATGTGCCGCCCCGATGTGGAAAGTCATGAACAGGAGCGATCCGCCAAGCGCGGCAAGGCCTGCTATCCATAGAAAGCGCGTCCTGCCAAGCTCTTGCAACACGGGCCTACCCAGCATGAAGATGATGAGCAGGTTGATCAACAGATGCAGCGGGTTCTCCGGCGCGTGGACAAAGATGTAGCTAAGGGGCGTCCAGAAATGCAGCTCGGCCAGCCCAAACCTGCTCATCGCGAAGAAGTGCGTAACAGCGTCGCTCTTGAAGAGCAGGCGGCTGAACACCTGAAGAAAGTAGCCGCCGATCATCAGACCTATCAGCCAGATAAGAGGGTCCGAACGATTGGCACGAGTGCCGAAACGCATGTACTGTCTGTCGTATAGGGCCATGAGGGGCGGCGCGGGGTGGCAAGAGCGGCGTTCCAGCCGTATGGATTGGTCTGGGGGACCAGACCAATTGCGCTCCATAAGCTGCATCTTTGCGGCGGGTTTTTCAAGCCCTTGCTCCGCGCTGGCTTTGGAAACAAGCGCCGCAAAGAGCGTCCACAGAAGAAACCAAAGTTGTTCGAGGCGGCCTATTCGAAGTACCAGTGCCCGTCGCGCTCTATCATGGCCATTGTGCGGTCAGCCATTGTCCCGTCTTTAAGATGCAGGCGTATCGTTGCGTAGGCTTTGTGCTCTGTTCGGTTGATCATCAGCAGTTCGATGCTCTCCAAGCCACCGCGGGCATCAATGGCCCTGCGCTGCACGGCCAGCCACATGAGGGCGTTTTCCCGCGCATAGGGAAAGCTCAACCTGTCGGGGTCTATCATCGCCAGCAGGGCTTCTGTGTCTCCCTTTTCAAAGGCACAGATGGCCGTGTCCACCGTTTTTTCCGGTGAAGAGCTGCCGTGCATAAGCAAGGCCACAAGGGCTATGCAGAGCAGAGCTGGAATAACTAGCAAGAGCCTTCTCACACAGCTAATGGCTACGTCGCAGCGGCGCATATATTGATACGTGATACGACTAATGGTAATGTATTTATGAAAAAATTACAGACTACTCGGCCCGCATAACAGGAGCGGCGGGCGCTCTCTAGCCGACAAAGCCTTGTGCATACTTCACGCAGAACACAGCGACATTGCTGGCAATGTGTCCTGCAAAGCAGGGCAATAGCGAACGGTTCGGGTTGGCAGGCATGAGGCGCAGCGCATACCACCAGAGCGAGTTGACAAAGAGGATGAAAGTCCACCACAGGGGCGCGGCGGCTAATGTAAGGGCATAGCCGCCATCGGGGTTATTCTCCGGGGTCAGGAGCAGGTGCCCGTGTATCAGGGCAAACACCATGCTGAAGCCGACAACACTGGCAAGGAGGGCGGCACGGCCACGATTTTCCACGACAAGGAAGCCGCGAAATATCAGCTCTTCGACAATTCCGGCGGAAATCATGGCCGCGAGGAAAAAGATGCTTATAGTGCTCTGCTCGCCGCTGACGCCGAGCATGTATTCGCCCAGAGTCTCCAGCCCCACAATGGCAATCGACACCAGTGCCCCCAGACCTATAAGCCACAGCGGGGCAGGCGTGGCTCCGGGAAGAGGCTTATCCACGGGCAGGCCCTTTTTCCGGGCGAGATAGTCGCCGGTCCAAAGCTTGATAATTACAATGGCGGCGACGACGCTGAGGGTAATGCTGACAGGACTCATCTGGGGGCGGCTGTGGAGCTAAGCATCATATGAACGCCTTTGCAAGCGTCACTTAGTTGCGAGAGCCGGAAATGAGGAATACAACCCGCTACACTTCCTAGCTCCCTTGTCGGGCTTGCCTGCGAGGCCGGGCTGCGTCAGGAATTGACGCCGATGCAAATGCCCCGCGCCGTATATTCTCCTACCGACCACGATGCCGATGCCCTGTACATTGCGCGCGCCCATGTGCCGGACGCCTTCCTTTGCGTGGAATACGCGGGCAACCGCATAGGACTTTTCAGCGCGCTGGAGTACGACCGCATGAAGGCCACGGGGGCCTTCACCCATGTGCTTTCGCTGGAGCAATACATCGAAAAGACCAAGGAGGTTTACGAGTTGGAAAGCCCCAGCCCCGGCGACATGCTGGCCCTGCTGGCCGTGGAGCTGGAGGTGGAGCGGGTGCTTGTCGGGGCAAGGTTCCCTGCCCTGCTACTGAGGCAGGCCGAGGAGCGGGGCCTTGCAATCGACGTGGCCGAGGGGCCGCTCTTCCCGGAGCGGCAGGTAAAGAGCGATGCCGAGGCGGCGCAGATACGCATGGGCAACCGGGCCGCCTGTGCGGGCTTTGCAGAGTTGGAACGTATGCTTGCAGCGGCCACAGTGCGCGGCGACGGCGCGCTGCTGCTGGATGGAGAGCCGCTTACTAGCGAACGCGCCCGCAGCGCCATCGGCGTAGCCTGCCTAAGGATGGGCGGCTTTGCCTTCGGCACCATAGTGGCGGGAGGCGATCAGGCTTGCGACCCGCACTGCGAGGGCTACGGCCAGCTAAGGGCGGGAGAGCTTATTATTGCGGACATATTCCCCCGCATGGCCGACAGCGGCTATCACGGGGACATGACACGCACATACATCAAGGGATGCCCGAGTCGGGAACAGCGACGTCTTGTTCAGACCGTGGCCGAGGGGCAGAATATGGCCATTGAGCGCATCCGCGCAGGGGCGGACGGCAGGGCGATACACCTTGCCGTGACGGACTATTTCAACTCCAAGGGCTACCCGACGGGCAAACTCGACGGGCGTAACGCTGGCTTTTTCCACGGGCTGGGGCATGGGTTGGGCCTGGAAGTCCACGAAGCGCCGCGCATGAACCGGAGCGGGGCAAATCTGATGGCTGGGAACGTCGTGACGGTGGAGCCGGGCCTCTACTACGCTGGCCTAGGGGGCTGCCGCATCGAGGACAATGTACGCGTAAGTGAAGAGGGCAGCGAACTGCTCTCGGAGCATCCTTACGACTGGATAGTGGAGTAGTTCCGCCTGCTTGAGCTTATACGCATGGGTGCAAATGCCGGGAGGGGCATTGACAAAAAAGCGCCCCCTCTTATCGGGAGCGCCTTTGCGTAAGTATGCTGCTTGTCGCCAGTGGCGGAGGAAACTACTTCTTGTATTCGCCGTAGCAGATGATCTGGAAGCGTTCCAGAACGAAGCCCTCGGGCAGGCTCGGCTTGAAGTCGGCCGCCTTGGGGTCGATAGTGAAAACGCGATCCGTCTTTTCACAAATGAAAAGGTGCGGCTTCTTTTCCGCCGGAGCTTGGTAACGCGGGGCCTGACCGGGGAGTTCCACTGGGTCCAGTTCGCCCTTCTCGACCATGGTCTTGATGTTGCGATACACTGTGGCAATGCCCAGATTTGGCACCTCGCCGCAGGCCAGATCAAGGATTTCCTTGGGGCCTACCGGGCGACCGGCCGCTTCGATTGCACGCTTAATGGCGTTACGCTGCTTTGTTTCCCTGAAGATTTTGCTATTCATCGTACTGCTGTAATTCCTGACAATTTGAAGATGGCTTGTTGTTTTGTTAAAGAAACGAAACAATAATCACGTAGGTGTTTGTCAATCCATGCGTTAAAAAAGTTGTTCCCGGACTACCGAATCTAAGGAGCATACCTTATACATTGAGCCCCGAAACCCCTGCCTGTCATCCCCGCCCACGCAGATACTGTCCCCATCCCAGGCCATTGCGACAACAAACGACTTCGCAATCGCTTGTTCGTTGGAGCGCAAATCATCCTGAAACATTCCCATCATGTTGCAAAATCGTCACCGCGCATACTAAAAAAAGGGTAAGAATATGTAACACGTGACGAGGCCATGACTTAACTTTGCAATTATCAGCCATTTGCCACACATGTAAAAAGTGCGTCAATCGGGCACCGGTGTTCCAAGAATTCTCGGACTAATCATCCAAAAAAGTGACCAACGCCTGCGCATGACTCCGAGTCCGCAGTAGTAATCGTTGGCCGTGATGCAGGTAACGGCACCGTTGACAGTCTCCCATGAATCGGGGTCGTCCATGCCTGTTATACGGGCAAACAAATGTCGCAGGAAAAGCTCGTCTGCAACGACGGCCACTGAATGCGGAACCTCGGTCAGCGCCGCAAGGCAGGACTCTGGCGATAGCTTGCCATGCAAGTCGCGACGCTGCACTAGTTTGGCCTCCGGGGCGGCCATTTCCCGCAATATGCCTGCCGAAAGGGCCGATGCGCCCAATGCTCCGTGCCAGATCTCCACAGGGTGGAACTGCCCGGCCTTGGACAAAAAGCGTGCCAGCACCAGCATTTGTTTCTCGCCGATGTCCGAAAGGATGTCGCCCACCACAGAGCCGGGTTCACCGCTTCTTACCAAGAATACCTTGACCGCCATACCGCAACTTGCATTGCGATATTATCGGCCTAGATATGCTACATCTTCAAGCGATTTGCGGGAAATATATGATATAAACACGTAAATACACGCTTGGATAACCGCATTCTGCTAAGCTTGAATAACGTATGATATGAATGGCGACTATGGCGCCAGTCTCTCATGCCTCCATGCTTCGCCCTCTGGCGTGAAGCGGAAGCGGTCGTGCAGGCGACTGCGGCGGCCCTGCCAAAACTCGAAGCTGCGGGGCACGATGCGGTATCCGCCCCAGAAGGAAGGCAGAGGCACCTTGCCGTCGGCAAACTTGCGCTTCATTTCCTCCACCTTTGCCTCCAATAGCGAGCGATTGCTTATAACCTGACTCTGGGGACTGGTCCATGCGCCAAGGCGGCTGGAGAAGGGACGCGAAACGAAGTAGCGCAAACTCTCGGCAGTGGAGACTTTCTCGACCTCGCCCTTGATGACGAGCTGCCTCTCCATGATGTACCAAGGGAAAAGCACCGACACCTTCGGGTTGTCGGCCATTTCGCGCGCCTTGGCGCTTTCGTAATTGGTGTAGAACACAAAGCCGCGCTTGTCGTAACTTTTCAGCAGCACCACGCGGGAGGATGGCTGGCCGTCCGCCCCGCAGGTGGAAAGCACCATTGCGTTTGGCTCTGGCAGGCGCTTCATGGCCTCGTCCATCCATAGGCGGAACTGCTCGAAGGGGTCGGCATTAATGCTCTCCTCGTCGAGCGAGCCTTCGGCGTAGTCCTTGCGCAGGTCAAAGAGATCCATACTGCATATCTCTGCCCCCGGCTTGCCTCGCTGGCAAGCCGTATAAAGAGTGTGGGATGCGCCACGGCTCGTTCAGCGCCTTGAAGAGGCCTGCATTTCGTAGCTGGCATCGGCGCGGCGGGCCACGAGGCGCTTCAACTCCAGGAGCATCAGGGCGCTCATGACGGCGGGTTGGGCCATGACGCAGATGCGTGCGATGGCGTCCGGGTGCAACAGCGCGCCGTCCTCCAGAGCGCCCAGCACCTTGCGCTCGTCGTCGGATAGTTTCGGCCCCGCCCCGCCAAACATCTCCTGCTGCTGCTGCGGCCCGCTTTCTGAAGTGCTCCTGCCAGTCACCCGCGGGTACTGGTGCCGGATTTCGTCGATAATGTCTTGTGCCGAGGAGGCGAGCATGGCCCCGTCGCGTATCAGGGCATGGCAACCGCGCGAGCTTGGCTGGTCTATCCTGCCGGGCACGGCGAAGACGATGCGCCCCTGCTCCGCCGCACAGCCCGCGCTTATCATGCTGCCGCCCTTTAGGTCGCTCTCGACAACAAGCAGCGCGTCGGCGGCGCCGCTTATCAGGCGGTTGCGCTGGGGAAAGGTCTGCGCATCGGGCTGGCGGCCAAGGCTGTATTCGCTAATCAGTGCGCCACAGCGGCAGACGCGCTCGGCCAGCTCGCCGTGCTCTGGCGGATAGGTGACATCCAGCCCGCAGCCTAGGAAGGCCAGAGTGGAACCCGTTGACAGGGCCCCTTCGTGCGCCTCGCCGTCGATGCCCCGTGCAAGGCCGCTTACCACGCAGATGCCCGCGCGCGCCAGCTCCGTGGCGAAAGAGCGCGCCACCCGCCGCCCGTACAGGGTGGCCCTGCGCGTGCCGACGATGGCCACTGCCGGGCCTGCCGGAACAGCGCCGCGTATGTAGAGACCAAGGGGAGCGCCGGGCAGCTCGGAAAGGCGGGCCGGGTAGCCGGGTTCGCCCTTGAGGATGAAATCCGCACCAAGGCGGGCAAGCTGCTCCTCCTCGCGGGCCAAGTCGAAGCGGCTGCGCCAGCTTAGTATCGCGGCAGAAATCTCCGGCCCCACCCCGTCCACCTGCCTGAGCGCCGAGGCCGGGGCCTCCAACACAGCCGGGGCACTGCCGAAAGCCTCAAGCAGGCGGCCCGTGCGCACCGGGCCAAGGCCGGGTACAGAGCCGAGCGCCATCAGGGCCTGTCTCTGGGATAGCCCGCTCATGATTCGCGAAGGGCGAAGGCCATGTGTGCTGCCAGTTCCGTCGTGCGCACGCCCTGCTGGCCGCTGTGCCGGGCGAGGCGCTCCGCGGCCAGTCCATGCCAGAGAGCGCCCATGCAGACCGCCTCCAGAGGCTCCATGCCGGGCTTTGCCAGTAGGGCTGCGATGATGCCGCTTAGCATGTCGCCGCTACCTCCACGGGCCAGCACAGGGCCGCCAAGGGTGGACAGGTAAATATGCCGTCCGTCGCAGATGCGCGTCACAGGCCCCTTGAGCAGCACAATCGAGCGGCTGCGGGCGCAGAAGTCCATCAGATAGACCTCGGGATCAGCAAGGGCAGCGCTTCCGACAAGCCTGGCAAATTCGCCCATGTGAGGGGTGAAAACCACCGGCGGGGCAGCGGCTTTGCGCCCGGCTGCGGCACTGGCTGTCTCCTCGCAGACCGCCCCGGCGTCGAGAAGAACCGGGATTTCCAGATCCCGCACAAGGCGCGCTATCGCCACCCGCAGGTCGCGGCCCGGCTCCATGCCCGGCCCTGCGGCAAGACAGCTCGCCTTGGTTAGGCAGCGCCGCGCGCCGCGCAGTAGCTCGTCGGGGTCGAAGGCCCCTTCCGCATTCACGGGCATGGGATGCCACATGGCCTCGGGGACCAGAGGGGCGAGCCGGGAGGAAAGATTCGCCGGGACTATGGCGCTCAAAAGGCCCGCTCCTGCCTGCGCCGCCGCAATTGCCGCCATGCCGATGGCTCCCGGCATGTTGCGCGAGCCGCCAAGGAGAAAGAGGTTCCCGAAGCTGCGCTTGTCGCAGAATGCCGGGCGCAGGGCCTTCAAGGGGCGTAAGATGGACGACAGCAGTATGCGGCGCAGGCTGTCCGGCCCTGCCGAGGCATCGAAAAAGCCGAGGTCCAGATAGCGGACCCGACCAGCGGTTTTCACCGCCCCGTCTTCAAAGAGCGGGCTTTTAGCAATGCCTGTGGCGTAGCTGAAGTTCGCCCGGAAGGCCGCTTCCCCGCCAAGGCCGACGGGAAGGTCCACGGCTGCGCGAAGGGCGATGTCCAGCCCGTTTGCAACGCGGACAATCTCCGCCATTGGCTCGCGAAGGGGCAGCTTCATGCCCATGCCTGCAAGCCCCTCGATGCAGATGTCAAAGCGGCGGCCAGCGAGCGCGGCGGCACATGCTTCATCCCAGTGCAAGATCTCCAGCCTGCCAGAGGCAAGGGCTTGCAGCTCTTCGAGCGCCGCTAGCGTCAGAGGGCGCAGGGTTGCCTTCTCGCGGGCCATGAGCAGCGTTGCCACTGCCCCGGCGTTCAGCTCCAGAATGCGCCGCGCCGCGTGCAGGGCATCGCCGCCGTTGTGCCCGGCTCCGCAAAGAATGAGCAGGCTCAGAGAGTCAGGAACAGGGCCGACTTCGGCATAGTCGCGCAAGAGAGCATCGGCCAGACTCTCTCCTGCCCGGCGCATTGCGACAGCAGAGAGGCGCTCGTCTGCGTGCAGGAGGCTTTCCTCATGCTCTGCCGCTGCGGCTAAGTCCAGAACTGGGTGGGAGATTGGCGACATGGCCGGAGAAGCGTCTAGCCTTCGTACGGGATGTCCGGCTCCACATCGGCGGCATAGTCCACCCCTTCCACTCCGAAGCCGAACAGCTTGAGAAACTCCAGCTCGTAGCCTGAATAGTCGCTGGCGCTGCGAAGGCTCTCCGTGCTTATGCCCTGCCAGAGTGCGGCCGTGCGCGCCTGCACGTCCTCGCGCATTTCCCAGTCGTCCATGCGGATACGGCCCTCATGGTCAAATTCGGGCAGGCCGGGGCCGCGAAGCTTGGTGCGAAAGAGGCGGTCCATCTGCTCGATGCAGCCCTCGTGCAGGCCCATTTCCTTCATCACCTTGAATAGGATGCTGATGTAGAGTGGGACGGCTGGGATGGCGCTCGAAGCCTGAGTGACTACGGCCTTGTTGACGGAAAGGAAGGCAGAAGCGCCGAGGCTTGCCTTCAGGCGGGCGTCGATCTTCTTTGCCGTGGCGTAGAGGTGCTTCTTGGCGTTGCCGATGGTGCCGTCGTGGTAAATGGGGTGCGTACACTTGGGGCCGATGTAATCGTAGGCCACAACCTGTGCGCCTTCGGCCAATAGATCGGCCTCTTCCAGAGCCTGCACCCAGAGGTCGAGGTCTTCGCCGCCCATCACCTTTTGCGAGCCAAGGATTTCCTCCTCGCTGGCTGGTTCGACGCGTATATTGACCACTTCGTGCTTGTCGGTGTCTAGGTGCAGGGCCTCGAAGGCCTGTCCTATGGGCTTTAGGCAACTGCGCCATGTGTTGCCCTGAGGGTCGGTGCGGCGGGGCGAGGCAAGGCTGTAAACGACGAGGTCGAACTTTGCGCCAAGCTTCTCCTTGGCAAGGGCTATGACGTCCGCCTTCATCTGCGTGCTGAAGGCGTCGCCATTCAGGCTCCACGCGTCCAGCCCGGCCTTGCGCGCCTCGCGGTGAAAGGCAGCCGTGTTGTACCAGCCTGCGCTGGCGGGCTTGTCCTCGCCACCGGGCCGCTCGAAGGCCACGCCTATTGTCCGCGCCCCTGCGCCGAATGCAGCCGCGATGCGGGTCGAAAGCCCGTACCCGGTGCTGGAACCGAGTATTAGGACATTCTTCGGTGCGTTGGCAACCGGTCCGCCTTCGCGGACAACTGCAATCTGTTCGCGCACATTGGCGGCGCACCCCTCAGGATGCGCGGTCACGCACACAAAACCGCGGATACGTGGCTGGATAATCATGGCTGCGCCAGTGACCATGCAGAAAAGCAAAACGCTTGTCAGCGTCAAATTGAGCCAATGGCCAGATGAGACAACGACTCATGCGCAATGCGTGAAATGCGGTAGAGGGAAAGTCCGCTCCCGACAGGCTCTCCCTGTTTTGTTATCACTCTATCTCATCCAAAATCACTACTATCTCTGCGCCATGTTGCTATCGGACTGCTTTGCGGCCTCTTCCCTCGCCTTGCGCAGGCCACGGAAGCCGAATATCAGGGCGGGAAGGCCAAGAACGGACAGCCATGCAGCATGGGGCAGCATACGGTACAGGACACCCGCAACAGCATCGTCCATAAGCGCGGCCCATGCCGTTGCACTGTTTGCAAGCGGTGCGAACACCACAGAGCCGAATGCAGCCACCTGCGCAATGGCCAGCCCGCCTATGGCCACATCGTGCGCTATGGCCAAGCCGCCGATCGCCAGATGCCAGCCAAGGCCCCAGCCTCCGAAAGCCATCCATCCGGCGGCTACTCCGCCCAGCGCAAGGACTCCAAAGGCAAGTCCGCCAACAGGCACTATACCGACGGCCAGTCCGCCAAGGGCAAAGGGCGCCACCGCCACTGCGCCAAGCGCCACGAGTCCGCCATATGCACGGTCCCCGACGGCGATCCAGCCCTTGGCCACGCGCACTTTGCCCGGTTCAAAACCGACCTTGGACCTAGCCACATGCACAAGCGGCAGGCCAAGGAAGCGGATGCGCGAAACGTAGTCACTGCCTCCGGAACGTTTGCTGGCCAGTTCGGGGTGCTTCTCAATCAGCCTGCTTACCGCCCGCGAAATCCAAACGCACATGAATGCGCTTAGGAAGCTGAATATGGCGACGGAGACAAACAGCACGTTCTCCGGCTCAACACCCATAGCCCGCATCCTTCCCTCTCCTGAACCAAGGAACCACGCTATCCAAAGCCCGAAGAGGAGCGATAATACCGTCGATATGCCCACCGCGCGAAGTATCAGCCTGCGCGTCCACCTGTCCACAAATGGCGAGCGTATGTAGCGGATGAAAAGGACAATGCCAGCCAGCCCTATGGCCCCGCTAAGCAGGGTTCCAAGCGAAGCGAACAGGCCCGCTCCGCCAGCGGCCTTGCCACTTCCTCCCAAACTGGCAGCAGCGGCCGAGGATGTAGCCCCGGCAAAGCCGACACCTATGGCGTATGCGGGCAGGGCGGCGAGAACGCCCGCCGTGAAGCCTGCGCCGGGGCCGCTGCGCACGAGCACCCCCTCTATGCGCCCGGCCAGCTCTTCGCGCAGAAGTCCCCGACCACGGGACAGGCGCTGGCGCGCCGCGTCTTCAGTAATGCCAAGGGCCTTTGCCACGGCCGCACTGGAGCGGCCCTCGCGGTAGAAGAGGACCAGAGGCTCGCGGTAATTTTCCTCCAGATTCGATAGCGCAGCCCATACGAGGGCGGACTCTTCTTTGCTGATGGCCGTATCGCGGGGCAGCTCATCCGTCGCTGGCAGCTCTTCGGACATGCCTTCGAGGCGGCAGCGGGCCAGTTTGCGCCGGGCATTAAGCGCCATGCGCCGGGTCATACCACAGATCCATGCGCGGAAGCTGCCCTTTTCGCGCAGGGCTGGCAGCCCTTTCCAAGCGCTCACAAAGGCGTCCTGCGCTATGTCTTCGCTGCGGGCAAAGTCGCCCGTAAGCGCATAGGCCACGGCGCAGACCGCGCCCTTGTGCCTATCGACAAGTACGCCGTACGCATCCCGCTCCCCGGCCAGAGAGTGGTCAACCAGTTCCCCATCGCTCACCAGTGTCAGTTCATGTTTCATGCTGTATGGTGGCTGCCTGAAACAACTATGTGACAAGCCTTCCATTACGACATGCAAGGCGCAACTGACACGCAAGGGCCGCCTCTACACGTTCACGACGCTGCGAGCCGCGCCCAGATGATCCAAGTGGAAGCTTGAGAGGATGGTGGCGATTTCGTCCGGATCGTCCATCAAGAGAACTTCGTTCAACACCCGCCCGGCCTCATCGAGGGTGATGTTGCGGATGAAGTACTTTATCTCGGCAAGTGAGCCTGCTGCAACGCTCAGTTCGCGCGCGCCCATCGCAAGCAGCAGGGCTGCGTAAACGGGGTCGCCCGCCATCTCGCCGCACACGCTCACTGGGATGCCAGCCTTGCTTCCCGCGTCGAAAATGGCCTTGAGCGTGCGCATCACGGCCGGGTGGTTCGGCTCGTAGAGGTGCGCCACGCGGTCATTCACACGGTCCACAGCCAGCATGTACTGGATAAGGTCGTTGGTCCCAATGCTGAAAAAGCTGCAATGCCTTGCAAGATGATCCGCCACGTATGCCGCCGCGGGTATCTCTATCATGCTGCCAACTTCCACGCCTTCGTCAAAGGCCTGCCCGCGGCTGCGCAGCTCTGCCTTGCACTCTTCGAGTATCGAGTTGGCCTCCAACAGCTCCTTCACGCTGCTTATCATCGGATACATTATCTTCACGCTGCCGTGCGCGCTGGAGCGCAGGATGGCGCGGAGCTGATCCTTGAAAACGTCCCTGTGGCTGAGGCAGAGGCGTATAGCGCGAAAGCCCATGAAGGGGTTGGCTTCCTCGACTGTCAGACTCTTCACCCCGCCCATCTGCTTGTCGCCGCCAAGGTCGAGCGTGCGTATGGTGACCGGGCGCGGGCGCATGGTCTCGACGATGTGGCGGTAGTGCTCGTACTGCTCCTGCTCGGTGGGGACGACCTCGCCGCGCAGGAATATGTTCTCCGTGCGGAACAGGCCCACGCCGTCCGCACCGCTGCGCAGGAGCTTGTCAGCGCTTTCGCTGCCGTCCACGTTGAGCAGCATCTTCAGCTCCACCCCGTCGTCGGTGCGGGCGGGCAGGTGCAGCGAACTGTGGTAGAGGTTGAGCGCATTCTGCCTCTGCACCTGTATCTTGCCGTAGCGGAAAAGGCTCTGCTCGCTGGGGTTAATGATTACAAGCCCCTCGAAGCCGTCCACTATCATCACGTCGCCATGCTGCACGCGACGGGAAATATCGTGCAGGCCGACGACGGCGGGCACCCCTGCCGAGCGGGCCATGATGACGGTGTGGCTTGTGCGGCTGCCCTGATCTGTGACTATGGCGCTGACGCGGTCACGATCTATGCGCACGGTGTCCGAAGGGCTTATGTCGTCACTTACCAGAATGTGGGGCGCGGTGAAGGAACCCATCTCCATCTCGCTCTGCCCCATCAGGTTGTGCAAGAGGCGGCGGGAAACATCCTTTATGTCGGCAACGCGCTCCTTGATGTAGTCGTCGTCGATGTTGGAGAAGGCCAGCACGTAGCGGTTGGAGACGGTCTGAAAGGCGAACTCGATGTTGGAGCCGTTCTGGAATATCTCCTTTTCCACGGCGTCAATCATGGCGCGATCTTCGAGCACCATCTGATGGGCGTCGAATATCTGAGCCTCCTTGTCGCCGAGTTTTTCCTCAATCTCGCAGCGCAATACGCGCAGTTGCTGCTTGGTCTGTAGCAGGGCCCCTTCGAAGCGGGCCACCTGTTCCTCGCGCCTGTCGGGCGGGACAAAGTAGCGGACTATCTCCAACTCCTTCTTAACGAAGAGGAACACAGGGCCGTGGGCGACTCCGGGCGATGCGGCGACTCCTCTGAGCAGTATCTCTTCTTTCCCGGTGTTCTCCATCTGTCTAGGACCAAGTTTCATTTATACCTATCAGGCCTCGACATGCAACTCAAAGCGAAATTTGGCATAGCTAAGGAGCCGCTTCTGGCAGTATATTGCCATAAGACAGGCCCCGCCCAATTTCGTTCCGCATTGGTCACCCCAGCGAGCAGAGCCGAACGAAGGCATCGGCACCCAGATGCTCGCGTACTATCTTTTCCATGCGCAGTGCCTCGTCCTCCTCGCAAAAGGCAAAGGCGGCGCTTCCGCTACCAGTAAGAACTAGCGCCGGGAGTGTCTGCGAGGTCAGGGTTTTGTTCAGCACATTGTAAACGAAATACTTGGCGTACACGGACTTCTGAAAGCTGTTGCGAAGGGGGGGCAGACCCCTTGGCGCAGCCAGCCATGCGGAGAGTTCCGCCTCTGCCTCTGCCTCCGGTATGAAAGCGGATGCCGGGGCCAGGGATGAATAGGCCCAAGGGGTGGATATGCCAAAGTGCGGCTTGGCCAGAAGCAGGGTCCGGCCCATCAGTGCGTCTGCGGCAGGCCCTGTAAGCAGGCTGAGCAGCTCCCCCCGCCCGCGCATAAGGCAGGGGCCCTCCACAAGGAACAAGGGGCAGTCCGAGCCTACGCCAGCGGCCAAGTCGCGCAAGGCATCGTCCCCGAGGGTATGGCCGGATGCCGCATTCATTATGCGCAGAGCTGCCGCCGCGTCGCTACTGCCGCCGCCTAGGCCCGCCCCATATGGGACGCGCTTGGTCAGGGTGAAGGCAAGAAAGGGGGCCGCCGGCACCCTGCTCCTGTAAGCAGCGGCGGCCTTTAGAACGAGGTTGTCCGGCCCGGCGGAAAGCTCCGCATCGTCGCAGGCAAGGCAGTCCGCCTCTTTCGTGGAAGGCACCGCTTCCAGCGTGTCGCAAAGGTCCAGCTTTGCCACGAGCGACACAAGGTCGTGAAAGCCGTCGGCCCGGCGTCCGGTTACGGCCAGATACAGATTGAGCTTCGCGGGACAGTTTTCGCGCCACATGGAGTTCATCCATAGCAACCCAAGGCAAAATATGCAAACGCAGGGGCCTTGAGATTTGCGTATGGGGAGCGTATAGGATGCTTCGATGAACAGCGCGATACTACTTGCCGGGGGCAGCGGGCGACGCATGGCCGGGGCAGTGGCCGACAAGGTGCTGCTGCCTCTCCACGAAGGGGCCTGTTCGCTGGCCTTGTGCATGAGAGCCTTTGCAGAGAGCGGCTGCGTGGGCCGCCTAGTGGTGGCCACGCGGGACGAAGCCCAACGGGGGGGTGTCCGCACCCTCGCCGCTACTTACGCCCCGGAGCTGCCCCTCGTCCTCGTTCAGGGCGGCGTGGAAAGGGTTCACAGCGTGCTGGCCGCCCTAGACGCCCTGCCCGAAGAGGAAGCCGGGGCGCTCGCCTTCATACACGACGCAGCAAGACCCATGCTGGAACCCGGCGATGTGCGCGAGCTGTCGGCCCTTGCGCTGCGTCACCGAGCCGCCTGTGCGGGCAGGCCCGTTACAGACACGGTGAAACTGCTGACAGAGAAAAGTGCCGAAGCCTCCCCCACCCCGCTCGAAGATCTACCCCGCGCCCGCCTGCGCGCGATGGAGACTCCGCAGGTATTCCCTGCGGGCCTCATCCGCAGCGCCTGCCGCAAGGCCGTGGACGAGGGCCTGACAGTGACTGACGACGCCGCAGCCGCAGCCCTAATAGGGCTGCATCCCGCCCTTTTCACCATGCCGCACGCAAACCCCAAGCTGACAACGGCTGCAGACATTTCTTACGTCAAGCATCTGCTGGCCCTTCGCGATGGACCAGCACAGGTACATACACCGATGAGCACCCCCCCTCCTCCTATCCGCATCGGCCACGGCTACGACATACACCGCTTTGCAGAGGGGCGCCCCCTTCTGCTCGGCGGAGTGGAGATTGCGCACAGCCGGGGCTTGGACGGGCATTCCGATGCGGACTGCCTTTGCCACGCCATTGCAGATGCCCTCTTGGGCGCTGCGGGCCTGCCGGACATTGGGCACTTCTGGCCTCCGGGAAGGGCGGAGACCAAGGGCATGGACTCTCTGGACATAGTGCGAGGGGCCGTGGCAAGGGCGGCAGAACTTGGCCTAAGCCCGGTCAATATCGACGCCAGCATCATAGCGCAGGAGCCGAAAATCGCCCGGTACATCCCGCTTATGAAAGAGCGTCTTGGCGCGGCGCTCGGCCTATCCTCGGATAGAATCGGCATCAAGGCCACTACGAACGAGGGCATAGGGGGCCTCGGCAGGGCCGAAGGTATTGCGGCCCATGCCGTGGCGCTCCTATATGCGCCCTAAATCACTTGCCTGTGAAAACGAAGGGGATGATCATCCTGAACTTCGCCGGCTTGCCCTTGAAGGTACCCGGCTCGAAGCGCCACCTGCTGGCCGCAAGCAGCGCGGCTCGGTCCATTTCCGGGTCCACCCTTGTGCGCACGCTTGCGTCGATGACCCTGCCGTCGGTGCCCACCACCACCATCACGTCCACCCTGCCGCGCATTCCACCCGTGTAGTTGGGCTTCACCCTGACGGTGGGGCTTGGCGGGGCGTCCATCATGTCGGATGTCAGGATGTCTTCAATCTTGGGAAGAATGCCCTCGGGGTTAAGCATACCGCTGAAGTCGATGCCGCCCCATTCAAAGGTAACAGGGCCGAAAATCACAGCGATATCGTCCATCTTCATCGGCGGAATCTCCTTTTCGAAAGCCTTGCTCTCCTCTTTGGGGGATTCCTCGATGACCAGTTCCGGCGGTGGAGGTAATGATGTGGGGTCCGCCTGACGAGTGTCGGAACGGTTGAACTCCCCGCTGACCCACTGGGCCAGTGGAATAGCCGTAAAGACGAGGCCGCTTATTGCAATGGCCACGACTGAGGGGAGGGAACCCCGCTTTTCAATGCAGGGAGGGGTAGTGCTCATGGCGATATGTTAAGTCAGGCAAGCGTTATTACTTACCGGACATTGTTAATATCGACATTAGCCCCAGATTATCAATCGCGCTTGTCAACTACAACGCGGCGTTAACTTAACAATAAGCAACGCTTATCGCCGATTCGCAAAGGGCACGCCCTACCCTGCATGGGCACTGGCCAGACACTGGGCCAGTCGCTCGTAAATTGCCCTGATTGTTGCCGGATCGCCAGGCCTTGCCCTCTCTTCCGGGGTGCAGGGTTCGATGATCGTCCACTTGCCCGTGGCAACGTCTATGATGGCGGCGCGAATGTCGTTACGGCCTGTCTTTTCCGAGCGGTCCCACACAACGAGCACAGTGTCGGCCCCGGTCTTGACGGCAGCTAGACGAAATGCCTTGTCCAGACGCTCCACCGTGTTGACGTATGCCCTTGGAGCGTTGGAGCCTGAAGGACGCCCTCCTCCCATCGAGCCGTCCGGCCCGCCCATGCCAGCGCCGCCGCCCGGAGCGCCCATGCCGCCACCGCCGGGGCCACCCGGCCCTCCGGGCGCAGAGCCACGCCGTCCAGCGCCGCCGCCATCTTCCATGTCGCCGCCAAAGTCCATCAGCGATACCCTTTCCGGCATTCCGCTTACAGCGCATACGCTGAAACGAGCCGCCAATGCTTCGAGAAGAGCCGCGTCTGGGCGCTCTCGGCCCGACTGCGACAGAAGAACCCTTGAACCTTCGCGAATGGCATAAGTATGCGGAAGGCGCGACTCCTTGCTTATGTCCTCATCTGTTATGCCACGGCGGGGCGATATGCCTATGACCTCCAACTCGGACAATTCTGCCACCGGTGGTTTGTAATCCTGCATCAGCGGGCGCTCAGGACGCGAAGCGCAGCCTACAAGAGAGGCCAGGGCCAACAGAGCCAACGTTCGGTTAACTTTCTTCATACGTGCATACGGGTTCGGATAGATACTCGATGCCACGCAAGGGAGATGCCCCGGCAGAACATAATGCCAGGTGCTTGGCTAGCTGCTATTGTAAGCAGGAACGCGAACCCGGTTCCCGCCATGATGTGAAAATGACCACATCGGAAGGGTGTTGGTGCCAAGAATCGAATGCGTTCGAATAGGCATGTAGCATTAAGAAATGCCTTTGGGCACTGCCTTACTTGGTTCCCAGCCTGCTACTTGTCTGCAAGGCCGAAGAGGGCGCTCACGTAGCTGTCCACACTGAAGGGCTGTAGGTCTTCCGGCCCTTCGCCAAGGCCAACGAAGTATATGGGCAGGCGCATCTCCCTGTATATGCCAACAAGCGCCCCGCCACGGCTTGTGCCGTCGAGCTTGGTTATGACTAGGCCCGTAAGGTCGAACTGTTTGTGAAAGACCCTCGCCTGCTCGATTGAGTTGCTGCCAATGGAGCCGTCAAGCACCAACCAGCGGTGCTGGGGGGCGCTCGCGTCGCGCTTCTGTAGGACGCGGCGTATCTTGTCCAGCTCGCCCAGCAGGTTGTGCTTGGTGTGCAGGCGGCCAGCGGTGTCGAGGATCAGCACGTCCCTTCCCCTCTTGGCAGCCGCCTCGTACGCGTCGTAGGCAACGGCGGCGGCGTCGGCCCCGGTCTGGCTGGCCACAAGTTCCAGCCCCAGCCTGTCGCACCAGCTCTTTAGCTGCTCGTTCGCGGCGGCGCGGAAAGTGTCGCAGGCGCCTACGAGCACGCTCTTGCCATCCTGCATGAACATGTGACCCAGCTTGGCCGTCGTGGTGGTCTTGCCCGAGCCATTTACGCCGATGAGGGCGATGACCTCCGGCTTTGCCGAAAACTCGTCCAGCCTGCCCTCGGCCCCGGTCAGTACGCGGCGCAGCACCTCGGCCCCGATCTTTGCCGCGTCCTGCCCGCGCAGCTCCTTCTCTTTGCGGTAAGCCTCGCGGATACGATCGAGAATCTCGGTCGCGGTCTCCACGCCTATGTCAGCTCCGTACAAGGCCTCCTCCAGCTCGTCCACGTCCGCCGCGGATAGCTTCTTGCCGGCAAACAACCCTCCCACGGCACCGAATGCCTTGTAAAAAGTCGGCGTTGTCCGCTTCAGTCCCTCCTTGAACTTCTCGAAAAAGCTCTTCATCCGGCCTCATCATTGGCAGCACATGCGCCCGCTTGCGAGAGGATAACGCCGCCGCGCCTTCAAAGCAGCGCTTTTGAATCTCGGTCTCAAATCGCGAATCAACAACATATTCCGCTACGCAATGCTCTTTCCCTCCCGGTCCGGATCGTCTATGATCGTGGCCTTTCCCTTCAATTTCGACGCTTTTCACCTATGGCAACACCGGAGTTTCACTATCAGGACACCTACCCTCTGGGCAAGGACGACACAGAATACCGCCTCGTTTCCAAGGACTACGTGTCCGTGGCCCAGTTCGAGGGGCAGGAAATACTCAAAGTCCAGCCCGAGGCCCTCACCCTCGTGGCCCAGCAGGGCTTTCACGACATAGCCTTCTTTCTGCGCGAAAAGCACCTCGAGCAGGTGGCGGCGATACTCAAAGACCCCGAAGCCTCCGAAAACGACCGCACCGTGGCCCTCACGATGCTGCGCAATGCCGAAGTGTCGGCAATGGGCGTACTGCCCTTCTGCCAGGACACGGGCACGGCCATCATCATGGGCAAGAAGGGCCAGAACGTGTGGACGGGCTCTGACGACGCCGAGGCGCTCTCGCGCGGCGTTTACAACACCTACACGGGCGACAACCTGCGCTACTCGCAGACCGTGGCTCTGGACATGTTCGAGGAAAAGAACACCGGCACGAACCTGCCCGCCCAGATAGACCTATACGCCACAAAGGGAAGCGAGTACAAGTTCCTCTTCGTTGCCAAGGGCGGCGGCAGCGCCAACAAGACCTACCTCTATCAGGAGACCAAGGCCCTGCTCGCCCCCGGCAAGCTGGAGTCCTTCCTAGTGGAGAAAATGGGCAGCCTGGGCACCGCTGCCTGCCCGCCCTATCACATCGCCATCGTCATAGGCGGAACAAGCGCCGAGACCTGCCTCAAAACCGTGAAGCTGGCCAGCACCAAGTATTACGACGCCCTGCCCACATCGGGCAACGCGCATGGCCGCGCCTTCCGCGATGTGGAGCTGGAACAGCGCCTGCTGGCGTACACGCGCAAGCTCGGCTACGGAGCACAGTTTGGCGGCAAGTATTTTGCACTCGATGTGCGCGTGATCCGCCTGCCCCGCCACGGGGCGAGCTGCCCGGTGGGCCTTGGCGTATCCTGCTCTGCGGACCGCAACATGAAGGCCAAGATCAACAAGGACGGCATCTGGGTGGAGAAACTGGAGACCCACCCTGCCCGCTTCATCCCAGCCGAACTGCGCGAGACTGGCGAGGGCGAGGCGGTGAAGATAGACCTCAACCGCCCGATGCCCGAGATACTGGCCGAGCTTTCCAAGCACCCGGTAAAGACCCGCCTTTCGCTGACGGGCACCATCGTCGTGGCGCGCGACATTGCCCACGCCAAGCTGGGCGATCGCGTGGAAAAGGGCGAGGGCCTGCCCCAGTACATAAAGGACCACCCCGTTTACTACGCCGGTCCGGCCAAGCAGCCCCTGGGCAAGCCCTCCGGCTCCTTCGGCCCGACAACAGCCGGGCGCATGGACAGCTACGTGGGCATGTTCCAGAAGGAAGGCGGCTCGATGGTCATGATTGCCAAGGGCAACCGCTCCAAGGCCGTGACCGATGCCTGCAAGAGCTACGGCGGCTTCTACCTCGGCTCGATAGGCGGCCCCGCCGCGCTGCTGGCCGAGAACAACATCAAGAACGTGGAGCTGCTCGAATACCCGGAGCTGGGCATGGAAGCGGTCTGGAAGATAGAGGTCGTGGACTTCCCGGCCTTCATCCTAGTTGACGACAAGGGCAACGACTTCTTCGACGAAATCCGCGAGGCCTGCGCAAGCTGCGTCAAAGGCATAGCCTCCGGCAAGATCTAGGCAACAGCCAACTACTGCCGCACCATTTCAAGGCCGTCCCTTCCTCTGTGAGGGGGCGGCCTTGTTGTTAGTCAGCCCTCCCATTCCTACTTGGCTGCGGGGATCGCCGCTGCGGCCTCTGCCGCTATTGCGTCCACTGCTTCGCCAAGGGCACGGGCAAGGCTGGCCCAGTCGGCGCTATCCCAGCTTCCCTTATGGCTGAAGGGCAGCACCCTCGGGTAGCCATCGCGCCCCAGTGCCTCGACAATTATGCGCCCGGAGGCAATCACAGCGCCCGACATTTCCCCCTCGAAGCGGTCCAGCTGCACGGTCAGTTGCACCGGGCAGGCTCCGGCGGCCCAAGGGAAGCGATCCACATTCTCCACGCCAAACCGCGCGGAAAGCCGTTCGGAGAGTAGCCGCGCCACCGCGCCCTCCAGAGGCTCGCCCCAGAGGCGAAAGTCGCTGTACACAAGCTCCGCGCCATCCTTTCGCAGGGCAATTTTCGGCCCGCGCAGGTAATCGGGCAGCTCCACTGCGCGAATGCCCACTCTGGCGGCCCCGGCTATTGCAGGCACGTATCCTTCAGGCGCCACGGGCACGAAGTGACGCACGCTGTCGCGCACGGGCGTAGAGTTGACACAGGCCGTCAGTAGCAGGGCTACGGCGGAGAAACTTAACAGTCGAAACTTCATTTGCCAGTCTCCGGGTTCTGACGCCCGCCGATAAGGGCGCTGGGATTGCGTTCCAGAAAGCCTGTCAGCTCCCTTGCGGCGCGGGCTGCGGCGGCAAGCTCGCGCAGGGCGGCGTCGAGGCTCATCATCGTTCGCGAATTGTCCGACATGCCAGCCTTGAGCGAGTCCGCGGCCTCGCGCACCGAGGCCATAGTTCTGGCCAGTTCGGCGCTAAGTGCGTCCACCTGTCCGGGCAAGGGGTCGGCAGTCTTTTCGAGCTTGGCCGTAAGCTCCTGAAGGTTGCGCATCGTCTTGGCGGCGTCCTCCAGAAGGGTCGTTACCTGTGGGGAGGCCGCGAGGCTCGTCACGGTGTTGGCGGCGCTTTTCACGCTTCGGGAAATGCCCGCTGCGTCTATGTCGTCCATCAGCCGGTTGGCCCTTTCGAGCGAGGCGTTGAGGTTGTCCGACACGCGGCGGAAGTCGAACTGGCGGAAGTTGTCCGCTATCTCGAAGGCCACATCGCCGATTGCGTCGAAGGGCGAGGGCGAGGCGGGCAACTCCGGGTATAAATGCTCTTTCTGGAAATACTGGGGAGGAGGGGCGTTTTGCACGTAGTTCAACTCTATATACATCATGCCGCTAATGAGGCTCTCCACATCCATGCGCGCGCGCATCCCGTTGGCTATCTCTTTCTGGAGCACCTTGGGGTTGTCCAGATCCATGCCCAGGCGGTCCAGCTCTATGCTGACAAAGACCGGGATTTCGTTGGACAGGGCGTCCTGATTCCAGCGAATGCGTATGTCGCTTACCTGCCCGACCGGCACGCCCTTCCACTTCACCTTTGCCCCCACGTTGAGGTTGCTGACAGAGGAAGGGAAATAGATGACAAAGGTCTGCCGGGCACGCAGAGCGCGCAGCGAGCCGATGAGGGCCACTATCACGAAGGCGAGCAGCACGCCGACGACGACGAATGCGCCTACAAGACGAGGATTTGCCTGTTTGCTCACGGTAGCTGGAAGTTATGGATGAAATTGTCTTTTTGGAAAGATATTTGCGGCATATCGAGCCGCATCAGGCAGGCTGGGCCTCCTCCGCATCGCGGCGGAAGAAGCGGCCTATCGTGTCGCTTGGCGGATTGTCGCGCAGCTCCGCAGGGCTGCCCACGGCGGCCATTGTGCGTGTTTCCGCATCGAGAAACACACACTGGTCCACTATCGCGTATATGCTCGGCAGCTCGTGGGTTACGATGATGATCGTGGCCCCGGTACTGTCACGCACCTGAAGTATCAGCTCGTCGAGCCGCCGCGAGCTTATCGGGTCCAGCCCCGCCGAGGGTTCGTCGAAGAATAGTACCTCAGGGTCCAGAGCAAGGGCGCGGGCAAGGGCGGCCCTTTTGCGCATACCGCCGCTGATGTCCGAGGGCGCGTAGTCCTCAAAGCCCGCAAGACCGACGAGGGCCAGCTTTAGCTGCACGATGCGGCGTATGTCCTGCGCGGATAGCTTTGTGTACTGCTCAAGAGGCAGGGCCACGTTTTCGCCCAAGGTCATGCTGCTCCATAGAGCGCCCTGCTGGTAAGTCACGCCGAAGCGGCGCAGCATCTCTGCCCGGCGCAGAGTGCCCGCCGCGGTGAAGCTCTCGCCGTTGTAGAGAATCTCGCCCTTTGCAGGCTCCAGCAGGCCGATCATGTGGCGCAAGAGAGTGCTCTTGCCACAGCCAGAGCCGCCGACTATCGCCGTAACCCCGCCCCTGGCTATGCCAAAGTCCAGCCCCTGCATGATCACGCGGCTGCCGTAGGCCATTGTGAGGCCGCGCACCTGTATGTGTGTGTCGGCGGCGCTCATACGTTGAAGTGGGCGGCGGCCCAGTCGATTATCGTGTTGGCGAAGATAATAAGGGTTATGGAAAGGACGACGGCCTTGGTCGCGGCCTCGCCCACGGCGTCGGCGCTGGCCCGGCACTGCATCCCCTTCATGCAGCCGGAGGTGGCGATTAGTACGCCAAAGACCATCGCCTTGAAAAGGCCCAGAGCAAAGTCGTTGAGGCCCGCCACAAAGTCCAGCCCTATGAAGAACTGCCCCGAGGCCACGCCCATCATGCTGACAGCCACAAGGTAGCCGCCGAATATGCCCACAAGATCCGCAAACACGGTAAGGAGCGGCATCATAAGGACCAGCGTCACAACGCGGGGAAGGACAAGGAACTCGTTGGGCGAGATGCCCAGAGTCTGGAGGGCGTCTATCTCCTCGCTCACCTTCATCGAGCCTAGCTGCGCGGCGAAGGCGGCGCCCGTGCGGCCAGCCATTATGACGCCCGTCATGATGGCGCCCATTTCGCGCAGTATGCCGTAGCCGATGAGGTAGGAAATGGCGAATTCGGCACCGAATTTCTTCAGCACAACAGCGCCAAGAAAAGCTATGATTACGCCGACAAGGAAGCTTATCAGTACGACGATGGGCAGAGCCTCCACGCTGACGTTCTGAAGCACTGCCCAGAAGTCCCGCCAGCGCATTTTCGAGCGGCCGCGTATTAGATCCACGAGGGCCAGAGTGGTGTTGCCCGCAAAGTCGAGAAAGCGCAACATCTCGCGCCATGCCTCGGTAGTCTGTGCGCCAAGGCAGGAAATTGGCCCGTTGCAGATCTTGGCCGTGTCCCCGGCGCGGTTGCCGATGCTGGCCGCCATCGCCAGAAGCCCCGCCAGCCTGTGAGGCAGGGCGCTGCGGTCTATGGGCATCCCAGCCGCGGCGGCCAGCTTTTCCAGTTCGTATAGGACGGCCACAAGGCTGCTGTCCCAGTTTTCCAGCCTGTCGGCGTTGTAGCGCAGCAGCTTTGCCCCCTGCGCCAGCATGGCCTCTGCGGCGGCGCTGTCGGCGCAGCCTGCATCCATGTCGAAGCCTCCGCCAAGGCGCAGCGTCACCGTGCCGCTGTCCTCAAGGGTGGTTTCTATCGTGCCCGCCTGCTGCATCGTGCTCAAGTTCAGTGCCGCAGATTGTCAACGTACCTCCCTTCAGGCAAGCAGGCATTCGGTCTGCGGTCGGCTGGCCAATTGGCAGGCCTAGTAATGGGTGCGAAATGCCCGCCCATGCCCTGACAGGCTAATCCAGAACCGCAATTACCGCTCGCTCTGTGTCAGAAAGAACAGCGCGGCATGTATCATGCCGTGGCTGATGTGCCCGTCGCGGGCACGGCGCAGTATTTCATCAATGGGCAGCACGCAGCAGCTCATTTCCTCGAAGGGGTCAAAGTCCGTTCTTCCCGTCTGCTCCACATTGTCGAAGAGTACGAACCAGCAGGTATTGTCCTGAAGGGCGGGGTTGGGATGGACCTTGCCAAGAATGCGGCCTGCACTTAGTGGCCGGTAGCCGCTTTCCTCCTCCAATTCCCTCGCAGCGGCTAAGAGCGGGTCTTCGTCCCCGTCGAGGCAACCGGCGGGGAACTCCAGCGATAGCTCGTCCGAGCCGAAGCGGTACTGGGTCACCATTGCGTAATGGCCGGGCCGGACCTCGGCCATCGCCACCACCCAGTTGCGCGCCTTGATTACGGAAAACTCCCCCTCTTTCCCGTTGGAGGGGTTGCGAAGGCGGCGCTGCACAACCTCGAACACCGCCGTGCGGGCCAGCTCGCGCTCGCCCAGCAGTTCCCATTTGGAAGGCTCATTGGCGATAATGGCTTTGCTCATATGCTGCGCCTTCCGTCCAGTGCGCTGCGCAGGGTCACGGGGTCGGCATAGCCTATACCTCCGCCGCTTGGTATGCCAAAGCCTATGCGGCTAACCTTAAGCTCCACTCCTGCTGCAATCTGGTCCTGTATGTAGTGGCAGCTAGCCTCTCCCTCTATATCGTTGGATAGGGCCAGTATCAGCTCGAGCACGCTGCCGGATAGTATCCGCGCGCGAAGAGCGGCCATGTTGAGCGCCTCCGGGCCGATTCCGCGCAGGGGCGAAAGCTTGCCATGCAGCACATGGTACACGCCTCGGAAGGCCGCCGCCTTTTCCATGGCCAATAGATCCGGCACCTGCTCGACAACGCATACTAGGGCATGGTCCCGCGAAGCGTCCGCGCAGATGCGGCAGATGCCGCCGGTTTTGTCCGGGCCTGTTTCGCATACATTGCCGCAAACCTCGCAGCGGCCAACGTGCAGGGCCGCATCGCGCAGGGCATCAACGAGCGCAGCGCAGCTCTCTGGCTGCTCCACAAGCAGGTGCAAGGCTATGCGCTCTGCCGAACGCTGGCCAAGACCCGGCAGTCTTCGCAGAAGCTGGCGCACCCTGTCGAAGGAGTCGCTCACATCAGGCCCGGCATGTTAAGCCCGGCGGTGATGCTGCTCATCGCAGTCTGGCTCTGTTCCTTGCTCTTGGCCAGCGCCCCGCGCAGGGCCTCGCAGATGGTGTCCTCGACAACGGATACCTCTTCCTTGAGTAGCTCGGGGTCCAGCTTGATGCCCTTCAGCTCCTGCTGGAGGCTGATGCGCACCACGACTGCGCCGCCGCCGCCGGAGACCTCGATAACCTTGTCGGAAAGCTCCTGCTGGAGGCTTTCCATCTTTCTTTGCATCTTCTGCGCCTGCTTGAGCAGTTTTCCTACGCCTGGCATGATATATGAATATGGGTTGGGGTGTGTAAGGCAGGTATTCAAGAACAAAGCGGGCGCGACTGCAAGGCCGTAGGGCTGCCTAGTTGCGGCAAGCTATGCTGGCACTCTCGAAAGCTTGCCAAATCTGTCGCATGTGCGTTGACAAGCGGTTGGCGCTTACCAATTCTTCAACTCCCGTTTAAATTATCTGCCCGCCCGGACTCTTGCCCCTTGTCCTGCCTCTTGACTTGCTGCCTTTGCGGGTGCGTCGGGATGGGTTGCCCGCCTCACATTTTTCCCATGCCTTCGGGTGTCGAGACTCTCTCTGCGGCAGCCATGTCCTGCCGATGCAGCCGCCTTGTCGCACATAGCGGTCTTGAAGGCATTGCCTTGGAAGGAAGCGTAGCATGAGGCCGCTTTCGCGCAGTTCGCACTTGTGCGTGGCCCTATGCTCTCCGGGGCTTCTGGCCTTTGCACGCTATCGACGCGAGGGCGTCACGCTGCGTAGAATTGGCCTCTGGACCGAAGGTCCGCGCCCGGCCTGGATGGCCAGGGCGATGCGAGAAGGCCCCTGCCTAGCCCTCGATGCCTGCCTGCCTACGATGGCCGAGGCAGTGGACGCTCTTTCCGACCTCGCACTGAGCAAGGTTCGCGAGCGCATGGAGCGCATCGGCATCGGGGCCGACGCGCAGCTAGCCCCCCTGTGCGGGCAGGCGGCCGGGGTATCTGCATATCTGGCCCTGCGCGGCGCAGCTCTGGAGGAGAGCCGCGTCCATGTGATGGAGCAGGGCCTTGTGCCGGACTATTTCAGCAGCCTCGCGGCGCTGGAGCTTGGCCGTCTGCTCGCGGGCGGGGAAGCGGGGAACAAGGCAAGACTGCTCTTCACAGGGCGCGAGGTTCTGTTCACGGCCCTTGTGGGAGGCAGGATTCAGATGCGCCGTTTCGCATCCGCCGCCGACCTTGAAATTTCAGCCGCCCTTGCCCGCTACGCAGCGGCAGGGAGCGGAAGCCTGACTATGGACGGCGTGCTGAGCGAGGATTCCGACGCCCATTCTCTTCAAGCCGGAACCACTGGACGGGGCTTTGAGGACACCCGCTGCGAGGACTCTGGCAAGGCCCTTGCCCGAATGCTGGACGCAGCCGCGGAACTTGCCTCTTCCGGCGGACCCCTGGCAATATTCAGGCCCAAGGGCGCGGCAGGGCTGAACGCGGGGCTTCGCTGGCTGCCACCACTTGCCCTTGCACTGGCCATACTCTGCGCGGCTCCCGCGCTGTGGATTCCGCAGGCGCTCGAACAAAGGAAGGCCGCGCTGGACGAGGCTGCGAAAGAGGCGAAAGCCTTGTCCATAGGCAGAGAGAGGGCCGGGGAAAACAGCGCCCTGCTGGACTCTCTGGCCAGCGCCGAGGCGCTACGCGGCGAACTGCGCGAGCAGTTGCTGCGAAGACAGGCCGCATTCGACACTCTGGCGGGGCTTGACGGGCATCTCGAAGGGCTGCCCGGCTTGGCTATCGACAGGCTGCGCATCGGAGGATCCGGGGATAGCATAGCCATTCAGGGCCGCTGCCCACTGAACAGCCGCGCGTCAATCCGCCTACTGGTCGATAGTCTGGAGCGGGACGGGCTGCGCATTACGCGAGACATTGCATTGGACGAGCGCGAGGGGTTCATATCCTTCACCCTAGGCATGGAAAGGCGCAAATGAGGGCGGAGCGAAAAGTGCTGATCCTCGGGATCTTGTGCCTTGTTGCCCTGCTGACACTCGGGGCGGAACTGGCGCTCTTGCAGCATCTTCGCTCCGATGCCAGAGAAGCCCTCGCCACAGCGGAACGCAGCCGCAGGGCGCTGGCTGCCCTCGGACCTGCGGGCATGGAAGCTGGGGCAGTGAAGGAACGTTTTCGGACCTCCATGCAGGGGCTGCCAAAGGCGGAAGAGGAAGGGCCGGACGCCTTGGAACTGGCTGCCCGCGCTCTGGAGCTAGAGAGGCGAATAAGCCGCAGCGGAGGCAGCCCCGCAAGGGCCGCAGAGGCAGCCGCCCTTCTCCGGGCAGAGCCGGAACTACTCATGTATTGCGAAAGGCTGGCCTCGCCACGCTGGCTGGAACTGGCGTCCGTGTCACGGCGGCAGGGCGGAGCCTGGGCAGTGCGCATCGAGTGCGAGGCTGACAAGCTGGATCAATTGCTCGCCCTTTTGGCAGCAAGGGAGGCAATGCCGAACATGGAGGGCATGGAGTTTACCCGCGTAAATGAGGGCAGTTTGTCTCTACTATTGGAGCTTCGCCCGAGCCTTGGAAGGGGGATTGCCGGGCTATGAGCATTCGCGCCCTGCCGGTATATGCGGCCATTGCCCTGCTCTGCGCTGCGGGCCTATTGCGCATGCGCAGCCCTGCGGAGCCGCCTGCCCAGCCTGTCGCCTCGCCCGCGCCCGCGCAGCAAGCTGCACCCCTGCCGGAGCTTCGCCCGCCACCGGTTCCGCGTAACCTTTTCCGCACCCGCCCAGAGTCCACCGCCACCACCGGGGCACAACAGCCCATCCTCCTGCGCGTGGAATGCCGCGACGGAGCCTACCGGCTCTCTGCCGTGGCTAGCAGCGGCGGCATCTGGGTCGTGGGCGTGCAGGACGCCTCCGGTCGCTACCACAACGTATGCAGCGGCCAGAAGATACCCGGCAGCAATTACGAACTGCGCGGGGTGGAGATGCAGACCGGCGCGGATGGCTTACCCAAGCCCTACGCCATGTTTCGCGACCGCGTTGCGGGGCGCAACCTGTCGATTGGCCTCCTTGGCCGGGACAACGCCGATGGCCCCGAATGCGTAATCTACATACCCGGCGAGGGCGAGCGAAGGCTGGGCCTAGGGAGCACGCTGTGCATCGGCGCTGTGGTCTGGACTCTTGACAGCATACAGGAGAATCCCCCCTTGGCCGTCCTGCGCGGGCCAGACGGAGGCAGCCTGTCCCTAAACTGCGCCCCGGCGCAAGAGTCGGCATCAATCCTCCATCATCCCCAGAACGAGGGAACCAAACAAGAATGAAGACCACGACCAAGGCCCTCCGCATACTTGCCTGCATCTGCTTCCTTTGCCCAGTGATGCCCGGCACATCCTCTGCACAGGAGCCTGCAATCATGGCTACGAGTGGAGAGCTGCCGGACCTTGCCGGGCGCATGGCGAGGCTTCGCCTTTCGCGGGTGAGCTTCGACGCGATGCCACTTTCACAGGCCTTGGAAACTCTTTCGGCGATGTCGGAAGCGCAAGGCCTGCCCATCAACCTAATACGCCTGTCCGGCAAGGCAGAGGAGCCAAAGGTTACGCTGACTCTGCGGGACATGTCGCTGGAGCGCGTCCTATACTACATGGCAAGCTCGGTCGGCTATGTGTGCGAGATGGAGGCCGATGCGGTTATCCTGCGCCCTGTACCAGAGCCGGGGTCCATGCTAAGGACGGACTTTTTCCCTATTAACCGCTCGGCTCTTGTGCGCATTACCGGGCTTGCAGGCGTGCAGGCTGCTGGCAAGGAGGCAAAGCCCCAGCCTACACAGGCCGAAGTCGAGGCCGCAACGCTCTCCTTTTTTGAAAGGGCGGGAGTTCCATTTCAGACCGTTCCCGGTGCGACTCTCGCCCTCGGCTCCGGCCAGCTTATTGTCACCAACAGCAGCGGCAACATCGAGAAGCTGCGCGGCATACTGGCCCGCTACCAGCAGACCAAGCAGGTGCGCATTGAGGCCCGATTCCTCGAAGTTGGACAGGCAGACCTTGAAGAATTCGGCCTTCAGTGGGGCCTTGCGACAAGCGCGGCCGCTGCAAGGGGCAGGAGGACCACCGTCTCTGCGGGCAGCGAGGGGCGCAGCCTTGCCTCTGCCTTTGGCGGAAGCTCGGTGACGAACGAAATCCTTATTACCGGGCTTGACGAGAATGTGGGCAGCGGCGGAGTGCTTAGCCGCATTGTCAGCGCGCCGCAGTTTTCCGGCGGAACAGACCTTGCAGCCGGAGCCTCGCCCCTTGCCACGGTGTCTGGCGTTGTCGGGGCCTTCGACATAGAGGCAGTGATAAGCGCCCTTTCCCGCAAGAGCGGCAACAACCTGATGAGCGCCCCGCGCCTGACTGTCCTTTCCGGGGAGAGGGCGGAAATCACCGTAGCCCAAGAGATGATATACCCGCAGAGCTTCGGCAACGTGGAAAGCAGCGTCTCGCGCGGCGGTTCCTCTTCTGGCGGGGGCAACGCGGCCGTGGCGGTCACAGCGGGGACTCCGAGGGACTTTACAACGCGCAACGTGGGTGTGGAGATGGGCGTCTGTGCCACGGTGGAGGACGACGGCTCCATATCGCTGATACTTGAGCCATGCGTAACAGAGTTCGAGGGCTTTGTGGAATACGGCGGACCTAGCGTGGCCGTTGCCGGAACTACGACAGTCACTGTCCCCAGCGGCTTCTACCAGCCCGTATTCAGCGTCCGCCGCATACGCACCGAGCTTACGATAGACAACGGGGCAACGGTGGTGATGGGCGGGCTTACGCGCGAGGAAACCGTGAGCGTGGATGACAAGGTGCCCCTTCTTGGCGACATCCCGCTTCTTGGCCGCCTCTTTCGCAGCAAGGGGGAGTCCACCCAGAAGAAGGATCTATTGATATTTGTAAGCGCGCACATAGTGGGCACCGACGGCCTCCCGCTCGGCAATTGAACGGCTGCTACAAGTCCTGCGGTGTTGATTATTTATTCACCAAGCTATTACTATATGCCCGCTGCTTACGATTTGCCATTCAGGCATTCGTAAGGGCGCTTTCGCCTGTTCTTACCGACGTATCTGGCCAGCCCCTTGGGGTATATTGCTCTCACACTCAAGTCATATAAATGAACTCTTGGACCATCGGAAAACGCATCAGCTTCGGCTTTGCTGTACTAAGCCTAATGACCCTGCTCGTGGGCCTTGGCGGCTACCTGAGCTTGCGGCATATCGACAATCTTTCGGGCGATATGCTCAAAGACAGTATGCCGGGGGCCTTGTACATGGGGCAGATAAAGGACAATTTATCACAGTCCCGCGCCCTGCTCCTTAGGCACATAATGGAGCATGAAGCTGACGCTCTGGCAAAGGTAGAGAAGGAGTTCGACACCCTTTCCGCCCATAACAGCACCCTGTTCATCAGCTTCGAAAACACGATAATCGAGGAGGACGAGAGGCGTCAGTTCGCCAAGTTCAAAGAGATCCGCGAACAGTACATCCGCAATCTGCGTGCTGTGTTTGCCCTTTCAAGGGAGAACCGCAACGCCGAGGCCATGTCACTAATGGCCGCAGAGTATGACCGCTCATATGAGGCATACAGCAAGTCCGCAGCGGAACTTGTGGAGCTTAACCGCGGGATCAGCATCGAGACTGGCAAGCGGATCGGCGAGGCCATCGTCGAAGATACCTTCATCATAGTCACGGTGGTTGGGGGCGCATTTGTGCTGGCCATCGCAATGGCCTGGTACATCACAAGGGGCACCAACAAGGTGCTTAGAACGGTGATGAGTTCCATCGACGAGGGGGCCAATCAAGTGGCGGCTGCGTCCGCAGAGGTGTCCGGCGCCAGCAACATGCTGGCCGAGGGCGCGAGCGAACAGGCAGCCAGCCTTGAAGAGACAAGCTCCAGCCTTGAGGAAATGTCCAGCATGACGGCGCGCAACTCCTCCAGCGCACAGGAGGCAAAGAGCCTTGCCGACCAGATGCGCCGCGCCGCCGACGAGAGCGCCGAACAGATGCACCAGATGCAGAAGGCGATGGACGCCATCAAGGAGTCCTCCTCGGGTATTTCGCAGATAATAAAGACTATCGACGAAATCGCCTTCCAGACGAACATTCTGGCCCTCAACGCCGCCGTGGAGGCCGCCCGTGCGGGCGAGGCCGGGGCGGGCTTTGCCGTGGTGGCAGAAGAGGTGCGTAACCTCGCCCAGCGAAGCGCCAATTCCGCCAAGGAGACTAGTTCCAAGATTGAAGGCGCCATACGCAACAGCGAGAACGGCGTCCACATATCGGCCTTGGTGGCCGAGTCGCTGACCGAGATTGTCGAGAAGGCGCGCGAGATGGACATACTGGTGTCGGAAATAGCCACCGCATCCCGCGAGCAGGACACAGGCATCACCCAGCTTACAACAGGCGTTTCGCAGATGGACAAAGTCACCCAGCAGAACGCCAGCAACGCCGAGGAAACGGCAAGCGCCGCCGAGGAGCTGAACGCACACGCCAACACCCTCAAGGAAGCCGTGCTGGAACTTGGCAAACTGGTGCACGGGGGCAGCAGCGCGGACGAGGCCTCGCCCAAGCGTCGCAGCCAGTCGAAGGCACACGCACATGCGCCCAGTCATGGGGCGCGCCCTTCCAAGCCAGCATGGCAGGATGAAGAGGACGATCACCACGGCGGGCGCTTCCTGCCCATGTCGTAGGCAGATTTGTTCATGCTTAAATGCATTTCAAGGGGTGGCCTGAATAATCAGGCCACCCCTTTTCGTTTGAGGCATTTCCAACCGCTTAGAACAAATGCTAAAAGAAACCCGAGAATATATCGCGCACTTGACATATGATCGCGCAACGCGGACGGACAGGGACAGCCCTCCCTACCTGTAATACTGTCAACGTGTTGCGAACTCTCAGGTGGGGACGCCTCGGCATCCATCTGAATAAAGCCATACCCCACGGCCCCCATAAAGAAAGAGCGCCGGGGCTCCCATTCCCCGACGCTCACCATTACCCATTACTCCCATTCGGCCATCGCCTACTAGCGACGATGAGCCTCCATATCGCGCTTACCTAGTGCGATACAAATGTTCCCCTTCCCGCTGCCAGTGCTGGCTGGGTCTTCTGCTTCCCGCCCTTGGGCAGGAAGCTGCCGGTATTTGCCGCAGCCTTGCGAACCGGAGCAGAGGACGCCCTGTGCGAATGCTCCGCAGAGAGGGAACTGCGGAACGACGTTACTGAGGGTGCCTCGGACGCCCCCTGCCCGGAAGATGAACCGTCCACAAGGACTACCAGCTCTGAGACAAAGTCCTGCAAGGAAAGTGCCTGCGCATTCAGTTCTTCTGCGCTCGCGGCAGTTTCTTCGGAATTGGCCGCGTTGCTCTGTATTGCCTTGTCCAGCTCGGCAGTGGCAGTGCTTATCTGCTCTATGCCGCGGGCCTGCTCGTCTGAGGCGTTGGAAATGTCCGACATAAGCACCGACAGACTGCGCGAATCCTCCTGCACCAGCTTGAAGCGTTCGAACACCTCGCCCACCAGCTTGCCGCCCGTGGCCACGCGGTCCATCGTGCCTTCGATTATCTCGGTCGTGCTCTTGGCCGCATCGGCCGCCCGGCGGGCAAGGCTGCGCACCTCGTCGGCCACCACGGCAAAGCCCGCCCCGGCCTCTCCGGCACGCGCTGCCTCCACGGCGGCGTTCAGAGCCAGAAGGTTCGTCTGGAAGGCGATTTCGTCAATTGTCTTGATGATTTTCTGCGTCTCGCGGCTGGCACTCTCTATCTGATGCATGGAATCGGCCAGCTTGTTCATCGAAGTGCCCGAGCTTTCCATGTTCTGCTGTGCGGAGTTGACCAGATCCAGCGCCTTGCGCGAGCTTTCGGCGTTCTGGCGCGTCATCGAGGACATTTCTTCAAGCGATGAGGAGGTCTCTTCCAGTGTCGATGCCTCCTCGGAAGAGCTTTCGGCAAGGCTCTGGCTTGCGCCGTTCATCTGGGTGGCTGCGCTTGACACCTGCAAGGCTCCTTCGCGTATGCCGTTTATGACCCCGCGCAGGGTGCGCGTGATGCTGCTTACAGAAATTATCGCAACTATTATGCCAAGGACTATGGCTGCAAGAGCCGTGGCCCCGAGCGCAAACTGCACGCTGGCAATCTGTTCGGCCACCGCGTCAGCCAAATCGTGCTGGTCTTTGGCCACGCCTGCCTGCAAGGAGTTGAGATCCGCACTTATGCGAGGGCCTATGGCCTCGATAGAGGCCTGAAGGACAAGGGCGCTCTTTGTGTCGGAGAGCAGGCGCTGCCAGTCCGCCTCGTAGGTGCGAAGGTGACTGTCAAGACTCGTCCATAGCGAGCGGTCTGCCTTGGTAAGGCCAAGTTCGTTCACGCTCTTGCGCAGTGCCACTAGCTGCTTTGCGGCCATGTCCGCCTCGGCCTCGCTCTTGTACATTATGTACTTGGTGATCACAAGGCGGGTGAGGAGCATGTCCTGACGGGTCTGGCCGACGGCCACTATCACGTCCACATCGTTGGTGGCCAGCGCGTTGTCCAACATCTGCCTCATGGTGTTTTCCATCGCCCAGCCAGCGGGAGCCATGCTCTCGGCCACAAGGTGCTCTACGCTCATGAGCTTCTGGGCCATGTCGTTGAAACTCTTGGAGTAGGCCTGCACGTTGTCGTGCACCTGTGCGAGAAGGCGTATGCGCTCGGGGTAACTGACAATTGCGCGCGCCTTTGCTATGGCTTCCGTAGTTGTCGCCACAGCAGCCTGCGTCTTCTGCAAGTCCGCAGCTTTCACCGAGCGCATGAAGATGTTCGCACTCAGGCGCATCTGCTGCGATTCCTCGAACACGAGGCTGGTGGCCTCGGCAGCCTCGGCGTAGCTCTGTGTCTTGGCAAATGCCTTGCTGTTGGAGCCAAGGCTCCACGCGGACACGCCGCCGACAAGCAGCAACATCACAAGCAGGCCCCCGACCACAAGCGACAGCCTGCGGCCAATCGTCATCTTCTTCATTTTTTACCCTCAGTAGTGTTTAGCCATTCTTCGCCGCCCCCTCAGGCGGCCCCAACGTTTACCCAAATTCCAGTAACCCAAACTGGGTTAACATACTCATCAGAGTTACTCAACCCAGCGTATATTGCATCGGAGAATGTCAAATAAATGTAATAGTAATTTAAATCAAAATTTAAACCGGAACCTTGAGCGTGCCTATTCAATGGCTGCGTTACGCGGGCGGAATCTTTGTTTACTTGCTCCTTTGGCGACAGTGGAAACAATGGGGCCATATGAGCCTAAGACCCCAACTGCTGAGCTGGATGGTGTGCGACGGGGTGCATGTCGATCCCTTCAGCGGCAAGCACTACATAATGGGCGCATTCTCCTTTTTGCGCGTTCGCAAGTTTCCATTTCGCTACCCGCGAATGATATTTTTTCTTACCCTGGCAGGCCTTCGCGAAGGCAAGCACAGACTGACTATCTCGATGGGCCTGCCGATGGAGGAGATGAAAACACTGGTTGACAACGACTTCGATTCCTCTGGCCCGCTCCAGCGCGTAAGCC
>LVBW01000047.1 GCA_001604585.1 Puniceicoccales bacterium Verruco_02 | reverse complement strand
ACCGGTAGGATTGGCTGCAAGGCAATGCGTTCAAAACCGTTCATGATAAAAATATAGATAGAAAAAGTTTTATCCGCAGATTACGCGGATTTACGCAGATTACTAAAAAGACAAACGACTAGTGACAGGTCTGATTACAAATAACTAGTAGCTTATAGCCATCAAACCAAGACTCTCTGTTATAACTATCCGTGTAATCCGCGTAATCTGCGGATGAAATTCCTCCAACACAGGGCTACCTCTCCACTCTGGCTCCGCCGCCTTCGGCAATTTTCTTCACCTCTTTCAAGGTCGCCATGCTGGTGTCGCCGGGCGTTGTCATGGCAAGGGCACCGTGCGCACAGCCGTAACTGATGGCCATCTGCGGATCGTTCTTCGCGAGGAAGCCGTAGATTAGGCCGCTGGCGAAGCTGTCGCCGCCGCCCACGCGGTCGAAGATTTCCAGTATGTCCGGCCCCTGGAACTTGCGGGCAGGCTCGTAGAAGGCCCCGTCGTGCCAGAGCAGCGCGCTCCACTCGTTGAGGGTGGCCGTCTTTGCCCCGCGAAGAGTCGTGGCACAGGCCTTGAAGTTCGGAAACTCCGCAACGGCCTTCTCGATCATCTTCTTGAAAGACTCCGCCTCGACGTTCGACAAGTTGTGATCCACGCCCTCGACCTCAAAGCCCAGACACGCGGTAAAGTCCTCCTCATTGCCAATCATCACATCTACGTATTTGGCTATCTCGCGATTCACCTCGCGGCACTTGGCGAGCCCCCCATAGTCCTTCCATAGCGAAGGGCGGTAGTTGAGGTCGTAGCTGACCATTGTGCCGTGCTTCTTCGCCGCCTTGACCGCTTCCAGTATAACGAGCGGAGCCGTGTCGCTAAGAGCCGCGTAAATGCCCCCCGTGTGGAACCAGCGCGAGCCGCGTTCGCCGAATATCTTCTCCCAGTCCACGTCGCCGGGGGCAAGCTGGGCGATGGCCGTGTGGCCGCGGTCGGGAGTGCCCACGGCACCGCGGATTCCGAAGCCGCGCTCTGTGAAGTTCAAGCCGTTGCGCACCTTGCGCCCCACTCCGTCGTATTCGCGCCACACGATGAAGTCGGTGTCCACGCCACCATTGAGGATGAAATCCTCGACGAGGCGCCCCACCGGGTTGTCGGCAAAGGCCGTGACGACAGCGGTCTTCAGACCAAAGCAGCGACGCAGGCCGCGCGTGACGTTATATTCGCCACCGCCCTCCCATACGTCGAACTTGCGCGTCGTGTGTACGCGTCCTTCGCCGGGGTCAAGGCGAAGCATGACTTCACCAAGGGAAACACAGGCGTAATAACAATCCGAAGCTGGCTTTATGCTAAGCATAGCGTGAACGAACAAGAGTTATAGCAAAGGCTGTAAATACGAAACCAATGAGTTCAGAAAAGAGTTTACAACCACAGATTACGCTGATTTGCACAGATTAGAATAACATCGTTAAACTTAACAATCCGTGTCAATCCGCGTAATCTGCGGATAAAGCCCTCTACTTGTTCTGGCTGGCGTAAACAAGACCGTGCATTAGTCCGCGCAGCTCTGCGAGGCCCTTCATGCGGCCGAGACAGTCGTAGCCGGGGTTCGGGTTGACGGGTTTTTTCAGGTCGTCGAGCAGGCGGCGACCGTGGTCTGGACGCATGGGCAGCTTCGCATCCGCGGGCTTGGTGTCGTTGAGCTTCAGCAGCTCCGCCATCACGGCTGGGATGTTTGCGCAGCCCTCCATGTGGGCCGCCTCGTAGAAGGTACCGTCGGGGTTGCGTTGCACGCTTCGCAGATGCACGCAGTGGATGTGCTTGCCAAGGCGCTGCACCATGCCAGTCAGGTCGTTGTCGCCTCGGGCGGAAAGCGAACCGGTGCAGAAGCAGAGGCCGTTGGCCGGGCTTGGCACCATTTCCACGATCTGTCGAAAGTCGCTCTCTGTCGAGGCGATGCGAGCAAGGCCGAGAATGGGGAACGGCGGGTCGTCCGGGTGGACGGCGAGCCTTGCGCCCACGCGCTCTGCGGTCGGGACCACGGCTTCGAGGAAGAGGCGGTAGTGCTCGCGCAGCTTAGCCTCGTCGATGCCGTCATACTTGGCCAGCATGGCGCGGAAACTGTCGAGAGTCACCCCCATCTTTACGCCGGGGAACACGTCCAGAATCGCCTTCTCGAACTTGGCGCGCTCGGCCTCGTCCATTGCGTCGAACATGGCCTTAGCCTTGGCAATCTGCGCAGGCGTGTAGTCCTTCTCTGCGCCAGGGCGCTTGAGAATGTGCATCTCAAAGACGCCAAAGCGTGCCGGGTCGAAATGCAGGCACTCGCTCCCGTCGGGCATCTTCCAAGCAAGGTCGGTGCGCACCCAGTCGAGGGCGGGCATGAAGTTGTAGATGATGAGCGGCACGCCCTCGGCGGCAAGGTTCTCGATGGACTTGCGGTAGTTTTCGAGGTGGCGCTCGAAGTCGCCCGTGCGGGTTCGGATGGCCTCGCTGATTGGCAGGCTCTCCACGGCGGACCACTCGAGGCCGTATTCGGCGAGCTGGTCCACACGCTTGCGGACCTCCTCGCGGGTCCAGAGTTCCCCATAAGGGATGTGGTGAAGCGAGGTGAACACGCCCATGCAGCCGCACTGGCGTATGTCCTGAAGGCTTACCGGGTCGTTCGGCCCGAACCAGCGGAAACACTCCTTTAGCATTGCGTCGCTATTCATGTGTTATACTCCGCTGAAGATGCTGAAGCCGCCGTCGATGGCCACAATCTGCCCAGTGACGAAGCTTGCGGCAGGGCTTATGAGGTAGTGGATCGTGCCGGGAACCTCGGGCGATTCGCCAAAGCGGCCCATAGGGGTCTGGTTGATGACCTTGTGCGAACGCTCGGTAAGGGAGCCGTCCGGGTTGATGAGCAGGCCACGGTTCTGGTCGCCGATGAAGAAGCCGGGGGCCACGGCGTTGACGCGGATCTTGTCACCGCTTGTGCGGGCAAACTCCATCGCCATCCAGCGCGTCAGGTTATCGATGCCAGCCTTGGCGTTGGAGTAGCCTAGAACGCGGGTAATCATGCGCGTGGCGGCCATCGACGAGAAGTTCACGATGGAGCACTTGTTCGGGCTTTGAAGCATCGCCTTGCCGAACGCCATAGAGGGCAGGAGCGAACCCTTCAGGTTCAGGGCGAGCACCTTGTCCCAGTCTTCAACCTTGAGGTCGAAAATCGTCTTTTCGGGCGGGATTGTCGCGCCGGGCATGTTGCCGCCAGCGCCGTTGATGAGCACATCGACATGGCCATGCAGGGCAAGGACTTCCTCGCAGGTCTTAGCAAGAATTTCCTCGCTTAGAACGTTCGATACGTGCCCGCTGGCCTTGAGGCCGTCCTTCTGAAACTCCGCCACGCGGGCGTCGAGCTTCTCTTTGTTAAGGTCGAGCAGGGCCACTGTGGCGCCCTGTTCGGCGAGGTGACGGGCGGTCTGCCCGGCGAGCACACCGGCTGCGCCAGTTACAACCACTACAAGTCCGCTGATATCGAATGGGTTATTCATAGAGTAGAATCCTAGACTAGACCTCTGTTTTGCCGCGTGCTATGCGCGGCTTGTTAAAACTATTGAATTGCTGCCACAAAGGGCAGTCCGAATGCGGCGGACGGATATTATTCCGTCCGCCGCATCCGATTGCAAACTACTGAGCGCAGCTCTTGAACACGTCCTCCATGCCCAGAGGCCCGAGGTAACTCGGGCGCATCGCTGCGGTGTTGACGATTATCTGGCGGACCACCACTCCGGGGTCCACATACCAGATCTTGATGGTGTGTACGCCTGCCTTGTCCACCTTGTGGGTGGAAGCCAGTTTGCGCACTCCCTCGCTTACCGCCTTGCCCCAGTCGGGCGAGTCCACCTTAGGCCCAACGGTGAGAATCTGCGGTGCTGCGTCGTCTATGGACACAGCCACCTTGATGCCGTCGCCGGAGAGGAAGTTTAGCGTCGGGGCCAGTTGAAGCTCCAACGAGTACTCGCCTGCGTCCTTGAAGAACACATCGTAGGCCAGGTGCGGGCTGTTGCCGCCGGGAGTGAGGCGCTCGTGTACAGAAGGCAGCGTCGTCACGGCGTTGCGCCCGTAACCGACTCCGTAGTTCTCAAGCGTCTTCCATGTCACGCCCTGCCCTTCGACGGCCCTGCTGTATGTGGAGGCTTCGAGCGCGATGGCGCGGGCCTTGTCCAGCCAGGGCAGTGTCGTATCGGGGTTGCGAACAAGCGGGTAGCGCAGAACGATGGGGTTCTGGCCCCACTGGCTGAACCCGGTAATCTCCACTTCTGCCAAGGATGCATCCGCTGGCACCGAGGCCCAGTCAACGGATACGTACAGCTTCAGCTCGCCAAGGCCCTGAAGGACTCCCTTGTGGCTGCTCTTGTTCTTCAAATCAGAGCTTGTGTATATACTTACCCAAGGGGAAGTGGCACTGATTGTCCAGTTGACAGGCCTGTCGCTTCTGTTGAACAGCTCGAAGGAGGAAATGTGGCTGTCCCCCTCGTATATGGGCAAGGGCTTGGGATATGGCTGGAATATGTCGTTCTTGGGCCATGCAAGGCGGGTGCCTTCGATTGTCACGCCCAAGGTGCCGGTGTCCATCGGAAGCACCTCGCTAACAGCCGGTGCACGCTCAAGAGGAGGCTGTTCCCAGTAGGTCCAACCAATGTTCTTTTGGTCCATCATGTGGCTCCACTTACCCCCGGCCAGATCCTGATTGAACTGGCGGGCAAGCTCGTGATCGCGGGCGAATAGCTTGCGCACCAACTCGGAATAGGTGTTGGCAGAGGCACGCCCCATATGGGCATAGGCATCGTTGCGAGCCGCACTAATGTACATCTCGTTAAGATTGGCACAGGCAACAACAGGGTAGTAAACTAGCTGGAAGAATGCGTCGCGGTACTGCGGGGCAATGCGCGAATACATCTTCTCGGCCTTGGCAGCAGCGCCATCCCAGTTGGAAAGAACGGAAAGGGCCTCGTCGTAGTTATACACGCTGAAGGTGTGCGGCGCTGTCATCTCGGGTTTACGCAGGCCGTTGGCCTTGGTGTAGAAGTCAAGAAGGGCTGCCGCGCCCTCTGCGCTCTCGGCGCCGAACTGCTGTGCGGACCAGTCCTTGGTGTACTGGTCGAGCTTCTCGTAAGGAATGGCTTCCGGGTCCCATGCATAGTCCAGGAAGAAGGAGATGGGCAGCTCCATGGGCTTGATGTCACCCACGTTCACAATCCAGATGCGCGTGGCCTCGTACTGCCAGGCAAGGTGCATCTGCTCCCAGATTTTCTGAATCGGCACCGTGTTGAGCCACTTGTAGGAACGCGGCGAGCCGACGTAGTCCACGTGATAGTATATGCCTGCCCCGCCCTTGCGCTTGCGCTCCTCGGTCAGGGGAAGACGGCGGATATTGCCCCAATTGTCGTCGCACCAGAGAAGGGTAACGTCGTCGGGCACGCGCATACCGTGCTCGTAATAGTCCTGCACTTCCTTGTACAAGGCCCACATCTGCGGGATTTCTTCGGCCTTCTTGCCTGTCTCACGCTCGAGAATGGCACGCTGATCTGCAACGATGCGCTCCAGAAGGGCCGTATTGGTTTCCTCGCTCATGGCTTCGTCGCCGTCGCCTCGCATACCCATCGTAACGATGCTTTCAAGGTCCTTGTTGCGGGCAATGCCGTAGGCCCAGAACTTGCGCAACTCATCGCCGTTTGTCTCGTAGTTCCAAGCACCCTTTCCGTTTCTATGCCACTCCTTCTGAGAGCGAACCATAGGCTCGTGATGTGATGTGCCCATGACGATGCCGTATGCATCGGCCAGTATGGGGTTCTGCGGATCGTCCTCGTTGAAGGCATTGTCCCACATTGCGGGCCACATGTAGTTGCCCTTCAGACGCAGGAGCAGCTCGAAGATATGGGAATAGCACTTGCTGTTCGCACCACCGAACTTCTCGGCCGCCCAACCGGAGAAGGCCGGAGCTTCGTCGTTTATGAAGATACCTCGATACTTGACCGTCGGGCCGTCGTCATAGAGCTGGCCCTTGACGGACACGGAGTCCCGGCGCAGCGCCGGGACATCTGCAAACCAGTACCAAGGCGACACACCCATTTCCTGTGACAGGGTGTAAATGCCGTAGATTGTACCGCGCTTGTCGCTGCCTGCGATGACAAGGGCGCGGTCGATGCCAGGCAGTGGCTTGTCCACGACCTTGAGCAGGAATGACTCCCAGCGCCCGTTGAGAAGCTTGGCATCAATTTTGCCAGACTTGGCGATTGCGTCGATATGCGCGCTCTTGCCAAGGGTGCCCACGATGACGGCCATCTTGCCAGTCTTCTTGGCGTCGTTGACTATTTCCGGGGCAACGCCCGTCACCCGTTCCACGTCAGCCTTGAGGTCCGTGGCCGCGCGGTTGACACCCCACCAGTCGGCGGAGTCAACAAGTATAGGCAGGGATTTTTTGGTCGTTGCTATAACGAGCGCGTCCTTCGCGCCAGGGTCGCAGACAATCCCGGCATGTAGGCCGGGGCTGGCTCCAAACAGCGTCGCAATGGACAGCAGTAGTGCGGATCGTCTGAATAATTGCTTCATCGGTCTTTCGTTAAGGGTTTACTCAAGGGTTATATCAACTGAAGCCGGAGTATCTCCGGCACCCAGTTTGAAAGTTGTTGTCGTGCGGCGGCCATCGGCTTCGACGCTCACTTCATAATCACCGTGGAATGCGCGCAGGCACATCAGTCCACGCCCGTCGGTGCTGCCAGTGGCGCTTGTACGCCACTTGTTCATCACAAGGTCCTTATACACAGCGGCATTGGGTTTTTCGCTCCAGTCCTTGCGGTACATGGCCCCCATTGGTATCCAGTGAGAGCCTTCCCAGAAGCCCCAGAGCTGAATGCCGACCACGTCGGGGTGACTGAAGCAGAGGATGAAAAAGTCCCGCGTATAGTCTGCCTGAAGCTCTTCGTCTTCGGTGCGTATGTCAAATTCGGTGATACGTACTGGCAGGCCGCCGCTGGCCTTGGAGTAGCGATCCAGAGTCGCCAAAATACGCTCAGGGTCGTTGGGTTGGCCGCTTATGTGGGCCTGAAGCCCCAGCCCGTCCACGGGCGCCCCATTCGCCAACAGGAAGCAGAATGTATCTTCAAAATGCGCCACATGGGCGGCATCCAACACCTGATCGTGATTGGAAAAGTCGTTAAAATAGAGTGCTGCGTCCGGGAATGCCTCGCGTGCCACCTTGAACCAGCGAACCATTACCCCCGACCCGAAGAGGTCCATCAGGTCGTGGTTTGTGTAAGGCTCGTTGAGCACGTCCCATTCGGGGAGCAAATCCCTAGTGTAATTGCCCATCTCGCGAATATGATTGTCCATGAGAGGCAGGATTTCGGCGGCACGGCCAGTGTCGCGCAGCTCGTGAGTAAATTTTGGCAGGTTCTTCCATCCGGGCCAGACAAGGACATGCCCTCGCAGATGAAAGCCGCGCTCCTTCAGCCACTCTAGGCCCGCAATTGCCGTCGCTGGCGAATACGGTGCCAGTTCGTTCCATTCGCCAAGCCACACCGGCCACTTAAGATCGTTCTCCGGGCTGGCAGCGTTGAACAGCTCCACTATGTGCCTGCGGTATGCCTCGGCGTCCGGGGTATCGTCGCTTATGAAAGGCAGGTGAATGCAGGTGCCGAACTGGAAGGCGGAACGGATCTGCCTAAGCGACAGCTTTGCTCCGGGCAAGGGCTTGCCGTTCTTGTCCCTAACGCGGATTTGGAGATCGCGCTTGCGGATGCGTTCGATGCGCTCCTGCGCCTCTTCGCGCCACTTCGCCCCTTCTTCGCGTCCAGCGTATGTGAAGCGGGTGCGCGGCAGCTGTGCCGAACTTATGCCTTTGCCATAGTAGAGCACCTCGACGCCACCAACTTCCACTATCTGCCCCGGATAGCCGAAGCGCAGGCGCAGCACCGCGCCATTCTCCGGATATGTGCCAATGAGGGTAAAGGGCAGGTAGTATTCCTGCCATTGGGAGCCGGCGTCTAGAGTGGCGATTACGCTGCTATTGAAGTCCACACCGTTCTTGCGCACATGAACGAACATCCGGCCCTTGCCAGTTTCGTCCAAAGTATTTTCCGTGCGAAGCCACAGGTGAAGTAGAGCAGCCCCCCCCTGCTCCACGGGTATGGCTGAGTATGCCTCCAGTTGCACGTCCTCGATGTTCTGGATGCCCGGGCCGCTCTGGACCCGCCATGCCTTGTCGAAACCGGGGCCTTGCACATCAACGATGATGGCAGAGGCATCCGCTCCATCCACGATAGCTGGCGTAAATACCTGCGGACAGGGGGAAAGAAATGGCGAGGCAACTGGCAGGGCTGCTCGGGAAAGCTGCACCGATAGTATGGATAGCAATAGACAAAGAGCACTCCCAAGTTTTGGCGGCATTTTCATTGTAATTGTCTCCATTTGTGCATCGCTGTCCTTATCTATCCTTGTGCGGACCTTAGTAAGAGTCGTATTGCCAAGCAGCCCCCGGCCTGTCTCCTTTTGCAAGGTGGCAGACCGGGAGCGGTCCTCCTGCGGCCTTGTGCAGCGTTCCCGTTTGACCGGTGACTCTGCCAAGCCCGTGTCTAGTAACGATACAGGCGCACTCGCTGAATGCTGAAGCGGCCCGGTTCGATACGTATGTGACGGCCCTGATGTGTCTGGTCGCCGCTCAGCCAGCGTAGGTGCTTCCAGTTTCCATCGGCATCATAGGACCCCTCCTCGGCTGTTAATATGCCGATGGTCTCAGGGCCGTGCATTTGAGGTGAAAATGTTACTGTAACTCCGATGCCGCCGATTACCAGCTCGTCGGTTCCTGTGGCGATTATGATTGCTCCGGCTGGAATGGTGCCGAGCGATCCGCGGCTCTCCGTTCCGTCGGCGCCAACAACAACGGCACTCTGGGAAGGTATCATGCGCTCGAAATTGACAAACACTGACAAGTTGTTGATGAACAGCTTCTTGGGCTGCTTCTGCTCCTCGCCCTGCGGCACGCAGCCGACCATGTCCGGCGTGCCGACCTTGGCGTTGATAAGCGGGGATAGCTGGCGAAGCATGTCGTAGCTCGCACCAATCAGGCCCTGCACCTGCGGCGATACGGACTCTATGGCGAAGGGACAGTAGCCCAGCGCATGGTTGTTGCCAAAGGCATATAGCGCGTTCACCGCGGCATCGGTATTGGCCATGTTCTCGGGGATGAACAGAGGATTGCCTGGCACGGTGTATGCGTCAGCCAACCCGATGAAGTCCTTGAAGTAGATGTCGGGAGCAAGGAAGTCCAGCGATGGCGCAGCGGCGCGCCACACGTCGATTAGGTGCGGCAGCGGCCCTGCACTGGGATACTGCCCCTGCACATAGCCGGGGCGTATGAGGGCGGCATTGGTGTACATTGGCAGGGCATACTCTGCCTTGCCTGCTGCAGCCACCTTGCCTGTATATACCCCGAACTGCCATGCCATGAAGATTTCCTCCGCGAGGGCGTCCGTGCCGAACACTTCGGCCCAGTTGCCCTTGGTCTTGCGCCCCATGTCCAGCCACTTGCTGCGAACTGTGGGATGCAGACGGTCGAAATTCTTGTCCATGTATTTTATTAGCTCCGCCGGCACAGGCTTGGCATATGCAGCGTTGGCCAGAGGGGAGTAGTCGCGTGCGTCGCCCACCATGCCGATTTCGTTCTCCACCTGCACCATGACGACGGTGTTCTGCTCTCCGTCGATTACTTTAAGGTGCTTCATTAGGGCTGCAAACGCGCGTGCATCGCAGCGAATGGCCTCTTCGGAAAGCGGTGTGACAATCTCTAATGGTCTGCCGTTCGAGGTAATGCAGCGGGGGAAGCGTTTGGTGTCGGTCTTTACCCAGTCGGGCGCATAGCAAGACATGCTGTTCTTCCAGGCGCCAAACCAGAGGAACACAATCTTCATATCCTTGGCACGGGCATCGCGCACCAGGTCGTCAACGGTGCTCCAGTCATATTTGCCTTCGACAGGCTCTACGAGGAACCAACTCACGGGAATGAGCAGGGTGTTGATGTTCATCGACACCAGTTTGTCCCAGTAGGGAGCTAGGTATCCGCTCTCGCCGCTTGAATTACCAAGCTCTCCGCCAAGCATCAGCAAGGGCTGACCGTGGACGATTAGCTGCTTGGTCGTTCCTTTGTCTCGCAGATGTGGAATCTGCGCACAGGCAATGCTGGCGGCAGCAAGGCCTAGCGCCAGAGTCGTAAGTGCTTTTTTCATGTATTGTCGGGTTACGTGATTCAAGGATATAGCAATGCACATATCCGGGCGCACAGGGGCGCACACCCAGATTGCTGCGTGCGGCGACTGGGAGAGTCGCATCACGCTGCAAAAGGCCATTATGGAAAATATGTTTCGGGAGCTAAGCGGGGTATCTCCCTATGAAGCATATGGCACTATATCACACTGACGGAACACTCGGCTGGCTGAGGAGCGCCAAGTTCGAGCGAACGCTTTCCGGGGGAACTGCTGCCGATGAGAAGCCCGTAGCTTCCGGCGGGGAGAACGCGCCTGCCTTCACTGTCGAACTGGGTGAAGGAGTCGGCGGAAAGAGTGAAACTGACTTCGCGGCTCTGGCCCGGAGCGAGATCTATCTTCGAAAACGCCACTAGAGACGACTTCGGCGCTTCGGGCCAGTCCTGCGGGGGCACGATGTAGCACTGCACCACTTCCTTGCACTGGACGCTGCTCTCGTTGCGGACTATTGCCCTGACATTCACGCTACCCCCGGCGGCTACCGTGGACTTGTCCACACTAGCGGCGGAGTAGCTTACCTTGCCGTATCCGAGGCCAAAACCGAATGGGTAGAGTGGCTTCTTGTCTGCAAAGCGGTAGGTGCGCCCCTTCATATTGTAGTCGTTGAAGGCGGGCATGTCTTCGGTGGCCTTGGCAAAGGTCTGCGGCAGGCGACCAGAGGGAGCCTCGTCTCCGAAAATAATGTCCGCCACGGCGCGGCCGCCTTCGCAACCGGGATACCACGCCATGAGCACCGCATCGGCAAGCTCGTGGGCCTCTGTGGCCGCAATGGCACTTCCGCCCGTGAGGACAAGGATGAGCTTCTTGCAGTTCTTGCGCAGCTCACGGAGAAATTCCATCTGCACCTTTGGAAGTTCGATGCAGTCGCGATCGCCGCCCGAGGGACTGGCCACGGTGTCGCCTTCCTCGCCTTCGAGGGTCTGGTCAAGTCCCATAACGGCGATTACGTAGTCCTGCACGGAAGCCGCGCCAAATGTGTAGTTGACACCCGGTGCCTGGGGGCTGAAGAGCGGGCAGCCTGCGCGGTACTTGACGGCGGTGTTCGGCTCTAGAGCCTCCATTATGCCCTGATATATGGTGACCATCTCGGGGCAGCTGCCGTGGTAGTTACCAAGAAGTGCAGGAATGTTGAGAGCAGTCGGGCCACACACAAGGAGTCTGTCCATGCTGCGCGGAAGCGGCAGGACGCTGTCCTTGTTCTTAAGTAGAACCACACCCTCGCGGGCCACCTTGCGGGCCAGTGCGCGGTGCTCGGGGCCATCGACTATGTCGAGCGAGAGGCCCGACCAGGGCACCTGTTCGGGGCTGTCGAACATCCCAAGCTTGAATTTGGTGCTTAGGAGGCGGCGGACGGAGCGATCAATCTCGGCCTCGCTGACAAGGCCCTGATCCACGGCGAAGATAAGGTCGCCGTATGTGCAGCCACAGTTGAGGTCGCAGCCCATGCGCACGGCAAGCGCGGCGCTCTCGGCCTTGTTCTTTGTAACTTTGTGAAAATTGTGGAAGTCGTCCACCGCGCCGCAGTCACTGACGTAGTGCCCCTTGAAGCCCCAGCGCGCGCGCAGAATGTCGTTCATTAGAAAGTCGCTCGCGCAGCAGGCCTCGCCCAAGGTGCGGTTGTAGGCACCCATCACAGCCTCCACTCCCGTATCCACAAGCTTCTTGAAGGCGGGTAGATAGGTCTCTTCAAGGTCTTTTGGCGTAGGCTTGGCGTCGAACTCGTGACGCTCGCTCTCCGGCCCGCTGTGCACAGCGTAGTGCTTGGCACAGGCGGCCACTTTCAGATACTTCGGGTCGTCGCCCTGAAGGCCCTTGACAACCTCGGCCCCGAGTTCGCCTGTCAGATAC
>LVBW01000046.1 GCA_001604585.1 Puniceicoccales bacterium Verruco_02 | reverse complement strand
ACGTAGTGTTTATGTTCTATGTTTGGGTGTTTTCTATTGACACTGAGCCATATCAGCTTTCCCCGTGCCAACTTTCAGAAAAATTTCAGAAAAAAAACATCTTCGAGTAATAAAAAAAGGGATGCATATGCATCCCCTTGTGAAATCTCTTCCCAATATGGCCTATATGTAATCCAAGAGGCTCATATCCAGTATCTTGGCTGCACTCTGCAAGGCTGCGGAGTAAGCATTTTGTGCCGCGAGCAGCTTGACGGTGGTCTCGTTTTCGTCGGCCTTGGTGGCATTATCGTCCGCGGTATCGAGAACGGAATATTTTGCCGCGTTGCGGGAATCCAATACGCCAAGGCGGAACTGCACCATGCCAAGATCGGCAGATGCGTCCACAATAGCATCGTTGGCATTTTCAAGGGCGTCGGTAGCGACACTCAAATCATCGCTGTCGCCGGACTGGATGGCGTCGCGAAGGGCCACAAGAGAGTTAAGGGTATCGAGAATGGCCTGATTGCCTGAATCTGTATTGTAGGGCGACACGCTTGCCCCATCGGACACCTCATACGAACGCGCCGTGCCAGAGCCGTTGTAAACGTACTGACCGCTCGCCGAATCGTAGGAAAAAGGTGCCGTTGAAGAACCGCTGGAACCGCCCGCGAAGATATACTCGCCGTTGTACTTGGTGTTGGCCGTCGCAAGCACGTCTTCAATCAGGCTATCGATGTTGCGCGATGCGGCACTGGTCCCATCTTCGGCAACGCTTTCCGCGATGGACAGGGCCAGCTTGTTCACATCGCCAATGTGCGTCAGAGCGTCGATTCCTGCCTGTGCGGTATTGTTTGCCAGGGCGGAATTGCTGTTAAGCTGCACGAGGCGCTCGCGATCTGCCTGAGAAACAAGCAGCGTGTTGGCCAGCGAGGCATTGTCCTGAAGGCTGTTGACCGTTTTTCCGCTCAACAGCTGCTCGGTCAGCTTAGCTTCCTGGCTCTTGATGTTCTGGAGCCTGGTGCTGATAGTGTAGGTGCTGGTTACGTCGGCGATTCTCATGTTCTATGGAAAGTTAGGCGTTTAGTTACCAAGGCGTGTTGTCACCAGTTCCAGCAAGGAGTTGATGATGCTCATGACGCGGGCGCTGGCCTGATAGGCATTCTGGGCGCGCAATAGGCTGCTCATTTCCTCCTCGGTGGATACACCCGTGAGGTTGTCGCGATTCTCGCGAACGAGGTTCTCCATCTGCTCCTGCGTCTCAAGCGTGCTCGTCGCGCGGGATAGGTTGGAGGCCACGTCGGTGGCAATTGCTGCCGCAAAGGAAGTGAAGGTGCCGCCAATCTGGTCGCTGCCGCTGCTAAAAGACTGTGTGGAAAGGGCGGAAATCGCGCTTGCCACGCTGTTGCCCCCCTCGGCCTCGGTGCTGGAATTGGCAACTATCGAGGATGCATTGGCCACCAGAAGGCTGATGTCGCCAGCGCCGGAGCCGCTGAAAAAGTCCCCCTGCCCGCTCTGCTGATACGCGGCGTTGACAGAAGTAATGAGCTGACTGGCAAGGGCGTTGAGTTCCCCTCGCAGGCTGCCGATGATGGCGCTGGTGTTCACCGGGTCGAGCACACTGAGCGAGCCGGAATTGGGCGAAAGGGTCGTGTTGGCCCCGCCGAAGCTGGCCACCAGCCCCGTGTTGTTGCCATCGCCATCTTTTGAAATTGATATGCTTCCAAAGGTGCCATTCGAGACTATCGTCTGGCCGTCGGCGCCGGGCAGCTTGATCGTGATGGAGCCGTCCTCCTCGGATGTACTAGAAAAGTCCATCAGGCTGGCCAGCTCTTCCATCGCGGCCTGCCTATCGTCCTTCAAAGAACTGGCGCTGCCGCTCTGACGAGCCTCCATGCGGACGATGTTGCTGTTAAGCGTGGCAATCTTTTCCAGAAGCGCGTTAACCTGGCTGACCTGACTTTCGAGACTGGCGTCAAGGCTTTCCTGCACCTTGTCGAGAGACTCTGACGCGCTGTTGAGGCGAGTGACCAGTTCCTCGGCGCTGGAATAGACGCTGCTCTGTGCGCCGTAGTTCTGCGGAGAGGCGGAAAGAGCGCTCCACGAGTTGAAGAAGCTGGAAAGACCGCCCGTTATCCCCGTGCCCTCCGCCTGGGCAGTGGATAGGCTGGCACCTATGCTGCCGTTGAGCTGCTCGCTCATCACGTTGTTGAGCTGATAGTAAAGCTGGTAGTTCTGCGCGGCGGCACCGGTTGCAGATACCTCGTTTGTCACCTGACGGTCCAGCACTGCATCGCGGGAGCTTATTATCTGGCTGCGCGTGTAGTATGCGCCTCCAGGCCCGGCGTAACTCTCTGTCTGCACGGTCTGGCGTGCATAGGAGCTGTTGTTGACGTTGGAGAGGTTGCGCCCGATCGTGTTCAGACTGCTGGCGTGATTGCTCAACGCCTGCGTGCTGTTTACAAGGTCTCCCATCAAGCCTGCCATGGTGATTTCTTCCCTTCTAGACGGAGGTGTGGACCACGCTGCCCTTCAGCGAGGTGTGTGTCTGGAAACGGCCTTTGCGTCCGTAGGTGCGGGTGATGCTGCCCGGGCGCACAACGCCCAGCAGTTCACCAACGACGTTCGTCGCCCGCTCCAGCAGGCGGCGGTTCTGACGGGCACGGCGGTCGAGCCGTTCGCGTAGCGATGCAGCCTCGCCGGACAGGGCCTCGAACAGGGGCCGCATCGAGGGCGGCATGTCGGCAGCCATGTCCATGATGCCGCTTCCTGGCAGCAGGGCTGCGCTTCGGCTCGCCTTAAGCATCAGGTCCACCCGGCGGCGCTTGCAGGCAGCCACCTGATGGGTCTGTTCGTCTATGGCCTCGTTCACGCGGAGCATCGTCCCGCTGTCGCGGTCCAGAATGGCTTTCTGCTGATCGTCGAGCAGGCCAAGCAGCCAGGCGCACTCGCGCAGTTCCTCGCGGATGGACTCCGCCAGTTCCTGCCACTCGCTGAACTGTATGTTGCTGATCATCTGGTGTCGGGGAGCTTCTTCCCCATTCGCGCGTTATTAGTCATCCAATGTGCAGCATTTACGATACCCGTTTTCGCTAGACGTTAACTGGCAGCATATTGCAGAGATTGATTAAGTCTGGAGGTAATGCGCGCGGAACGAAATGCCGCCTTGAAGCAGGCGGGGAGGCGGAAAGTTGTTCCGGTGGCGCTCTCATAAAATCCTTTGAATGGACAAGGAGCCGCTTCCGGGCCAAAATTCCACCCGCATGGCAGAAAACGACATCGTAGGCGAAATTGCCCGGCTGCGGGCCGAGGTGGCGCGACACAACGACCTGTACTACACACATGCCGCGCCTGAAATCTCTGACCGCGAGTTCGACGAGCTTCTTGCAAAACTGAAGGCACTGGAGAGCGACAACCCGCTCTTTGCCGCGATGACCGGAACTCGTCCTTCCGTCCTGCCCTCCGTTGACGCCGACGCGAAAGCCCCCCATCCATACCTTGCCGCATCACCCGCATCCAGTGTCGGCAGCGACCTTTCCGACGAGTTCGAGAGCTACACGCATCGCCAGCGCATGTACAGCCTCGACAACACCTACTCGGAAGGCGAACTGCGCGACTTCGACACCCGGCTTCGCAAGTCGCTCGCTGCCGGAGCTGCCCTGCCCTACCTTGTGGAGCCAAAGCTCGACGGCGCATCGGTAAGCCTCAGTTTTGAAAACGGCCGTTTCGTCCGCGCCGTATCGCGGGGCGACGCCATCACAGGCGACGACATTACACGCAACTTCTCGGCCATCGCGTTTCCAAGGCATATTGCAGCTCTGGAAACAGTCCCGGCCATCGAGCTTCGGGGCGAGGTCTTCATGGACCGCGCCGAGTTCGACCGAATAAACGCCGAGCAGGAAGAGGCAGGCAAACCCATGTACATGAACCCGCGTAACCTCGCCGCGGGTACGATAAAACTGCTCGACCCAGCAATTTCCGCCCGACGCGGCCTGAAGGTAATCCTCTACGGCATTGGCCACCACGAGGGCATTTCCTTCCAGAGCCAAAGCGCGCTGCACGCAAAAATCCGCGAATGGGGCCTGCCGGGCCTGCCCGAAGGCTACCCGCTGCGCGCGCACGGCATAGACGAAGTCTGGCAATGCATCCAGAAGCTGGATAAGGAGCGCAAAAAGTTCCCCTACGACACCGACGGCGCCGTGGTAAAGCTAGACGACATTGCCCTGCAAGAGAGGGCCGGGGCCACGTCCAAGGCCCCACGCTGGGCCATCGCCTACAAGTTCGCCCCGGAGCAGGCAGTAACGCGCCTGAACGCCATCACGATACAGATAGGCCGCACAGGCGTACTTACTCCCGTGGCTGAACTGGAGCCGGTGCTGATATCCGGGTCGATGGTTTCCCGCGCCACCCTGCACAACGAGGACGAAATCAAACGCAAGGACATCCGCGTTGGCGACTGGGTGGTGGTGGAAAAAGCAGGCGAAATCATACCCGCGGTAATCAACGCCGTGCTGGACAAGCGCCCGGCGGACGCTGAACCATTTGACTTTGCAAAACACCTCAAGGCGCTTGGCCTCGACGCTGAGCGCGAAGCCGGACAAGCGGCATGGCGACTGCGCGGCGACAGCGACCCGGAGCTTCTACGCCGGCGCCTGCGCCACTTTGCCAGCCGTCAGGCAATGGACATAGAGGGCATGGGCGAAGCTGTGGTGAACCAGCTCGTGAACCTAGGTCTTGTGAAAGACGAGGCGGACATCTATGCCCTGACAAAGCATCAGCTACTGACTCTGGAAAAATTTGCCGAAAAGAGCGCGGACAAGCTTCTCGAAGCCATAGCGTCGAGCAAGACTCGGGAGCTGTGGAGGCTGCTTCACGGGCTGGGCATACCGCAGGTGGGCGCGCAGACAGCCAAAGATCTTGCGAAAGAGTTCCGCTCCCTGCCCGCGCTCATGCAGGCGAGCGAGGAGGAACTGAAGGCCATAGACGGAGTCGGCGACATCGTTGCCCTGTCCATACACGCCTTCTTCGCAAGGCCGGACAAGAAAGACATCATCGCGCGCCTTCTTGGCAACCACGGACTGACTCCAGCCGCACCCGAAGCACCGGCTGAGGGCGACGCCCTGCCTCTAGCTGGCAAAACAATCGTCATCACGGGCACCCTCCACAGCCTCTCTCGCGACGAGGCTAAGGAACTCATCGAAAGGGCTGGCGGCAAGGCATCGGGCAGCGTAAGCAAAAAGACGAGCTATGTGCTCGCGGGCGAGGAAGCAGGCTCAAAACTGACAAAAGCGCAGGAACTGGGCATCCCGGTGATAGACGAGTCGGAGCTTCGCCGAATGCTAGTCAGCACCCTGCCCCAAGCCTAGGCTCCAGCGTACAATCCAGCGACATATCGCCGGTAAAGCAGCAATCGCTATGAACAATAACCAAGCCTTGCGCGCGGACGGGGCAAATGCAATATGCGCTATACATGGACCGCATTGCCAACTGCTTTGAGAGGACACGCCGCGAAAAGCGGGCCGCGTTCATAGCCTACATCTGCGCCGGAGACCCGGACTACACCACGTCGCTGCGCGCCGCAAAGACTCTCGTCGAAGCAGGCACGGATCTGCTTGAACTTGGGATGCCCTTCTCCGACCCGCTCGCGGACGGCATAACCAACCAACACGCTGCCGAGCGCGCCCTTGCCGCTGGCTCCACTCAGGACGAAGTGTTCCGCCTCGCGGGCGAACTGCGCAAAAGCACCGAGATCCCGATCATATTCTACACCTACTACAACCTCGTTCTTGCGCACGGCGAGGACGAATTCTGCCGCCGCTGTGCGCAGGTGGGGATCGACGGAGTCCTGACTCTGGACCTGCCCCCGGAATATGCGGGCAGCATGTTGGCAGCATGCAAGGCGCATGGGCTTAAGAACATTTTCATAATCGCTCCGACTACACCCGCCGCACGCATGGAAAAGATATGCGCAGTGGCTGGCGGCTTCATCTACTACGTATCAAGAGAAGGGGTGACGGGCGAACGCGCCACGCTAAGCGACACAATAGAGGCAAAGGTGGCCGAAATCCGCCGCCATACCTCACTTCCCGTCGCCGTCGGCTTTGGCATATCCAGGCGTGAGCATGTCGCCGCCATTGCGAAAATGGCCGATGGGGCAGTTGTCGGCAGCGCCCTTGTCAATTGCATTGGTCACACAGACGGCAAGCGCGACGAAATGATCGCCAAACTCAAGGCAAAGGCCGATGAGCTTATCTCGGGCTGCCCGATAGTCTAGGGAGCGCCACCCACAATGAGCCTTTCCGACAGCTATTTTGACACCGTGATTGCCCTGATGAGCAAGGCGCGAGAGCGCAACAGCGCCACTCTCGCCCTTGCCGCTGCCGCGCTGGCAGATTGCATCGCTTCGGGCGGAGTGTTGCATGTATTTGGCAGCGGTCACTCGCAGATAGTGGCAAGGGAGATAGTGAACCGCGCCGGGGGCCTAGTCCCTGTCAGCCAGATCGTGGACCCAACGGGCGGCTGGGCCGAAGTATTGCCCGGATACGGGGAAAAACTCTACTACCGCTACGCACAGCAATATGCCCCACAGAAGGGAGACATTGCTGTTGTAGTGTCCAATTCGGGCATCAACCCCAGCCCCGTGGGAGTGGCTCTTGCCTGCGTCAAGGACGGCTTGCGGGTGGCCAGCTTCTCCAACATGGAACTGTCTGCGGCCACGCCCTCAAAACACGAGTCGGGCAAACGGCTTTTTGAATGCGGAGAGTGGGCATTTGACAACTGCGGCGTGCCCGGCGATGCCGCCTTGCCCATTCCCGGCCATGACCTGAAAACTGGTGCTGTATCCACCTTCCCCGGAGCCTTGCTGCTGGACCTCTTGGTATTGGAGGCAATGGACAGGCTTTGCGCGAACGGGCTGGACATCCCGATGCTTCAGAGCGCAAACACCCCCGGCGGACGGGAACGCAACGATGCCATATCGGCCCGTTACCGTGGCCGCATTTGCAGACCCATCTAGGCCGCTGGGCGCTCCGTAGCGCGATCATGAGCGGAAACATGCCGCTGGCATAGTGAGAAAATCTCGAAAGACTCCCCTTGACAATCTAGGCGAGTATGCGCATCTTCCCTAGAAACACTAGGGGAAGCCATATATTCGACATGAAAAACTCACTATTCGGCAAAGATAGTTTCGACCGCGATATGAACGAGGAATTGCAGCTCCATGTCGAGATGCAGACTCAGGCATACATCAGTCAGGGCCTGACGCCGGAAGATGCTGCTAGGAGGGCCAAGATAGACTTCGGTGGGCTGGAGAACATTCGCGAGGAGGCTCGCGATACGCGCAGTTTCGCATGGCTTGCAGCCATCTGGCGGGATCTGCGCATCGCTGTCCGCGGACTGGTGCGCGACCCCTGGTTTTCCGCCCTCTGTGTGTTCGTCATCACTCTGGCAATAGGTGCCAACACGGCAGTGTTCAGCATCATAAACGCCACATTCTTGCGCAGCCTGCCCTACCCCGAAGCCGAACGCATCGTGCAAATATGGGAGCTAAGGGACAACGGCCAACGCCTGAACATGAACTACCTTAACTTTCAGGACTGGCGCGAAAGACAGGACAGCTTTTCCAACATGTCCATGTGCATAAGCTATGGCATCACATTGCGCGATGGGATGCAGTCATCCCGCCTCCAGAGCAACCTAGTGACGAATGGCTATCTGGACATTCTTGGCGTCAAGCCAACGCAAGGGAGAGGCTTCGAGGCCGAGGACGACGCACCCGGTGCGCCCTATGTCTGCATATTGACAGCCAAGACATGGGAGGAGCAGTTCGACAGCGACCCGGCTGTGCTGGGCAAGTCCGTACAGATTGACGATAGAGTAACCACCATTGTCGGAATACTTCCTGAAAACTTCCGCCATTATCAAGACGTAGCCCTGTTTCTACCCCTCGGCCCGATTGCCGAGTCGATGTACATCACCGCCCGCAGCAACCGCTACGGCAACAACGTGATAGCCCGCCTTGCGACCGGAGTGACGACTGAAGCGGCCCTGAGCCAGCTCCAAGGGATAGCAGCATCGCTAAAGGACGCCTACCCGCAGAACAAAGACCTGTCGGCGGCGCTGGAGCCTTTGCATGTATCTTTGGGGCAAAGTGCGCACGAAAGGGTGATATTCCTCTACGGAGCAGTTGCGCTGTTCCTTCTGATTGCCTGCGTAAACCTGTCCAACATGTTCCTCGCAAGAGGCATGGCAAGGACGCGGGAAATAGCAATCCGGGCCGCGCTGGGAGCAACCCGCTTGCAGCTGGTGCGCCAGCTACTGATAGAGAGTCTTGCCCTGTCATTTGTAGGCGGCGCCCTCGGCATACTGCTTGCCTGGCAGGCATCGACGTTTGCAGGTCGCCTCATACCTTGGGAAATACGCCGCACCCTGAATGACGGCTCGGCCTTCGACATACGCGTATGCCTGTTTGCCGTAATACTGACCTTTGCGGCCGGCATTCTATTCGGACTGGCCCCGGCTCTTCGCCTTTCGCACACAAAGCCAAGCGGAGCACTCAAGGAAAACGGCGGGGCCACCGGACCCAAAGGGCGCCTGAGCGGTAGCGACATTCTGGCAGTAGCTCAGGTGGCGCTCGTAGCAGTGCTCCTAGTCTCCACCGGCCTTTTGCTGCGCAGTCTGATCCGCGTTCTCGAAACCCCATCAGGCATCAATTCCGACAATCTGATTACCTTCCAGATGGCCGGGCCAAGCGCAAGTAGCTTCAACACAAATCCAAATGCACTGGGCCGCTTCTACGTGGAGGTCTTGGAGCATATTCAGCAAATGCCCGGAGTGGAAAGCGCCGCGTTTCACTCTTCGATGCCTTACACATGGTTCCACTCCCAGATGAACGTGTACCGCCTCGATCAGCCGGTGCCCGAATACACAAAGGCACCCTCCTGCTACTCGCATTTTTCTAGCAGCGACGTATTTAGAACGATGGGCATTCCCCTACTAAAGGGCCGTCTATTCAAAGACAACGAACCACTTTACCAATACCCGGAAGGTATCCGCATGGCGCCGGAGAATTTCGAGCGTCTTTTCGGCAGGCGGGTTATCGACATGGTCATAAACAAGCGCACCTCAGAAATGCTCTGGCCGGGCGAAGACCCGATCGGCAAGCACCTGAACCTTGGGCCTCCGGGAACAAATATTGGAACTGCGGAAGTAGTCGGGATAGTGGGCAACACCATCCAGGCTGGCGTAGAACGAGGCGAACTGCCGGAGTTCTACATCAACTTCCGCACTCTGCCAAGCCCGGCAACTTTCTTCTTTGCCGTCCGCACGCATGGCGATCCAAGTGAAATGATGCACGCACTTCGCAGTAGCCTGTCCGCGCTTAGGCCGGACGCCCCAATACACAACATGCACCTTATGGAAGAGCGGATGTCCTGGTTTGTCTCCGAGCGCAAGTTTACCGTCCAGATGCTGAGCGCATTCGCCATAGCGGCCCTCTTGTTGGCATCGGCAGGCATCTACGGAGTGCTCTCCTACATCACAGCGCGCCGCACTCGGGAAATCGCCATACGCCTTACCCTCGGGGCCTCCCGCGGCGGAGTGCTTGCCGATGTTGTCAAACACGGCTCACGCCTTCTTGGCATGGGGCTTGGCATTGGACTAATTGTATCACTATTTGTCCAAAAACTCATCCAATCACAACTCTTCGGCGTAAGCGGAACCGATCCTGCCACCTTCATTATTGGTGCAATAGTGCTGATGGCAGTGGGCCTTGTGGCCTGCTTCATCCCTGCCCTGCGCGCATCGAGGGTGGACCCGATGCTCACGCTCCGCGCCAACTAAAGGCCAACCCTCACTCATCACCATCATGGCAAAAGACAAGACAGACCTACTCCAAGGCACACTGGATATGCTGATACTACGCGCGCTGCTCGGCGGCGATATGCACGGTTTCGGCATCGCAACACGCATTCACCAAATGTCAAAAGAAGCACTGCTCGTTGAACAAGGCTCACTGTACCCGGCCCTGTACCGACTGGAGGCACAAGGCTGGATATGCTCCGAATGGGGCCTATCCGACAACAACCGCAAAGCGCGCTTCTACTCTCTTACAGAAGCTGGAAAGCAACAGCTAGAACTTGAATCGGCCAACTGGACGCGACTATCCACGGCCATCAACCTCGTCCTAGGCCACAGCGCGCAATCCTGAAGCAACACACATGAGTAAGCAGGCAATACCACAAGTAGCGGCGCAGCCGCTGATACAACTAGTTGATGTCACCCGCGTCTTCACCGCCGGGCAGGTGGAAACCCACGCGCTGGAGGGCGTCAATCTGGACGTGCAACGAGGCGATTATCTATGCATATCCGGCCCTTCCGGCTGTGGAAAGACGACGCTGCTTTCCATACTCGGATTGCTGGACCAGCCAAGCAGCGGCAGGCATCTGTTCAAGGGGCAGCCCGTGGACAGCCTATCCTCCAACGAGCTGGCCCGCATACGCAATCGGGAGATAGGCTTCGTGTTCCAGAACTTCAACTTGCTTGGCAACTTGAGCGTGTGGGAAAACGTCGAGCTGCCGCTCGCATACCGGGGCATGGCGGCCCGAGAACGGCGCGAACGGGTTAACGAGGCCCTTGCAAGGGTCAACATGGACCACCGCTCGGATCACTTCCCTGCCCAGCTATCGGGCGGGCAGCAGCAGCGCGTGGCCGTTGCCCGCGCACTGGCCGGACGCCCATCGATTCTACTCTGCGACGAACCTACCGGCAACCTTGACTCTGCTAATGGCGAAGCAGTCATGCTGATGCTGTCGGAGCTTCACTCCGAGGGTGCCACCATTTGCATGGTTACTCACGACGAACGCTTTGCGCACAAGGCAAAGCGCACGATTCACCTCTTCGACGGGCGCATCCATTCCACAGAACACTCCAATACATAATTTGCCATGCTATTGGAGCGGCTTATTGGCATAAATCGAGGTTTCGCCCTCCAAGCGCGCAATTATCACTGCTCCGCAGGTGTCGCTGTACACGTTCACGCTCGTTCGGCACATGTCCAGTACGCGGTCTGTCACCCACACAAGCCCCACGGCCTCTATCGGCAGGCCCACGAATGTAAGAA
>LVBW01000005.1 GCA_001604585.1 Puniceicoccales bacterium Verruco_02 | reverse complement strand
GAACCGGCAGAGTCTGCGAAAGTCAAATTATTATGAATAAATCATAAACACATTTCAGGAGTAAGGGTGGAAACCATACTTACACCAGCTTGGCGATCCTTCACTCAAAATAGAGCAGGCCCTTGCGAAAGCTTTTGCAAGGGCCTGCTCTATAGATACTTGGAGTACGTCGAAGCTCGCATGAAATGACTCCTTCTATCATACCTTTTCAAGCTCTTTTAACCAAGCAACACACAAGCCGGTAAAGAGTATTGTGTATTTGATCAATCAGACTGCTATACAATTTTGTTACATTTACATAATCGTCAGGGATGGACTGCGACAATCATCCCGCGACGAGCGCCCCCCATCTCAACGACCATGACTGGCGTCTGCTTCGACTCGCCCTGATAAGAATCAGAAACACGCAAGGCCCTTCAAAACGACAATGTGACAGGGACTTCATAACAGCCATAATATACCTTGTAAAAACAGGAAACTCTTGGAGGGATCTCCCCGAATCGCTCGGAGACTGGAAGAGTGTTTATGCCCGATTCCGCCGCTGGGAAGAGTCACGCACATGGGCCATGCTCTGGCGTGAGCTGGAGCGCTTCTCGCTGCACGAACAACAAGAGATACTACTACCCAAAGACTTACGAAAATCATCCGAGTCTTCATCCGGTGCAGATAAAATGAGAATCGCGGAGAGACTCCACAGGGCTGTCAACATGAACGTGTGGTAAAGGTAGAGGCGTATCAGGTAAACAGGGGGTCAATAAATCGTAGACACTATCATTCCGTTGGACTGGCGCGAACGATAAGCATAACTAGTAATGCCTACTCTCACGCCTACTAACGATGAATAACTGGACCATCTCTCGCCGTATCACATTCGGCTTTGCCGTACTGTCTGTAATTACGATACTCGTTGGCATCACCGGATTCATAAGCCTCCGACTAGTAAGCAGCGAAGCTGGAGTGCTCGTTGGAGAGCAAATGCCAGTCGCGCTCATGCTCGGACAGGTGAAGGACAACTTGTCAAGAGCCTATGCAAATGTCGAACGTTACCTGAGAAGCAACGAAGGAGAATCTCGAAACGAAGCCTTAACCATATACAATTCATTGAGCAAAGCCAACAGCGACCTGTACGAACAATTATCCAACTCCATTACTGACGGCGCGAGTCAGAGAATGCTTAATGACATAACAGACATTCGAAAGCAGTATAACCAAATGCTTGCAAGGTTGTTCGAGCTGGCCAAGAACGCAGACAACGTCATAATATACGAATACATGGACAACACTTTCGTGCCGTCCTACCGCGGTTATCGAGATGCCATAGACAAATTACTGATCATGAGCCGCGACAACAGTAACAACACCGGCCGGAGCATTAGTAATAAAGCCGCTCTGAGTAACAGCATCATCGTAATTAGCATAGTGGCAGGCATATTCCTAGCCGTCGCCATCGCAGTCATCATCATCCGCTCGACAAACGCCGTCCTTACCCGCGCCATCAGCTCCATCGACGACGGCTCTTCCCAAGTTGCAGCAGCATCGACGCAAGTATCCTCCGCCAGCAACATGCTGGCCGAGGGCGCGAGCGAACAGGCCGCAAGCCTAGAAGAAACAAGCTCCAGCCTTGAAGAAATGTCCAGCATGACAGCCCGCAACGCTGCCAGTGCACTCGAAGCCAAGGGCCTGGCCGACGAAATGCGAAGCGCCGCCGACCAGAGCGCCGAACAGATGCGAGAGATGAAAAACGCCATGGACGCAATAAAAGAAAGCTCCTCGGGCATCTCGCAGATTATCAAGACTATCGACGAAATCGCCTTCCAGACAAACATCCTTGCGCTGAACGCCGCCGTCGAGGCCGCCCGCGCCGGAGAGGCAGGGGCAGGCTTCGCAGTGGTGGCCGAAGAGGTGCGAAACCTTGCCCAGCGCAGCGCCAACTCCGCCAAGGAAACGAGCGTCAAGATCGAAGGGGCCATACGTAACAGCGACCGCGGCGTGGCAATCTCGGCAAAGGTGTCCGAATCGCTCGACGTAATCGTTCACAAGGCGCGGGGCATGAACCAGCTTGTCGCGGAAATCGCCACGGCCTCCCAAGAGCAGGACAAGGGCATTGGCCAGCTCACAACCGCCGTCACAGAAATGGACAAGGTTACGCAGAGTAACGCCAGCAACGCCGAGGAAACCGCCAGCGCCGCCGAGGAGCTGAACTCGCACGCCGACTCGCTCAAGGAAACAGTGGCAGATCTGGTGCGCCTTGTGCGCAAGGACACAGCCGCAGGCGCACGCATGAACGTTGCCCCCGGCAGAGTTCACACGCATCCGGCCAATGACTGGCATTCGCATAAAACACCCCATCCCACACGGCAAGGTGCGACTGCGAGCAAAGAAAAGCATTTTCTACCAATGGGCAGATAGAAATCTCAGAGCTGGCGGGTCGGACTTGGCTGCGCAAATAATTCCGAAGCGGTGACCTAAGGGGCAAAATGGAACCGCCAAGGGCATCTGCAAAGCGCAGGCGGGCGACCCGCCAGCCGTCTTCTTGCACGAGGATAGAGGAAAATAACACAGCGCAAAAACGCAAAGAGACCGGAGAATCGACCCTGTCGAGGTGGCTCCTGCCTCTTTACATTTCAAGGAAGATTATCCTCACTACCTTGCGCCGAATAGAGCCGTACCCACCCGCAGCATCGTGCTCCCCGCTCGGACCGCCTGCGGAATATCGCCGCTCATGCCCATCGACAACTCCCGCAACGCCACACCATAGCGGGCTGCCAGAGAATCGCGAACCTCGCGCAAGGCATCGAACGTCCGCATGGCCACATCCGGATCATCACTTAAGGGCGCAATCGTCATTAGGCCCTGCACATCAAGATTCGCACACCCAAGAACCGCCTCCAGAAGCGCCGGTGCCTGCTCCAGCTCCGCGCCATACTTGGCAGGATCGCGCCCTGCGTTAATCTGCAATAGAATTGGTAAACGACGTCCATACTCAGCGGCGTATCTATCCAGCGCCAAGGCCAACTTGATGCGGTCCACGCTCTGCACCCTTTCAAAAAGCGCCACAGCCAGCTTCGCCTTGTTGCTCTGAAGGCTCCCGATAAGCTCCCAGCGAATGCCATCGTCCCCACTCTGCCCCGGCTTGTCGGAACGCTTGCCCTCGGCCTCCTGCACGCGGTTCTCGCCGACGCACTTAAGGCCGTACCTTAGCGCGTACTCGATAGCCCAAGGACCATGTGTCTTGGTGACGGCCATCAAGGTAAGCTCATCCGGCTTGCGACCACAGGCACGGCAGGCCTCGACTATGCGCTCCTCAACAGCGGCGACATTAGCAGCAAAGGCTTCATAAGAAATACTATCGTCCATAGAGAAAGCAGAACTGATTATGACATTGCCAAGGGATAAGCCAGCTTTATAAGCTGCCTTCCAATACAAGACATTATACCATGCATGTCGAAAACCTGAAGATATTCTGCGACCTAGTGGAGAGCCACAGCTTCTCCCGCGCAGCCAAACTGAACGGCATAACCCAGTCCGCCGTCAGCCAGCAGCTACGCGCCATGGAACGCAGCTTCAGCATCGTCATAATGGACCGCAGCCAGAAGCAGTTCCACCTCACCCCCGAAGGGCAGAAGCTCTACGACGGCTCCAAAGACCTGCTCCACCGCTACGACAAGCTCATCAGCGAGCTACAAGAGATGCGCAAGGTGATAAGCGGCACAATACACATTTCGACCGTGTACAGCATAGGACTCCACGAGCTGCCGCCCTACATAAAGAGTTTCCTTACCGACTACCCATCGGTGAACGTGCGCGTGGAGTACCGCCGAAGCAACCTCGTTTACGATGACGTCTTGGGCAACAGTGTGGACATGGGCCTAGTCGCCTATCCGCAAAAGATGCGCCAGTTGGAGGTAATCCCCTTCATGGAAGACCGCCTCGTGCTGATAGTCCACGAAAACCACGCACTAGCCAACCGCAAGAGCGTGGCAATCGAAGACCTCAAGGACGAACGCTTCATCGGCTTCGACCACGACATACCCACCCGCAAAGCTACCGACCAAATATTCCGCGCCGCAAAGCTGGAGGTGGAGCCTGTCATGGAGTTCGACAACATCGAGACAGTGAAGCGCGCCGTGGAGATAAACGCAGGCATAGCCCTGGTACCGGCCACGACGGTGGAGCACGAAGTGGCCCGCGGCGTCATGAAGGCCATACCGATGCGCGGACGGCAGTTCGTACGCCCCCTAGCCATCATCCACCGCAAGAGCCGCGTCCTCACCCCCGCGATGAAGAAGTTCATCGCAACGCTGACCGGCAAGCCCTTTATGGAACCCGAGGACGAGAGCGCAGAACCCCGCCGCCGTACAAAAGCAAAGAAAGACGCCCCGGCGGAAGACTCACAAGAAGAATCAGGAAGCGAGGAATAGGACGGAAAAGCACGCCCGATGCACCTCTCTATATAAGGCCAAGCTCCATCTTGCCCTCTTCGCTAATCATGTTCTGGTTCCACGGCGGATCCCAGACAATGTCCACGATAGCATCTGACACCCCTGGCACTTCCTCCAGCCTCATCCGCGCATCCTGCGCAATCATCGGCCCCATGCCGCAGCCTGGCGCGGTGAGTGTCATCGCTGCCTTGATGCCGAACTTCTCCCCCTCCATATCCACGACCTCAACGCTGTAAACAAGGCCGAGGTCCACAATATTGACCGGGATCTCAGGGTCATAAACCCCTTTCAGCGCCTGCCACAACGCATCAATGTCGGGCGGGCCGCTATGAGCGGCGGCATCGGCACTTCCAGAGTGCGTCTTTGCACTCTCCTCGCCAAGAGCGTCGGCATGTTCGCGGCGTATCTGCGCCATACCGCCGGACCAAGTAACAGTAAAATGTCCACCCAGCCTCTGCTCGATGGACACAGGCGTGCCCTCTGGAATGAGCACCGTTTCCCCGTAGGGCACTGCTATTGCCGGAACCTCGCGAGCTAGTATCACCTCTGCCATGTTTGCTATCCCCTGAAAGCCTGTTCGGCCTGTATGGATGCAAGGATGCGAAATGCGGCAGCTTCAGGCAAGTAAAAGCTGAGAACAGGACTCAGAACCGCGTGTCTCTTGCGCGCGGCAAGAATGCGCCTCCTGCTTGCAAGGCCCGGACCTATGCGGACATATCAAGCCCGTTGCCCCTGCTGCGCGCGTTGCGCATGTAGAGGCTTCCGCGCGCGTTGTAGGTGCGCGTTGTGGAGCCGGGGCTTACAATGCTGATGATCTTCTCGTTAAGCTCTCCCGCCCTTGCGAGCAAGGCAGAGTTACGCGCAGCTTTGTCGCGCACACGGGCGACTATCTCCATGGCCTCGCGGGTAAGGGCCTCGAACATCGGCCTCAACCCCGATGGGGTTCCAGCCACAATCTCCTTCACGGACACAGCGGACACATCCGCCTGTCCGGCCATGCGGGCGCATAGGGCCTCGCGCTCCAAGCGCAGCCTGTTGGCAAAGTGCGCCTGCTCCTGCACCCTCGTGTTAATGTCCAGCAGCTCTTCCACTCGACGGCACACGATGGCGTCCCTCTGCTCGTCAAGCAGGGCAAGCAGGCCACCGTATTCTGCGAGTTCGCCCCGCAGCGCATCGGCCAGTTCGTCCCACTTTCCAATACTAGTTCTCGTTGTTGCCAGCATTGCGTGCCGTCCCCCTGCCACCAGCCATCAGCTGGAGTTGAATTACGCTCTGAAGGCCCATTCCCCCACCCTTCTGCACTCCGTCCGCCAGTGTATCCACCATCATGGAACGGTAAATGTCCGAGCCAGGAATATTCCCACCAAGCGCCCCGCCGATCATGGGCTTGAGCGACTCGTTGAGAAACTGCCTTATGAAAATTGCCTCAAACTGCCCCGCAACCTCTGCGACCTGCTTTTCTTGGGACATGCCGCTCATGCGCCGCATCTTTTCGGATGCGTTCAGCCCCATGTCTCCACTGGCGCCTGTAAGCTGCATGGTTATACTCCCAATTAAGTAAGTGTGCCTAGTTGATGATCAGTTCCGCCTGAATGGCACCCGCACTCTTCATGGTCTGAAGAATGTTGATCATGTCGCGGGTGCTTACGCCAAGGGCGTTGAGGGCCTGCGTCATGCGGTCCAAGGTCGGATAGTCCTCTATGATGGCAAAGCTACCCTTGCTCTCGTCCACGTTCGTATCGGTGGATGGCACAACGGCGGTCGTGCCGCCCTGTGCAAGAGGTCCGGGCTGACTTACTCCCATCGAGTTGGAAATTGTGATTACGAGCGATCCGTTGCTAACAGCCACGCTCGACAGGCGAACCGTCTGCGTGGCGACAATGGTGCCTGTTCGCTCGTTTATTATGATGCGGGCCAGAGTGTCCGGCTGGACCTCGAATGTGCCAAGCAGGGCCATGAAATTGGCCTCCTGTCCGCGGAACGCCGCCGGAACGCGCACGTTAACGCAGACCGGGTCTCCAGCGAGCGAACTGGCGGGAAACACCCTGTTGATAGCCTCGGCAATGCGCACTGCGGTGTTGTAGTCTGGATTGTGCAGGAGTAGGTCCAAGCTGCCGTCGTCGCGAACGATCGTGGTATCTATGCGGCGCTCCACGATGGCACCGCTCGAAATAATGCCCACCGTTGGATGGTTCTTCTGCACAGTCGCCCCACCGGCTCCGCCAGCACCTCCAAGAAAGCCGCCCACGGCCACAGGCCCCTGCGCCACGGCATACACCTTGCCATCTGCACCCATGAGGGGCGTCTGAAGAAGCACGCCGCCCTGAAGACTATCCGCATCGCCAATGGAAGACACCGTCACATCGATGCGCGAGCCTGGCCTCATGAAGGGGCCAATGTCGCAAGTGACAATTACTGCCGCCATGTTGTCGCTCTTGACCTTGTCCGCCGGGACAGTGATGCCGAAGCGGCGAAGAGAGTTGGCAATCGACTGAATGGTGTAGTTGAGGCGCGAATCGCCGTCACCGGCAAGACCTGCCACAAGCCCGTAGCCGACTAGCTGATTGTCCCTGCTGCCCTGCACGGTCGTGATGTCCTTGATGCGCGCAGCCTCCAAAGTCCCGCCAACGCAAAGCATTGCCAGAACGGGCCATATGAGATTCTTCACCATGCGCTTCATGTGCATTATCCTCAGCGTTTACAGAGAGTGGAAGTTTGTTCCCCCGGACATAGATACAGCAGATGCGGTGCCTGATTGGCACTATTACGGAGAGTATTTGTTGAAAGCTCTTGTCATCCAGCCCTGCCGCTCGGCCTCCGTGAGGCTTCCCTTGGCCACGATCTCGATGCGGGCATCAGCTATCTGTGCAGAGCTAATTGTATTGTCCACGGCCACATCCTCGCTGCGGCATATGCCCTGTGTGAGCATGTAGTAAGTCTCGCCCGAGTAGGTAAGCACTCGCACGCCCTCCAGCACCAGATTGCCATTGGGCAGCACATCCACCACATGAACGCTAATCTGCGCGCTGATGCTGTGCGAGTTGTCCAAAGAGCCGCTGCCCTCGTGCGTGTTGGAACCAATCTTGATGTTGGTGGACGGGGCCTCGCCATGTGAGCGAAGCACATTGTCGAAGAAAAGCCGCGTGAAGTTGTTGGAAATGTTGGACTCCTTGGACGTGGACAGCTTGACAGAGGAAGCCAGCTGCGAGCTTTCGCTGACGACGATCGTCACGATGTCTCCCATGCGGCGCGCCGTCTTGTCGGCACACATGCCCTGCTCGCTGTTGCGCGAACTAAGCCAGAGGCTGCCCTCGTTGGCCGCCATGCAAGGCAGGGCCAGAACAAGTGCCAAAGATGTGCTAGAAATATACCTGTACAGTGCGTTCATCGAGTATCCTTGCCTGAATGTCTTTCTTGCTGGCCAGATTGCGCACGCTGATGAAGTCACCCTCGCGCCCGTCCTCCAGCACCAATGCCTTTACAGTGATTCTAAGCCCGCCCTCGCTGGCCGTGGCCTCGACAACCTGCCCGCGCCGCAGAATGGGCCGGGCCTGAATATCGCGCCAGTATAGAACCTGCCCCGCGCCAACGGCGTTGCGCAGTTCCATGCCGGAAATGTCCGTACCGGCAGGCACAGGCTTCACGCTCATGTCTAGAATGTCGCGGCTCTGAAGCTCCAGATCCCCCTCACCGGGAGAGTTGCCCTTGCCAAGATACTTCTTGGTTACGAACACATCGCGCTTGAGCACACAGTCCAGTGCGAGCTGGTATTCGCCAATACTGCGCCCCTCGCTAAGTATCCTGAAAGTAACGACAGTGCGCGATGCAAGCTGCTGACCGGCCACCCGGACAAGCTCTAGGCTCCAGTCCGGGCTGGAAAGCGGAATATCGCGCCAGCTCTGCGGGCTGCGCAGTTCCAAGCCCCCCTCGGGGGCGAAGCGTGCCTCCAGTTCTGTGCGAAGGCGCAAGAGAACATCTTCCAGATATACTGTAAAGCGGGGCTGCGCCTGCGGCGCTTCTGGGGCTGCGGTAGGCCGAACCTGCTGCACGGGCTGGGCGACTGGCTGCGCCTCGGGCCTTGCCGGTGCAAGCTCCGCGATGGGCACGAGCAGCGAAGCCAGATCCGGCCTCGAAGCTGCGAGCACAAGTGGGCATAGGGACGCAAGAGCGATGCATGTGAGCTTTTTCATGAGCGCTTTAGCTGGTTGATGATTCCAAGCATAGAATCGGATGTCTGAATGGCCTTGGAGTTGATCTCGTATGCACGCTGGGCGACGATCATATTGACCATTTCCTGCACCACGTTGACGTTCGACATTTCTAGGTATCCCTGCTCTATCGAGCCGAAGCCGGACTGGTCTGGACTACCAATTTCGGCCTGTCCGCTCGCCTCAGTCTGCTGGAAAAGATTTCCGCCAATGGCGCGCAGGCCACCCGCGTTGGGGAAGCGTGCAAGCTGTATCTGCCCGCCCTGCTGCGAGGTGCCATCGCTCAAGGTGTAGGAAATCTGACCATTGGCCGCCACGTACACATTCACAGCGTCCGTGGGCACGGTGCCTAGTCCGGTCACGACCTTGCCGTCGTTAGTGACTATTTCGCCCGTGGGGCTGCGCTTTAGCGAGCCGTCGCGCGTGTAAAGGAGCGTGCCATCGTCGTTGTTTACCTGTAGGAAGCCCACGCCGTTGATGGCTATGTCCATTTCCTCGCCCGTCTCGGTAAGCTGGCCCTGAGTGAAGAGCTTGCTTGTGGACACAACACGCGTGCCGTTGCCAAGCGAAACTCCCGTGGGCACTGTGCCCCCGGCCCCCGTCTGCCCGCCAGCCTGACGCTTGTCCTGATAGAGCAGATCCTGAAACTCCACCTTGCTGCGCTTGAAGCCGCTGGTGTTCACATTGGCGATGTTGTTGGAAATGGTGTCCAGATTGAGCTGCTGGGCTTCCATGCCCGTCGCCGAAGAGTAAAGTGAGAGAATCATGACTGTTTGTTCTCTAGTTGAGTGTTAGACGCTGAAAGTACTGGTGATGCGCCCAAGGATGGAATCCTGAGTGCTGATTACGCGCTGATTGGCCTCGTAGGCGCGGGAAATGGCGATCATGTTGATCATCTCGCGCATGGGGGAGACGTTGCTGGCCTCGTAAAAGCCCTGAACGACGCGCACCTCGTCCAGCTCATCCACTTCCAACTCCGCGCCCTCCTTGCCCACGTAGCCGCCGCCTGCCGGGACTAGGCTGCTCATGTCCTTGATGCTTGCGATGGCTAGCTTGGCCACCTGAGTGTCCCCCTGATACACCTGCCCGTCTGCCTCGATACGTACCGGGCCGGCCGAAGGATTGACGGTAATTGCACCAGAAGAACCCAGAACCACCCTGCCCGCGACATCCACTAGCTGGTCGTCGCTGTTGGTGCGGAACTGGCCGTTACGAGAGTAAATTGTTCCGCCATCCTCGCCCCTTACTTGGAAGAAACCGTCGCCGTCGATGGCGCAGTCCATTGGGTTGCCACTGGGGACAAGCTGGCCCTGCTCGAAGTACACACGGGTCTGCGCCTTGCTCGTCTCGTTGCGGAGCATGGTCTCGAAGTCGCTGCCAGACTTGAACTTGTCACACCTTTCTGAGCTCAGTCCCACGCCTATCGCCTTGTAGCCGCTGACGCTGCTATTGGCGATATTCTGGCTGGTGGCGTCCTGCCAACGCTCTAGTCCGGTCAGTGCCGCAGATCCCTGGTATATTCCTGTAAGCATCTGGCGCAATTAGAAGCACAGCACATGCCACAAAGGATTAGATGTTGATGAACAATGAATTGCCAAAACGGATGGTCCGCAGACGGAACATTTTTCCCAGCCCCGGCCACAAGATGGCTGAAAACAGAATTTCCAGTTTCTCTTCTTGATTTCCTTCCGAGGATTCATAGATTCGGCTCCTTCAAGTGGCCCCATCGTCTAGGGGACCAGGACGTCGCGTTCTCATCGCGAAGACTGGGGTTCGAATCCCCATGGGGCTGCCAAATAGCTCCTCCGGCAGATAGTTGCAACGGAGGAGCTTTTTTGTGTACCCGTGATCCTATGCACCAAGAAAGCAGCAACATGCCTCCAGCATTTCGAGCGGGATGAAATTGACTTGATATGCACCCCGTCATGCCCATAGCTTGTCCATTTTACTTTCAGCGATGGCACAAATCTTTATTACCGCGGGCATATTCCTGCTCATTCTTGTCAGCCTGTTCCTCGTACTGCTGGTCCTCATGCAGCGCGCCAACAACGACGGCGGCTTGGGAACGGCGTTCGGCTCGGGCATCACCGAGTCGGCCTTCGGCACTGACGCTGGCAACGTGATGACCAAGCTAACGCGCATCAGCTTTGTTTTGTTCGCTGGCCTGGCCTTCGTGCTCTACCTGGCCATCATCGCCCAGCACAGCGCCCGCCCAGAGAGGACACAGTCCCTCTTTGACGAAGAGGCAGCCGCTGTTTCCACACAGGAAGAAGCCGCCCTGCCCGCAGCCAGCGAAGAGGCCCCTGCCCCTGCCGAAACACCCGCCCAGTAGGTAAAGGGCAAGGCGCGGGAACCATGCACCCCCTCGCGCGGACATAGACCAAAATGAAATCAGGACTCCGAATCTGCGCCCTGACAGCATGTTGCATTGCCCTTAGCACTGGCGACAGCTTGGCCGTCCCCCGAGGCAGACCGGACCCTCGCTATGTCCAACCAGAACAGATAGACCCATCCCTTGGCACGGAGATACTTGAAGCCTTCCGCAGCGCCCGTACAGAGGGTGACTACTGTTTTGACTTCACCCTTCAGGCCCGCCCCCGCAAGGGCAGCAGCTTCACCATGGAAGGCCGCATGGCCGGAAGCTGGGACGACGAAGGAAGAGCCGTCACACGCAGCGACATCAGCACCCCGGAGGGCACCCTGCAACTGCTCTACCGCGGCGGCAGGGACGGGCAGGTATTCCTTTCCAAAGACGGCGGCAAGGCCGAAGCGATAGAGCCAAAGGACCGTTTCTCCCCCATCCTGCCCGGCCTCACAATCGGGGCCTTCGAGCTTCAGATGCCCTTCCTATTCTGGGACGACTACGTATATGAAGGAACGCGCAAGCTGCTGGGCCGCCCGGCGCATTACTTCATACTGTATCCCAAGGCTGACTTTGAGAGCGACAAGGTGGCCGCCGTCCGGGTGGCCATAGACGCCGACTTCCTTGTAATGCTCTTGGCCGAAGAGCTGGACGCCAACGGCAAGCTCATCAAGGAATTCCGCATCAACGGCTTTCAAAAAGTGGACGGCCAGTGGATAATCAAGGAGATAGACTTTGTGGACAGCCTAAGCCGCGACCGAACCCGCTTTCGCGTCGAAAATGCATGGGTTAAGCTGAACCTACCCAAGAGTCTCTTTGCGCCCAAGAAGGACTCCACCCTGCCCGAAATCCCCGAGCCGTAAAACGAAGGCAAGATATCGTCCCTCATGCGCCCGTGATAATGCTCCTTGGAAGGAAATTACGACAAGAAAAGCCTTCATTGATTAACATGGCTTGCCAGTCGCCGATAAGTCCTTTGAATTCAAGACGGATGACTTATTCCAGCGCCATGCGAACAACCCATAAGGACTTTTAGATTATGGGCGGAGCACCAAGCATCGGGAGTATATTTGCCGAACGCGTCGTAGTCGGCGTGGGCGACATGGCAGTGTCCAACAACGCCAATGTCACCATCAGCACCTACGCCCTCGGCTCCTGCGTCGGAGTGGTGGCAATAGACAGCGCCGTACAGGTCGGAGGCATGTTGCACATAATGCTGCCAGACTCGACACTGACGCCCGAAAAGGCAGCGCGCCAGCCCTCCATGTTCGCAGACACCGGGATGCGCGCCTTCCTAAAGGCCCTGTACGGTCTGAAGGCAGACAGGCGGCGACTGCGCCTGTTTCTAGCCGGAGGAGCGAACGTCCTCTCGGGCAGCGACTTTTTCAAGATCGGGGAACGCAACATCGTAGCCGTAAGAGCATTCATCCAAAGAGAACGACTGTCCGTCATCTCAGAGGAGCTAGGCGGACTTAACAACAGGACGCTTCATTTCAAGATCAAGGAAGGCACGGTCGAAATGAAGCTGCCGACAGGACTCAAAACCATCCGAATGGTATGAAAGCCGAGGACGTACTCTCTCAGGTTGAAAAACTGCCGCCAGCCCCGGCCGTTCTTCCCACTTTGCTCAATTTGCTGCGCGATACCAACTCCGACCCCGGAGAAATTATCCGCTACATCAGGCTGGACCCATCGCTCACCGCACAGGTGCTGCGCCTCTCCAACAGTGTTTACTATGCAATGTCCACCCCATCCTGCGATCTCGAGGACGCGGTGGCCCGCATAGGCTATCGCGAGGTGTACAAGATAGTGGCAATGGTCTGCGGCCAGCAGCTCTTCAACCACTCCATACAGTCCCTGTTCCTCGGCAAGGGCGAGCTTTGGGAATACTCCCTGGCCACCGGCTACATTATGGAGCAGATGGCAACGGACCTGGGCATGGACGCAGTCACCTGCTACACCTCGGGCCTTCTGCACGCACTGGGCAAGCTGGTAATAACCTCCCACCCATCAATGGACTACGCCGACGTGTTCCGCATCGTGGAGGCGCGCGGCATATCCATCACTCAGGCGGAAAGAGAATTATGGGGCGTGACCAATGCCGAGGTTGCTGCGGCGCTGCTGCGCCAGTGGCGCTTCCGCGACGAGATAGTGATGCCCATCGAGTTTCAGAGCTGCCCGGCACAGGCGCCAAAGTTCCGCAAACAGGCCTGCATGATGCACCTTTCCATCTGGACAGTGGCTTCTCTGGGGCTAAATTATGGTAAAGACGCTTGGGCCATGGAAGCCAGTCCATACGCCATGCATCACATAGGCATCCCCGAAGAGAGGATGCAGGTCTTCATGGTCAACGCGCACGACAAACTGGCCATGGTGAAAGAGCTGCTCGTACGCAGCGAAGGAGCATAGCAAAACACATGGGGGTACAGGCGAGCGAAGGGATGAAGACTCACTACGACACGCTAGACCTCCCCCCCTCCGCCAGCACGGAACAGATCCGCAAGGCGTTTCGCAGTCTCGCCTTCATGTATCATCCAGACCTCGCCGCACAGGAGGGACTGAGTGCCGATGCGTTCATGCAGATACGCCTCGCCTACGAAGTGCTAGTGGACGAGGAACGCCGCCGAACCTACGACGCAGAGCTGGAAGCGGCACGCCAGGCCGAGGCTGCGCGCCAGCAGAATGCGGCGAGGATGGTGAACGTGGAGCGAGCTAGGGCGAGGCAGTATTACTCCCCGCTCTACACAGAGCAGCGCCTAAGCCGACCTCTTGACGCCTGTTTTGCAGACCCAGAGCAGCTCCAACAGCGCCGCCCCTTGGATATCTGCGGCAGCGTGGAAATCGCGCTCGAAGAGTCCCTGCGTCCGCTAGTTTTTACCATTAGCCTGCCAGACACACTCGGAGCCGCCGTTCAAGGCAAGCTATCGATCCGACTGCCGGGCGGCATATATCGAGACGCCGTACTCTGTGTGCCGCGCTGCGGACTTGTAGATGGTGCAGAGCGAGGCGACCTGCTCATGGAAGTTAGCTTTGCCCCCCACCCGTCATTTCGAGTATGCGCCGACAGCGTGTTTCATGACCTTACCGTGACGCCTTGGCAGGCTGCGCTTGGATTCGAGGCTGTGATTCCCACCCTTGAAGGCTTTGAAAAGCTGCCCGTCCCACCACTAATAAGTGGGCCGACGATGCGCCGCCTGCCCGGCAAGGGCATATTCCGCAAGAGCGGCGAAAGGGGCGATTTGTGGGTGAACCTCAAACTGGAGATTCCCCCGCCGACGAGTTTCCGCGCGCGCCGCCTATGGGCAGAGCTGGCCGAAGAGTACCGCCATATCCAGAAAGCCGCCGATGGCGGCAAGAATTAGGCCCTACTCCGCGGCTTCCGGGCTGCTTGTGTATATCAGCACCCTGTCGTGGACAAGAAGGGCCACATCGTCCAAGCCGTCGCCGTTAAAGTCTGCTATGACAGATTCCCGAGGCTCGATACTGGCACCGCGAACATTGGCATGTGGGTTCTCTTCGAACACCACAAAGTGCATAAGGCTCTCGTAGCGTTCCTTGTCACGCATACCCAAGACTTCCAACAGGTGCTGGCGTCCATCCAAGGCCACGATTTCCAAAACGCCGTCGCCGTTAAGGTCTCCGGGGCGTATGTCAGTGTAGCGGACCTTGTTCAGGTCGCTCTCGTAGGGGCTTAGGAAAGGAGTGGATTTCCAACCGGGACTATTGAGCGGTATCATGCCGAAACGCTCCTGCCCCATGAATAGAAGGGCCTGCCCGGCGCCCTTGCCCAAATCCATGAGCACGATGTTCATTACTCCGCCAAGCGAATCTGACTCGTATGTGCCAACAGATCGGTACACCCCATCATTTTCGCCAAAACTGAGCAGTTCGAGGCGGTCTGACTCGTCGTCAAAGAAGAGTATCTGCGCCTTGCTCTCTCCGGGCAGCAGCTTCACAAAGCAGGCTCCCTTAATGTCGGCGTTGGGGTTGACAGAGTTGTACTGGTCGGCAATTAGCAGCTTACCGCTCTCATCGCGCTCTAGGGCGCGCAGATAGCCACTTGAGGCAACAATCATCTCCTCCCTGCCATCGCCATTAAGATCAAAAAAACGGATGCGGCTGGAATCTGCTCCGCTCATGCCGCCAATACGCACAGGAGACTCTGCATCTGTTTCAACAAGTCCCTCCTCCGATGTGAGAAAGAGACGGGAGGCCTCCTTGGCTGTCACAAGGACAATGTCATCCAGAGCGTCATCGTTCAAACGGGCGCTCATTATGGAGTCCGGCCTGCGCTTGATGCCCGTGACGACCGTGGACTTTGTCAGCGCCCAGCCCGCTTCATCCTGCTTGGAGTAGAAACGTATGAAGTGTTCGTCGCCCTTCTTTTCGAGCGTCGCTACGCCGGGATTGCCGCTATTGTCGAACACACCCGTGCAGATGCTCAAGGGGTCCCCATCCACTGGCAATGGGGTCGGAAAGCCGAGCCTGCCCGGTGCCTCGTATGAGACAATGCCTGCCACATGCTCGCTTGCGCTGGACACAGCTATCAGGTCCGCCCCTGCGGGGTTTGGAATACGGCTTATTGAGTTAATCTTGGAAAGGCTTGGGTAGCTGCGCCCCTCTTCGAGGTCGCCCTGCTCGGTCTGGCGAAAGAGAATAAGGCGCGCCCCGGCCGGATCGGCCACGACTACGTCGCTACGTCCGTCACCGTCAAAGTCGCCCCAAGAGTAAAGCTCGTGCTGCTTAACTGAGCAACCAAGGGCATAGTCGCGCATTTGCAGCTCGTTCAAAGCCTGCGGGGCCTTGTCGCCCATTATCAGGACGAAACTCTTCACCATGCGCGTCTTGCCGTCGATCGTGGCAAAGGCCGGGCGCCCCTCCTCGTCGCGCCCCACCTCGATAAGGTCTATCGAGCCATTGGGCATGGGGAAGCCTATCTCGGGGCCGAATACGCCGGCCTTCTGCTGGATGCGCACCGAAGTGCGACGCAGCCGGTCGTTTCCACAGAGATACAGAGCGTCCGGCAGACCGTCGCCATTTATATCGCTAAAAATGAGGTTGTGAGCGTCGGGGGCAGACAGGCGGTAACGGCGCGGCGCGGCCAATTTGCCGTCTTTGCCCTGATAGAAAATCAGCAGATCTTCAGTCGATAGCTGGGCTAGGTCCTGACGCCCATCGCCATCTATGTCGTGTATGACAACAGTCCCGTGCCACTGCATGGGCTTGGAATTGTTGAAGTCCCAGGACTTGTCCCAGCCTCCGTCAGGGAGTTGGTAAATGACGTTCAGGCTTGTGAGATTGCCCGAGAAGGCGAGGTCCGGCTTGCCGTCGCCGTTAAGATCGCCCACGGCAAGGTCGAAGCCGGACATGCCCATCAACACCCCGTCGTGGGAAAACTTGGCGTCCTCAAGCACGGGTTCCCAACGATTGCGCCGTATGTTGCGCCTGCCCTCGGGCTGAGGCTTGTCGGGGTTATTTTGTATAAGCAGCTCAATTTTCCCCGTGTCGTTATCTATCAGCGCCAGATCCAGCCTTCCATCGCCGTCTATGTCGGCGGACTGGAGAGAGCGCGTGTTCCAATCCATCTTGACCACGTCCGGTCCGGATAGATACACGGGTTTATCCTGGGCCAAGGCGGCCCCCGCCGTTGTGGCGAGGGCCGCGATGGCAAGAATGGATAAGGAGCTGTTACGCACGCTCAATTATTAGCTTATTCGTTGCTTAGGTAGGTTTCACTTACGAAGCCATCGGCGCTCTTGTACGCCTTGGAGCACATGATAAGATTCAACTTGTCCAAGCGATCTATCACGTTCGCGTCCATCAGCCCTTCGCTTACGCCTGACTGGCTGAGCGAGCTGTTGAAGCCCTGCGCGAATGATTTGAAAAATATCTTCATGAAGGCGTCAAAGTCGCTGTAACCGTAGCCATAGCCTTCGCCACCCTTGAGCACCTTTTCAACCTTTTTGCTCGTGGCGCTCTTCCAGTAACTCTTGCCGCTGTCGTTTGCAGAAAGAGCGTTCTGAAGGGTGCCAGAATGAGGGCTTATCATCAGCCAACCGTCTTTGGCGGCCATGCTCATCGAGGTCTGGGCAGGCGTTGCACCGGGGAAGGAGATGATTTCCGTGCCCATGTAGTCGCTCCTCTTGACCCTGGGGTTCATCTGGGTGGCCATCAGTATGGCGTCGATGGCGCGTTTAAGCGCGGCCGCATCCTTAACCTTAAAGGCGAATAGGTTCTTTGCGATACCGTCGGTGGGCACGTCCTTGTCCAGCCCCATCATGACAAAGCCATCGTCAAAATTGCCGATGAGGTCTGTGTCCAGATTCACGCCCTGCTGCTGGATGCCCGCAGTGTACATCTGGTAGAGGAAGTTGGCCGCTGGATAGGCGTTGAACGCGATCTGACGGATTTCGCCTACGACCTTGCCAAGGTTGATCGAAGAGGTGTTCACGCTTGTCACGCCCTCGGGCACGAAGTCTGGACGGGGATAAGCTCCGCCAACGCTGCTTAACAGCCGGCCAATACCGTAGGAACTATCCACCTTCAACACCGTACGACTGCGGACGTAATCGGGCTTGAACTCCAATCCAAAGCTGAGGCTCTTTATGCTGTCGATGCCGATGGCGGTGATGATGGCTTCGGCATTTGGCTGCATGGGCTGGGAAGGGTCTGCGGGCGGGATGGACTTGCGAAGGGCTCCGTTAATCAGCTCAACAAGCGGCTTGGTATCCACATAGGCGTAAACGTCCATCTCGTCGGCAAGGCTCTTTACATCTGCCCAGCATGTGTTGTTGGCCAGTGTCTTGACCTTCTCCCCCTTCAGTGCTTCCACGAGTTTGTGCGCGGTGTCCTGATTGTTGCTGGTGAGGTATGTGTTCTTGACGTTTGCAAAGTAAATGTGGGTTACGGAAGGCTTTGCCGGTTCGTCTTCGTAGTCCTCATAATCTTCATAGTCTGCGTAGTCTTCATCGTCGTATGAGTACTGCTGGCGGCTGTATGCCGGAGCCTTGTCAGCACTGGCATATGTCCCCGGAGTTGCCCAAGGTGAAGTGGATGCCGTATCGCTTTTTTCTGTGATCGTGACGTGGTAGATCGTCACGCCCATGAACTTCTCCTCGGACAGTTCGATGCTCGGGCCATCCTTGTCGGAGGTGCGGAGCTTGAATTGCTTTACAAGAAGCTTCACAAAATCGTCGGCGTTCTTGAGTCCGGCAAGAAATGACACAGAAGGCTGTATGGAATCTGACGGATCCCCAGAGCGAACGGCGTAGAGCAAGTTCCCGACGTCAGCGCCAAATACGATTTGCCCAATGAACTGTTCCTTGAGAACATCCTCGGTGATGAGGTTGTCTTTGTCGTCCTCCATTTCTTGAAGTAACTTGTCGAACATTGGCTTGAAGAACTCGGCGAGCACCTTGTCCTCGCTGAACTTGCGCAGGACACTGCGGCTTACTTTCTCGTTTAACTGTGTTACGTCGCCGACGCTGCACACGAACATGGTGTCGGCAGGCAGGTAGCGTTCATACTGTGGAGCAGCCGTCAGGGCAGAGGCTGCAAAGAGTCCTGCGAGGCAGAATGTAGGGAGTATGGTTCTCATTATTGGTCGTCGTTTACTTTGCTAAGATTTGGCGGGGAGTTGTATCGAAAGCCGCTGTTGGGGTTACGCGGGTCGAAGGCGAACGTCTCCCTGTTGTTTATGAAATTTTCAAGCGTGAGGGCAGGTATGGCAAAGCCGAGTCCTTCGGCGCCAAAGCCGCTTACCTTCATGTTGTTTATGCCCACGACCTCTCCGCGCATGTTGAAGAGGGGGCCGCCAGAATTGCCGGGGCTAATCTGGGCCGTAGCCTGAATGAAGAGCCGTCCGTTGATGAGGCGGTTGTGAATGCTTACGATGCCCTCTGAGACGCTGCGTTCGAGGCCTAGGGGGTTACCGATTGCAAACACTCGCTGCCCCTGTCGTAGTGCACCGCTGTCGCCAACAGGCACTGTGGCAAATGTGCGCCCCTCGCTGTCTTCAATCTTCAGTAGGGCAAGATCCCACTCCGCACTTGTTGCGATGATGCGTACGTTCTCGTAGTTGCGACGCACCACTTCCCCACCCGGCTCGCGCTCGAACACGGCGACGCTTATCTTGTTTTCGCCCGCCACGACGTGGTCGTTGGTTATCACATAGCCGCTTGGGTGGATGAAAAAGCCGCTGCCAAGGCCCGTCGGGGTGCTTATGGTGACAACGGCGTCGCCAACGCGCTGGGCTAGTTCTTTGACAGATAGGATTGGGGCCGCGCTGTCTGTGCGGTAGAGGCTTTCGGAGTTTGTGGACACTACCTTGCCCTCCGAGTCCAGAGTCTGGACGCGAACGATGGAGTCTCTTGGCACGGTCAAAACGGTAAAGCCAAGGTCAACCACGATACGGTCCGCCCTTTCATCAAGCACTCTTGCCTCGATAGTCCCACCTTGCGAAAGCTCTATTCTGGATAGCTCGGCAGCATAGGCTGCTGAACAAGCGACAAAGGCGAGGGCGAAGACATGCTTCTTCATGATGGTGTAAATAGTAGCCAATTTGCGGCCCCAGTTCCAGCTCGCATATATTAACGGTCAGCCGGGCTGGTTCAGCGGGATTTTGGCAGAAGTTGTGGTCTTGGCAGTGCAGCACACATTGCCCTTGGCAGCTCCGATAGTCAACGCGTTTGCGTTTGCGCGTCATCACAAGACGGCTTTGCCCGGAGGCGCAGTTCCTGCCGGTAGGCCCTTGCCACATGGGCGGCAACCTCGTGCATACTGCGGTTTTCGGTGGATATGCCAGTTCCGGTGTTCATGTAGATGGGCAGACGCTTGGCAAGGAGCTGGCGCACCCTTGCAACAGGATCCTCCACGCTCAGCATGGGGCGGCGATCGTTGCGCGAGGTCCGCTCCAGAATAGTCGCTTCAGACGCGAAAAGACACACCACCACGCCCTTGGAAAGAAGCAGTTCCCTCATGCCTGGCTCGATGGGAAGCCCCCCGCCACAAGACACCACACAGCCTCCGTCAGGGTGCCCTGTTTCGATAAATTCGCGTTCCATTTGACGAAATGCTGCCTCTCCCATAGTCTTAAAGATGGAAGGGATGCTCATCCCGGCCTTCTGCTCGATCTCGTGGTCGCTGTCCAGAAAGCGCATGTCCAGCAGGCGCGCCACATGGCGGCCGACGGCGCTTTTGCCCACACCCATGAAGCCAATGAGGTAGAGGTTCGAACCGGGACTGGCGTTTTCCTTTCGCATTCTTTCTCAAATCAACAGGATACGGACCATTCAGGCAAGCGCGCCTTGCATTGGACTTTCGTCCGTGGGCCGTATCTGCTAGCGTTCTGTAAGCCGCAACCGCTGAACCAACTCGGCAACACCCATTAGATAATTTACGTTCCGTACTGTGTTGACTAATGGGCGCGAGCATGGATAGGTTTCGCCGGTTTTGCAGTAATCTCACCACTTTCCTATGTACTCTCGCGGCTCAAGCGCGAAAACTAACTAGTTGAACAACAATGAGCGAAGTAACAAAACACAAAGGTCTTCTTGAATGGGTGGCTAGCATGGCCGCCATTACACAACCCAAGGAGATTCGCTGGGTTAACGGTTCGGAAGCTGAAGATAAAGAGCTTCGTGAACTCATGGTAACGAGCGGTTCCGCCCTCTGGCTCAACCCGGAGAAGCGCCCCAACTGCCTTCTGGTCCGTTCGGACCCCCGCGACGTGGCTCGCGTGGAGAGCCGCACCTTCATCTGCTCCAAGAACAAGGAAGATGCCGGGCCGACAAACAACTGGGAAGACCCGGAAGTGATGAAGGCCAAGATGTACGGCCTTTACAAGGGCTGTATGAAGGGACGCACGATGTACGTGATTCCCTTCTCGATGGGCCCCATCGGCTCGCCCATTGCAAAGATCGGCGTCGAGCTTTCCGACAGCCCATACGTTGTCACCAACATGCGCATCATGACCCGCATGGGGCAGGCCGTGCTGGACGTGCTGGGCGAGGACGGCTTCTTTGTGAAGTGCGTGCACTCGGTTGGTATGCCGCTGGCTGAAGGACAGAAGGATGTCGCCTGGCCCTGCGACCCGGCCAACACCTACATCACGCACTTCCCCGAAGATCGCATGATTCTCTCCTTTGGCTCGGGCTACGGCGGCAACGCCCTGCTCGGCAAGAAGTGCCTAGCCCTGCGCATTGCTTCGGCGATCGCCAAGGACGAGGGATGGATGGCCGAGCACATGCTCATCCTAGGCGTCAAGGACCCCAAGGGCCGCAAGACCTACGTCACCGGCGCCTTCCCGAGCGCCTGCGGCAAGACCAACTTCGCAATGCTTATCCCCCCTGCGCACATGACCAAGCAGGGCTGGGAAGTAACCTGCATTGGCGACGACATCGCTTGGATCAAGCCCGACGCTGAGGGCAACCTCCGCGCCATCAACCCGGAGAACGGCTTCTTCGGCGTTGCCCCCGGCACCTCCTACGACACCAACCCGAACGCGATGGAATCCTGCCGCAAGGACACGATCTTCACCAACGTTGCCCTCACAGACGATGGCGACGTGTGGTGGGAAGGCATGACCAAGCAGGCACCCGCGCACCTTATCGACTGGAAGGGACGCGACTGGACCCCGGCCTCAGCCGAGCCTTCCTCGCACCCGAACGCCCGCTTCACAGCGCCCGCTGGCAACTGCCCCATCATCGACCCGGTCTGGGAAGATCCCAAGGGCGTTGTCGTCAGCGCGATGCTCTTTGGCGGCCGCCGCATGAGCTTCATCCCGCTCGTGTTCCAGACCTTCAACTGGCAGCACGGCGTGTACATCGGCGCCACGATGGGTTCCGAGCAGACAGCCGCTGCCGAAGGCAAGGTCGGCCAGATGCGCCGCGACCCCTTCGCAATGCTACCCTTCTGCGGTTACAACGTGGCCGACTACATCGCTCACTGGCTCAAGGTAGGCAAGAGCGTCAAGAACGTCCCCGCCATCTTCCACGTCAACTGGTTCCGCAAGAGCGCGGAAGGCAAGTTTATGTGGCCCGGTTACGGTGACAATGCCCGCGTTCTGGCTTGGATCGTCGGCCGCGTGCATGGCGACGCACATGGTCGCGAGACATCACTGGGTATCGTTCCCGACTACGAAGACATCGACATGACCGGCCTCGACTTCTCCAAGGACAAGTTCGAAGCCCTGATGGATATCGACAACAAGTCCATCGCCCAGCAGTCCCTGGGCCACGACGAGTTCTTCCTCAGCATGTGGAGCCACCTGCCTAAGGAAATGGTGTGGATGCGCGATCTGCTCGTATCACGCTACTAGTCAGATACTTACCGAAAAGGTAATTTACATGGGCGCTCCGGTTGAAAAGACCGGGGCGCCTTTTCTTTTGGCAAGATTACGAGCTTACCCTGTGGAAGAGACCGATTCTTCCTAGGAATCACCTGGGTGAGGAATTCCCTTTTGCGCACTCTCGCGGCGGAATTCCTCCATAACCTTGTCGCGTTCATCAGGGGTAATGCCGTGGCTAACCACTATACCCAGCTCCCTCTCCAAGTATTCCTCGATACTCAGCCACTCCTCGCCGCAACGAACCTTCTTGGAATATGCGCTCATTACGAGCAGCTCCTTTGCTCGGCCAAAACGACGGATAAGTAGCAGAGTGCCCAACGCACTGAACAAGATAAGAACCATTGCCATCCAAAGCTCCACCCCATCCATGCGCCTGACACCCTCGGACTGCTCGCCCATCAGGCTGAAAGGCAGGAAGTTCAGCCCAGTCCAGAGACACAGCGCCAACATCGACGCAAGTATCGTGGACAGCGATGCACGCACTCCCCCTCCACCACCGCTCATGCGTCTAAGCAGCGTGTAGGTCATCAGCACGTTTAGAAGCAGCAGTATGAGGACGAGAATGAACTCGTTCCGCCCCACCCTTAGCTCCACCGGTTCGGCAGTGCTGGAAAAGACACCGCTCATGTCCAACCCGGCAAGTATCCACAGAAGCGTTACGGCAGCCGTTGCCAGCATCAAGCAGAGCCTGCGCGAAACCAGCCTGTGCAGCAACTGGGCGTAACGTCGGTTCATGGTATAGATAGTCCGCGCCCTTGTCGTGCGGATATGTGAATATGAAGCAGGCCAGCCGTCCTTGCAAGGGAAAGGTCCATTTGCTCGAGCCTGCCTAGGAGTGGATGCCGCGCCGAACGGCCACTCATCCCCAGTGCGCATCATACGCAAGCTACTGGCTATGAACGTTTACAGCTATATGATAAGTAGCGAACGTCACCCAGAGAGCATCACCGATGGTAGTGTCCAGACTTATGAGCACTTTTGATTGATAGTGACCGGGATGCAGCAGTCGGACCACCTGCAATGTTAGTGCAGCGGGTATTCAGGTAATATTAGGTGGGGGATGGCAAGGCTGCGGCACAGCAAGGGCGCTAACATCGCTTACAGCAGCGATGGCAGCAGTAGCTGCTGGTGTACTTTTGAGACGTCAACGGCAACAGCGTTCACAGGCGGGGTATCGTATTCTCTTTCGCTCATCTTCGTGGGTCCTTTCGGTCAAGCTTTCCGAGCCTACTTTTCAAAATGTGCGAGAATATTCAATACGCTATCTACGAAACGCAGCCAACAGTCGCTTGCGTTACCATACGTAGCTTCCGCCAATACTTGCGGAATAGGCCGACTGGTTGATGCTCTTTGTTATGCCAAACGAAGTGCGAATCGAGAAGCCGTCGCTAATATTCGCGCTCAGAACTGCATCAAAGGTGAGTAAGTCCGACCCAAGGTCCACTCCCTTAACAGCAAAGCGTCCGGTTGCACCACCTAGTGAGGAACTGACAGCATCCACATCGCAGAACTCGTGCGTCCACGCAGTGTTCAGCCCCATGCTGAAGCTCCTACCCAAGGCACGCTCAAAGCGGATACCCAGCACGCTGCGGAGGGAGTCCTGACTAGCGAAATCTACATCCAAGGCGAAGTCGCTGCCTCCTTTTTCGCTCAAATCATCGAAGCTGTACCTTGCGTAATTAAGGGCCATGAAGGCATGTATCGTGTCATCACCTTTCACGACCACCCACCCCTTTTCGGCATACGCACTCCAGTAACTGGCATCCGTTTCCGCCTCGGTGAAGACATCGCCACGCACAAGCGCGGAGTTCATTACGGAACTGGCCGCACGACGACGCACATCATACTGGGAAGCCCCGTATGACAGCATCGCTATGTAGTAGTCGCCCTTGTTGCTGCTGGATAGATACAGGCCAAGGTCCTGATTATCGGATTCTACCCGGTCAGGATGATCGTTATCGATCTTGCCCTTGCTCATGCCGACAAAGCCACCCACTTCAATGCCGTTGCCGAATGCGCGACCAGCACCTGCAAGGACTCCGTAGTTCTTGAACCTCAGCCCAGATGCGTCGTCGCCAGTGGCATCAGCGCCGGAAGTATCCATCTGTGCGAAGGAACGCCAAGCCTTGCGGGCACCGGACTCTTCGGCTGTGGCCGAGCTTGAAGGACGCGCCAAGATGGCAACTTTGCCAGCAAGGGCAGACACGCGATTGGCCTCGACGGCTACCATCGTGGGATAGATATCGCCACTGACTAGATCCAGCGCCCTGTTCAAGTTCGCGTTACCCGCTGTCGTATCAAGGCCGAAGCGCAGCGCCGAGAGCGTGGAACTGTCCCTGAACTGGCTTAGATACGCACCCACAGACTTCTGATTGGCCGTGCGGGCGAATAGCCCGTAGTCGTGGTCGCGGGCCGCAATGGCATACACATTCTTCACTGCCGAAGTGCTGGCCGCATCTCCAACCACATAGAAGCTGTAATGCTCAAGATTGTCCGTGTGCGCGATCAGGCTATATGTGCTGCTATCTCCCTCGACCTTGAGCGTGGCGTTCTGCAATGAAATAATGTTGTAGGTGCTGCCGGGGAGGAACTCTGCCGATACAGGATCGCCTATGAAACTGATTGATGCGCCAGACCCGAACACGAGGTTGACCGTCTGCCCCTCAATCGGGCTTGCAACAGTCAGGTGGTCATTGCTGACTCCGGGAGTGCCAACTCCCCCTGCCACCGGGGCAATCTCGATTTCCAGCACTCCGTTGGAGACGAAGTTGCCTTCGATAACTGCGCTGCCAATGGAGTTTCCGGGCGCAAAGGTGCCGTTATTCACGATCGTGCCGGGACTGTTATCCTCGTTAAGCAAGGATACTTGCCCGGAACCGCCCAGCTTGCCCTCTATAAGCAGCGCTGGTGCGTCACCACTACTGACAAATACCGTTGTGTTGTTGACGTTGAGAGTGGCTCCGGCACGAATAACAGAGGAGCGAAGCATGTTTGGACGCGTCCCGCCAAAGTTCGTTGTCCCGCCGAGAAACTCGGCTTCAAAGTTCTCGATGACGTCATTGTAGTTCATGACAAACAGGCCGTTACCGAGCAGCTCGTTGTCAAAGCGCATCCCGGCAAGATCCACGCCGAACACGATACGGCTGCTTGATCCGAATGAACACATGTCGCCCTGGACCGACGCCATTTTGACGCCGTCACTGGTCTCAATTACACCCATATAGACCGAGGAAGCCCCGTTTGCCCTGATTGCCAAACCATTCGAGATTAGTGAACCCGCGTTGGCAAACACCTGAGAATCTCCAAGCATGAATATGCCGATGGAGTCTTCACCAGTCACACTGATAGTGCCTGTGTTTATAATCTCGGCACCATGCACGGTACCGATGCCAAGTGAATGATACTGGGTGGACTCGATGGTGCCCGAATTGATGATCGTGCAGTCTTCCCCACCCATGACTACGATGCCATAGTTACTGTTGATCGTGCCGCTATTTGCGATAAGGCCGACATTGCCCAGAACCTCGATGCCAGCGCCATATTCGGTGCTTATAGTACCGCGGTTGACAATGTCGCCGTTGACATCGCCTGCGACGCCGATACCTACCATACCGGCACTAATGGTACCGGTGTTGAGGATCATGCCATCAACGGAGCCGTAAACAGTGAGACCTTCGCCCATCGCCCCGGAGGCACTGATGCTGCCGGAGTTGAGGATTATGCCATTGACATCACCGTGAACGGTGATTCCGCCGTCAACTCCGCTTATCTGGCCGTAGTTGTTTATGCCACCGTCATTACTGAGCTTACCGACTGAACCAGTTATGTTCACGCCAAAGGCACCGCTATCTATGATGCCATCAAGTTCAAGGATCGATCCGATATCGCCCTCGATATGTATTGCGTCCAAAGTGGAGGTGATGGAACCATAACTGAGTAGGTCCGTCGTCACAGCGCCTGCGTAAATGCCGTAGCCAGTGGCTTCAATGCTTCCCAAAGAAAGTATGCTGTCCGAATTACCCGATACGTAAAGGCCGCTTGCCGCTTCGCCATCCGACCCAGCGTTGATGATGCCGGAGACTATGAATTCCTCTGTGACATCGCCTCCAATGAATATGCCGTGACCGGTAGAGGTAATATCACCTTGGCTTATGAGCATTCTTGCATTGGCGCCGACTTCAATGCCGTTTGCGTACTCTCCAGTGGTCGTAATGCGGCCATCTACGACCAATATGGCCGAATCGCCAGCCACGGATATGCCCGCGCCAACGGAAGTTATGACGCCACTGTTCTGTATGCCAAAAGAGTCTCCAAGGACATGAATGCCGCTGGCGCCAGCCACGATCTCGCCAAGGTTTACGATGATACCTCTGTTGTCGCCTTCCACCAATATACCGTCGTTGGAGGCTGTAATCGAAGCCGCTGGAAGCACTTCATCACTAGAGTCATCCTCTAACGACATTACAACGAACATCAGTTGACCGTTCATGATCAACCCGGCGTTGTCCCCGGATATTGAAATGCCGTTGCCCGGAATGGAGGTCTGCCCCGCTGTGATGGAGCCAAGGTTGACTATCATGCCGGAGGCCGAATTGTTCCCCTCGATGAGGATGCCTGCCCCGTTCTCGCTATCTATTACGCCTGTCACGTAGTTGAATATCTCGCCGGAATTGCTATCGGAAAGGTAAATCCCGGCCATTATATCGGTATTGATCGTGCCCTTGTTCTCGATTCTGCCTGTATTGTCCCCAGAAAAAACCGATATGCCGGGGAAGCGAGACGAGATAGTTCCGGTAACTTCGTTGATGATGTCGCCGGAATTCTCGCCATAGACAGAAATACCATCTAAGCGGGTTTCGATGCTGCCTGCATTGATGATGCTGCCGGAATTGCCTTCAAGATCGTTGCCTCCAACGGATATGGCAGAGCCTCGGCGTGAGCTTATTGAGGCGCCCTCGGCATTGAGAATATTGCCAGAGTTGGCACCATCGACAAGAATGCCTTCATATCGGGTGTCGATGAGCGCGTAATTGACGATAGAGCCAGTATTGTCTCCGCCTATCTCGATACCGACTTGGGCACTGATCAAGGCATCAGTAATCTCGTAGTTGCCGTTCGTGATGCTGCTCTCGTTGTTTCCACCAAGAACGATGCCCGTGCCAAGCTCTGCATAGATGCTGCCGCTGTTGACGATCCTGCCATAACCGACGTTGTCGCCTTCCACCACAATACCGCTGATGTCGGCGCTGATACCCCCGTCGTTTGCCAACAGGCCGGAATTGTTGCCACCGACGAACATGCCGTTACCAGAAGTGGAGATAATGCTGCCGAGGTTACGGGTATAGCCATCGTTGTCGCCACCGATGTGCATACCGTCAAGGGCCGAAGTAATCTCCCCCTGATTGATCGTCATGGCCAAGCGGAAGATGGACGCAACAGAGGGTTCAGGCAGCGGGGTAACATCGGAGAAGCTGGCCGTGTTGCCAGTTATCGAAATGCCGTGCCCATCCTGCGACACGATGCTTCCGCGATTGATGATTTGCGAAGCGTTGTCGGAGTACACGGCCTCGCGATCCGGGTCTTCGCCTGCACCGGCAAGGAAGGTCTCGCCAATCAAGATACCGTCTCCAACCGACTGGATGAGCGCGCCCTGCTCATTGATGATTGAGCCGTTGTTGGTGCCGACAATTTGAATGCCGTTGTCGCCAGCAAATGTGTATTCCCCCGTATGGCTTATCCCGATGTAGCCCTCGTTGCTGATGGATGCCACACTGTCGCCTCCGACGTATATTCCGTCGCCACTTGCAGAGAGAATGGTGCCGCTGTTGACGATGACGGGGTGCGAATCCTCCAGCTCTATGTTGCCGTCGACTCGTATGCCATCGCCTACTGCGTCGATAAGCCCGCTGTTGGTGATTGCGGCAGGATACTGCCTCTGGCCATCATCTGCGGTATAGCTGCCGAACATGTTTCCAGTGACGCGTATGCCAGTGCTCTGCGTGTAAATCTCGCCCTCGTTCTCGATAAGCCCGGAGTGGTCCCCGTAAACCTGGATGCCGTCGCCCACCGAGTGGATGCTTGCGCTGCCTCCTTCGTAAGAGAGGTTGGAAATCACGCCGCTGTTGTAATCAACCACTATTATGCCTCCGCCGCCCACGCTCTGGGATTCGGAGCCTATCGTGCCAATGTTCATGACGTGGCCTGAGTTACCACTGGAAACCAACATCCCCTCGCTTGCAACTGACGCGAGGGATCCTGTGTTGCGGACTAGACCAGTGTTGCTTCCGCTTACATACATGGCGTGCCAGCCGGAACTTATCGCACCAGCATTCTCGAAAACGCCCTGATTCTCATCGACAAGCATCCCTATAGACTGTGCATTTAGTACTCCCGAAGCCCTGTTGCCGACGTAGCCTCCGCTCGCGTTGGTGGAAATTATCCCGTACCCATCGGAGTCTATCCTGCCGAGGTTTTCCAAAACGCCCGTATTAGCGGGATCGGAGCCTTGGGAAATAGCGTAAATACCCACAAACCCGGCGTGAATGGACCCTGTTTCGGAATTGCTGACAGTGCCGCTGTTCTCGCCCACAGTCGCAATGCCAATCATGACATTGTCCATGCTGCCGTTATTTACGATAAGCCCCGCATTTCCACCAGTGTTGGCAATCGAGACATTTCCGTTGCTGATGGAACCATCGTTGCGGATGGTGCCCCCGTCGTTCCGCCCTGCAAGGTAGAGTCCGATACCTTCTGCCTCGATCCTGCCTGCGTTTGCGATAACGCCAGTCTCCCTGTTCTCGCCTACGACCAGTACTCCGTTTCTGCCTGCCTCGATACTGGCATCTGCATCGACCAGTATCAACCCGGAGTTGTAAGCTCCGTTTTGCCGGTAGGATTCGTCACCAATACGTATGCCGTCCTCTCCGGCAATGATTCTGGCCTCCAAATCAAAAAATCCCGTGGCTATTCTAACGTTGCCGGAGTTACCAGCGGCGATGCTGATGCCCGTCCCTCCAGCATCTATTAAGCCATTGCTGACGATTGCGCCGTTGTTGACTCCGTCGATATGAATCCCGTCGGCCTGTGTAGTGATAGTCCCCTCGAGGTAGTTTAACAGGGCGAACGATGAGTCGCCATCGACCTGGATGGCATTGCCGCTCTCTGTTGTAATGGAACCAACGTTCAGTACGTACCCCTCCAGGTCCGTGCTCAACCTGATTGCAGAACCAGAGCCTTGCACATCGATGCTTCCCGTATCACCTACGAGCACCCAGTTGCCGGAGCCATTGAGAACTCGGACGGCATCGGCGTTGGAGCCGCTTATTCCGCCCGATACTTGCAGCACACTGTTGTTTGCGACAAAGGCTTCGCTTCCCATTTCGACTGCCGTGTAGCCGTCGGCCATGCTCAGCTTGCCGAGCGCCGAAATCGTGACTTCGTTGTTCTCGCCCGTGATTGTGCTAGTGGCATCCCCAGCCTGACCAGCACCTGGGTATTCAAGCGAGTACACTATCGTCTCATCTCCGGTGGCTGCGAACGGTGGCAGGTCGGCTGCGAACGCTGCGCCGCAAACGAGGCCTGTAGCTAGACCAAAGAAAAGCCCCTTGGAGGAGCCACGCGAAAGCATGGGCCAAGAAGAGAGGGCACAGCTTGCCCCGGTTCGTATCTTGCGATTCTTCATGTGTTTAACGTGGAGATGTTCATGGGAGCGCCGCACGGATAAAGCGGCATGGGATAACCCATTTCGAAAATCATCGAACGCCAGACTATGTCTGGCCCCATAACGACTTACAAGCCTGTAAGGTGCGGAAACGTTACAGAGCCTCCAACACGCTATTCAATATCCACGATCAGAAAGCCAGCTTCCAATGAAAAACGTGCCGTCTTGGACAATTTCGATATGGCCTCGGCCCTATCGCCCATGTCGTAACACTTGGCTATCTTTGCGATTAGTAGAGAATTGAGAAACGGCACCGGACTACGACCCATCCAGCCCATGTTGGGGCTGAAGCCCCGCCTCTCGACCCGCCCCCTGACCTGATACACGTAAACGCTGTCCTTGCCACTGCGGGGAGAAGGCAGGCGCAGGAATGCACTCAAGGTGCCATCGCCCGCGATATGGACATTGGGAGACTCCTTGAGGTCGAACATTGCTGAGTCCGGCTCGCGAGGCTTGAGCCATGCGCGAAGAACCTGATTGATGTCGCCCTCGCTAAAAGCATAGCGCCCCGGCTCCCCGGCAAGCACCCTGTCGGCTTCGCGCAAGGCATCGGATCGCCCAGAACCGGCTCCCGCATGTATTGCATAGGCAGGCTGCGCCGGATCTGCGCTGACACCCGACTGCGGAACGGCCTGTGTAATGAGCGTAAGGAATGCCGCGCTGGCCCCTGCCATCACTGCGATAAGCGCGCTTACGACATATCCCTTCAGCCCCTTTTCGCCCTGTTCAGCAACTGCGCCCATAATCACGCCTCCCCGACAAGTTATGCCTAAAGCTCCACCGATGCTTACAGATTATGACAACAGGCCAGATTATCAACGCATATAAAGGCCAGCCCAATGAATCGGACCCCTATGAATCACATTGACGGCTCATGCCTTCGCCACGACGGTTCTGCCGATGGATGAACGCTTCAAGAGAACCCGGCTGCTTCTCGGAGATGAGGGGCTGGAACGCCTTTCCCGCGCACATGTGCTCGTAGTGGGCCTTGGCGCTGTGGGCAGCTTTGCGACAGAGGCCCTGGCGCGAAGCGGAGTGGGACACCTGCGCCTTGTTGACTGCGACTGCGTGGCCCTGTCCAACTGCAACCGCCAGTTGTATGCCCTTCAAAGCACCATCGGCAAAGCAAAGGCGGAACTTGCCCGCGAGCGCGTGCTCGACATAAACCCAAGTTGTGAAGTCGATGCCCGGCAACAATTTGCAAGCGTCGAAACCCTGCCTGAACTACTCGCCGCACCGCTCGATGTAGTCGTGGACGCCATTGACTCCCTCGGGCCAAAGGTAGAGCTTATGCTGGCGGCTCTCGATGCAGGAATCCCCATCTACTCAAGCATGGGCGCCGCACGGCGTCGCGACCCTTCGCAGATACGCGTGGCCGACATATCCAAGACCCGCTTCTGCCCCCTGGCCCGTGCCGTTCGCACCCGTCTTCACAGGCGAGGAGTCAAGGGCGGAGTCAACTGCGTATTTTCCACCGAACCAGCGCCCGATGACAGCATAGCGCCTCCGGCCGAAGAGGACATACCCGGCAGGGGCCGCGCAAGGGTGATAATGGGCAGCCTGCCAACAATCACGGGCATATTCGGCCTTACGCTGGCAAACGCCGTCATTGACCATCTAACTGCGGTGGCGCCAGCTCCCTAGCCGTGCGAGAGCCAGTCTTTGACATATTCTGAAAGACCCTGCTCTGTGCTTACAAGCGGAGCATAACCCAGATCGCGCCGCGCCGCGCCGATGTCGAACCAGTGGCTGTGCGCCAGCTCCACGGCGGTAAAACTGGTCATGGGCGGCTCGCCCCGAAGAGATAACAGCCCCCACAAAGCCTCCATTACGCTGCCCATACGCCGCGCCGTTACGGCACCAATCCGCTTGGAAGGAGGCGCGATGCCAAGGCTTGTCAGCAGTCCGGCAATCCAGGGCCATAGAGCAACCGGCTCCCCTTGAGAAATGAAATACGCCCTCCCCCCTGCCCTTCCATCTTCCAGAGCATCGAGAGCAAGCACATGGGCCAGCGCAGCGTTCTCCACATGGGTGATGTCAACCATGTTATTGCCATCGCCCACGATGCGAAGGCGTCCGCGGCGCGCCCTGTCGATTACGCGGGGCAAAAGGTGCGGATCTCCCACCCCCCATATAAGATGCGGACGCAGGGCACAGACGCGCAGACGCTCGGCATCGTGCGCAGAAAGGGCCAGTTGCTCAGCTTCTGCCTTGCTCTCGGCATAATGGCAGGTAAAGCCGTGCCCGTAAGGCAGTGTCTCGTCAGCGCCCTCAAAGCTGCCACCAGTATAGACGACGCTCGGCGTACTCGTATGCACAAGAATGCGCACGCCCTCGGCGCTACATGCGCGCAGTACATTGCGCGTGCCAACGACGTTCGTGGAGAAGAAATCCTCGCGACTCCCCCAGATTCCGGCCTTGGCCGCGGTATGTACGACGGCATCGATGCCCCTGCACGCCTCGCGCACGGCATGGGGATCGGCAATGTCGCCAAGGTGAACACGCACCCCCAGCCTCTCAAGCTCAGGCTGCACAGAGCGCCCGAAAATTGACACATCATACGAACGTGCCACTAGTCGCCTGACCACGGCACGCCCAAGAAAGCCCCCTCCTCCTGTCACCAGAACCTTCATCTTGATGAATCAGATTAACTAGCGACAGCGAGCAGCTTTACAATGGAAAAGCGCCACCCTGCACCGAGTTAGCAATCATAATCCACCACAGCGCGGGCACTTGCCACCTTGCCCACAAAGTCGCGCACCTTGACATGCTCCGGGTGGTCCTGATACAGGGCCAGCGCCTCGCGACTCTCCAGAAGCGTGTACAGGGCAAAGTCGTAGGCCGCGCCAGAACGATTAAAGTCCGTCCCGCAGCTCAATTCCAAAAGACCCGGCACTACACCCTTGAGCGCCTTGAGCATGTCGGCCATCTTTGCCATGTTGGCGGCAGCGTCCGCTCCCTCCGCCTCAGGCTTCATCTTCCACATTACAATATGCGTTACCATACATTAGGATAGTCAGGAACCACGCCGCAAAAGCAAGTCCGTATGAATACAGATGCACAGTCGATGCCCGCGCTAAAGCGAGAGCTTGCAAGAAAGGCGGCTGCACTTGGCTTTGGCCTATTCGGCGTCACCAGTCCCCAGCCGCCCGCGACGGCGGATAAGTTTCGCAAATGGCTGAACGATGGCGGACATGGAGACATGGCATGGATGGAACGGGACATCGAACGGCGTCTGGACCCTACGCTCGTTCTTCCCGGTGCGCGCAGCATAATCTGCCTTGGCCTCAACTACTTCCAACCAAGGCCCGAGCGACGCGGAGAAATCGCCACCTATGCCCTAGGCAGAGACTATCACAAGCTCTTCAACTCCCGCCTCAGGCAGTTCTGCGAAGTCCTGCGCTCCCACGGCGGGGAGAACCGCCCATATGCCGACACCGGCCCCCTGCTTGAAAAACCCATTGCCGCAAGGGCTGGCCTTGGCTGGCAGGGCAAGCATACCAACCTTGTGAACGAAAAATTCGGCAACTGGCTTTTCCTCGGCACAGTGCTGACGACGCTCCCACTTGAGCCGGATTTACCCGCAAAGGAACGCTGCGGAAGCTGCACCCGTTGCATCGACGCCTGCCCTACCCGAGCCATCAAAGGCCCATACAGTCTGGACGCCAGACTCTGCATATCCTACCTTACAATAGAGCACCGAGGCGCGATACCCGTTGAACTGCGCCCCTTGATAGGAAGCCACCTCTACGGCTGCGACGACTGCATCGCCGTCTGCCCTTGGAACCGTCACGCAGCCATCACGCTTGAGGAACGCTTTGCCACGCGCCCCCTGCCTGACCCAGTTGAAATCTTGGCTTGGAGCGAAGCCGACTTCGACCGCGAACTGGCTGGAATGGCCATGAGACGAACCAAGTTGCAGGGCCTTAAGCGCAACGCCTGCATAGTGCTGGGCAACACAGGCACGACAGCAGACATACCCGCGTTGTCAGCGGCGAGCGGCGACGAAGACGCCGTGGTTGCCGAGTCCGCCGCATGGGCCGTAGCGCAGATCGAAATGCGCACACTCAGTGCTTAAGCTGAATCAAACAACGCTATAAGCTGGCGCTCCCGTCGGGACTCGAACCCGAATCATCGGCTTCGGAGACCGACGCTCTATCCATTGAACTACAGGAGCAGCTTGAGCAAGATGCACGAGAATGTGCAAGGGCAAGACTCTCTGCATAGAGCGAGCGGCGGTCAACATCTTTTACCTCCGAGCAAAAAAGCCAGAGGTCTGGAGCGCACAAGTAGTTCAATGCTACTACGAAAGAGCGGGGACTTCCCACACGCATTGGGCCAGCGGCACCGTGCCCTTGCCCTCAAGCTGCTGCCGGGCCACGTTGCAGGCGTTAAGGTCTCTTGCGCAGCTCTCTGCCGGGCTGTTCTTTGGCAGACGCATACGGGTTCCGTCCGCCCTTTCCACGACAAAACCGTTACCATCGGGAAGCACCTTGAAAGCTTCGCCACCGGTGAAACTCATTACCTGAGGCATACCGGCAAGCCTGCGCCCAAGATCGCTCACACGCGTCTGCAAGCTGGCAGAATCGGATGAAGAAATCTGTGCACTGCTCCGGGCCTGATCAAGTGCCTGCGAAAAACCAGCCGCACTGCCGCTCTGCGTGCCGCTCCCGAACACTCCGCCCACTATGTCCCTGCCAAGATTGATGAGTCCTGCCGCCAGCAATGCTTCCATGGTGATATTCTCCGCTTTGTACGGCAGAGGAAGCGGAACATGATTCCGGCCCGCTGCCGCGCTGAACATGGAGCAATACCCGTGCCATATGCGGCAAATACGGCAAAGGACCGGCAGGAGGCGCATATCTCTTGCCGGACAAGCCATGCTTGGACATCACTGCATTGGAACCATGAACCAGCCGCAAGACCGCCCATCCCTGCTTCTCGACGCCAGCACACCCTGCATTCAGGCGGGCCTGCTGGCCAGCGGAAACTGGATTAAGCTCCTGCAAATGCGCGGCGACGCCACCACCTGCATTCCAGAGCTTCTGGACAAGCTCTTTGCTGAAGGCGGCACTAAAGCCGACTCACTCGGCGCACTTATTTACTGCGAAGGGCCGGGATCTCTCCTTGGGCTGAGGCTGGCCGCAATGTATATCGAGACACTCCGGGCGCTGCCTGAGAATGGCGAGCTGCCCATATACGCTTATGGCAGCCTGCATGCCGCCCTCCATATGCCTCAGGCGCTTGAGTCATCGGAAAGCATCGCCGTGGCAAGCCCGGTTCGCAAAGGAACGCACTGCGCGCTAAGAAGCGGCGAGGCAGAGCTACTCACTCTGCCAAGCGCGGAACTGCCAAGGCTCGCGTCCACTGTTTTCCACATCGCGCAGCGCCAGTTGCCCGAAGCGCCAGAGGATTGCAAGGCGCTCGACTACGACCTGCGCCCGATAGCTGCGGCATTCGACGTGAGAGGCGGCCTCTTACGAAAGGTGGAGCGGGCCGAACCATTCAGCCCCCAGCCCTCCGAATACAAACTATGGGACGGTAACAGGCATCGTGCCTAGCAATTCCAAGAAAAGCCGCTACCGCATGGCACTGACGATAGAATGTCCAAGCAGCACAAATTACCTCATTTGCCTTGACCAAGGCAGGACATAACATGAACTGACAGAGGCGCAAAACGTATTTTGACCTCTATTGCGCTCCCCGCGCTCGACCCAAGCACCCCCCCCCTATTGCCCAAGGACATGTCAAATTCCCTGCAAATACACACCGGCGAGGACAAGGGCTGGAGAATCCTGACGCTCAGCGGCAGGCTAGACGCCCTTAGCTGCGACACGGCACAAGACGCCATGCTTGCAGAAATCACCCGCGAAAGCCCAAAACTCGCCATAGAAGCTTCCGGCATTGCCTACATAAGTAGCGCCGGAATCCGAGCCCTCCTCCTTGCCGCACGCACGGCAGGCCGTCAGCCGGGCGGGGCCTTTGCCGTCCTCAGCCCTTCGCCAATCGTTGGAAAGGTCTTGGCTGAATGCGGTCTGGACGCCTGTCTGGGCGTCTGCCAGCAGCTCCCGTAAAAGGGCGCTCGCCCTACCTCCCAACCACTCCCGACTGCCCGCATCTTCCCAAGGCAAGGTATGAAATTGCGAATGCTCCTGTCCGTAACCACGGCACTAATTCTGCCATGCATCAGCGTAAAAGCGGCCGACACAGCCACGCCGAGGCCCCTTCGCCTAGTCATGCACTGGGATCACCAGTCCCAGTTCGCAGGCTACTACATGGCTCTGGACAAGGGCTTTTACGCCGAGGAAGGGCTGGATGTCAGCATCATCCGCGGCGGGCCGGACGTGCGCAGCTGCGAAACAGTGGCCGAAGGTGGAGCGGAGTTCTGCGTATCCATGCTCTCCACAGCCATCGAGAAACGCGCATTGGGCCTCCCGATGGTCGGCATAGCGCAAGTAGTAAACCGCTGTAACTTTCAGGTGGTGGCATGGAAAAAGCCCGACGCTGTCAAAGGCGTTGTAATCCAAAGACCCGACCAGCTAAGCGGACGCAAGGTGACGGTATGGGAAGAGGACTTCCGCCTACCCTACGAGGCATTTTTTGAAAGCACTGGTGCAAGCCCCAAACTGGTGCCCCAATATTACACGCTGTCCCTGTTCATGAACAGGGGCGTGGACGCCTGCGCCACGATGCACTACAATGAGTATCACTGGCTGCTCCAGCACGGTGTGCAGGAAGAAGACATCACCGTGTTCCCCCTCTGGCAGTACGGCGTGGACTTGCCAGAAGACGGCATATACACCACCGAAGAGTTCCTGCGCGAGAACCCCGCCCTATGCCGCGCCTTTGTAAGGGCGACACTGCGAGGCTGGGAATACGCCCGCGACTACCGCGAGGAAACGCTGGACAGCGTGATGCAGCGGGTCAACGAGGCCAAGTTGCCCACCAACCGCCCCCATATGAGCTGGATGCTCAACGTCATACTGGAGTCGATATTTCCGCCAACCGAAGATTCCTGGACCTTTGGCAAACTGAACAAACGCCAGTACGAACGCGCGAGCAGAATTCTGCTCCGCCACGGATCGCTCAAAAGCGTCCCCGCGTATGACAGCTTTATAATAATGGAGGAAGCAGCAGATGTGGAATCCCGCTAAAAGCCTCGTGTGGCGGCTCGCCATACTAATTCTTGGCGGAGCAGGACTCGTCCTTGCTGCCGTGCTTGTATCCAGCACCATCGCGCAACAGCGCCAGCTTGTAAAACAGCAGCAGCAGCAAGGCGACAGCCTTACCCTTGCCGCTGTCAACCGTATCGACGCCCTTCTGGGCCGCGTAGTCAGCACAGCCAACAGCGTTTCCGTATGTATGAAAAAGGGGCTTCCCACCGCCCAAGACGCGGAAAAACTGCTGGCTGACCTAATGCGCAAAAGTCCGGAAATAAACGGCATAAGCATAGCCGCCGTACACGGCACAACGGACTGGGCACCGGGCGTCATATCCGCCTACCGCGACAACGGCACAGTCAGAACCCGCGTTGCGCCTCGCTCCCAGAGTCACCAAATCGAAGACTGGTATTACCTGCCCACGCACCTTGGGAGAAACGTGTGGGTGGAACCCTATTTCGACCATACTAGCGGCCGCAGCAGTGTCACTTACAGCGTCCCCGTGAAGGGCGCCGACGGAACGATAATCGGGGTAGTTACCTGTGAACTGTCGCTCGAAGGCATACGCGAAATGCTCGACTCGCTCGACCTTGGAGAGGCCGGGATAGCAACACTAGTATCCGCTCAGGGCGTTTACATCTCCCACCCCATCCGCGCCTTTGAAATGCGCGAAACTGTTTACAGCGTGGCCGAATCCATGGGAGATGTTGGCAAGCCCCTAGAGTCGCTGATCGCTCTATCGCGCAAAATGCTCTCCGGCGAGGCAGGCATGTCCCTCTACCGCCGCAGCCCCAAGGACACTCCGTCATATGTTTACTACCGCACCGTGCCAGCCACAGGCTGGGCGTGTAGCGTCACCATACCCGAGCAGCAGATACTTGCCCCGCTACGCCGCCAGAACACGCTGAACCTCTTGATCGGGCTTTCCGGCATGGTGCTGCTCCTTGGGGCGGCTCTGGCCGTGGCCTTCTCCCTTACCCGCCCCTTGCACGAACTTGCTGGCGCGGCGGGCCGCCTAGCAACGGGCGACTTCGACGCCCCCCTGCCCAAGGTTCGCCACAACGACGAGATCGGCCGCCTTACAAGCAGCTTTGCCCGCATGAGGGAAGAGCTGCACAGCTACATCGAGGAACTGACCACCACCACGGCGGCCAAGGAAAAGATAGCAAGCGAGCTGGCTATCGCCCATCAGATACAACTCGGGATAGTGCCCAAGCTCTTCCCGCCCTTCCCCGAAAGGGGGGATCTGGACCTCTTTGCAACGCTGGAACCGGCGCGCGAAGTGGGCGGAGACCTATACGACTTCACCCTGCTCGACGAGGACCATCTCTACGTAGCAATTGGCGACGTGTCCGGCAAGGGCGTCCCGGCCTCGCTGCTCATGGCAGTTGGCAAGACCCTGCTAAAGAGCACCATACAGGCCGTGCGAGACCCCGCCCGCGCCATGACGATGGTGAACGACGAACTATCCGCCGACAACGAAAGCTGCATGTTCATCACAGCCTTCTGCGGAATACTCAACCTGCGCACCGGGCAACTTACCTTTGCCAACGCCGGGCACAACCCTCCGCTCATCATAAGCCAGAGCGGAGACACACGCTTTCTCACACGCCGCCCCGGCCCGGCACTTGGCGCCATGTGCTCGGTGCGCTACCAGAACATGGACGTGGAGCTGGAAAACGGCGAGCTGCTCCTGCTCTACACCGACGGCGTTACCGAGGCCATGAACGCAAAGGGAGAACTCTTTGCCGAAGACCGAATGGCCGCCGTAGCAGCCGCCAACCCCAAGGCGAACACACAACAGCTTATTCGTACAATCGTGGGCGCGGTGACCGCGCACGCAGACGGCTTTGAACAATCCGACGATATCACGATGCTGGCTGTGCGTAGCACGACCTGCCGCGCAATCGAGGCTCCACAGCCTCCATCCCGACAAGCAGATTCCACAATTGAGCTGAACAACAAGCGCGAAGAGCTGAACAACCTCGTCGAATGGCTCGAAGGCGAGGGCGAAAAGCTGGGCATACCGGCGCACACCGTAATGGCGCTCAACCTAGCCCTCGAAGAGTGGTTCATCAACATCGTGTCCTACGCCTTCGTAGATCACAACCTGCACCGCATCCCCATCCGCATGTGGAGGGATGACAACACGATACTCATACAGATCGAGGACGAGGGCCAGCCCTTCGACCCCTGCGCACAGCTCGCTCCCGACACCGACGCCCCCCTTGAACACAGACGCATAGGCGGCCTAGGCATCCACTTCATACGCAAGACGATGGACCTGATGCACTACCGCAGGGAACGCAACCGCAACATACTCACCCTCGCCAAGAAGTTCTGACGCCGCCGCTGCGGCACCTTATTTTAACCCAACGCCCCCCTTATTCACATGCTACGCTTCATCAAGCAGACATGGCTTGGCCTCCTGCTCATCGCCCTTAGTTCGGGCACGCTCCTGCTCTCGGACCTCGACCACCGCAACAGTGCTGTGGGCAAACGCGGCTCCAACGACAGGCCACGTATCGCAATAATGCAGATTACCTCCACCAGAGTGCTCGACGACACCGTTAAGGGCATACTGGAAGGCCTTCGCGAGGGCGGCTACCACGACCCGCAGACGGCCCACATACGCTGCTTCAACGCGTCGGGAGACTACACAACGGCCAAGGCCATGGCCGACGACCTCGTGAGCGGCGGCTACGACATGATAATAACCTCTGGCACCCCCACCCTGCAATCCGTCGCAGCAGCCAACAAGGAGCGCAAAGTCCCGCACGTGTTCGGCGCTGTCACAGACCCCTACGGCTCCGGAGTCAACATCAGCGGACCGGCCCCTGACCAACACCCGCCCCACCTTGTCGGCGTTGGCACCTTCCAGCCCGTGGAGAACGCCTTCATAATCGCCAAGCGCATGTACCCAGATATGAAGCGTGTAGGCACTATCTGGAACCCCGGAGAACACAACTCGGAGGCCTGCGTGCTAAAAGCGCGAGAAATCTGCCTAAAGCTTGGCATACAACTCTTTGAAGCCAACGCGAACAACTCCAGCGAGGTGCCGGAGGCCCTGCGCGCTGTCCTTACAAGAGGCGTTGACGCGGTATGGATTGGCGGGGACACGGTTGTCAACGCCGCCAACTCCAACATCATAGACACCTGTCGCCAGTCCGGCATAGCCGTGTTTACCAACGACCCGGGCGACGCTGCCAGCGGCGCTATATTCGCCCTTGGCGCATCTTACAGGGAGGTAGGCCTGACGGTTGCCCGCATGGCCTGCTCGCTGCTCAAGGGGGCTGACGCAAGGCAGATGCGCGTGGACAACGTTGTGCCCGAAAGGCTCGTAATCAACGAAAAGGCGCTGCAAACCTTCTCCTCGCACTGGTCTCTGGACAACGAAACCCGACTCAAGGCCGCGGCAAGCGTTGCAAAGGCGGAAGAAGGCCCCAAGGCGAAAAAGCCCGAACCTGGCCGCATGTACAAGGTGGGCATCCTATACTACGCTCCACACGCCATATTTGACGAGAACATACGCGGCATAAAGGAGGCCCTTGCCGAGATCGGCTACATCGAGGGGCGCAACATACGCTACACCTTGGCGCACGCCAATGGCGACATGTCCATACTACAGCAGACAGTGAGCAACATGGCTCACTCGGATCTGGATGTCATAGTGCCCCTTTCCACGCCCTGCCTCGCCGCCGTGGCCGCGCAGGTAAAGGAAAAGAACGTGGTATTTGCCGACGTTACTGAGCCGGTCGGCGCAGGCGCGGGAAAGAGCTTTGAAGATCACTTGCCCAACGTCACCGGCGCCGTCTGGCCCGCACCTATGGAGCGAGGCTTTCAGATAATGCAGGAGCTATTCCCCGGCATAAAAAAGATGGGCGTCATCTACAACCCCGGCGAGGCTAACGCACGCACCGAGGTGGCACTGGCCAAGGAATACACGGCAAAGCTCGGCGTAGAACTTGTGCAGCGCCCCGTCAGCAGTACCAACGAAGTGCCGGAGGCACTGACATCCATATTTGCCGAGAAACTCGACGCCTTCTTCCTTCAGGCCGACAACGCCGTTCTAAGCGCACAGCCAATAATCGCTGAAGCCTGCCGCAAGAACGGCATACCCCTCCTTGCCGACGACGATTCCTGCATGGGACAGGGCGCGCTGCTCTCCGTTGGCATCAACCCTTACGAGCATGGACGCTACGCCGGAGGCATGATTTCGCGTGTGCTCCTTGGAGAAAGCCCGGCCAACATACCCTTCACACCCACCGAAGAGGTTGACCTCTCTTTGGACCTCAGGGTGGCGGCACGCCTCGGAGTGACCATTCCCAATCACATCCTAAAGGAAGCTAACATTTTCCACAACGTCGCGCAACGCTTCGGCAGACCTGCGAAAATCGCCATCGTCAACATGGCCGACAACCCCGCGCTGAACGCCGCGCAGGGCGGCCTGCTCATCGGCCTCAAACGAAGCGGCCTTGTCGAAGGACGGGACTTCACCCTTCGCTATTACAATGCGCAGGGCGAGTTCGTGAACATATCGCAGACGCTCGACACTGCCATTAACAGCGGCGTGGACCTAATATTCACGGTCGGCACCCCGACGGCACAGATTCTTGCCAGCAAGAGCTTCTCCTGCCCCGCGGTGTTCACAGTGTCCAGCAACCCCGCAGACATCGGCATAACAGATGTCGTTGCCCGTGGCGTAATCACCGGATCCTACGAAGACCCGCCAATCCGCGAGCTGCTCGACTTCGCACGCGCAGAACTTCCCGGCCTAAGCCGCATTGGCATCATCTACACTCCGGCAGAAATCAACTCCGTCATCGCGTACAACAAATTGCGTGAAGAGTGCGCCAAGGACGGAATAACCCTTATCGAGCGAGGCGTGGCCAGCGTTACGGACCTCTCGGAAGCAGCCCGCTCCCTCGAAACGGCAAAAGTGCAGGCAATCCTGACAAGTGCTGACAACCTCATGAGCACCTCGCTCGCCGCCGTGCTGAAAGTCACGCGCCCGGCGGGCATACCCATTATTGGCAACGATCTGGAACTGGTCAAAATGGGAGCCGACGCCTGCATTGGGCATAGCTATGAGGACTGGGGCATAGAATCGGGCATCATGGGTGCAAAGATACTGGCCGGGCTTCCCATGCTTGAACAGGCTCCGCGCGCCCTTTCTACCGAATCGCTGCGCATCGTTCGCAGGCAGGAAGCCCATACGCCCGCTGCCTCTCCGCTGGCGTCCAAGCCTCTGGAACTACGCATAGTAGCCTACAACGACACCGTATTTGTCGAAGAAAGCCATCGCGGTCTCATGGACGCCATCCGAGCCAGCACTATGCGCGAAGGGGTGGACTACAAAGTGCGAATGATGAACGCACAGGGTGACATGGGCACCCTTTCCAGCATCATGACCAGCGTCAGCGCCGACAACGTGGACCTACTGATGTGCATATCCACTCCGGCCCTTCAGGCCGCTCTACGACAGGCGGGCAACACAAAGATCGTGTTCACAAGCGTGGGCGACGGCGTGCAGGCCGGTGCAGGGAAAAGCGAGACAGAACACCTGCCAAATGTGACAGGCATCACAACGCGCTCCCCCTTCGAAGACATGAGCAAGCTGATTAGACGCCTGATGCCCAACGCAAAAAAGGTAGGCACACTTTTCACCCCGGCAGAAATCAACAGCGTCCTATACAAGGACTGGCTCGCCCAGGCTCTCGACGCCGAGGGTATGCGCCTAGTTGCCGTCCCCGTGAACAGCTCGGCAGACACAAGCGAGGCCGCAGCCGCGCTCTGCCGTGGAGACATAGACCTAGTATGCCAGATACTGGACAATACCACTCGACCCGGATTCGCCGCCATAGTGCGCCATGCCGACCAGAAGCAAGTACCCACATTCTGCTTTGAGAAAAGCCAGATGCGCTATGGCCCGGTGCTTGCACTGGCGCGCGACTACTACGACGCAGGCTACGAAGCTGGCCAAGTGGCAATCCGCGTATTGCGCGGCGAAGACCCGGCCAAAATCCCTTTCAGTAACTCCAAAACCCTTCACCTAGTCCTAAACAACGAAGCTCTGAACAGGTACGGTATCAGTGTCCCCGAAGACATAGCCAGCCGAGCTCGTGAAGACGCCTCCAAACTCCACTCCAAATGAACCTCTTTATCAACGACAACGCTGACTATTGTGAAATCGGCATAGACGGACGCATCGAGGCCATATCTGCGGAGACCCTCTACGCCAAAGTATGCGAACTGGCCGACAAAGGACGCCGCGACATTCGCGTGAACGCCAACAATGTGGACTTCATAAGCTCGGCTGGCATACGCACGATGCTTCAGTCCCTTCGCAAGATGTCCTCCCTTGGCGGTCACTTCCGCATAGTCCGCGCATCCTACGCCGTGCAGCAGTCGCTGGCCCTATCCGGCCTCAGTAACCTAATTACGCCCGGCCGCACAGTCCCTCGAGGCGAAAGCCCGGCGCAGCCCCGCCCCACTTCGCTGGCCATGTCCGACGATCGCTGCGGCAAGAAAGCGGTGCTGCATCTTGCTGGCAGGCTGGACGCAGCAGACGCCGAAAAGGTGGCCGCCAAGGTGAACGAGCTTGCCGAAAGCGGAATCAGCGAACTGGAGTTCGACACTGGGGCCATCGAATACATCAGCTCTGGCGGCATACGTGCCCTGCTCCAGAGCCAACGCCGCATGAGTGCGGCAGGCGGCAAAATGCACATTGGCCGCGCCTCGCGCTTCGTGCTGGACGCCCTTGCCATGTCCGGCCTCAGCGCCCTGCTAATAAGCAAATAGTTCCTCTCTTTCCGGCGCCCTATCGCCACCCGCAATGAACATTACCTCTTCACATAAAAACAACTACCTAGAGCTGAAACTGGAAGGAAGGCTGGACGCCGCATGGGCCGAGCACTTCGTGTCCACAGTGTCGGCCGCCATGCGAGAAGGCAGGCACCACATCCGCGTTGATGCGCTGGGCCTAAGCTACCTCAGCTCCGCCGGTATGCGCTCGCTCCTGCGCGCCCACCGCGAACTGACCTCGGTAAACGGCTCCTTCGCTGTAATCCGAGCATCGGACTTCGTGGTCAACACGCTGTCTATGTCCGGCTTCGACACCCTTCTAGCTCTAGATGAAGCGCCTGCTGAAGCCGTGGCGGACGAGGAAGCCACCTCCGCCAAGAGCAAAAGCTGGAGCGTGAACGGAGTGCGCATCGAAAGCTACTCCCAGCAGGAGGATGGACACATGGAGGTCCACACGACAGGCAAATGGACCCCTTGGCAACCGCTCCGCGAGGAAGACTGTGCCAAAATCGCCCTCGGAAGGGACTGCATCGCCATTGGCAGCGGCGCCCCCGCGGACGAATGGCAAAACGCGCGCGAACAGATGGGCGACTACGCAAGTGCTGCGGGTTGTACGGCTTGGCTTCCGGGCACTGGGGCCGATGCGCCAGACTACCTCGTGCAGGAAGGCCGCTACGTGCCCGAACTGCTTGCAGCCAGCGGTTTGCGAGCCGTGGGCAGCTTCTCACAGCTACTGCGCTTTTCGCCGGAAAATGACGGGGCATCGCTGGAGCTTCCCCGCCTGCTCGAAGCGGTGTTTTCGTCCACAGGCTCCACCAAGGCCGCCTTCGTCGCCATTGCCGAGGCTGGAGGCCTTGTCGGAGTGACGCTCAGCCGTTCGCCCGGCCTAATAAGCGAAGGCGAGCACGCGGATGAATTCCCCGGAGTAAGGGACTGGATGAGCTTCTGCGGCGAAAGAGTGCATCATGGCAGGCAGGTTCTGCTCGTGGGCTTTGCAGACGCCTCGGGTAGCGGCCAAAGCCAGCCCGGCCTGCCAGCCATTCCATCCCGCCCCGGCTGGAAGCTGCATGTCCATGCAGTGGTATTCCCCTTCCGCCCTCTTCCCAATGGCGAGATATTCATGAGCGAGTGCGTCGAGCAGCTCTTTGCCGCCGCAGAACCAATCGCGATGCTGCACCTTGTCGAAGACGAGCGCCCGACGCTCGGCCTTGGCAAGAGCAGCTTCATCCGCGGCGCCTGCTGGTGCGCCCCGGCCAGCTTTCACACGGAGAACCGCAAATGACACTGGTAGTAGGCGCATTCACAATGGGACTCATACTGTCCCTACTGGCCCTTGGCGTGCTAATAAGCTTCCGCATACTGCGCTTCTGCGACATCACTGTGGACGGCTCCATCACTCTTGGTGCCTCGGCAACGGCGGTGCTTCTTGTAGCTGGTGTGCCTCCCTGGCCTGCCACGCTGGGCGGCTTTGCTGCGGGCATGGCGGCGGGCTTTGTAACGGGCATCCTGCACACGCACTTCAAGATCGAGGAGCTGCTCTCGGGCATTCTCGTAATGACGGCCCTCTACTCGGTCAACCTGCGCGTTATGGGCAAGAGCAACGTCCCGATGCTCGACAGCGGCAGCATTTCAGACTGGGCAGAAGCCCTGCTGCGCAAGATGTACGGGGCGGACAAAATCGGAGTCCTAGGCTGGCCGGTCCCCGTGCGCGACCTTGCCATGCTGCTCACAGTGGCCGCGCTAGTGGCCGCAATAGGCATTCTTCTTAACATATTCCTGCGCACAAACCTCGGCACCGCCGTCCGCGCTGCGGGCGAAAACCCGCAGATGATACGCGCCCAAGGCGTGGACAACCGCTGGATGCAGGTCTGGGGCATTGCTGTGTCCAACGGCCTTGTCGGTCTATCCGGCGCAGTGCTTGCCCAGTATCAGGGCTTTGCCGACGTCCAGATGGGCATAGGCATGATGGTATGGGGCCTTGCCAGCATCATCATCGGCGAGGCACTAATAGGCAAAAAGGCACGCAGCCCTGGCATGATGATTATTGGCGCAATGATGGGCACGGTGCTCTTCCGTCTATTGATCGCCATAGCCTTGCGCTGGGGACTCAATCCGAACGACCTCAAGCTCGTCACCGCGGCCTTCGTGTTCGCCGCGCTAGTCATCCCGCACATGGCGGGCAAGCTCGGCAGGAAAATCATGAAAGGAAGCAGCAATGCTTGAGATAAACAACGTCGTAAAGACCTTCAACCCCGGCACGCCCAACGAGGTGCGCGCCCTTCGCGGCATCAGCATGAAGCTCGAAGAGGGCTGCTTTGCGGCCATAATCGGCACCAACGGCAGCGGCAAGAGCACCTCGCTCAATGCCGTGGCGGGCAGCTTCCTGCCGGACTCGGGCACGATACTCCTCGACGGGCAGGACATTAGCAACTGGCCCGAGTACCGCCGTGCATCCATGATCGGGCGCGTATTCCAGAACCCCTTCGCGGGTACAGCGGCCGAGATGAGCATTGCAGAGAACATCGTTCTTTCGATGCGGCGCGGCATGAGTCGCGGCCTAGGCATGGCGCTGAACCGCCGCGTGCGCGAGGAAATACGCGAGCGAATCCGTCCCCTTAACATGGGCCTCGAAAACCGCATAGACAACGCAATGGGCAGCCTGTCGGGCGGGCAGAGACAGGCCCTCACGCTCCTAATGGCGACCTGGCTAAGGCCCAAGTTGCTGCTCCTTGACGAGCACACCGCTGCGCTCGACCCCAAAAGCGCGGCACAAGTGGCAACGCTGACAAAGGAGATAATCGAGCGCGAAAAGCTCACTGCCCTGATGGTGACCCACTCCATGCAACAGGCCGTTCAACTGCCCCAGCGCATCATCATGATGCACAAGGGTCAGGTGGTGGAGGACATTCATGGCGTGCGCAAGGCCCGTACACAGGTGGCGGACCTAATGAACGCCTTCGACAGGGTGCGCCGCCGCGACCTCTTTGACCAGAGCGTGGCAGAGCAGGTGCTCCCGCAGTACGCCTGAGCTGTCAACAGTCCACTTCCAGCTTGCGCCTGAGTCTCAGCGCATATAGTAGGCTAAGGCTTGCCCGCGCAGGTCGGAGGCACGTGCCTGTACGCGACATTTTAACATATATTCAACGCAAGGAAGAACAATGGCTTACAAACCAGTAGTGCTCGTCATCCGCGACGGATGGGGCGAAAATCACGACCATTCCCTCGACCAGTGGAACGCCATTCGTCAGGCGAACGTGCCCTGCGCACGCGAACTGTCGGCCAACTGGCCCCGCACCGAGATCATGGCCTGCGGGCGCGACGTGGGCCTGCCCAAGGGCATCATGGGTAACAGCGAAGTGGGCCACCAGAATATCGGCGCAGGGCGCATCGTGGACCAGGAAATCACCCGCATCGACAAGGGCTTTGAGACGGGCGCTGTGAAGGATAACGAGGTGGTCAAGGCCGCCTTTGCCCGCGAAAAGCAGGGCGGTGCGCTGCACCTGTTCGGCCTTGTTAGCGACGCTGGCGTGCACGCCATGCTGGACCACCTGTACGGCCTACTGGCAATCGCCAAGGATCAGGGCGTCACAAGGCTCTTCATCCACTGCTTCACCGACGGGCGCGACACTCCTCCCCAGAGCGGCATGGGCTTCATCGCCCAGATCGAGGAAAAGTGCGCACAAATCGGCATAGGCAAAATTGCCAGCGTGACGGGCCGCTTCTGGGCGATGGACCGCGACAACCGCTGGGACCGCGTGCAGCGCGCCTACGACGCCCTGACAGGCCGCAAAATAGAGCGCACGGCAAAGAGCGCCTCCGAGGCCATCCAGTTCTACTACGACAACCCGCTCGACAGCTCCCGCAACGGCGACGAATTCATTGTCCCCACGGCCATTGTGGGTGAAGACGGCCAGCCACTCGCCATCATCAAGGACGGCGACGCGGTGATATTCTTCAACTTCCGCGGCGACCGCCCGCGCGAACTTACCCGCGCCTTCATAGACGACAAGTTCGACGGTTTCGAACGCGTGAAGCAGGACCTCTACTACGCCACCATGACGGAATACCAGAAGGGTCTCTGCCCCAACGTCATATTCCGCAAGCCTCCGAAGATGACCGACATACTGGGCGACTATGTCTCGCGCCTTGGCATACGCCAGTTCCGCTGCGCGGAGACGGAAAAGTTCGCCCACGTAACCTTCTTCTTCAACGACTACCGCGAAGAACCCTTCCCCGGCGAGGACCGCAAGCTTATCCCCAGCCCCAAGGAAGTGGCCACCTACGACCAGAAGCCCGAGATGAGCGCCTACGGAGTGCGCGACGCGGCGCTGGCAGCCGTGCGCAGTGGCGACTACGGCCTCATCGTGGTGAACTTCGCCAACGCCGACATGGTGGGCCACACCGGCTCCATGCCCGCGGCAATAGCGGCCTGCGAGGCCGTGGACGCCTGCCTTGCAGAGCTACTCAAGGCCGTTGACGACATGGGCGGAGCTGCTGTAATCACTGCCGACCACGGCAACAGCGACCAACTCTACGTGCCCGAAACTCAAATGCCGCACACCTCCCACACGCTCAACCCGGTGGAAGTGGTGATCTACGGCAAGGGCCTTCAAGGGGTGAAAATGAAGCAAGGCGGCCGCCTCGCCGACTTGGCCCCCACGATCCTACAACTCATGGAGCTTGCCAAGCCCGATGCGATGACAGGCGAAAGCCTCATAGCGTAAGGCAAACAGGGCACAAACAGCGCCTCCGGTAACAGGTACATCCACACCATCTGTCACTGGAGGCGCTTTGCGTGTACTTCGTAAATCGCAGATGAAAAGGACATGAATATGGATTTCGAGTGATACAAACTCTTATCATTCAACAATCTTCGTAAATCTGCCCAATCCGATGTAAAAATGTTAGGGTTACGCTCCAACAGCTCCTTGACGCAACAACGCCTATTGCAGAAAGTCGTTGTTATGGGCGGTAAACAACCGTCACCTCTCCACTCGGCTCACGAACATGCATCCCGTCAGCGGCCCAGACGTCCCACCCGCCTCTCCCTTCTCCCTCGAGGCGCTTGTCACTGAAGCCCATTCGCTCAGCCTACCAA
>LVBW01000045.1 GCA_001604585.1 Puniceicoccales bacterium Verruco_02 | reverse complement strand
ATGTGTATAAGAGACAGGTCGTATTCCCTGTCGGAAAAGTCGCCCTCCGGGCCGATGGCCAGCACTACCCCGGAAGAGGGTGCGGCATCCCGCGGCAGGCAGGCAAGTAGCGGTCTGGCCCCTTCGCGCAGGGAGCAGACAAGGCGAAGTGGAGGCAGCTCCAAGGCCAAGAGTTCCGATAGCAAGAGAGGCTCGTCGATCAGGGGCAGGAAGGGGTTGCCACACTGCTTGACGGCCTCCACCGCACCGGAGAGCCACTTCTGACGCTTTTTCGAGCCTCGCTCCTCGTCCAAGCGCATTTCGGAACGTTCGCTCGATATGGGGAGGATTCTTGCCGCGCCCAGTTCGGTGGCCTTTTGCACAATACTGTCCATCGTCTTGCCAAGGGGCAGGGCTTGGGCAAGCCAAAGCGGGGCAAAGGGGCGCTCACAAACATCACAGCTTTCCACACGCAGGCGGCAGAGCTTGGGCGAGGCTTGCTCCAGAACCGCCAGCGCCCTGCCCCCTCTGCCGTTCAAAAGGCCTACTCTCTGCCCGAGTCTTGCCCGACGGACAAGGGCAAGGTGATGGCTTTCCTCTGCACACAAATTAATGGTGCCGAAGAGTTCCCCATCGAAATATGAATAGTCTATATCCATGCCGATCAGCGCGTTGCAGAAATATTCACCAATGTTGGAAAATATCTGCGCTTTCTTTGAACGTTTATTGGGCGGATGCTTCTAAGTTTATGTAAGCAAGATACGACCGGAAGCAAGGCCCCTTGCTTCAAAGAGAATTTTGTTTGTGAGCATAAGAGGTAGCAAGTTTTCATAGTTTCAGAGTCTAGTTTGTAGTTTGGTTAAGCACTTGGGAGACGCCGCCGGGCCTGAAAATCCGGCGGCGTTTTAGTTTGTACGCTCCGAATGGCGATTGGCCTTTTTTTGGGGGGGAACAGCCAGCACTATTGTACTGCAAAGGCCCCATAGGGTACCATCCCCGCACTTTGCTTCTTGCGTGGGCGGGGCGGCCCTCGTGGAATCGTCCCTCACAAATGTCATCCAAATTCGTCAGCTACGTGCAGTCCATGAAAAGGCAGCCCAATTTTGCGGGGCTGCTGGGCGCCACCTTGTCGCTGGGCATGGCCTTCTCATTCTTCTCGCCCTTCGTATCCACATGGGGAATGGAGAAGGTGGGCATGTCGCCTATGGGCTTCAGCGTCTTCATGACCTGCACCTCCGTATGTGCCATCTTGATGGGCACCTTCATGGGGAGGCTGTCCGACACCCATCTTGTGCGCCGCCATGTGCTCATAGTGGCTGCTCTTGGCGGGGCGCTGGGCTACCTTGGCTATGCATTCCTGCGCAACCCTTACCTACTCTGCGTCATTGGATGCACGATTCTGGCCATTTCATCGGGCTGCTTTGCGCAGCTCTTTGCCCATGTGCGCGAGGAGTACAACAAGCCTCTGGAGGATGGTCTTGCCCCAGGCATGATGATGAGCGTTGTGCGCGTCTGCTTCTCCTTTGCGTGGACGCTCGGCCCCGCAGCCGGCTCGCTAATACTGGTGGCCTACGGCTTCGAGGGCCTCTTTTCGGCTGCGGCGGGACTATGGCTCGTCTTCCTTGCGGGGGTACTTTTCTTTGTGCCGCATAGACCAAGGCCCAAGGCGCTACCCGGAGTGAAGCGCGACTCTGTATGGCACACATTCCGTCGCAAGGATGTTGTGATATGCTTTGGTGCCTTTGTGCTTCTGCTCTCCACCCAGTCGATGAACATGATGAACCTGCCCTTGGCGATCATCCGCACCCTCGGGGGCACGGAGCGGGATTTTGGCATAGTTTTCGGCATAGGGCCATTGGTTGAGATACCTATGATGCTCTGGTTCGGGCATCTGGCCTCTCGCGGGCATCAGCTTTCGCTAATCCGGCTCGGCTTTGTGTTGTCGATTCTCTACTTCATCGGCCTGTCGCTATCAACCGAGCCTTGGCACGTTTACCTACTTCAGATTGTGAGCGGCACGATTATTTCCATCACGTCCAATGTAGCCATCGTGTTCTTTCAGGATCTGTTGCCGAGCCAGCCGGGTTTGGCCACGGCCCTTTATTCCAACGCAATGGCGGCTGGCAATCTGCTGGGGATGCTCTCCTTCGGCTTTGTCGTCGAATGCGTCGGGCACAGGGGCGTTTTTGCAAGTTGCGCAATTATATCCGTGCTCGCCCTGCTGCTAATCCTGCGTCACAGGCAGCATCCGAGGGAAAAGGCCGTGGCAGCCTAATACGACTTATTCGCCTCTTGTCTTTCGCAAGGCTTCGTAAAGTGCGATGCCTGCGCTTGTTGAGAGGTTAAGCGAGCGCAGGGGCTTGTCGCTGAAGCGTGGTATGGTCACGCGGTATTGCTCTCCAATCTCCTCGTGGAGCCATTCCGGCGCGCCTTGCCCTTCGTTGCCAAACACCAGAGCGTCGCCATCGCGAAAGTCGGCATCCCAAATCGTTCGCGTGGCGTGGGTTGTAAGAAGCCAGCGACGAGACGGGGCATCGCTCTGCGCCTTGAAGGCGGCCCAGTCGTCGTGGATTCGCAGGTCCAGTTCGTACCAGTAATCCATGCCACTGCGCTTGAGGTGCCGGTCGCTTATCTCAAAGCCCAGCGGGCGCACAAGGTGCAGACGACTACCCGTGAAGGCGCAGAGGCGCCCCACGTTTCCGCAGTTCTGCGGTATCTCTGGGCGGAACAGGACAAGGTGCAACATCAGGCAAGGATGCTGGCGAAGGCGCGGGCACAATCGAGAAGAAAAGCTGCCGTAAGGGCGCTTATTGCCTAGGCATGCTGCCATTGGCTATGCGGATGCGTCCTCTATGCGCGGCGATAGTGACGGCGCCCGGTAAGCGAATGGTGGGCATCAAGGAACAGGTCCGTAATGCGGTAGCGGATGCGGCGCATCAATATGTTGTGCGCAGACCAGCGGCAGCGCCAGACGGCTTCGCTCTTGTGATAGTCGAGCCAGTTGGTCCTATCCAGATACGAGTAGAAGAGGCGAATAATCTCGCAAGGGCCTTCTTTCTCGAAAAACCAAGGCTTGTTGCCAGACACGGTGTGGTAGTTAACAACGCTTGGGTGGACGAATCTGGCCTTGTTCTTATTCAGCACGACCATGAAGTTCCACGCACGAGGCATCATCTTCCATCGCTTGTGGGCAAGAACGTTCATTACGCTCTGGTCCTCTTTAAGAATGCGACTCCCGTACTTGGCCATGAATGTCATGGCTTTTTGCGAGACGCCATCTTCCCGCCATGCCTTCAGATTCATAACTGCGAAGCCAGCGTTGAAACATGGCTGACGCATATCCATGCCAAGCTCGGCGAACAACTCCCTGTCGCAACAACTACGAACATACTTTCCATCGTTAATATCTTGCGTCGCTGCAACATAGCAACCGTCAAGATTCATGTCCGCAAGTTCATCCACCGGGAGACGAACCATTATGTCGCTGTCGATATACATCGCCCGGTCAAGCTCCGGGAATAGCATTGGAATGTAGAGACGGGCGTATGTCATCCTGGTCAAATGCTTGGTTTGGATGGGGAAATCCTCCACCAGAGCCTCGTCCAGATTATGGGCTTCAAAGCTGTGCTTTGTACCAAGAAAAGGCCCCAGCTCTTCGGCGAACCTCTGCACTTCGCCATCACTTACACCAGAGTAGATAAGGTGCAGGTGCAGGGCCTTTTCCCCTTTGCAATGCACCAGAGTGGAAAGACAGGTGACAAGAGCGCCTGTCAGATAGTTGGCATCTGCTGCCGTAAAGATGTGAAGATTGTCCATACTTAACCACGCGTTACCGACAAATCATGAACATACCACATTAAACGTACTCCAATGTCCACCCAAACAAATATATAGCCGAGCGAGCGCCAAACGCTTCATAATCAAGCACGTGCTTCAATAGCCTGAGAGGTTTACGTAAGTCATGAGAGTATCATATACTGGACAACGAAGACGACCTTTGGTTCCTCGACTCCTGTCAGCCCCACGCTACTGGCGTTTAACAATACACTGCGTATTGTCAGTTTTTCTCATTCAACGCTTGTTCAAGAGCCAGTAACTTTGTTATGTTGGCGGCACTTGGTAGCATACAATTCCCTTTCGGTCCGTCCCGAGCGGATGCCCTTTTGAGTCGTTTCGGGATATAGCCGGGTTTCCCCGGGACGGACATTTTCCCGCATCAGTTGCAGTCTATCGCGCCCGCCCCAGCCGCGCCCCTATCCTACTGGACGAACAGGGCCGTGGACAGGCCGGGCAGGACAAGGTAGGGACCATTGCAGACCAAAGTCTGCGCGCCTTTGAGGCCGCTCGAATCAAAGCACTCCGCATCGGCAATCTGGGTAAACTCGCCAAGGCTGAAGCCGTCCAGCTCGATGACGGTGTCCGAAAGGCAGGGATTGACGGCAAAAAACAGTCTCTGCGGCCCCAAGGCCATGTCGGCATTGTATAGGGCGGCGAGGGCCGGACTTCCGTTTGCAGGCTGAAAGAAGCGCAGGTAGCCCTTGCCTGGCGGATCCATAAGGCGCAGAAGCTTGCCCGCGCGAGAGAGGCGGAACTCTATCCAGCGGCGGAAATACTCGTGCGTTCCGCTGAACTGGCGGGCGCGGCCATAGTCGAGCGCATTGAGGTCGCCACGCTTGTAGGTGTTGTTGTGCCCTCTCTTGCTGCGCAAAAAGTCCTGCCCGGCCGACAGCATGGGTATGCCCAGCGACATCATCAGAATCGAGACCATCAGGTGCGTGCGGCGGCGATCGCGCGCGCTGGGGTTGTCGCCATCGTTGCCCGCGTTCTCGGTAATGCGGTCGAGCCAACACATGTCGTCGTGGCTTTCGACGTAGTTGACACTCTGGGCAGGCCAAGAGCTTAGGTGGGCAAGCGAGCCGTTGAGAAAATACTTCAGCCCCTCGGGGCCTTCCTGCGCGAGGACGTATTTGCGCATATACTCGCGGTAACCGTCGTTCCACGAAGCATAGCCGGTGGGCTTGAGGGCGAGGGCAATGTTCCCGCGAAAGCTCCAAGGCTCTGCAATCAGGATTATGCCCGGTTTGATGCGCTTGAGTTCCTTTTCGATCTTTTTTAGCGGCTCGACGCCGACTAGGTCTGCCAGGTCGAAGCGGAAGCCGTCCACGTCAAAGGCCTCGACAAGCCATGCCAAGCTGCGGGCCATGAGCTTGTATGCCATCGGCGTGGCGCAGTTGAGCGTGTTGCCACAGCCGCTCCAGTTCATGTAATGGCCCTCGGCGGAGAGGTCGAAATAGTAGTGCTTGTCGATGTACTGGAGGAAGTTCGGCTCGCCGACGTGGTTGTACACAACGTCGAAAATGACGACCATACCCCGCTCGTGAAAGGCGGCGACTAGGTCGCGAAGCTCGTCAATCTGCGAGCCGCTCTCGGGGGCAAGGGCGTACTGGCTTGCGGGGGCAAAGTAGTTGTTGGTCATGTAGCCCCAGTGGTAGCCCTCCTTGGTCGGCTCGTCGTGCTGCTGCACGGGCTGGAGTTCCACGGCGTTCACCCCAAGGCGGGAGAGGTAGAACTCCTCGCTTCGCACATAGCGGGCAAGGCCACTGAAGCCCATCCTCTCGCCCAGCTCCATCTTCACCGGGGCATTGGCACAGAGGTCGCGCACGTGCGCCTCGGCGATTACCAAATCCTGCCAGTGCGGGGGCTTGAAGCGGCGTTCAGGCCTCTTGATGCGGTTGTGGTCCAGAGCAATGGCAGGCCCGAGCGGCCCGACGCAGGCCAGCGCAAAGGGGTCCAGAACGGGCATTGTGGAGTCGAAGGAGCTGAAGGGGTCGCGGTCGCCGTCGATATGGTAGAAATAGTATGCCCCGTGGCAGTCCTCGGGCACCACGGCCTCCCAGGTGCCAGCGTCTATGCGCACCGCCTCGTGGTCCACGCGGTCGCTCTGGTCGAGATTGCGGAACAGGGCCAGAGTCACAGAGCTGGCGCGGGGGGCGAAGATGCGGAATATCATGTTTCCGCTGACGTAATGCACGCCCTGTTCGTAGCGGCTGTCCACCCGGTGCAGATACTCGCCGGGCATCATAAGGGCGCTCTCGCTGTATCCTTCCTCCACCCATACGACGCTGCTCGGCCCGGCTGCTGGGTCCAGAGGCTCGTGGGGAGTAAAGAAAAACTGGTGATGCCCGCTGCGGCGTGGGTGGATGTAAAGGTTGTGATTGCCGTGTTCGTCCTGCATGACGTTGGGTGCGCCCGAGGGCACTTCCATCCACTCGCCACGTCCGGTCATGAACTTGAAGGGCACCTTTACGTTGCGCCTCTCGCGTCCGTCCTTGCGCAGGCAGGCATCTTTGCGCACGGTGAGAAGATAATAGTCCACGCCATCGACAAGGGCTGCCTCAAGACGCCATTGCTCGCCACAGGCCCGCGGCTCCCAGTGGTTGAACTCGCCCGACACGTACACCCCGCCGCTTTCAAGGTCGTAGTTCGGGTAACGGCTTACCCGCAGGCAGAATGTGACATACGCTCCCTGCGTGTAGTAGCCACTGGCGTCTCCGTATTCCAGTAATGGCGCGCGGCGCAGGCCCTTAAGCGGTTCCTCCGCACTTTCCCAGAAAAGGGGTGGAAAGCCGGGCTTAACCCAGTCGCCGGTAAGGCTGACTATTCCGGTGGACTCATCGTACCAGCGGGCACTGAATATTCGTTGGGGGATGCGAGGCATTCGGGACTGTCAGGCGATTGGCGTTTCAAATAGAGAGAGCTTGAGCGGCAATCCAGACAGACAAAGGAGTTTTTTCATCTTTTGCAACACGAAGGGCCGCCCCGCATCAATCCCGCACATTATGCGGTACTGACACGGAGGCGGCCCTGCGGAGTGCCGGTTCTGTGACTATCCTTAGACGACGCCCTGATTGAGCATCGACTCGGCAACCTTCACAAAGCCCGATATGTTGGCACCCATCAGATAGTTGCATGGTTGGCCGTATTCGGCGGCCGTCTTGCGGCAGGCTTCGTGGATGTTCACCATGATGCTGTGCAGCTTTGCATCGACCTCTTCGCGCGTCCAGGAAAGGCGCATCGAATTCTGGCTCATTTCGAGGCCGGAAGTGGCCACGCCGCCAGCGTTCGCTGCCTTTGCCGGGCCGTAGCAGATCTTGGCGGCTATGAACTGCTCGACCGCTTCGGGCGTGCTGGGCATGTTGGCGCCTTCGCTAATGAGCTTGCAGCCATTGGCGAGCAGGGCCTTGGCGTCTTCGCCGTCCAGCTCGTTCTGCGTGGCACTGGGGAAGGCGCAGTCGCAGGGCACATTCCAGGGGCGCTTGCCGGGCAGGAACTGGCAGCCGTACTTGGCAGCGTACTCGTGCATACGGCCACGACGCACGTTCTTAAGCTCCATGACGAAGGCGAGCTTCTCGGCGTCGATGCCGTCTGGGTCGTAAATGGCGCCGTCGGAGTCGGTCATGGTCACGGCCTTGGCGCCGAGCTGGTTGAGCTTCTCGACTGTGTACTGGGCCACGTTGCCGGAGCCGGACACCGCGCAGACCTTGCCCGCGAGGGACTCGCCCTTGCTCTTGAGCATTTCCTCGGCGAAGTAAACGCAGCCATAGCCCGTGGCCTCGGGGCGGATGAGCGAGCCGCCCCAACGAATGGCCTTGCCGGTGAGTACGCCTGTAAACTCGTTGGCCAGCCTCTTGTACTGGCCGAACATGTAGCCGATTTCGCGGCCACCAACGCCGATGTCGCCTGCTGGAACGTCGGTGTCGGCACCGATGTGGCGACTAAGCTCGGTCATGAAACTCTGGCAGAAGCGCATGACTTCGCCCTCGCTCTTGCCCTTTGGGTCAAAGTCGGACCCGCCCTTGCCCCCGCCCATGGGAAGCGTAGTGAGCGCGTTCTTGAAGATCTGCTCGAAACCGAGGAACTTCAGGATACCGATGTTGACGCTGGGGTGAAAGCGGAGGCCGCCCTTGTAGGGACCGATTGCGCTGTTGAACTGGACGCGGAAACCGCGGTTCACCTGCACCTGGCCTTTGTCGTCCACCCAAGGCACGCGGAACATTATCTGCCTTTCCGGTTCGACAACGCGCTCCAGGATGCGGGCATCGCGAAAAGCGGGGCGGCGCTCCAGAACAGGCTCAAGGGATTCGAGCACTTCTTGAACAGCTTGCAGGAATTCAGGTTCGCCCTTGTTGCGGCGCGACACCTGCTCCATCACTTCGGATATATATTGCTTCATTAGCTTGATTCGGGGGTTATGGGAACAAAACACGAAAAAGGGGCCGCCCGCGCGGGTTACGCGCAAGACGGCCTCTGTACAGTAGCGAGGCAAGAGGAAATAGGCCCCGGCCCTGCCATGCAAGCCGGAGAATGAAATTCCTTCAAAAAAAGTGATGACATAAGCCATTATTGAAGCAGGATTTGTCCGCTTATGGGTAAGAAAAGGGCACTTGTGGCGATGTCTGGCGGCGTGGACAGCGCCGTGGCGGCCCTGCTTCTGAAGGAGCAGGGGTACGACATCGCGGGTGCCTACATGAAGAACTGGATAAACGAGGAAAACATCGAGGCGCACTGCCCTTGGGAGGAAGACATCACCGACGCGCGCGCAGTGTGTGAGCACTTGGGTGTCCCCTTCACGGTGTGCAACTTTATCCGAGACTACCGGGAGAGGGTTGTGGAGTATCTGGTCGATGGGTACCGCAGGGGCCTTACTCCGAACCCTGATGTGATGTGCAACCGGGAGATGAAGTTCGGCGTGTTGCGCGACTACGCTCTTTCCAAGGGCTTCGACTTTGTCGCCACCGGGCATTACTGCCGCCGAATGCCTTGCGATGATGGCCGGGCGATCGGGCTATTCGAGGGTGTGGACAAGAACAAGGACCAGTCCTATTTCCTTGCGATGGTGCGCAAAGAGCAGCTCAAAGAGGCGCTCTTCCCCGTTGGGCATCTGACAAAGCCCGAGCTGCGCGAACTGGCCGCAAGAGCTGGCCTGCCCAACGCTGGCAAGAAGGACAGTCAGGGCATCTGCTTCATCGGTCAGGTGAAAATTGCCGATTTCCTTCGCCACTACATCCCGGACAGCCCTGGCGAGATTGTGGACACTTCGGGTCGCGTCCTTGGCCTGCATAGGGGTCTGCATCTATATACTCTCGGGCAGAGGCGGGGCATAGGTATTCCGTCCAACACCGATGGCGAGCACTACGTGGTTGTCGAGCGGGATGGGGAGCGTAACCGCCTTGTCGTGGCCTTCGAGGGACCGGGCACTGAGGGGCTGTTCCAAAGCACTATGCTCGTGGCTTCGCTCAACTGGCTCGTCGAGCCAGTATGCGAAAAGCGCGGGCTGCTGGTGCGCCCGCGCTATCGCGATCCTTCCGTGCCAAGTGTCTTCGAGCCGCTTGAGGGGGGGACGGCCCGCGTGAGTTTCGAGTCTCCGCAGCGTGCCATCGCCCCCGGCCAGATCTGCGCTCTTTACGAGGGCGAGCGCCTGCTGGGCGGCGGGGTGTTCGTACAATCCTGCGCTTGAATAGTTAGGTCCGGGCCAGGGCCAAAGTCAGCATCAGCGGACTGCTGGCCGCGCCGCCCGCCACGTAGATCTTGCCCCCTGATGCCGTGAGGGCACTCAGGCTGCTGATCGTAAAGGATACCGGCAGACCCGTGGCCGCCACAGTGCCCGTGGCAATGGTCGTGCCACCGGAACTACCCGCGCGGATGGTCGCCGTCGTGCTGGCGCTGCCCCGGTTTGTCACTAGGACGCGCTCCACGATGTAGCCCGCCGGGTGCGTCAGCCAGTCGCCCAGTAGGTAACCGTCCGCCGTCATCGGTAGCTGTGCGGCCAGCGTCATGCGCTCGGGCTGCTGGGCGTGGGAAAGGGCCACGCCACTCTGGCTATCAAGTAGTACGGCATCGCTCGCTGCTCGGGTGCAGATGGGTTGCGCGGCAAGATCCAGCCCGGCGAGCAGGTTGCCTGTGGAGCGCGTTTCGATAGCATCCCAACTGATACTCTTACCAGTGGTAATACTCCCGTAGAAAAACACGCGATAAAGACCGGGTTCGTTGATGACCCAGGAACGTGTGACGACTGTCCACGCACCGGATGCAGCTGTGCTTGCGCGGCCAACCCCTTCCGTATCAAGAGCCGTGGCACCGCCCACTTTTTGTAATTCCCATCTGCCAGCAGCGGTCCCGTCTCCCTTTATTGCTGCCGAAATCGTCACTAGACCCGGCCAAAGCAAATTCTGGAAACTCTGGTAAACTGCTGGTCCAGAGTTGTTTGTGCCGGTGGTAATCTGCACGCAGTGTCCGCCGCCATACCCACCGCTCTTGGCCTGAGCTAGACCGTCTCCTACGGATGCGTTCCAACCCGCGAAACTATCTCCGGCATCATCATCTGGCGTGCCCGTGAAATCCTCGAAGCTGGCATTTGTGAGCATTTGCATCGCACCCGGAACCTCGTAAGGCAATGCGCCTGTGGTGATCCATGCTGCGTACTGGGCGGATGTGAGCGGGTAGTTGAGCGCAGCCCAGCCGTCGGCGGCCACTCGGCAGTTGAGGGGGCTTGCACCCCCAGCGGCTGCGGCGAGCGTCCACGCGCCAGTGCCTGCCGCCGGTGCGCCTGTGTAGGAAGTGCCGACTACCTCGAGCGTGGTCTCCGAGCCCTCGACATACACATGCACCGATGCCGCCGATAGCGAACCGGATACGGGAGCATCAATCAGCACGCCCAGCCTGCGATATGCGAACAGGGGCATGATGCGGGCCGTGCTGCGCAGAACAAGCGTGCCGGTGGCCAGTGTGAGCGACACCTGCACGCGGGCAGCGGAACCGTCGGAATCTGTCAGGGCAACGACCGGCGGACCCATGTCCGCCAGCGTGCCAGCGCCAGAGGCGCATACGCGCATGAGCAGTGCACCCCCTGCCGCGAGCCAGCCTGCGCGGCCCACGCCAGTGGGCAGCGCAGAGTAGCCGCCCGAGTAGATGCGGCAGCGAGTGGATGGGGTCCGCCCTTCCTGCGCCAGATCGGCAGCGAGGCGCAAATTCCGCACCTCATCCATATACAAAGGGGACACAGGCTGCCAAATCTGCGAAAAGCGGGCATCGGCCTCTGCCTTGGTGTAGGCCACGCCCCCAGTCACCTGCACGATGCCGGCAGTATCATAGCCATCCTGCTCCACATTCACAAAGCCAGCGCAGAGCGTAAGATACTGCGCCGGGCTACCCTTTGTGACGGCGCTCAGCACCATCCAGTGAGTACCTGCAGGGATGCAACTCTCGGCCGCGCTGAAGGCAATCTTGGCGTGCTGATGAGAGAAGGCGTACCACTCGTCCTCGGTCAAGGCGTTGTCCAAACTGCTGACAGTCCGGCTCATCAGCGGGGCCGTGTCCGCCGTGGGCCGGGAGCCGCCGCTGCCCAAGGGCTTGATCTCCAGCGTGATGCTGGCAAGATCGCCCACCTCGCGCAGTACTCCGAACTGAAACACACCGATGCGGAACTCCACATCTGTGCCACTCCAGAAGGCGGGCGATTCGCTGCGACGAAGGTCGATCGGACTGTCGAAATCGGCCAAATCGGCCTGTATGTAAATGGGAAATGCCATTGTGATAATACTCCGAAAATTGTTTATGGACAGGTGTTATAAACTCGCGCTTCCAGTGAAGCGCACCTCTATCGTGTAGCGACCCTTCCGATCCGGCTCCTCGTCCATTGCCCAGGCGCTGTCGCTATCCAGAGTCAGGGGCATGGTAATACCCGGCATGACGGGCTGCCATCCGTGCAGGGAGCGGGAGACAAGCTCCGCCACCGATAGAGCATCGGCTTCGTGGCTATGGAAGGCGCTCTCAACTACGCGTATGCAAATATCCAGCCTCGTGATGACGGGCGTAGGCTGGGCCACATCGGCCTTTCGCGGGCGCGGGGGCATGATAATTACGCAGAGTCCCCCAAGCGCCACGGCCTCCTTGACGCGGGCGGAAAGCTCGCCGTTCTTGCGGGTAAGCACCGGGATGCGGGCAAACTCTCGCCTGCGGCGAAGCCGGGCTGCTGCGACTTCCTGAAGTTTAAGTAGTATGGATTGCATTGGAACAACCTCCTGCGGCGCGAGCGGCTAAAGCCCTGCCAGTCTTGCACTTGTTAAAGGTTTTGCGCGGCGGCCAACAAGCTCGATGCGCTTGCTGCTTACAGTCGGGCTTGCCTCAGCCTCTCCATCGCCACCGCCAGTTACATCGCCTTGGGATACAGCGAAGGCCCCGGCCGCCACCCGCCTAAGCAGGGCGCGAGCGGCATTGGCCATCCGTATCTGGTCCGTGCTCAGGCTTAGCGAAGGCAGGCGCACCTGCGCCGCCTCGATTATGAGGGCCAGAGCCGCGCCGCGAAGCTCCGGGGGAATCGTGGCTCTGTCGGCGTCGAGCGTGTTCTTGCTATACGCGGCCACCTCGCCGCGCACCCGGCACACCGTGTCGGCAATGACGGCGCAGAGAGGGTCGCCCTGCCCTTCGCCCAGGGCCTCGCTGCGGACAGCCTCGACCTGCTCCGCCGCAAGGTAGTCGTAAACATCCTGTCGTGATATACTTATCCAGTTGCTCATGGGAATATGCGCCCTATTGGCGGGCATGTTGAAAGCTCTTTGATACAGTGGACGGACGGGTGCGCCCGGATTGGACGGACGCGCCCGCCTTTCGAGAAACGTCTAGCTCAGGGCCAGACGGCGAATGCCAAGGGTGGAGGTCAGCACGATGGACGAATAGTGCTCCACGCTGATGTCGGTGTACTTGCTCGACTGCTCGACATAGACGCGGAAGTCGCTGCCACCGGCAGGCGTCACGAACCTCTTGATGTTGCTCGGCTCGTCGCGGCTGACGCCCTGCTGCGCGTAGTAGGCATACAGGTGGTTGCCCAGCACGAGGCCCTTGGTGGAGCCGCTGTTGTAACGGGCGCTGACGACCTTGACTCCATCGACGAAGAGGCGCTTTGCAAGCTCCTCTGGCGAGAGGGTGGCCGCGTGGAAGGCACCGGCTGTATCCTGCGCGTAATAGGCGTTGCTGCGCAGATCCCATGCGCCCTCGCCAAAGATGACGCGATTGGGACGCACACCCGTAGTAGTGGCGGCGGCGGACAGAGCAGAGCGGATGTCTCCATCAGGGTTCGGGGCCGTACCGGTGCCGTTCCATGTCCAAGTCTTGCTCTCGGACACATCCTGCGTATCCAGCGCAGCCACGGCTCGGCGCAGCTCGTTGCGGAGCAGACGCTGCACGAGCATCTGCACGTAACGCTCCTGCCAGTCGTCGCCCACCTCCTCGTCGTGATCGACGCGAATTGTCAGGCCCTTGTTCAGGGTCTTGGCGTTGATGGTCTCGCCCGTGTATTCCACGCGCTTGAAGGAACTGCCCACTGCGCGCACATCGTCCGTCTCCGACAGGAAGGCCTCGGCATTATCCGCCTTACGGAACTCGAAGCGGCGCCCCACGCGGACGCTCGGGGCGATGAACTCCAGAAGCGAGCGAAGGTCCTCGGGATCTTTCCATCCGACGGTGAAGGCCGTCAGAGGCTCGGACAGGTGCGCCGCCTCGAAGCGGCTCTCGTTGGCCGCGCACACAGTGCCCGGCGTCTGGCGGCCATCGTCGGCCGCGATAGTGTTGGCAATAGTCTCAGTCATGATGACGAATGTATGAATGTTATTACAAAGTGCCTGATTAGATGACGTTTGCAGAATAGGCCCAATTGCTAGGCCACGACGGTGCGCACGGGCACGCAGGGATCGACCTCGATAAGTTCGTCCGCACCCGTTGCGGGGATGAGGGCAAGGCCCACGCAGTAGTAGGTGCCCGCGCTGGAAGGCAGGACGCTCACCTTGCCGTTTGCGGCCGCATAGACCAAGGAACCCGCCGAGATGGCGGCGGCGCTGACCATGCGCAGGGTGCAACCCGCGCTGCCCAGAAGCTGCACGGCCACATCCTCGCCAGCGGCAGAGGCCGTGTCGTCTATTACACCCAGAGGCACGTTGGAGGCCCCGCACAGTGCCACATGCGCCTCGTCGCTGCCCGCGCGCCCCAGCAGGAAGCGCGTGGACACGGCGGCGTCAGTCAGGCGGGTAATGCTGCCGAAGTGCGTGCCCGGCAGAGCGTTTGAAAAGCTGCGAAGACGTGCGCGGGCACGTATGCCCAGCGTCGCGCCAGCCAGCGCGGCAACAACCAGTATCGGTATTAGTATGCTCATTTGTTCAGTATTTGGACGTTAAAAAATGACGTTTAGAACAGGTCGGCGCGGCTTCGCTTGACGTTGGCCCAGGCCGTGGCGAAGTCCTCGCCAGTATCGCCCATGCGGGCATGGACGGCATCGACAATTGCCTGCCTGCGGCAAAAAGAGTCGCGCCGCGAGCCAAGGGCCAGCGTGCGGGAGCGACTGAAAGCTTCCGGCATGTTCGCCGCACAAGTCATGGCCGGAGCGGCCTCGGCGCCCCTAACCTCGCCGCCTGTCGATATCGGCGCACATACGCCGACGCAGCTCTCGCCAAGAGCCAGCGGGGCCTCGTTAGCGATGGTCTCGCCGGGAATGTTTGGCGAGTTGGTAAGGCCGACGGAAAGCAGGCGCACGGGTTCAAATACACCCTCGCCAAGGCCCCGCATAAGCCAGCGCGGGGAAAAGAACTTGTAATTGGCGTTGGCCAGCAGCTCCCGCCCGGACTGTGCCCAGCGCACAAGACCGTACAGGCCATCGGGCTGTGCCCTCAGCTCGCAAATCCAGCCGTGGGCACGAGTGTCTGTATGCCCCGGAGCACCGGAAAAGTCCGGATCGTCCGGGTGCCCGACATATACTGGCAGCCCGCCAAAGCGCCGCGCAAGCCGCCCGCGCAGCGAGCGAAAGTCCTGCTCCAACCTCTGCGCCACGGCAAAGCTGACGCGCTGAAGCCCCTTGGGGTGCGGATGCTCCCCATATTCGACAATACGTATCAAATCCATGATGATTATGTGTTTGGTTAACAATCAAATATGAAATTACCGAATAACTTCCTACCCCGCCTCCCCAAGACCGAACCTCTCGCGAAAATCCCTCTCGCTTATCTGGATACCCATCTCGTGGGCAGCGCGGTAAATCTGAAGGTCCATCGAAATGCCCGTATGCCTGCCAGGGCGCACGTAGATACGTGCCCGAGGCTCCTCGCCAAAGAGAAACTGAGTCACATAGCGGCTCACGCACTCGTTGAGCGTCTCCGTAAGCATGGCCGCGTCGCCATCGGCCAACAGGTCCGGCTCATCCTTCTGAAGCGAGGCACCGATACCGCTCTCACGCGAAATCGTGGATAGGTCCGACCCTCTCCACAGGACCGAAATGCCGCGATCCATGCGCTCGACTAGCTCCGCATAGGGCAGCGAACCCTTCGCCCCAAGGTCGATGGCCTCGATGCTCGTCCCCTCGCTCATCAAAGCACGAAACTCCGCACCGAACGCCTCCACGGCCTCCCGCGCAGCCCGCCACTCTTCGGAACCGGGCGTGGCATCCGTCACCCCGCGCACCCCCGGCATACCATTGCGCTCACAATAGAGCAGCCAGTCCCGCAAGGGCAGATGCTTGTAAAGATACGCCACCGAACAAGCCTCCATGATCCCCGCCCCGCAGGCCACCATCCAACGCCCCGGCTCCAGAGCCTCGCCCTCCAGCGCGTGCTCGGTGGGCAGGAAACGCAGGCGCCCTGTGCGATTCTCGAAAAACCACAAAGGCACAAAGCGGAACACCGCACTGAGGCCCCGCGCCCCCACCCGCTCCCATACAATCTCATGCACCGCGTACCGCTTGCCCACCGCATCCATCATCTGCCGCGCAAGCAGGGAAAAGCCACCCCGCTCGTTCTCATCCAAGGCGTTTACACAGCGCACATTGCGCCAGAACTCATCCAGCGCGGCAGCGTGTTCCGCGGCGCGCGGGGAATCGTCCAGCGCCAGCACATCCCAGCCATTACGCCCCGCGCTCAGCTTGCGCTTGCTCGCCGCAGCCTGCACGATGTCGTCGCGCCGCTCGATGGCGTCCCAGGCAAGGGCCGCCTCGCGCAGATACCCGGCGTGAAAATCGTCCAGCATCCTGCTCAGCCGCTCCGGCGTCAGGCTGCGAATCGGGTCAAAGCGCGAACGCATGTGCGCCACGACCCTCTGCGTCGAAAGAATTGGTTTCGCCTCGTTCATCTTTGTAGTCTCCATAAGTGCAAGTTGTTAGACCATAAACACATCGCGCGAAGGCAGCCGCTCCGCGTGAACCCTCCGCCTCTCCTCGCCAAAGCGCGCGGCCCTCAAGGCCAGTGCCAACGCCCAAAAACGGTCCGCGTGGCCAAAACGCCCGCGCTCCGCCGTGAAACGCAGCGCCCCAGTGCCCGAACACTCCCGGCGCAAAGAGCGCAAGTCCGCCCGCACCGCATCGAGCGGCGGCACACGGATCGTCCCGTTCTCGAAAGCCGCCCTCAGTGGATAGGCAAGCTCCTCTTTGACAGGCGCGGAAAGAGTCAGCCCCTCCACACGCCGCTCGCCATACCTCTGCACCGCCCGCTCCGCGAACTGCCGCCCAAGCCCCGTCTCGTCTATGCAGCAGCGCCGAAGGCCCGGCAGCTCCAACAGCTCGTAAAGCCGCTCCTCCTGCGCCGAAAAAGGCGTTCGGTCCATGCAGACAAGCCGCCGCGTAAAGACGCAGCCATTGGCCACTTCCAGAAGCCAAAGCACCGTCAGATCCCGCTCACGCCCAAGGTCAACGCCAAGGTAGAACGGCCCCTTGGAACGGCGCAGATCCTCAAGGGACAAGTCCCACTCCGGCCTTGCCCCCGCCGCAGCCGGCGCATACTCCGCCGCCGTAATCCATTCCAGCGAGAGGAACGCCGCCGCATCGTCCGAAGGCACGCAGCAGTATTCCTCCAGCCAAGTCTCCTCGTCAGGGCAAGAGTCCCTCACAAACTGCAAGTAAGTGTCCTCGTCCATAGCCTGACGCGGATCCTCGGCAGGCAGCTTCGCCTTCAACTTGCGCAGCAAACCCTGCTCGACCGCGTCCTGCAAAGTCACCCGATGCAGAGAAAATCCCTTGGGGTTGCCACCCTCGCGAGCCTCGACAATCAGCTTGTTGAAGTAATTACCGCTCCCTCTGTGCGTCGAAAGAATCTCCAAAGAGCCGCCCCAGGTAATCCCGGGCGCCGCCACGGCGAACAGACGACGAGGGTCCGCATGAAGGGCGAACTCGTCCAGGATCCTAATTCCACGCTTGCCCGCCTGCGCATCCACGCTGGACGAAAGCGCCCGAACGGCACAAGCGTTGGCAAGGCGCAGCTCATCGCCACCGCTACGGCCACCCCCCAGCACTCTCTCGCCAAAGTCCCCCGCGCCAAGCTCCAATAGCCTCGCCCACTTAGCGCAATCATCCATGAAAAGACGCCCCTGCACCTCGTCCCGGCTGGCCACCCAGCAATCCATACGATTCCCAACCAGCCCCGTCAGCGCCACCGCCCGGTAAGCCGCAGCCCAACTCATGCCCACCTGACGGGATTTCTCCATCAGCTTGAAGCGCGAGCAATCGTGAATCCAACGTTCCTGGTAAGGCAGGAACAGCGGATCGGATGCCTGACTGTGTATGATAATGTTCAAGAATATGGAAAGTAGAGAGTGATATTTCGTGATACATGCCTCACATCAGGCGCACTGCTTCCTCAATCCGCGCTCTTGTGCCTGCGCTCAAAGCCTTGGCAGCACCGGAACGCTTGCGCCCGCCAGCAGCATCCTGACCTCCAAGAAGACGCAGAAGATTGCCCACAGCCTGCTTCATGGCCTCGTCCCCCTCGGCCTGCGAAAGCTACCTGAGCACGCCCAGCCATGCCATCTCAACGGCAGCCTTCTCCAGTATGCCGTGATCGTCCTTGAGCGCATCCAGCACACGGGCCGCCATTATCCGCCCTCGGCGAACCGCCTCCACACACTCCGCGTCGTTTAGCGTGGCGCTCTGCACATCTTCAGTCAGTGCCTCCACCGGCACTACATCCACAGCCTTACGAGGACGCCTGCCCTTGGGAGCCGCAACCTTCGCATTGGAAGCCGCCACGACGCCACACTCAGACACCGCTCTGCAAAATGAATTGAAGTCCATGTGTATAAATAGTTTGAGATTTCTGATAACTAGCGTGCCAGCCTCTCGCCGATGCGGTCAATGCGCCCCACGGCCTCAGAAAGCCTGCGCTCCAGCATCTCCCCCTGCGCGATGAGCACCGCAATATGCTCGGCGTTGCGCCGTATAAGCTCGTGCGCGCTTGCTAGGCCCCCGTCGCAGCGCCCTTCAACGGCGTCGCGCCAATCGCGCCACTCCCCGCGCATGTCTGCTATATCTCCGCGCAGGCGCTCCAGCTCAGCCCTGCTTGCAGGCTCGGAATGCGCCCCGCGCGAAAATGCCTCCCGAATGCGCAGAGTCAGGTAGTAGGCACCCATCAGCGAAGACAGCGCCATAAGCACGGCCCCGATAAACTGCGGCGTATTGTAAGCATCCTGACTCATGATATAGTATGATAAATTGTGATATGAAGACGCGGACGGGCCATCCCCAGTACCCTGTATGAAGCCGCCAGTCCCCCGCATCCACCCCGATGCAATGGCGGCTCTGCATGTAATCGCCGGAATGTCCGGCATCGGCCCAATGGACGGATGGACCCGCCCGCGTCAGTATATGTAACCCCTAACCAACCAAGAACAAGCCTCCTACTTAACAAGACTCCCCCCGAAGTACAGCCCGATGATCGCGCTCAAAAGGTGAGTATCGAGCGGCGTAATCACCAACCCGCTCATCTGCTTCCAAACAGTCTTGGACGTATCGCTCGTAAAAAAGTAAAGAACGCTCTTTGCCTCCGTGTAACCCACATACACGGGCACCTCCGGCATGTACACCGCCACCAGCTTCGGGAACGCGATGACGAAAAACACCGCCGTCAGCGAAATGATGCGACGCGTCCATGCAAAGCCCCTGCTCTCGTACCTACGCGCCTGATCCACGATATGCGCCTTGTCATTCAAAGCCTGAAGCACATAAGTGCGCTCAGCCTGCCTAGCCTTGGCCAGATTCGACACAAAAGCCAGCAGCCCCCCTCCGGCGGAAGAACCGAGCAAAGTAACAAGTTCGAGTGGGAAAGACATCGCTATAAACTGTTCAAGTGTTCACCTAACCGAGGCAGCCAACATCGCACTCCAGAAACACTGCCCTTCGACGACACCGACAATATCATGCCTAGAACCCAAGCCCAACCACTGCATTTGCAAAACGCACTACGTTGGCAAAGTACACTGCGCTGACATCTCCCTGCATACCCCAACCCCCTATCAGCGCATCTAAAAAGTGACACCTCGCCCCATAAGCAACCCTGCTTACGCCTGAAACCCGCAAGCCTCTGCACGTAAAAATCATACAAAATGGAAGCGAAGGGCTGGTCCGACGCTCTTGAACAGAAAAGATTCCCTGTCAACAATTGACCGCCAGCACAACGCATTGCCAGCGGGACAGTTTGCGCACACAGTATTTTCCCTTTACATGTATTTTGAGAAGCCCAACGTGAATACGAAATACTCAGGACAAGAAGCGCAGCCAATACGCCCCGAGGACAAAGGCCCGCGCGGGTACGAAAAGGCCCCGATAAACGCCAACCTAACAAAGGAGGCCAAAGTTGACCTCTTGCGCACGATGTACCGCATCCGCCGCTTCGAGGAACGCTCGATCCGCGCCTACCAACAAGGCATGATAGGCGGCTTTCTACACCTCTACATCGGGCAGGAAAGCGTCGCCACAGGCTCGATGAGCGTGCGCGGGCCGAACGACCACTACATCACCGCCTACCGCGACCACGGGCACGCCCTCTGCGCAGGCATGGGCATGAACGAATGCATGGCGGAAATGTATGGCAAGGCCACCGGCTGCTCTCGCGGCAAAGGCGGCTCAATGCACTTCTTCGCCCCGGAGAAAAACTACTGGGGCGGACACGGCATTGTCGGCGGGCAGACACCCCTCGGCCTAGGCCTGGCCTACGCGCTGAAGTACAAGGGCCTGAAGGGCGCGGCAGTATGCTACATGGGCGACGGCGCGATAAATCAAGGTGCCTTCCACGAATCGCTGAACATGGCCGCCCTCTGGAAGCTCCCCGTAATATATGTAATAGAGAACAACGGCTACTCGATGGGCACGAGTCTATGCCGCAGCAGTGCCCACCCCGGCTGCCTAGCCAAGCGCGCCGAAGCCTACGACATGGCCTGGGAAATCGCCAACGGACACCACCTATACGAGGTACGCGCCAAGACCATGGAAGCGCTGGAAAGAGCCTACGAAAAGTCCGAACCTACGATTCTTGAGCTGACGACCTACCGTTACCGCGGCCACTCCATAGCAGACGCGAACGCCGAAAAGTACCGCAGTAAGGACGAGATCCTCGACTACCAGCAGAGCAAGGATCCCATCAAACTCTTCGAGGGCATACTGGTCGAAGAGGGCACACTGAGCGCCGAAGAGGTCAAGGACATAGACCACGCCGCGCGTCAGGAAGCCTCAGACTCTGCCGACTACGCACACGCAAGCCCCTGGCCTGAACCGGAAACCATCACGCAAGACGTGTACTGGACAGCCGACAACCCAGGAAAACACAACAACGAAGGCCGAATATTCTTCAACGACTAGGACCGAAAGGCCCAAGTATCCACGCCTCTTGGCGAAGACTCTGATGATGGATTTGCCTCCAAAGTCGTTCCTTTCAATCACTCCCGGGGAATCACGACACAGACGTTCAATACAACATTCCAAGGCAAGGGCACCTCTGCGAGGAGTCCGAGAGGCAAAACAACACAGTCAGTCATCTGGATAAGTCCGGCGCACATTTCTCATAATCTGTGGACAAACATTTTTCTCTTCTTTTCCAATGCGTGAAATAACCTATCGCGAAGCCATCAAAGAGGCGCTCTCCGAAGAAATAGAACGCGACGAAAACGTCGTCATAATCGGCGAGGAAGTAGCCCAGTACAACGGCGCGTACAAAGTCACCGAAGGGCTATGGGCCAAGTACGGCGACAAACGCGTAGTCGATGCCCCCATAAGCGAAGCGGGCTTCGTAGGCATGGGCATCGGAGCCTCATTCCTAGGCATACGCCCCGTGATGGAAATGATGTTCTGGAGCTTCGCCTACGTGGCCTGGGATCAAGTGATAAACAACGCCGCATCCGTACGCTACATGTCCGGCGGCAAGATCAACTGCCCCATAGTCATACGCGGCCCCGCCAACGGCGGAACAAACGTTGGCGCCACCCACTCGCACACACCCGAGAACTTCATCGCCAACACCCCCGGCCTCAAAGTCGTCTGCCCAGCCACCCCTGCCGACGCCAAAGGCCTGATGAAGAGCGCCATACGCGACAACGACCCCGTGTACGTAATGGAGAACACCCTCCTCTACGGCATCAAAGGCCCCGTACCCGAACAAGGCGAAGACTTCACAATCCCGCTCGGCAAGGCCGACATCAAACGCGAAGGAAAAGACCTCTCGATAATCGCCCACGGCCGCGCCGTGATAACCTCTCTTGCCGCCGCCGAAATCCTCGAAAAGGAACACGGCATAAGCGCCGAAGTCGTGGACCTACGCAGCATCCGCCCCCTCGACGAAGAAACAGTAATCAACAGCGTAAAGAAAACTAGCCGCGCCCTCCTAGTCGAAGAAAACAAACCCTTCCTAGGCGTAGGCGCCCAAATAAGCCACCTCATACAGTGGAACTGCTTCGACTATCTCGACCACCCCATAACGAGGGTAAGCGCGATAGACGCCCCGGCTATATACAGCGACCCCCTGGAAAAAATCCAACTCCCAGCGCCCGGCCGCGTGGTGAAGGCAGCCCTAGGCATGTTCACAAAGAAATAGCAAGAACCACAATCCGCAGATTACACGGATAATATATAAATTATAACCTTCAATCCCCATCCACATACATCATGGCCACGAT
>LVBW01000099.1 GCA_001604585.1 Puniceicoccales bacterium Verruco_02 | reverse complement strand
AGGGATATAACGGCCCTCTCCTAAAGGGCAGTTCCGAGTTCGAGTCTCGGATCCCCTGCCACGGGCGCAGGCGCACCGGGGAAATGGCGCACAGAGAGAGAGGTGTTGACACGTGAGTGTTGGACGTGGAATGTTGCGCGGCTTCCTGAGATTGTGTCTCGACTGGAGTGTTATTAGGCAAAACAGCAGCCTTGCGATCAGCATGTCCGAACAAGAGTCAAACAGTGTAAATGGCACAAGGGTGCTCAACGTGGCCATAGCGGGGAACCCCAATACGGGGAAAAGCTCCCTGTTCAACCGCCTCACGGGGCTTCGCCAGAGGGTGGGCAACTATCCGGGCATAACAGTCGAAAAGAAGAGCGGTAGTGCGAGCTTTGGCGGGCGGGAGCTGAACATCGTGGACCTGCCAGGCACGTACAGCCTCTGTGCCGCGTCTCCCGACGAGGCCGTTGTGGTGGAATACCTGCTTGGCTATGTCAAGGGCGAGCACAGGCCGGACCTAGTGGTATGCGTTGTGGACTCCACATCGCTTCTGCGAAGCCTCTTCATGGCGGCCCAGATGGCGGATCTTGGCCTTCCGATGGTACTGGCGCTCAACATGTGGGACGAGGCAAGGGCCACCGGGAGGGCTTTGGACGTGGCATTACTTTCAGAGCGCCTTGGCGTCCCCTGCATCCCGACATCTGCCAAGACGGGCGAGGGCATAGAGGAGCTTAAGCAGGCCATCGTGGCCGCGGCCCAAGAGGGCAGGGCGATGCGAAGCCCCAACTGGCCTGAGGCGGTGCATAAGGCCAGTGTGCTACTGCGCGAAGGACTCGGAGACCTGGCAGGCACTTATTCGGACGCCGTCATAAGGCGAGTACTCTTTGATAGCAGCGGAGCCCTGGCCGATGGCCTTGGTATTGACGCACAACAGCGTCAGAAAGCTCTTGCTGGGGCGAGGAAAGTGCTCTTCGACGCCGGGTACAACCCAATGGCCTGCGAGGCCATGATCCATTACCGCGACCTTCGAGAATGGACTGTGGGCATCTGCCCGGAGGGATGCGGCGAGGCCGGGCGCGAAATGCTCCACAGCGGCCCCGGCATGGGGCAAGGGCGAGGCTTCCGGCGCTGGCGTGGTGGGCGCGGCGCACATGGAGGTGGACACTCCGAAAGCATCGACCGCCTGCTCCTGCACAGGGGCTGGGGCCTTGTCGTATTCATCGGTGTCATGTACCTGGTGTTTCAGGCCGTGTATTCCTGGGCCGGGCCATTCATGGAGGCCATAGAATGGGCCGTTGGCAGCGTGCAGAGCCTTGCAAGTTCCGCCCTTGTGGGCAGCCCCATGTTGCAAAGCCTTATAAGCGACGGCGTAATAGGCGGCATAGGGGCCTGCCTCGTGTTCTTGCCGCAGATAATGATACTTTTCATGTTCGTGGCCGTGCTGGAGGACTCGGGCTACCTGCCCCGCGCCGCCTTCCTCATGGACAAGATGTTCAGCTGGTGCGGCCTTTCGGGCAAGAGCTTCGTCCCCATGCTCTCATCCTACGCCTGCGCGGTGCCGGGTATAATGGCGGCGCGCACGATAAAAGACCCCAAGGCGCGAATCGCGACCATAATGGTGTCGCCACTTATGAGCTGTTCGGCGCGCCTGCCAGTGTACGTGCTCTTCATCGGCATATTCATCCAGCCCCGTTACGGCTCCTTCTTTGCCGGGCTTTTGCTTTTTGCAATGCACATGCTGGGCCTGATCATTTCTGGGCCGGTGGCCTTCGTCCTCACCCGCTGGATACTCCGCAGCAAGCCCCAGCCCTTCCTTCTGGAGCTGCCCCCCTACCGGGTGCCCAGCATGAAGGACGTGGCCCTGCGCATGTACGAGCGCGGCAAGGTCTTTGTGCGCACTGCTGGCACTGTCATTTTCGCAATGTCCATCATCATATGGGCGCTTCTGTATTTCCCTCATCCGGCCGAGCTTGAAGATAAGGTAGGCGGGGAGTTCATCCAAGCAGTTGCAACCGAGCAGGGGCTGGATCCAGCAGAGGCAGAGTCCCTTGTTCTGGAGGACGAGGACATGCTAGCCCAGATGGGTCAGGCGGTGGAGAGTGCCTACATCGAGCAGAGCTACCTTGGCCGCTTCGGACGCTTTGTTCAGCCGTTATTTGCCCCGGCGGGCTTTGACTGGAAGCTATCCGTGGGCATCGTGTCCAGCTTCCCCGCCCGCGAGGTCATTCTTTCCACACTCGGGGTTATCTACCGCCTTGGCGAAGACGTGGAAAGCCACGAGGAGGCTCTGCGCGAGCGCATGATGTCCGAGACCTGGGAGAGCGGGCCGCGCATGGGGCAGCCCGTCTATACTCTGCCTACGGTGCTGGCTCTTATGGTATTCTTCGCCCTCTGTCAGCAGTGCATGGCCACGCTGGCCGCCATTGTGCGCGAGGCTGGCTGGGGCTGGGCCGTTTACTCCTTTGTGTACATGACAGTTCTTGCATGGGTTACAGCGGTGGCAGTGTACCAGATTGGCAGCGCAATCTGAGATTTACGGATCGTGCCTCGTATCCACAGTGCGCAACTTGTGTTTCCTTGCGTAAGGAGAGCTTTATTCGTGCATGAACGCGTTGTGAATGCTAATACAAAGCCACCCCTCCGCAGTTAGTATATTCCGTGCGAACAGGCAGCACGTACCCAATTACCCATTCATCCATGAAGCCCCATGCCATTTGCGGACGCCTCGCGGCTGCGCTTTTTTCCATCTCAACAGTGTCTTCGCCACTAGGCGCTGTTGACCTTTCCTTCTACGAGTCGCCCGGCTTTCTGCGGTTGGAGGCAGAGGCTGGCAACCTTGTCGGTGCAACGCTGAGGACGGATCAGCAGTCGGCATCGGGTGGGGTATGCGTTTTTATCGACGGTGCTGGCCAGAGCGTGTCATGGAGCGACATCGAGCTGGAGCCGGGAAGCTACCGGGTTACGCTCGGCTGCAAGTCCCCTTGGGGCAGCGAGGACGCCCCAAAGCGCGTCAACGTAAGCATCAACGGGCAGGGCAATGTGTATGAGCTGCCCAACTCCAGCCATTTCAGTTCGCTAAAGCTTGGCGATTTCGAGCTGGGCGAGCACAACAGCGTCAGTATTTCCGACAACTGGACCTGGTACTTCATAGACTGGATACAGTTTGTCCGTGTCGATCACCGCGACAACGACGGCGCTTACAGCCGCGCTGCGCGCCTGTTGAAGGCCATCAAGGACAATCAGGGCAGGAAAGTTATCTCCGGGCAGCAGAACCCCGTAGATGCCAAGTATGTGTATGAGAAAACGGGCGTCGCCCCCGCCCTTATAAGCGAAGATCTCGGCGCTTACGACTCCGTATCCCAGGCCAACTACGGCTACCCTGAGGTAAGCAGCGAGGACATGATACGCTTCTGGGAGCAGGGTTTTCTTGTGTCGCTGTGCTGGCACTGGCATTCGCCAAGTGGCTGGAGCGAAGAAGGCGACAATCACTGGTGGAACAGTTTCTATACCGCCAACACGAGCTTTGACATTGCCGGAGTGCTAGCAAACAAGCAGGGTGCGGACTATGCGCTGCTCCTTGCAGACATTGACCGCATAGCCTTCGAGCTGAAGAAGTATGCCGACGCCGACGTGCCCGTCCTTTTCCGTCCCCTGCACGAGGCCGAAGGCAATCGGTGGGGCGCGTGGTTTTGGTGGGGCGCAGACGGTGAGGAACCTTTCAAGGAACTCTGGCGCATCATGTACGACAGGCTTGAGAATCTGCATGGCCTGCGCAACCTCATATGGGTTTACACCTGCACAGACGACATGGGCGTTAACTGGTATCCCGGCGATGAGTACGTGGACATCATCGGTGTGGACGAATATCCGGACGACCGAAAGACCTCGCTCAAGGACGCTTGGGACAGGATGAACGCCGCTTTCGGGGCCTTTGGCAAGCCGCTGGCACTGAGTGAGGTGGGAGGGACTCCGGACATACCGCTTATGATGGATTACGGCGTCACCTGGGCGTATTTCGCATCATGGAACAGCGCACAATATGGCCCGATGGGAGAGAGCGACGATTACCTCATTCGCGTTTTCAACAGCGATGGTCTTGTCGGAGCTTTCGAGATGGACCAGAATCAAGACGGCATATCCAACGCCGTGTGTGCAATACTGGGCCTTCCATTGCAGACACGTTTCACTCCGGCGCTGGGGCTGGATACTGGTGGCGAAGTTGTCCAAGTGGACCTATTTACGGACGGCAGCTATGTTCACGACGCAAGCCTTGGCAACCTGCTTGACGCCGGGTCGGGAGTCCCCGTGCGTATGGGGACGGGCTTCAGCCTGCTAAGGAGCGACGACCTTATTGACTGGATACAGATAACGCCTCAGAGCTACGTGCGCGGCAGCGGGGACAGAATCCTTATGCAGGTGCCGGTGGAGAACGCGCAGGCAGGGCAGTTCTTCAAATTGGGCAGGGGCAGGGCGCGCTGATTACTCCATGACTGGGATGGCCTAGCTCTCAAGTTCTGCTCGCAGCGCCTCAAGTTCCTCCCAGCGGGTGAACTTTCTGTTCATCTCTGCTTCCAGCTCTGCCATACGGGCCTGAAGCGCGGGCAGCTCTGCCGGAGTCTGCGTATATGTGGCAGGATCGGCCAGCTTTGCGGCCAGTGCGGCGGACTTCGTTTCGAGCGCCTCGATCTCCGCTGGCAGGGCCTCGAGCTCCCAACGCTCGCGATTGAGGAACTTTCTCGGCTTGTCCGGCTTTGCTCCGGGAGCCGCTTTTACAGCCGCCTTTGC
>LVBW01000044.1 GCA_001604585.1 Puniceicoccales bacterium Verruco_02 | reverse complement strand
GACATTCTCGACGCCAACGCTGGCGACCACGGCCACGCCTTCGCAACGAACTTCAACCCCGAGATCAACATCCGCGAGGTGACGCAAATAGTGCGCCATTGGGACAAGGGCCAGTGGGTGGAAACGCCCGCCATTCTCGACCCAGCCGCCGTTCACTTCAGCTTCGACTACCCAGAGGCAGGCCCGCGCGACAGCTACCTTCTCTATCACGAGGAAATGGAATCGCTCGTGAAGAACATTCATGGGCTGGAGAAGATCCGCTTCTGGATGACTTTTTCGCAGAACTATATCACCCACCTGAAGGTTCTTCAGAACGTGGGCATGACGCGCATCGACCCCGTGGACTTCAAGGGGCAGAAAATCGTCCCCATCGAGTTTCTCAAGGCACTGCTGCCGGACCCCGGCACGCTCGGTCACAACTATCAGGGCAAGGCTGTCATCGGCTGCGTGTTCGATGGCGAGATCGACGGCGAACGTCGTCGCAAGTACATTTACAACGTCTGTGACCACGCCGAATGTTACCGCGAGGTGCAGGCTCAGGCCGTGTCATACACAACCGGCGTTCCGGCAATGATCGGAGCCATGATGATGCTCAAGGGCATCTGGAAGGGCGAAGGCGTGTTCAACGTAGAGCAGCTAGACCCGGACGAATTCATGGACGAGCTGAACAACTGTGGCCTGCCTTGGCAGATAGTGGACTTTAACGGTTACTTGCCAGAGTAGTTGCACTCTTGGATAGTCCTCCAGTCGATAGCACCAGCGCGTTCCATTTGCGATGGCATGTGGAGTAATATGTCGCGAGCAAGCATCAACTTCCGGATATATTCACGAAGCCGGAAATAATGCTTGCGGAAACAGGTTTGTAACACAGATGTGTTCATCCCAGTAGATGAGCGGTAGGATAATTGCCATAGGGGACATTCACGGTTGTGCTGACGAGTTCGAGGAACTGCTTGTGCGAGTGTCCCCTACAGGCGACGATCGTGTGGTTCTGGTCGGAGATCAGATCAACCGCGGCCCGGATAGTCTGCGCGTCATGGACATTGCCCGCTCTATCGGGGCCACCATGCTGCTTGGCAATCACGAGCGCCGCCTGATGCTGGCGCGCGAGGGCAAACGGATCAAGCAGCTCTCTGAAGAGGATCTGGACACCTTTCGCAAGCTGCGCCCGGAGGACTGGGCATGTATGGACTCGGCCCTGCTGACACTGCACCTGCCGGAATACGATACGGTGATCGTACACGGCGGCTTTGCCCCCGGAGTGGACTGGCGAACGCAGGGCGCGCAGACCGTAACCCGCGTGCAGGTCGTTGACAGCAAGGGCAATGCGTTGAAACGTTCGGAAGCTCCTCCCGGATGTCGCCATTGGACGACCCTGTGGAATGCCGCCCCATTCGTAATCTACGGGCACACACCGTGGCGCGAGCCTCACTTTACCGAATGGACCGTGGGCATAGACACTGGCTGCGTCTATGGAGGCTGGCTAAGCGCGTACATTCTCCCGGACCGGAGGCTTGTACAGGTGCCAGCAAGGCGCTGCTACTTCCGTCCGCCCATGCGCTGGTGCATCTCTGCATGGTGAGCTAGTAGTCTCTGCGGCGATACTAGCCTAGCGCTTGTGTTACGGAAAATCCTTAGCCCGGTCACGCAATCGTTGCTTGAGTGTAACATTGCGTACTGCTATCAGTCCGCTTTCGCAGCTCTCTCAGCCCTCCCCCCAATGTGGTCAGGGCCGGTAATTTACCGGAAGCAGGGTTGCCTAATCGAACGACCCGTCCGGATGCCATCATTTGCCCAGCTTTCCAAACCGCTTGCCCCTTGGCTCAAAGTAGCCGCCATCGTCATCTGCCTGTACCTGTTCATCGCAGGGGTCAGTGGCATGGGCGAGGCATTCAACTTGTTCGGCAAGGGCTTTGCCAACCGAGTGCTTGCGGCGACCTGCAACCCCTTTGCCGCGCTCATGATGGGCCTATTGGCCACCTCGCTCGTCCAAAGCTCTTCGACAACTACGTCGATAATCGTCGGCATGGTGGCTGGCGGTGCGCTCTCCATCGAGGCGGCCATACCGATGGTAATGGGGGCGAATATTGGCACTACCATCACGGCGACGATGGTATCCTTCGGGTCGATGCGTCACCCAGCGGAATTCGAGCGCGCATTCGGAACAGCGCTACTGCACCTATTCTTCAACGTAGCGGCAGTCAGTATAATTTTCCCCCTGGAAATTAGCACCGGCATACTTACAGAGATAGCGCATGAGGGACAGTTGCTGTTTTCGAACGTCGGCGGCATGTGGCTTTGCAACCCCATGAAGGCAGCCACCGGGCCTTTCATCTCTCTTCTTAAGATTCTGTGTTTTGGCAACCCAGTGCTGCTCCTATTCGCCACCCTTGGCATTACTTACGTAATGCTGGTTTGGATGGTTAAGCTGTTACGCAGCCTTGTGTTATCCAAGGTGGAGGTGTTTTTTGACAAGGTATTGTTTCGCTCATGGCCGCGAGCCATGTTGTTCGGCTTTCTGCTGACGGTTGCGATGCAAACAAGTTCGGTGCCCACCTCGCTAGCCGTACCTCTTGCAGGGGCCGGAGTTCTCAAGCTCATGCAGGTGTATCCATTTACGCTGGGTTCCAACGTCGGTACTACGATCACGGCCTTTCTCGCTGCTCTGGCCACAGGAATGGAGCTGCCTGTGATCGTGGCTTTCTCGCATATTTCGTTCAATGTCATAGGCATTCTAATTATCTGGACTTTCCCTGCCGTTCGAAAACTACCGCTTCTTGCTGCTCAGTATGTAGCCAAGCATAGCATGAAGGCCAGATACATACCGGTGACCATCTTGGTCAGCGTGTATTTCATTATTCCCTTCACCCTCGTTCTAATTTTTGCCTGATACAGCCATGTGGAAAAAACTAGTAAGCTATCTCCATCAGGACGACCTCTATACACAGGCCCTGCATTCTTGCCATACCATGCTGGACATGGACTTGGAGATGTTCAAAAGTTCCATGGAGACGCTGCGTCGCAGCGATAACTGTGAGACCTCCATAGACATATATGCAACCGACAAGCGTATCAACGAGTTTGAACGCGACGTGAGGCGCAAGGTTCTCTCACACTTGGCACTTAGCGGAGGCAGCGACTTGTCCTCCGGCATGGCCCTTGTAAGCGTAGTCATAGACATTGAACGTATTGGTGATTACGCAAAAAACATATACGCTATGGCGAGAGTCCACCCAAGTCGTCTAAGCGGTGGCAGCCTTGAAGCGGAACTATCTGAGATTGAAAAGACAGTCGATCAGTTGTTTACAAGTGCGGTCAAAGCATTCAAGGACAACGACAGCGAAATGGCCCGTACTGTGATGAGCAGCTACAAAGAGGATCTATCGTTACGCTGCGACAAATTGGTTGACGGAATAATATCGGGCGAGGTAGCAGATTTGTCTCCTATGGATGCAGCATCCATATCCTTGTATGTGCGCTACTTGAAGCGTATAGCTGCCCACTCGCGCAACATCGTATCCAGTGTCGTAAATCCCTTCCATCGGATCGGTTACAAAGAGAAGAAAGACTGATTTACTGTAAGCGTCCAGTAGCCCCCCCCTTGACTATCGTTTGGCGTCCCTCACACTATCAGGCTGCTGAAAAAGCTCCCCGTGGCCCCACTTCTTGCTACACTTCAAGGATGCGCGGACGAAACGCGGCCTTGTGTGCCTGATCGATCTGGAAAGCCGGATACCGGCGACGCATCCGATCCGCCGGGTCAAGGCGATGGCGGATCAAATCCTCACCCGGATGAGCTGGCATTTCCAAGCGATGTATGCGGCAGAAGGCCGCCCGAGCGTTCCGCCGTGCTTGGGCCCCCGAAAAACGATCCAGATTGAATGATAGGGATTTCCGGTCGAAAAAGACTGAAAGACCATGAAAAAGACACGACACACGACCGAGCAAATCATCCGCATCCTGCGTGAAATCGAGGGCAGCGGACAGCGCGTCGAAGACGCGTGCCGCGCCCACAACATCAGCACGCCGACCTACTTCCGCTGGAAAGCGAAATATGGCGGAATGGACCTCAAAGAGGCGCGGCGCCTGCGCGATCTGGAGCGCGAAAACACGGAGCGAAGAAGCTCCTAGCGGACCAGATGCTCAACGCGTGGGACCTGGAGATCGCGCTCGAAAACAACCTCTGAGCCCGGAGCGGCAGCGGATAGCGTAAAGAATCTTTCGCACATTTGAAAAGAGAAGCTCTGACTGGTAGACCGGAAGGAACCCACGAAGATGAGCGAAAGAGAAAACGACACTATGCCTGCGAACCCTGCGGCGATTGACGTCGCAAAGGACGCCTGCGCTACGGAGGCTACCGACGGTTCACGCGCTGCCAGCGCTGCAAGCGCCTCCCTGCACGGCAAGATCATCCAGTTTGACGAAGCACAGCTTCGGGCGCATCTGGATGCGAA
>LVBW01000098.1 GCA_001604585.1 Puniceicoccales bacterium Verruco_02 | reverse complement strand
GAAGGGGGGAAGCCGCGCGCGTAACGTAACGGGTCAATTATGCAACAGCGCTCGCCCTCGCGCGGGTCTCCGCGCGCTGGTGGAGCGTCGCGCGCGTTTCCCCGGCTCCGGCGGGCTGTCACATAATGGGCGTTACGTCTGGAGCCCTTCGGGTACGCGCGCGGGTGGTAGGATTCCGGCTCTTTTGACCGTCGCGCATGGAGCGCGCGCGAGGGTCAAAACGCCTCGATGAGAGGCACGCGGGAGAACGCGCGCGGATGATGCCCCCGCGCACGTACTCCGCGCAAGGCGAAGAACCGGACGGCGCGCCCAGTGGAGCGGCCGCGCCGCGCCCATTCCCCCCCGCCCCCTTTCCCCCAGGGAACGGGGGAGAGATCCACAGCAACGACAACGACCGGAACAAATGCCGGGTCAAAGTCTCTGCGGTAGGCGCGCGCCGCGCGCCCAGGTGCATTGAAGGCCATTCGCCCCCCCGCGCTTCATTGTGCGGGGTCTCCGGATCGTCAAGCACAGGTTCTAAGGGGCGTGCTTGACGAGCCGGAGCCCTTGCCGCAAGTTCCTTTTTGCGGGGGTGCGAATGTCTGAGAACCGGGGCGGCTCTCCCGGCGTTCGGCTCTCGCTTCCGTTGGTCGCTCGCTTGGGGAGCGAGGCCGTCGCCGCGAAATGTGAGGGTAAATCCGCGTCCTCGATGAGATCGCCGCGCCGATCCGCGCCGATCCGCGCCGATCGACGCCCGCAGCGGGCACGATCCGCGCCGAAACTCCGCACATTCGAGGAGCCGGCAGGAAAAAAAGTAAGGGGGCTCGCGCCCCCTCCGCTATTCGTCGTGGTATTCTCCGGGATCCGTGAACTGTGCGTTCCACTCTTCCGCGCCGATCTCGCGGGGATGCTTCGCCGGGCGCTTCTCCCCGCGCAGCCACGCGGCGAGGCAATCCGGGCAGAGCATCGAGGGGAAAGCGGCTGTTCCGTCCACGTCCGCAGCCTCGCAATAGCCCACCACGCCGCACCATTCACACCGCTCCATCTTCGCGGCCTCCCTCCCGCACATCCGCGAGAACCACAGGCGCAGCCGTCAGCCGCCGCGCCGCCGTCCGCGCCTGTCGGACGGAAGCGTACCGGACAGGCGTACCATCCGCACCAGCGGCGACGGTTCGACCGTGCGCGCCTACCGCTTCCATCTCCACGCCCGCCGCGCTCCGGTAGACCACGACCCGCGAAGCGATCCGGAAGGCATCGGCGCAGGAGCGTGTCATTCGCGCGCCCGTCATACTACGCGTCCTCGATTCCGTCGAAAAACTCTTCATACTGCTCGGCGTCGTCGAGGTATTCCGAGCACCACGCGAGCGCCTCATCACGCGAGAGCGCTATTATCCCCTCGTCGCCCCAGGATTCGTTTCCGCTGCTCTTCCCCCACCGCGTCATCGGGCCGCCTTCGCCAGCGATGAAAAACGCGCCCTTTTTCGTCTTATACAGCGTCTCCGACCACGCGCGAAAGTCGCCGCAGTTCCCGCGTGATTCGTGCCCGATCTTTTGCGCCGTTTCCGTGTCGTACCGCTTTCCGTCTACGATCCGTCTCATTTGTGTGCCTCCATTCTTCCGATAGNNACAGTACCGATTCCTCGAACCCTCCATCCTGACAGCACACTTCCAGCCGGGAAATCTGCGGCGGTAGGTCGCCCTCCAGGACGTTTCCCGGCGCCGGATAGTATTCGTGCCAATGGTCCGCGACGGCGAGAAAACCTACGAAGCGCCCGAACACCATTACCCGCGCTACTGTAGGCCATACACGCCCGGCGGGGTTCAGATGCCGCGAGTCCTCGCGCACAAGTTCGAGCCGTTCAAGCAGGTCGCGCCGCAAATCCAAAGAGATCATTTCCTTTTCCTCCGTTCTCCGGGTAGGCGGGGGCTTGCGCCCCCGCGCGCCTTATACCG
>LVBW01000097.1 GCA_001604585.1 Puniceicoccales bacterium Verruco_02 | reverse complement strand
GAAGTAACTCATGCTTATTGAAACTTTCGTTATTGAAGCAGTAATTACATAGTGCTAACTACATTAAAAAGTAATAAACATATATTTATGCCACAGTGGTAGTAATTGAAAAAGAGATTTATCCGCATAGTCAACACGCACAACTAGACACAGCGAGGCAATGGCTAATGTAATAAGAATAACACGAATAGTAATACGGCTACTGGAATATGCTCGAAGAAACAACATGACACATATTGTGGCAAAAACGTGTGGCCAAATAACAAATGATATAAGTGCAGGAAATCCACCTAACTCGCCAGAAACAACATCGCTCAACCACAAGGGCAACCCAAATCCAATCTCCCAAATAATAGGCACAAACGCACATTCGAACACTGAAGAAGTAACACTAGGACACAACAATACCGTAATCCATATTGCTACAGCAAAAGACATAGACATGATTAACAGAATGATACGCGATAACCCTCTGCCCTTATTCATTTGGTCACCTCGAACAACCCACTCCGTCCATCAAGCACGCACCCGATTGACTGTTGGTGACAAGCTTGGCTCAATAATCGGATGATTTCGAGCTTGTTTTCGTTGTTTATCGCGAATATTTGCGCATTTTGCGCGTCTTTTGTGTCGCATTTCGCGGTATTCGTACACGCTCACGCCCGGCAGCCGAGCCTTGCGCAGAGGTCCATGTTGTCGACAAGGTTTCCGAGGCCTGTTTCGAAGATCGCCCGGAGGATTCCCACTCTTCGGAACCGCTCCGCCCTGAACAGCGCAAACCGCCCGTTGACGTGTTCCACCCGCGCACGAATCGCGCTTTTCAGCCGGTTGAGCGCCTTTTGCGCTTCGCTCAGGGGGTTGTCGCGATAGCCGCGCTCGTGTATCTGATTTTCGATGCCTTTCTTCTCCAGCATCTTGCCGATCTCTTCGCTTTGGTACGCACTGTCCGCATACAGCGTCCCGTCGCCATCCGCCACAAGCGTTTCCAGCGCCTGACTGTCGTGCACGTTCGCCGCCGTCACTTCCCATGCCACGATCAGCTTGATCCCAGCGTCCACTTTCGTGTGGTTTTTGTAACCGAAACGCGTTTCGTTGTTCTTCTTCGCCCAACGCGCGTCCGTGTCCTTCTGCGCTCCCTTAGCGGGGTTCTCGTCGAAGGCTTAGGGCACTTGCCGTCTTTTATCAAGTCGTTGTCTTCTCGGTTGTTACGCTGCTTCGGGGCTTCCACAAGCTCGCGTCCACGATCTTGCACGCCATGCCGATCACGCCGCGATTGTGCAGCGTTATGCGTGCAGCGTTATGTCCAGGTGATCAAAAAGGGCCTTGATGCCCTCCGCACCGAGGCGTTACTTGAAGCTAGCGCAAGCGACACCGGATAACTCAAGAGACCGATTATCGCTCCTAACCCCAGAGCGCGCAAAAAGGCGCGATCCAAAGGACAGTTGCCGCTGATTATAATGCGCATAAGCGACGAGCAAACAGGCAGCGAGTCCGATGAACGGGCCTTCATGAAAGAACGCCGGACCGCTTGCAGCAACATAGACAGCAATGGTTATTGCTACCCACACAGGACTCTGTTGATGAGGAGGTGTTTCGACGCTCTCCATAAGAATAGTGGCAACATATGGTTGAAACAGCTCACCTGTGTTTGTCAAGGATGCATAATCACTTGTGAGCAAACGAGCCTGTCCTTGTTTTGTGGTAGTGGTCGATTTGGGATAACCGCACGAAATCGGCGTAAGGGCGAAGCCCTTCAAATAGTGAGGGTTTCACCCTCTCGGGACGCTACTCCTTCGTAATAGGTGCGTGGGGCATAAGATGCTTCAATGGGGCCGCGGGTTGATTCCTGCGGATGGCATGTTCAGGCGGCAGGATGTGGCGCGCACTCCCTCCTTCAATGGGGCCGCGGGTTGATTCCTGCGGATGGCCCGCGCTCGCAACCCCTTAACACGCATATACCTGCGCTTATGATTGCGAGAACGGGACGGAAGCCTAGCATTACTGACCATGTGATATTCACGACATTAAATATAATCAAGACTAAATCATTAACAGTCAGACACATCGAGAGCGGACCGGCTCTGGCGCATCACCGCCGCACTCGCGTGCCACGAACTGTCAAAGAC
>LVBW01000043.1 GCA_001604585.1 Puniceicoccales bacterium Verruco_02 | reverse complement strand
GCATAGTCGGGGGCCGCCTCGAACAACTTTGATTTCTGCTAGGGACGATCTTTGCGGTGGGTTTTGGCGATCGGGTCGAAGCGGCTGTGGACCATTGCTGCCATGTAAAGGAGCTTGCGTACCTTGTGGCGTCCGTTTGGGTTACATTGCTTGTATTTCTGTGACCTTTTATTTGAAAGGCCAGCGGATCAAATCCGTACCAGTCTATCACAAGTCTTGCCACGGCGGCCCTGTGGGTTGATAAAGGCCGGACGGACTTTTTCCATTCGACTTTTACTATTAGTCTTTCTTAAGGTCCGCAGCTTTACCAATAAGTTACCGACATGGCTATACAGCGCAAACTTCTCGAAGAACTCGAAAAACGTCGCAAGGCCGCCCTTCTTGGCGGCGGCGAGAAAAAGATTCAGGCCCGTCACGAGAAGGGCCAGCTCACCGCCCGCGAGCGTATCGACGCCCTTTACGAGCCGGACACCTTCCAGGAGTTCGGCATGCACGCCGACCACGCCTGCACGCACTTCGGCATGGAAGGCCGCTCGATGCCTGGCGACGGCGTTGTGACGGGCACCGGCATCGTGGACGGCCGCCCCGTGGCCACCTTCGCGCACGATTTCACCGTGGGCGGAGCAGCCCTCGGGCGCATTCAGGCCAAGAAGGTCGTGGACCTTATGCAGTACGCTGTCGAGACGGGTATGCCCGTAATCGGCATCAACGACTCTGGCGGAGCGCGTATTCAGGAGGGCGTGGACAGCCTTTCCGGCTACGGCCAGATATTCTTCCACAACGTGCTCCTTTCCGGCGTAGTGCCGCAGGTGTCGATCATAGCCGGTCCCTGCGCCGGTGGGGCGGTGTACTCGCCCGCCCTTTGCGACTTTCTCATAATGGTGCGCAACAAGGCGACGAACATGTTCATCTGCGGCCCTCAGGTCATTCAGGCCGCCACTGGTGAGAATGCCAAGCTGGAGCAGTTCGCCAGCGCCGACGCGCATGCCAGCGTATCGGGCAACATCCACCTCATTGCCAACGACGACGCACACGCCGTCGCCCTTGCAAAGAAGCTGCTCAGCTACCTGCCCAGCAACAACCTTCAGGAACCCCCGCACAAGCCCACTGCGGCCATCACAGTCGCCCGCGACGAGGGCATGAACGAGCTTGTGCCCGAAGACCCCAAGAACGGCTTCGACGTAAAGAAGGTCATCGCCCGCCTCGTGGACAATGCGGACTTTTTTGAAATTCAGGCCGACTTTGCCAAGAACATCGTGACGGGCTTTGCCCGCATCGAGGGTATCGTAGTTGGTATCATCGCCAACCAGCCCGCCTTCAAGGCCGGTTGCCTCGACATCGACTCTTCCGACAAGTCCGCCCGCTTCATCCGCACCTGCAACGTTTACAACGTGCCGATCGTGAACCTTGTTGACGTGCCCGGTTTCATGCCCGGCCTTGCCCAGGAGCGTGGGGGCATTATCCGCCACGGCGCCAAGATGCTCTTTGCATACGCTAGCGCCAGCGTGCCGAAGATTACCGTCATAATGCGCAAGGCCTACGGAGGCGCATACCTTGCCATGTGCTCTGCGGACATGGGCGCGGACATGGTCTTTGCCTGGCCGAGCGCCGAGATCGCCGTCATGGGCGCGGAAGGTGCCGTCAAGGTCCTCTACAAGGACGAGCTTGAAAAGGCCGCCGACCCTGCAAAGCTGGAAGCCAAGTTTGTCGAGGACTACAAGGCAAAGTTCGCCTCGCCCTACCAGGCGGCGGAGCTGGCCATGGTGACCGACGTTATCGAGCCTGCCATGACGCGCCCCGTCGTTGCGATGGCCCTGCGCAACACCCTGTCCAAGCGCGTGACCCGGCCGGGCAAGAAGCACGGCAACATCCCGCTCTAGGCTCAGCACCGCAAACAAGCCTGCATGGCCTGAAACGGAGCTGTCCGCAATGGTTGACAATTGCGAGAATGGCTCAGGCAACGCTGTCTTGGGAGTAATTGTTCCCAAAATGAGGCCGCGATTGTTTGACGCCCCGCCTTCAATTGTTCTCTATAAGCTCCGTTTCAGGCCGCAGCTTGCGCCTGAAAGCTTTTTCCAGTAATTTTTCACAAGGTAACCACTGTGCAGATGACACTTTCTTCCCAGAACGTAATCGCATCTCTGGCTCTTCGCCCCAGCTATGTTGAGGCCGCCGAGTTCATGCTCTCCGGCTTTGTCGTAGTGATGGCGGTGCTGACAGCGATGTACCTATTTATGAAGCTGCTTGGCGTGATTTTCGCCGACAGCTCTGCCAAGGCCGCCGCCGCCAAGGCCGCCGCCGAGGCTGCAAAGAAGGCCGCCAAGGCCCCCGCCGCAGCCCCGGTTGCTGTTGCCGCTGCTGCTCCGTCCGGTTCCTGCTGCCCGCACCTAGTCGCAGTCATTGCCGCCGCCGCGCACACCGTGCTCGGCAGTCGCGTGCGTATCGTGTCGGTGCAGCCTGCATCGTCCGAGTGGGGCGCGGAAGGCCGCCGCCAGATCTTCGCATCCAAGAACGTGCGCGGGTAGGGCTAGTTTTATCAACTTATTCCCCAGCAACTTATAACAACAACTCCAAGATTCTCTTCTTAGTCATGACCAAGAAATTGCGCATTACTGTCGAAGGCAAAGCCTACGATGTGACCGTTGAAGTGCTCGATGCCGGTGTGGCCGCCCCCGTGGCAGTCGCCGCCCCAATCGCCCCCGCGCCCGTTGCCGCCGCTCCTGCCGCGGTTGCAGCCGCCCCCGCGCCCAAGCCCGCAGCCGCCCCAGTGGCAGCCGGTGCTGGCGATGTGACAAGCCCCCTGGCGGGCAAGGTGGATTCTGTCGACGTCAAGGTCGGCCAGGCCGTCAAGGAGGGCGAGAACGTCGTCACCCTCGAAGCGATGAAGATGAAGACCTACGTCACGGCCACTGTTTCCGGTACGGTCAAGTCGATCAACGTCAACGCTGGCGACTCCGTCGAAGAGGGGCAGAGCCTCATCACCATCGGCTAGGCTTTGCGGTTCCCATTGTGGGACTCGCGGAGACTCTTTTCCCTTCCTAAACGCCAACTGTCGCCGCCGCCCCGCGCTAATTCTGCGGGACGAGTGTGACACAACGCCTTTAACTAGATGCAAGAACTACTTACCGGTTTGTGGCAGGAGTCCGGCTTCATGTACGTCACATGGCAGATGCTTGTGATGTGGGTGGTCGTGGGCGTCCTGTTCTATCTCGCGGTCAAGAAGGAGTTCGAGCCACTGTTGCTCGTGCCGATTGCTTTCGGCGCCCTTCTGGCCAATCTTCCCTCGCGCGGCCTTGTCAACAGGCCCGCGGCCGAGGTCATATCGCCTGCCACTGGCACTGTCCTTTACAGCTTCTACACTGCTGGAGACGACGTGGCTCTTGAGGGCGGAGTGCGTATGCACCGCCCCGAGTTTGTCAGCGACGGAATCAGCCCCGAAGCTCTCGACAAGGTGCTTTCCATGAAGGGCCTGCTCTACATCGTCCGCCCGGCTGCACTGGCCGAGGGCACCGTGGTGCAGGGCTACGAGGCCAACTTTGGCGAAGAGAAGCTTCAGCTTCAGACACGCGACTACTTCGTGTGGGCAGACGCCAAGGGCCTCGTATGCGATCAGAACGTGTCCGCGCCCGGCAGCCCCGTTTACAAGGGCGAGGAGCTCCTGCGTATGCACAGCGACACCGAGGGCGGCCTGTTCGACTTCTTCTACAAGGGCATATCGCACGAGATCTTTCCGCCCCTCATCTTCCTCGGCGTGGGTGCGTTGACGGACTTCGGTCCCCTTATCGCCAACCCCATCACGCTGCTTCTTGGCGGCGCTGCTCAGTTTGGCGTGTTCTTCACATTCTTCGGTGCGCTGTTCTTGGGCTTCAACTCCCATCAGGCAGCGTCCATCGGCATCATCGGCGGCGCCGACGGCCCGACATCGATCTTCCTCTCCAACAAGCTCGCACCCGAGCTTCTGGCCCCGATCGCCGTGGCCGCTTACAGCTACATGGCGCTTGTGCCCGTCATCCAGCCGCCCATCATGCGCGCGCTGACCACTTTGAACGAGCGCAAGATCCGCATGAAGAAGCTGCGCGATGTGTCCAAGCTGGAGAAGCTCGTCTTCGCCGTCGTGGTCTGCATTCTCTGCATCCTCGTCGTGCCGGACGCCTCGGCCCTTATCGCCATGCTCATGCTGGGTAACTTCCTGCGCGAGTGCGGTGTGACAGAGCGCCTCGTCAAGGCCGCTCAGAACGAGATCATCAACATCGTGACAATCTTCCTCGGTGCTAGCGTCGGCATCACAATGACGGCGGACCGCTTCCTCAAGGCGGAGACCTTGGGCATTCTCTTGATGGGCGTCATTGCTTTCAGCTTTTCGACAGCTGCCGGCATCCTGATGGCCAAGTTCTTCAATCTATTCCTCAAGAACAAGATCAACCCGCTCATCGGCTCCGCCGGCGTCAGCGCGGTGCCCATGGCGGCCCGCGTCAGCCAGGTGGAAGGCCAGAAGGCGGACCCGCGCAACTTCCTGCTCATGCACGCCATGGGCCCGAATGTGGCAGGCGTCATCGGCACGGCAGTAGCCGCCGGTTTCTTCATCGCCACCCTCGGCCACTAGGTCGCTTGATGCATAACGGACATGAATATGCCAGTAGCCATGTATTGTAGCAGGGTGACATAGGCAGATTCTGCAAACTTGGCGCGCGGGACGGATTCTTTCCTTCCCGCGCGTTTCGTTTGCAGCCGCTCTGCCGATGGATGTGCAAGGGCACATATGTCGTATGCACGGTCGTGGGGCCTGTTGCGCAAAGCGCGTCCGTTCAATAGCTAGAACTCTTTTTGTCTAAATCTTTTGCGAGATTCCGCGTATTAAGCGGATAACCCTTTTTTCGACCTGTCCGAGTCGCGCAGTAGTCGCAGTTGGGACATGGTTAGTGCAGTGCTTTACCATATTACACAAATGAACACTCGTTTTACAGTAATGGACAAGATGGAGGCCGGTCGCCTGTTCAAGGACGGACAGACGGTGGGCTTCAGCGGCTTCACTCCCGCAGGTGCAGCCAAGGCAGTGCCGCAGGGCATCGCCGCGTTCGCTAGGGAGGAACACGCCGCTGGGCGCCCCTTCAAGATCAATGTCGTGACCGGTGCCTCGACCGGAGACAGCCTCGACGGCGAGCTGGCCCGCGCGGAAGCCATAAACTGGCGCACGCCTTACCAGACCAACAACGACCTGCGAAAGGCCATCAACGAGGGCAAGGTCAAGTACTTCGACCTGCACCTTTCCGAGCTTGCCCAGGAGATCCGCTACGGCTTCCTTGGCAAGGTGGATGTTGCCGTTATCGAAGCCTGCCGCGTGAGCGAGGACGGCGAGATAACCCTTACGACCTCTGTGGGCATTTCGCCCACGCTCTGCCGAATGGCAGACAAAATCATCATCGAGCTTAACGAGGCTCATCCCGAGGCCCTGCACGGGATGCACGACATTTACGAGCTGGACAACCCGCCTAACCGCAAGACCATCCCCATCTACAAGGTTGCGGACCGCATCGGCAGCCCCGTGGTGAAGGTGGACCCTGCCAAGATCGTGGCTGTTGTCCGCACCAACGCTCCTGACCAGAGCCGCGACTTTGCCGATGTCGATGAGGTTACTGCGCAGATTGGCCGCAATGTGGCTCGTTTCCTAGTCTCCGACATGAAGGCAGGGCGCATTCCTCCCGGACTATTGCCCTTGCAGAGCGGCGTGGGCAATATTGCCAACGCTCTCATGAGCGCCCTTGGCGACGACGCGGAAATCCCGCCCTTCCAGATGTATTCGGAGGTGATTCAGGACTCCGTTGTGGACCTGATGGCGCGCGGCCGCGTCACTTTCGCAAGTGGTACTTCGCTCACCGTGACGCCTCCCGTGCTCAAGCGCGTGTATGACAATCTGGAATACTTCCGCCAGCGCATGGTGCTGCGCCCGCAGGAGCTTTCCAACAATCCGGGCCTTGTGCGCCGCCTAGGCATCATCTCGATAAACACAGCCATCGAGGTGGACATATTCGGCAACGTGAACTCGACCCATATCATGGGCGACAAGATGATGAACGGTATCGGCGGCTCGGGCGACTTTACCCGCAACGCATATATCTCGATCTTCACCTGCCCGTCCACGACCAAGAATGGCGACATTTCGACAATCGTGCCGATGGTCAGCCACTTGGACCACAACGAGCACAGCGTCAACATCATCGTCACCGAGCATGGCGTGGCAGACCTGCGCGGCAAAGACCCAACAGAGCGCGCCCTTACGATCATCAACAACTGCGCCGCTCCGGAATACCGCGAACAGCTTCTGGCCTACGTGAAGGCAAACTCGCGAAGCGGCCACATTCCGCACAGCCTGCGCAACGCCTTCAAGATGCACCTCCAGTTTCTCGAAACCAAGAGCATGAAGGGCGTTGTCTGGGAATAGTCGCCTAGGTTGAGATTGACCGGGTTTACACCGGAATGCAGGCGGGATCGGGCTTTGGCCCCGGTCCCGCTTTCGCTGTACTGGTGGCGCATTCTGTATGCTTTCTTGTATGGCGATTCTTACTTCCAGCGCCACTGTACTATTCGCCAGCTTCTTCCGTTCTTGGCCGCGTCGTCTTCGATGGGTGTAGGTAGCCGTTGCAAGAGGGCCTCGCCTTCGACGGATGCGTGGCCATTTTCCAGAGCGCCGCAGAAGCGCACAAGGTAGCTGTCCGAGCGTGTGAAAAGCACCGGGGATAGTGCGCAGAGGAGCAGTCCTTGATCCACATGCGCCGGGCTGCCTCTTGGTATGCCGTCCACTGTGCCCGAGCGTCTGTTGATACTAGGCACTGCGTCGATCGCTTCCTGCAATATGCCGCTTGTTGCCAGTTCGCTTAGCGAGTGGAAGGGACGCCCTCGCTCTGCAATACGCGAGGCAATCTCTCCAGCGAGGGCATTGACAAAGGGGCCGATGTCACGAAGTCCAGCCAGATATGCCGGATGTCTTCTGTCGTCTCTTACGGGGTTCAGGCTCGTGTCAAGCGCCGCCGTATCGGCGTCGGCGATCGCGTCCAAGGTGGCTTTGCTGCGCACGTCTGCCGCGCCCCAAGGCATTGAAAAGAGCGCCGCGCCAAGGTCCACGCTTCTGGAGCTGCCGTCAGTCGAGGCCTTGCCGGTCCATTCGGGGTAGGAGAGACTGCGAAGGAGTGCCGCCCATGCGCCGGGGTCTGCCGTGTTGACGTTGAAGCCGCCGACTAGCAATAGCTTGCTGGCAGAGTCTGGCCCGGCGGCGAGCGTTGACTCTGCCTTGGCCTTTAAGGCAAGCGCAATGCGGTGGTTTTCCAGCGCCGTTTTGCCGTCCCAGCCCGAGGTGGGCAGAGAGGAGAAGAAGTAGCGGTCGAGCTGCGCGTCGGCCACGGAGTCGCGCCCGCTGCCTATGCTGAAGGGGGGGCGTCCTGACTGTGGTGCGTGGCGTAGTGCGGCAAAGGATACTGGCGGTCGGGGCGGGGCGTCGGCAAAGAGCGCGTACCTGTCGGCATATGGAGGGTAGGAGTAGAGGCTGGCAAAGAAGTCGTTTGCCGCGATAGTGTTGCCGCGTTTGTAGTCGGTTGCTTTCTCAGGCATCCACACAAGGGCGTCGTCTGCTGCGGTTTCGAGCGTTGAGCGGCGAGGTTCCCATTCGCGGAGCAGACTGCCAAGCTCCGTTTCGTCGAGCTTTGCCTGCAAGGCGAATCTTGCCGCGTCTCTGTCTAGGCTGGCGGATGCGCGGCAGAACTCGGTGCTCTTGTAGATGAGTGTGAATGCGGGCTGCGGGCCTAGATCCAGCGTGAATAGTAGCTGCTCCTTGCCCTCGCCAAGGTATATGAACTCCGCCACCGGGTGGCTGGCTTGGAAACTCAGTGTGGAGCTAGCGGCTTGTTTGGAAGTGTTCCAATACACGGAACCTACAATTGTATGCCATACGCCATTGTTCCCAGTCCCCCCGCCGCTGGCCGGTTCAGAGAGTAGCTGGACCTGGCCGGGGGGCATGTCGTTGTGGCAGTCCAGCTCTATGTCCATCGGGTCGGGCATGGTGATGGTTGCTCCGTTGCTGGCCGTGACTTTGGGCAGGCCACGTATGCGTACGCGGTAATCCGGGGCTTCGGACCCGAGGTCCAGTTTGCTCGCGAAGGGGTTCCATATCTCAACCCACAGGAAATGGCTCAGGATGATGTCGCAGCGGGCGTTTTGCGTCTTGTACTGGTCGCCATTGGCACCGATGCCGCATATGAATGCGAATTCCGTCACCACCGGGGCGAATAGGCCCTCGCCAGCCTCCACGCGTAGCTCTCCGGCCTTGAACGTGGCTCCGCGCATCCACTGCGTCCAACTCTCTGGTGGAGTATGCGCATAGGACTCTACTCCGGCAGCGGGGAGGGCGGAGAGGTCTTGGCGAAGGCCGCCGTCCAGTGCGTTGCATAGAGTGAAGGCGTTCCACGGGGTGGAGCGAAGCCCATCCACCGCAGGCACCGGGCCGGGCAGGTTCTGGCGCAGCTGTGCAAGGGCCTGCGCTCTGTCTGTCTTGGATAGGTCCATGTACAGGCCCTCGGCGTTGCGCCCGTCGGGTAGGCCGGTTGCGGGTAGTATGCCAAGATCTCCCGCCCACCATGAGGCGCGCCCCAGCGGGCTTCCGTCGGCCCTGCGGAGTGTTTCCACAGGTACGCTCAGGCTCCACTCGCCATACACTTGGGTAAATACCTGTGTGGTGGCTGCGTGGGAGTCTTCTGGAAGGCCGCTTACCAGGTAGCGCCGCGTTCCGTCGGCACTCTCGTACAGGCTCCAGAGCGGCTGTGCCGAGCCGGGCACAATGTTGGCGGAGGCGCTGGCGCAGATGTCCTGCCCCGGTCCCTCTGCCAGCGCCAGTAGAGCGCGTCCGAAGGCTATGCGCGCGTTCGCCTCTGCCAGTGTTCTTTCCAGCCTTGCCCTGGCCAGAGATTCGGCCCCAAGGCGCATTGTGGCCTGCCCGAGCAGGGCGATGAAGAGTAGAGCCAGTACTCCGCATATGAGCAGGAGTACAAAGCCTCCCTTGCGGCGCTGCGTCACTCTGCACGTTGTGAGCATGGCGCAGGATGCTAACTCAATGTCGCTCAACAGCGCAAACACTCCCTTAGGAGTCGGAGAACAGGCTGGGGCGGCTTTCTGGCAGGGGGATAGTCACCGTGAAGGTGCAGCCTTTGTCCCGCCCTTCGCTATCGGCCTCTATTGTGCCATTGTGCATTGTAACCAGCTTGTGCGCTATGAAGAGGCCAAGGCCGGACGAGGTTTCGTCGCCCGTGGGCTTGGCGCCCAGAGTCTGGAACTTGCCGAATATGCGCTTCATGTCCTCGGCGTCCAGGCCCTGCCCATTGTCGCTGACGGTGAATGTGACTTCGCTTTTGCCGCCTTTAAGAGAGACTTGGATGCGGCTTCCGAGCGGGGAGAATTTTATGGCGTTGCTGACTAGGTTTTCAAACACTTCGCCGATCAGGAATTCGTCGATGTAGGCCTCGCAGTCCGGCTCTATGCGTTGCTCTATGGCGATGTTTTTCTTGCGGGCCAGCGGCTCTTGATTGGCCACTGTGGACAGGGCTATCTGGCTCAGGTTGCCCCATTCGAAGCTGGCCACTATGCTGGATGAGCGCGAGGATTCGCGCTGGAGGGTGTCGTTTACAGAGCGTATGAGTTGATCGGAGGCTTCGCTGATGTGCTTTAGCAGCTCCAACGCATGGGTGATGTTGCACGGCTCCGCGTTGAGGTCTTCGATGACCCAGCGGGATAGTTCGCGGATTGGCGCAGCTTTGTTTTTTATCTCGTGTGAGATTATGGAGAGTATTTCGCTTTTTTGCTCTGCGGTGCTCTTGTAGCGTTGGATGGCGCGGTGGAGCATCTTTTGTGCGCGCACGAGCTTGTTTTGCGTGCTGTCGCCAATGCTTACGATTTTCTCGCTCTGGCGGAGCAGTTTTTCGTACGCGTCGAGAAGGGCAGCGTAATCATCGCTGCCGGGGGTAATCTTGTCGCGGGCTTGTCTAAGGGTTTCGCGCTCCCTGTCAAAGACGGTCTGGCGCATCGGGTGCTTGACGAAATGGAAATTGAGGCGTGTGGGGAGAAAGGACTGACGAGGGTCAGTAGGGGCGAATTTCGAAGGGGATTCGCGTATCTTGGGCGAATTCCTCTCCGTTGTCGCGCATGTCGGGGTCGTCCTCGCAGTAGAGCCAGCGGACGCTGAATGCGCAGCCTTCGGAGTTTGCGTCCTGAAGGGTTTGGAGCAGGTCCAGAAGGCACTTGGAACTGCTCGTGTTGAAGTAATCCAGCTTCACGCAGATGCGCATCCCTTTGCCGCCGTCGGCGCGGTAGTTGCGAAGCCACGTAAGGATTGGCTCGAAGAAGGCGAAGGCGTTCTCCGGGTAGCAGTTGCCTTCTATCCAGCCTTCGTTTCCGGTGCTGGGTAGGCTGACTTTGGGCGTATTGATGCCCGCCTGTAGCTGGAGATCTGTCACAGGCTGTTCTTATGCTCCAGCCTTGCCTTGATAACAAGCTCAGAGTTGCCCGCTTGGCCCGCATTTTCCCTTACCTTGAGGGCGCAGGAGCAGAGGCGGCTTACTTCGAGAAGGCCCAGCCCGGCCCCGGCTTCGTTTTCGTCGTGGGGCATGAAGCGGCGCGCGCGGATAAGGGGGGCAAGGCTATCGGCATGGCTTGCCGCCTCTTCGGCGCGGGCCAGTGCGCGGATTGCGTCGCTTTTGCTTGCTGGGTTCACAGTCTCCACGCTCAGGGCGCCGTCCGTTTCGCGGTATATGCGGACACTTGCACTGCCTTCGGCTCCGTGCAGGCGGATGTTTTGGATTAGCTCCATGAATACCCGGAATACGCAGCGGCTTATCTTGCCACTGGCCACGAGGCCGCGCGCCTCTTCCAGCAGTCTCTGCGCGTCTTGCGCGCTCAGTTGGCCGCTGTGGCGCAGCAGTTCCATCGCCTGGTCTGCATCGCTGTCCATGTGTTTACAATGTATGCACTTGGGCGGAAGGAGGGCGAGCGTTGTTTTTGGGGACGGGCACATGGCGTTCCCAAAACTGGCTGCCCGACTAGGACTCGAACCTAGACTAAATGGGCCAGAACCATTCGTGCTGCCATTACACCATCGGGCATTGTTACGCTATTAAAGCGACCCGAGGAGCAAAAGAAGAGCGGCCCCGCTTGGCAATCCCAAAGTTGCGCCTTGGGTCCGAATTCTGCCTGTTACAAAAGTGTTGTGCGTTGCGGAGCGGGGGATAGTCTTGGCCTTGGGCTGTACGGCATCGGTCCATTCTCCCGGATGAATTCCAACGACGAAACGATTTTCGATGGCTCGGGGGCTTCCAGCGAGCGTCAGCTTTCCGAAGGCAGCCGTATTGGCGACTATGTCGTCGAGCGCAGGCTCGGCGCAGGGGCCATGGGCGAGGTGTATCTGGCGCGGCAGACTAGGTTGGACCAGCTTTGTGCTTTGAAGATTCTGCCAGCAGAGCTTACCAGTGAGGCGGACTTCGAGCGTCGTTTTGCGAGCGAGGGCAGGGCGCTTGCCATGCTCAATCATCCTTCGATCGTGCGTGTTCTTTATGCTGGGGAGGATGCCGGGCGGCATTTCATCGCGATGGAGTATGTGGACGGGGGCAGCCTTGAGGAGAGGCTCGCTGATATGCCCGGCGGACTGGGGCAGGAGCTGGCCCGATCTTTGCTTTCTGACATACTGGTGGGGCTTGCCTATGCTCATGGGCGGGGCGTTGTGCATCGCGATCTTAAGCCTGCCAATGTGCTCTTGGGCAGCGATGGCAAGTGTCGCATAAGCGATTTTGGCCTAGCTCTTGTGGCCGGAGAGCAGTTCATGCAGAGCTTTGTGCAGCGCAGCATTCTGGCTAGTCGCACAGAGGCTGTCGGCAGTAGCCAGAGGCCTCATATGGCTGCTCGTAGTAGCGATGCGGCCACGCTTGTGGGGACTATTGATTACATGAGTCCGGAGCTTCGCGCCGGTCGTCCGGCGGATGCCCGTAGCGATATTTACGCAGTGGGCGTGATGGCATATCAGATGCTTACCGGGCGCAAGCCGCTCGGCATGGCCAAGGCCCCGTCCCTGCTCTGTCCCGGCCTTCCCGTGGCTTGGGATGCCTGGGTGGACAAGTGCATGGCGATTGACCCGGAGGAGCGTTTCCACAGTGCTTCAGACGCCTTTCTTGCCATGCCAAAGCCTGCTGAGGCCTTTCCTGGGAGCGGAGGCAGACGCTTTGCCAAGGCTCTGTTTGTGGCTGTGCTCCTTGTGCTTGGCACCGTGGCCCTTGGCTTTCGCGAGGAGATTGCCGGGCAGCTTGTATCGTTCTTTGATTCTGCTTCGTCTCTTGATGATAGCCGGATGGGCAGCGTGCAGGTGCGTAGCTACCCGGAAGGGGCGGATGTGTATATGGATGGCAGCTATCTGGGGCGCAGTCCCTTGGACTTGGGTGAGGTCGCGCCCGGCCCGCACAGCCTTGGCATCCGCCTGAAGGGATACAGGGACAGTGTGCTGGACTTTGAGCTGGCCCCCGGAGCTTTGTATTCCAGCGGGCTTGTGTCTTTGGAGCCTTTGCCGCCTGCTCCGGCTCTGCCCGGAGGGCTTGTTGTCAAGACCGACCCGTCCGGGGCGCGCGTCCGTCTGGCTGGGCGGCCTGAGCAGCTTTCTCCTGCCGTATTCAGCGATTTGCCGCCAAAGGATTACCCGCTAGAGATACGGCTTGATGGCTACGAGCCGCTTGTAAGCGTCGCGAGGGTGGAGTCGGAACGTTTTTCCGAACCGCCTCTGTTCGTCCTTACCCGGCAGCTAGGGAACCTGATTATTGCAAGCACCCCTTCGACTTTGGAATGGGAGTTTGCCTCTATGCCCAAGGGGGTGATGCCCGAGCGGCTTGGCGGAGTCACTCCGGCGGCGGTGCAGAGACTGCCCGTTGGTGAATACAGGGTGCTGTTCCGCAAGGCCGGATGGCCCGATGCCAGCGAGAGCGTGCTTGTGGAGCCTGGGCATTCCGTGCGCGTGGAGCATGTGTTTTCGGCAGGCAGTGTCCTTATCGAATCCGAGCCTTCGGGGGCCTTGGTGGCCCGTCAGGGCGAGACGGCTTCGCTCGGAGTCACTCCGCTCCGTCTTGATGGCCTTCCACCTGGTTCGCACTCCTTTGTGCTGACTAGAGCCGGTTACAAGAGCGCAAGCGCGTCCGTAACTTTGAACAGTGCCGAGGAGCGGAAGCTGGAGGTTCCTCTTGTGCAGCTTGCCACTCCGGGGCTGGACTGGACTGTGCCGGGAATCGACGTAGAGATGAAGTGGCTGGAGCCGGGGCGCTTCACGATGGGTTCGCCCGAAGGGGAGAGTGGCCGCGATAGCGACGAGGTGCCGCATCAGGTGCGCCTGCACAACGGTTTCTGGATGGGGCGATGCGAGGTGACGATGAAGCAGTGGAAGGCGTTGATGGGTACGGATATTCGGGCGCAGCTAAGCAAGGCCGTCGGCGACGATACTCTGTACGATGTTGGGGGCAAGAAGCAGACCATCCGCGATTACTGGGGAGTTGGCAGGGATCTGGATCCTGTCTCGCGCATTGCCAAGGAGGAGGACGATCTGCCCGTTTATTACGTGAGCTGGGAGGATGCCGCGGAGTTCTGCCGCAAGCTTAACAGGGCCGAGAGGGTGGCCGGGCGTCTGCCTGCGGGTTACGAATACCGCCTGCCGAGCGAGGCAGAGTGGGAATATGCCTGCCGTGCCGGTACAGGCGGGCCTATCTATCAGGGGGTGTTCGAGCGCAAGGGGACCAATAACGCCCCAGCTCTGGACCCGATCGCATGGTATGCGGGCAATAGCAGCGTGGATTATACTGGCAGGGGTTGGGATACCAAGGACTGGGAGCAGAAGCAGTATCCCGATGGCCTTGCAGGGCCGCGCAGCGTCGCCACAAGGCAGCCGAACGCCTGGGGCTTGCACGACATGTTGGGCAATATGTGGGAATGGTGTGCGGACTGGTACGATAGTTACCCGTCCGGTCAGCAGGATGACCCCAGAGGGCCTGCCAGTGGCACTAAGAAGGTGTGCAGGGGGGCGGGCTGGGATTCTGCCGCGTATTATGTGCGTGCTGCCGAGCGCGCTTCAGAGCCTCCGGGTTGGAGAAGCAGGAGCGTTGGCTTTCGCATCGTGCTCGCCAAGGCTCAGTAGCTAGCGGCACATGGCCATTAGAACCGGCGATAGTTTGCTTATGCTGTGGTCGTTGCGCTCGGCGTCCGGGTCGTAGCGGTGCAGCAGTTGGCGGAAGCCCTTGGAATGATCCATGTGGCTCAGGTGGGCAAGCTCGTGGTAGATGATGTGGTCGTGCAGGTGTGGGGGTAGCAGTATAATGCGCCAGTTGAGCGATAGGCCGCCTTCGCTTGTGCAGGAACCCCAGATTGTGCGTTGGTCGCGTATGCGGACGCTGTTTACTTTGACTCCTATCTTTCTTGCCAGATGCATCACTCTTTCCGGCACGTAGCGGCGTGCCATTTCCGAGAGGGCGTTCATCAGTTCGCTGTCTCGGTCGGCCCCCATGAGGCAGCGGATGATGGTTTCGCCGCGCACTGGGTCTGCCACCCAGTGGGTGCGCATCTTGGATTCGTCCAGCATCACGTGTGCCCTGTGTCCGTCCAGGCTTATCCAGGGTTCGCTTTGCAGGTGTTCGGTGATTGTCGGATACTGGGGCATCTTGCCGAGAGTGGCTATTAGCCATTCGGCCTGACTGCGCAGAAAGTCCAACGCACCAGCGTCGCTGACGCCTCGCGGTACCGAGAGGATTACCTCGCCAGTGTCGCGGACAGAGACGCGCAGATTCCTGTTGCGGCTGCTTCGTTTCAGCCGGAATGCGATGTTTGCGCCCCCGTCGGGAGTGTTCAGCGTGCAGATGCGTTCTTCCATCAATCAGTCCTGAGTCTTGTCGAAGCCTTCCTCGATATCGCGCGTTGCGCGGCGGAGGGCGGCTTCGGGGTCGATTTTTGCCCGGCGGCAGGCGGCTACAAGCTCCAGAAGGCGCAGGCCCGCGCTCTGCTCGTCCATGTCGGCCGCAAGCACTTCGACTTTTTCTAGGTCGATCGCCGACGGCAGGTAGTTTATCTTGGACAGTTGCTTAAGCAGTTCGTCGGCGTAGAGCAGGGTGGTGAGGTGCCTCGGGGGGCGCTTCAGGCTGCTGGTGGGGCTTGGGTCCATCCGTTCCTTTTTCTCCTTTTGCTTGATTTTGTCCCAGTTGCGGAGCACTTCTGCGGTCGTGTCGGCCACAGTGTCTCCAAACACATGTGGGTGGCGGCGGATTAGCTTCTCGTTAATCTCGGCTGCGACGGCGTCGAAGTCGAAGTGCCCGGCCTCGCGGGCAATCTGCGCGTGCATGACTACTTGCAGGAGCACGTCGCCCAGTTCCTCGCGCATATGGGGCATGTCGCCCTCTTCGATGGTGTCGAGCAGTTCCGCCGTCTCCTCCTGAAGGCAGCGGCAGAGGCTTCGGTGGGTCTGTTCGCGGTCCCAGGGGCAACCGTTTGGCGCGCGAAGGCGTTCAACTGTATTTATGAGGTCTTGCATCGGATTCACGCCTGATATTCTTTATCCAGAAATTGTGGTTTTGCCAGAGCACGCCTGCATTTAGTAACGATTCATTTACAAACACCTGATGCCCAGCGACAAACTGACAGAGATAATGGACTGGAAACGCCGCGAGCTGGCCCCACGCCTGCGCCCGGTTTCCGACCGCGAGCTGGCGCGCCTTGCCGACATGCGGCGCAAGGGGCCGTCTTTCGAGGATGCGCTGCGCAACCGCGCCCACCTTTCGGTGATTGCGGAGATTAAGCGCCGTTCGCCAAGCGCAGGGCAGATACGGGAACTTCCCGATGCTTCCGAGCAGGCCCGCCTGTACTACAACGCCGGGGCGGACGCCATATCGGTGCTTACGGACGAGAAGTTTTTCGGCGGCACCATTCGCGACCTTTGGGAGGTGAACGACCTATTGGGTAATCGCGACGATGCTCCGCCCACCATTCGCAAGGACTTTTTCATCCATCCTGTGCAGGTTGTGGAGGCTGCCGAGGCCGGTGCGCGCGCAATACTGATAATTGTTCGCGCCCTGAAGGACGAGGAGATGCGCATTTTGCGCGACAGTGCCCATGCCGCAGGGCTGGACTGTCTTTTTGAGATACATTCCGAGCCGGAGCTGGAGCGTGCCTTGGAAATGGATGCCCGCATTATCGGCGTAAACAACCGCGACTTGGCCCGTTTTGTGACCGACCTTGCCTTTACCGAAAGGCTGCTGCCTATGGTGCCCGAGGGCATCGTGAAGGTGAGCGAGAGCGGCATATTCGGCTATGAACAGGCCCGCCGTGCGCGCGAGGCCGGGGCGGATGCCGTGCTCGTTGGCGAGGCCCTGATGAAGGCGGCGGATATAGACGCCCTCGTGCGGGAATTGCAGCAGGCGTAGCGCTTGGTCGCTTAAGCGCCGTCGTTCTTCATGCGCTTTCGGCCTGCCACTGCCAGTGCTAGCTGTGCTGCCAGGTAAGCTGCGCATAGCCATAGGGCTGCGCCATCGGCAAAGCCGTAGCTGTGCAGCCCCGTGCCAAGGAGGTTCGTTCCTGCCCAGCTCCACAGAAGGACGGGGCCGGTCAGTGCCACTGTCGCTACGTAGCCCGGTCCTTGCATCAGGCCGGTGCGGCGGCAGTGTATGGCCAGCATTGCCCAGAGTATGAGCATTAGGGCGGCGTTCTCCTTCGGGTCCCAGCCCCAGAAGCGTCCCCATGCCATCGTGGCCCAGAGTCCGCCCGTGAAGGTGCCAATGCAGACAAGTATTACGCCGCTTGAGAGTGCGCGGGCGCATATGCGTTCAATCCCCCGGCCCTTGTCCGCATCCATGCCGCAGAGCGCCCCGGCTAGTCGCACGTTGGCGAAGAGCACAGCCATGAGCATTGCCGCGTAGCCACATGCTATCACAAATACGTGCAGAATCAGCCAGTGGCGCTGGTCAATGGCCGGGTTGGGCGCTTCTGAAGCTGTCATCAGGCCTGCGAAGCTCAGTGTGACCAGTATCGCGCTTGCCCCGGCGAGGGCAGCCAGACCGTCCAGGCGTCTTTTTTCGACATGGAGGGTAGTCAGTGCGCAGGCCCAGCCTACAAGCAGCAGCACCGAGCGCAGCTCCGTGACTGGCGGCCTTTCAAAGTGTATCACCACTGCCATGAGCGCGCTGCCAGAGAGGCCCGAGACGAGTGCGAGGGTTGCGAGCACAATGAGGCGGATGGGCTGTTCCGGATAGTGCCGCCCGAAGCTGACTAGTGCCGATAGAAGGAGCAGCATCGCGGACAGGGGTATGAGGCTGCCAAGGATGAAGGCTCCGCCAAAGAGATTTGCGGCGGCTTTGCCAAGCGGCAGGCAGAGCAGTGCCGGGGCGAGCAGTCCGGCAAGTGGCAGGGCGCGGATGGCCATTTGCATTGCTTTTCCGCAGTCGGGAAGTGCCTTTGCGGGGGCAGTGGCCTTGGCTTTCCCGCCCGCAAGGTAGTGTATGAGGAGTCCGATTATGCTGATGGCGGAGCCAATGCTTGCCAGAGTAAAGCCATTGCCAAGACGGAGTATGGGCGTGAAATACGCGCCAAGGACTAGGAGTAGCCCCGCGTGTATGATGGCCAGTCCGGCCATGCTGCGCGGTTTGCGCCGCAGTTGCCCAAGGCGCAGTAGTCCCGCCGCTCCAAGGTTAATAAGGGCGGCCGCTCCTATTACGGGGCCGCCGGGCAGCATTATCCACAAGCCTCCGAGCCATTCGCCCAGTGGCCAGTGCGCCGGGTAGGTCCAGCTTGCCAAGAGGCTGCCAATGAAGGCTTGCACGGCCAGTTCCCGCCCGTGTGTGGCCTCCGCAAGGCTTGTGAAAAAGAGTATGGCTATGCCTAGGACAAAGATGGTCGCCGTTACATGGCTGCTCCCGGCTAGGCGGAGTGCCTTGGCAGCGTGGCCGCTGAGTTGGGAGACGGGGCGCATTTGTCTTCATGATGCAGAGCTTGTCACGCCTTGCACGCCATAAACTGCGCAGTCGCTTGCGTATGGCTTGCGCTGCTGCCAAGCTTCACAGGCATATGAGCGCATACGCAGCGACAGAGGATCTACTCCGCGCCCTTGGGGATGAAGTGGTGCGGCTTGATGAAAAGGAACGCTTCGCCGCGTCCTTCGACAATGCGCGCCTGTCCTTCATGCCCGAGGCCCTGCTGCGTCCTCGCAGCGAGGACGACGTGGGCACTATCCTGCGCATGGCCAACCTTGGTCGGGTGCCCGTCACTGTGCGCGGCGCTGGCACGGCCACCACTGGGGCTGCTTCTCCGCACAAAGGGGGCTGGGTCTTGGATCTTTCGGGTTGGAACAGGCTGCATATCGACGATGAGGCGGGCCTTGCCTATGCGCAACCGGGCGTTGTGACAGCGGATTTGTGCGCAGAGGCGGAGCGGCTTGGCTGGAGCTATCCGCCGGATCCTTCGAGCCACAAGTTTTGCACAATTGGCGGCAACATCGCCTGCAACGCCGGGGGGATGAGGGCGGCCAAGTATGGCGTGACGAGGGACTTTGTGCTGGCTTTGGAGGGTTTTTTGCCCACGGGAGAATGGGTGCGTTGGGGGGCGGATTTGCGCAAATACGCGGCGGGTTACAATTTGCGGGATCTGTGGATTGGTTCCGAGGGCACCCTTGGCGTCATCACCGGCGCGGTGCTCAAGCTGGTCCCCAAGCCCGAGGCGCGAGCCACTTTCCTAATGTCGTTCGCGGATGAGTATGCGGCTTTGGCGGCTTCGCGTGCCATTGTAGCTTCGCGTCTCAATCCGGCAGTTCTGGAGTTTCTGGACCGTCAGAGCGTGCGTTGCACCATCGACGAGGGCTTTGTGCTGCCTTTCGATACGGAGACGGTCTGCGCACCGGCCATTTTGCTTGTGGAGTTGGATGGCTCTTTGGACAGGGTGGAGGCCGACTCGGGGCGTCTTTCCGCCATTGTGGGAGATGGGGCCCTTTCCATCAGGCGTTCCCGTAGCGATGCGGAGACGGAGCTTCTTTGGGCAGTGAGGCGCAGGTGTTCCAAGGCGATGTTCCGTCTGGCCGATGGCAAGTTGAACGAGGATATTGTCGTTGCCCCGCGCGCTCAGGATGAGTTGATGCGTTTTACTCAGGAGCTTAAGGAGCGGACCGGCCTTGCCACGCCCGTTTTCGGTCACGCGGCGGATGGGAACTTTCATGTGCATGTGATGTACAGGCGCGGGGTACCGGAGGACTGCGCGAAGGCGGAGAGGGCAGTGGGTGAGATTATGGAAAAGGTGGTGGAGCTTGGGGGTGCCATTAGTGGCGAGCATGGTATTGGGCTTGCCAAGACGCCTTTCTTCGCCTTGCAGCATTCGCAGGCGGAGATTAAGGCGATGCTGGCGGTCAAGAAGGCTTTGGATCCGAACAATGTCCTCAATCCGGGTAAGATTTTTGAGCCTTTCCGCATATGGGAGCACGAGATTGTGCGCGTTAAGCTGCCCTGGGATTAGTGTGAGGAGGAAAGTTTAACAGTATTGTCCGCGGATTGTGCGAGATGACGCAAATTATTGAATGACTGTAATTTACGTTACACTAATCCATATGTCGTCCTTGTTCGTCTGTGGGCTTGCAACGCTGCTTTCCTAGTTGTTTTGCCTGAAACGTTTTGCCGGGTCCATTGAGGGATTTGCATGTTGGGATAGTGGGCTATCGTTTGATATTCTTTGCTTTGTGGAGATATTGCCCTTTCTCCCAAACGAGTACGGCCCTGACCGGCGGGTATTGTTCCCGCTTTGGTCAGGGCCGTTCCTGTTTCCTTATGGAGTCTGCTCGCGTCTTGGCGCGGTCGTCCTTGGAAGGCTTACATGCTGGCGATGATGGCGTCGCCGAAGGCCGAGCACTTCACCTCGGTGGAGCCGGGGATGAGGCGGGCAAGGTCGTATGTGACGATCTTTTTGTCGCCAATGGCTCCTTCGATGCCTTTTACGATGAGGTCGGCGGCCTCGTTCCAGCCCATGTAGCGGAACATCATCTCGCCAGAGAGGATGACGCTGCCGGGGTTAACCTTGTCCTGGCCAGCGTACTTGGGGGCTGTGCCGTGGGTGGCCTCGAATATGGCGTGGCCGGAGATGTAGTTGATGTTTGCGCCGGGGGCTATGCCTATGCCGCCGACTTGCGCCGCCAGAGCGTCGGAGATGTAGTCGCCGTTCAGGTTCAGCGTGGCGATTACTTCGTATTCCTTTGGGCGGGTGAGTATCTGCTGTAGGAAGGCGTCGGCGATCACGTCTTTGACGATGATGCCCTCGGGTAGTTCCACCCAGGGGCCTTCGCCAATTACTTTGCCGCCGAATTCCTCGCGGGCCACTTGATATCCCCAGTCGCGGAAGGCGCCTTCGGTGAACTTCATGATGTTGCCTTTGTGCACGAGGGTGACGCTCTTGCGCCCTTGTGCCTGTGCATACTTGATGGCAGAGCGGACGAGGCGGGCCGTGCCTTCCTTGGAGACGGGCTTGATGCCGAAGCCGCTGGTCTCGGGGAAGCGCACTTTCTTGAAGCGGGCGGGGAACTCGGCCTTGAGGAAGGCGGCTATCTTTTTCGCATCTTCCGTGCCTTCCTGGAATTCGATGCCTGCGTAGATGTCTTCGGTGTTTTCGCGGAAGATGACCATGTCAACGTCCTGCGGGCGCTTCACAGGGCTGTCCACTCCGTTGAAGTGGCGCACGGGGCGCTGGCATACGTATAGGTCCAGCTCCTGACGCAGGGCCACGTTGAGGCTGCGGATGCCGCCGCCGACGGGGGTTGTGAGGGGGCCTTTGATGCCCACGAGGTATTCGCGGAAGGCGGCTAGGGTTTCTTCGGGCAGCCAGGAGCCGGTGGCTTTGAATGCCTTTTCGCCAGCGAGCACTTCGAACCATTGGATTTGGCGCTTGCCGCCGTAGGCTTTTTCCACTGCGGCGTCGAAGACGCGCACGGAGGCGGCCCAGATGTCCGGCCCTATGCCGTCGCCCTCGATGAAGGGCATGGCGGGCCTGTCGGGCACGTTGAGGATGTTGTTCTTGCAGGTGATTTTCTCGCCTGCGGGGCTGTTGGATTGTTTGGAATCGCTCATTGCTTTGGAAAGGTCGGGTTGGGGGTGGAGTTGCAGGGCTTATTATGCCTATGTTCCGAGGTGTGGAAACAAGTATAAAATGCCTTGTCTGCATCAATTTGCAGCAGGGCTTTTGCCAGAGCAACCCAATGGGCAAGTTTTGCTAATGGAAATTGATGAGGGGGTGTTGCCACTTTGCCGAATGTGGTATTGTTATCCGCAATGCACATACGTCCCGAGGCTGAAGCTGATATTCCCGGCATACGTCGCGTCAATGTCGAGGCTTTTGCCAACCACCCATTCAGCAGACAGACCGAGCACCTCATTGTGGAAGAACTGCGCCGCGCCGGTGCCCTGAGTGTGTCGCTCGTCGCTGTGGATGAGGACGGAGGGGTGGTCGGGCACATAGCCTTTTCGCCAATGAAGATAGACGGGCGGGAGTGTTCCTTGATGATGGTGGGGCCGCTGGCGGTGCTGCCGCACTTGCAACGGCAGGGCACCGGTTCCGCGCTGGTCCGCGCGGGGCTTGAGGCCATACGTGCAATGGGCGCAGAGGGCTGTGCTCTTGTGGGCGATCCCGCCTTTTACACACGCCTTGGTTTTGTCAACACAGAGGCCCTGAGGATGGAGGGCGTGCCTCAGCAATACATACTGGCCATGTTCTGGTCCGGCCAGGAAATGTGCGGAAGCATCGGGCACCATCCCGCCTTCAACGTGCAGCCGGAGTAGGGCGTGTATTTGGGCTATGCCTGATTGCTGTCCTTATCTATTATCCGCACCTCCAGTGGGCGCAGGGTGTCTAGGTGCACATCGCGTTGCGGGAAGGAAATTGAGATGTTGTTGCTGCGGAAGGCCGCGTCGATTGCATAGCGTAGGTCGCTCTCCACACGGCGCAGGTCCATTGGCCTGTTTACACTCGTCCAGTAGAGTAGCTCGAAGCCCAGCGCGTTGTCGCCAAATTCGGTGAATAGCACTATGGGCAGAGGTTCCTTGTGCACTTCGGGGTGTTCCAGTGCCAGTTTCAGGAGGAGGTTTTTCACAAGGACTGTGTCCGAGCCGTAGGCCACGCCCACGTTCACCTTGCCCCGCACGTTGGAGTCGAACAGGGTCCAGTTGGTCACCGTCTGTTCTAGGAAAAAGCTGTTGGGCACGAGCATGTCCACGCCGTCGCTGCGGCGCACCCTTACGCAACGGTTGCCCAGTTCCTCTATGCGCACGTCCTGCCCGTCAAGCTCCACGATGTCGCCAACGCGGATTGAGCGTTCCGCCACTATGAAAATGCCGGAGATAAGGTTGTTGAACAGGTTTTGCGCTCCAAAGCCCACGCCTATGGCCAGCGCGCCGCCGATGACCGTGAACACCGTTATCGGGATGCCCGCCACGGGTAGGGCGATAAGCACAACCAGTACCGTCATCAGGTAGAAGGAAAACTTCTCGATCAGATGCACGAGACTGGCGTCAACATGGGACAGGCGGCGGATGCGTCCCGAGATTGTGTGGGATACGGCACGGGCCACTATCACGCCGCATATGGCGATAAGTGCGGCTATTACGAGCTGGTTAAGTTGAACGACGTAGTCGCCACTCTTGTAAAGCTCTGTGTACCAGACCTGATGTAGCAGCTCGCCAAAATGGAGTTCGGCATTGGGGTTATTCATGGGAGTTGATACCATGCATACATTCCCGTTGGCCGGGGGGCAAACAATCGACGCTGCCCAACCGGTGTTTTTTCCGCTTGAGCGGTTTGCACACGTTGTTTCTGGGGGTATGGGGCAGGGCTTGCGTAACCGTTCCGCAGCAATATGGGCCGAGGGTGGTTGACAGTTTCGGAAGCGTGCCGATAATCACTTACGCGCTTACAGCGTTTGTTCTTTTAACGGTGCTGCAACGCTTGTCGCGCCTTACCCCTTTTTGCGGCGCGGCCTGCGGGAGGCCCTTCACATACGTCAGTCACCCCATTACCCCATGATGAAGCAATACGAAGCTGCCGATATCCGTAACTTTGCCATTGTAGGTCACCAGGCCAGCGGCAAGACGATCCTTTCAGATGCCATGCTGGTGTGCAGCGGCAAAATATCAAAGATAGGATCCGTTCAGGCCGGGACGACCGTCAGTGACTATCACCCCAGCGAGAAGGAGCGGCAGATTTCGGTACACGCCTCGCTGATGCACACCGAATGGATGGGGCGCAAGTTCAACATAATAGACACTCCCGGATATCAGGATTTTATTTCGGAAGGTCTTGGCGCACTTAGGGTTGGTGACTTTGCCCTCGTTGTTGTGTCGGCTACGGGTGGGGTGGAACTTGGCACGACTCAGGTGTGGGATTACGCCACTCGCTACGGCATCCCCAAGATGGTTGTAATCAACGGTTGCGACAAGGAACACGCCCGTTTTGACGAGGTTGTGGAGCAGCTTCAGGCCACTTTCGGGGCAAATTTGTTGCCCATGAATGTGCCTGTGAACATTGGCCCGAAGTTCTGCGAGGTGCTCGATGTCATGCGCATTCTGCGCGTTTGCTATGCTACGGACGGCAGCGGAAAGTTCAGCGAGGAGCCGCTCGATGGGGCCGACCGCGACATGATCAAAGACCTGCATCAGAAGGTGATAGAATACGTCGCAGAGACTGACGACACCTTGATGGAGAAGTTCTTCGAGAACGATGGCCTCTCCGAGGACGAGTTGCGCGCGAGTCTGCACGCGGCGATTCAGCAGCAGATTTTTGTGCCCATTTTCACAGTTAGTGCCCAGAACAACATCGGCGTTGGCCGTCTGATGGACTTTATCGCCAAATACGGCAGCAGCCCCGTGGACCGCAGGGACGTGGAGGCGATCGCCCCCGATGACAGCCCGGCCGTGGTGAAGCTGGAGGATCCGCAGCCGCGTTGCTACGTGTGGAAGACAATCAGCGAGGCCCACGTGGGCGAGCTTTCCTTCCTGCGCCTGTACAGCGGCAGCATCAAGCCGGGGCTGGAGATTTGGAACGCAGACCGCGACATGGCAGAGAAAATCGGCCCCGTATTCCTCATGCAGGGACACGACCGCGTCCCCGTCGATAGTCTCAGCGCCGGTGACATCGGCGTGACGGTCAAGCTGCGCGACACCCATACCGGCGACACTCTGTCCTCGCAGGCAAAGAAGCTGCGCTTGCCCAAGGTCGTGTATCCCACGCCAAACATCCACGGCGCGCTCAAGCTCGCCAACAGGGGCGAGGAGGACAAGCTGGCCATTGGCCTTTCGACCCTTCACGAGGAGGACCCGACCTTCCTATACCGCAACGATGCTGAGACGGCCGAGACGGTCATCAGCGGGCAGGGCGAGCTGCATCTGGAGGTAATCCGCGGGCGTCTCAAGAGGCGCTTTGGCGTGGATATTGAGCTTGTCGAGCCGAAGGTGCCCTATCGCGAGACGATCAAGGGCAAGGGCGACAGCAAGTATCGTCACAAGAAGCAGTCCGGCGGCTCGGGCCAGTTTGCAGAGGTGTGGCTGCGCGTGGAGCCTCTTCCGCGAGACAGCGGGCTGCAATTTGTGCAGAGTCTTGTCGGGCAGAATGTGGACCGCGTCTTTGTCCCCAGCGTGGAAAAGGGCGTTCTTAGCGCCAGCACCGAGGGTATTTACGCCGGTTGCCACGTAACGGACCTGAAGGTGGAGTTTTACGACGGCAAGATGCATCCTGTGGACTCCAAGGACGTGGCCTTCCAGATCGCTGGCAAGGCGGCTTTCAAGGAGGCTTTCCTTGCGGCGCGTCCATGCCTCTTGGAGCCGATTTACGAGATTACGATCAAGGTGCCCGAGGACTACGTGGGCGATGTGATGGGCGACATTTCTTCGCGCCGTGGCCGCATCTCCGGCGTGGAGAACGAGGGTGGCTTCCAGATCGTGAAGGCCACTGTGCCGCAGAAGGAGCTGTACCGCTACAGTACGGTTTTGCGCAGCCTTACCGGTGGACGCGGTCTGCACAGCGAAAAGTTCTCTCATTACGAGGAGATGCCCCGCGATCAGGAGGCAAAGATTGTCGAGGCTTATAAAAAGAGCCGAGCCGCTGGCGAATAGCCGCTCTAGTGAGTGGAATTGCAAGAAGGCCGGGCACTTGGTCCGGCCTTTTTGTTGGCGTAGCAGGGCTTGTTCGGCAGAAAGAAGTTGCAGATTCTTCGCCCAGCCTAAAAAGTCATCTCCGAGTCAACATGAACACAGGGAGGCGAGTGACACATGAGCGAGGCCGGGGTGCTTACAGCCAGTCTTGAGGATTACCTCGAAGCGATTTTCCACATCACTGTGGAAAAGCCTGCCGCGCGTCCCAAGGACATTGCGGGTCGGCTCAAGGTTACGAACGCTTCGGTAACGGGTGCCTTGCGTTCGCTTTCGGAGAAGGGCCTCATAAACTATGCCCCTTACGACGATGTCACCCTCACGCCAGATGGCTTGGAGGCGGCTCGGGATGTGGTCAACAGGCATCAGATTCTGCGCGATGTGTTTGTGAACATTCTGGCCGTGGATGAGAAGACTGCCGATGAGGCGGCGTGCAAAATGGAGCACTGCATCCCCAAGGTCATAATGGACCGTTTCATTCAGTTCGCCCGCTTTGTGGAGGCTTGTCCTCGCGGAGGGTCGAAGTGGATACAGGGCTTTGGCTACCACTGTGACGAGGGCGGGCGCGATACCTGCGATCGATGTATGGCGCTGGCATTGGAGGAATTCAGATCTTGCAAGCCTTCGATGGAGGGTAAGTCACCTATGAGCATTACAACAGCCAAGCTTGGTGGCATTCCAAAGGGGCAGAGGGCAAAGGTGCTGAAGGTTTCAGCCAAGGGTGCGACGGGCAAGCGCATCGTGGAGATGGGTGTTACGCCCGGTTCAATCGTTGAGGTGGAGCGTATTGCGCCGCTTGGAGACCCAATCGACATTCGTATCCGCGGCTACCATCTTACCTTGCGCCGTGAGGAGGCAGATAATATCGAGGTCGAGCCGCTGGCATAGATGGTGCTTGAGAGCTTTTCATGGGGAAACACAGGGAGAATTGCTATTTATGCCTTTGACGTTCGTACAGGCTGGCAGGAGGGTCCGGGTGCTCACAGTTGACAGTGGGGATGGCCTTCAGGGGAAACTTGCCTCTTTGGGGCTTATCCCGGGCGCATTGCTCGATGTCGTGCAGAATAGCGGAGGGCCGCTCATTCTGCGCATTGGCGAGGGCAAGATCATGCTCGGGCGCGGCATGGCGGGG
>LVBW01000042.1 GCA_001604585.1 Puniceicoccales bacterium Verruco_02 | reverse complement strand
CTTGTATATTTTAATAATTTATATTAACTCATGCCCTGTATCAAGCACTTGCGCAATTGCGACGGGAAACAGGGCGCTGGCTTGTGAAGACAAATTGAAGGAGATCCAGGAAAGATGAGCGCGAACGAGGACACGACAGAGGCGGTCGCGATGCAGAAGCATCGCACTGTTGGCATTTCCATGAGTCCCACCCTTGAGCAAAGGGCCAAGGCGAGGGCCGAGGCGCTGGGCCTGAAATTCAGTCCCTACGTGACGCTCTGTGTGGAGGCCGAGCTGAAAGGCTTCTCCCAGATAGTGCGCGACGACACTCTGGACATAGAGAGCGCCATGCACAGGGCGCGCGAATACATGATGCAGAAGACAGCCTCGATAGACCTTGAGGACGACGTGGAGGGTTTGTTGCGCAATCTGGCCACAGCCCGCCCCGGAGCCAGTCTCGAACGCTTTGCGCGCCTAGCGGGCATACGGGTGGACTTTCTGCTTACAATACCGCTCTGCGCCGGGCAGGGCAGCCTGCGAATCGCCATCGAGTGCCGCAACAACGTGCGCCAACACTACGCGCTTACCCTCGGGCAGGGCCTGCTCTTGCGCGCCAGTCCGGAGCTTGACGCCGTCGTGCTTCTAGTCCCTTACCTTCGAGGCTTCGACGAGGCGGTGCTGGCCCAGTTCCGCGCCCACGACATCCACGCCTCCACGCCCGACACTCTCGCCGCCCTCCTAGAGCGCCTTTGCAGGTAGGGGAGAACACTTTGTTCTATTGTGTGGCAGTCTCTTGGTATTGCTAACCTTGCTGGTGAGTTTACACATTGGTTCAAGGTCAGGACACTGCCCCGTCTTTCACTCACAGCATTCTAACCTTGTATCAAACCCCTTGAACCCCATGACTATACGCAATTCTTTGCCACTATTTGTCCTCCCCATGCTGGTAATGGCAGGGCAAGCTTGGGCTGCGACGACGCAAGTTGATGCCAAAACACCGGAAATACTCACTCCGGCGGCGCCGCCATACGCGCGGATAAACGGCCCTTCCGTTTTCGGTGTCCGTCCCGGTTCTCCCTTTCTATACAGCATTCCTGCATCGGGAGAGCGCCCCATGAGCTTCGATGTCGTGGACCTTCCCGAAGGACTAAAGGTCGATGCGGCAACAGGGCAAATCACAGGCAGCATCAAGAATGTCGGAGAGTACAAGGTAACTTTGCGTGCGACAAACAAGCTCGGCACGAGCGAAAAGGCGTTCAAGATCGTCGTTGGCGACAAGATCGCGCTGACTCCGCCCATGGGCTGGAGCAGTTGGAATTGCTGGGGAGACGCCGTGAGCCAGGACAAGGTGTTGAGCTCCGCCCGCGCAATGGTGGAGAAAGGGCTGCGCAATCACGGTTGGACGTACATAAATATCGACGATGGCTGGCAGGGGCCGCGCGGAGGCAAATACAACGCCATACAGCCAAATTCCAAGTTCCAGGACATGAAGGCTTTGGGGGACCAGATACACGAGCTGGGCCTGAAGTTCGGCATCTACTCCAGCCCATGGCACGGCACCTATGCCGGTTACGTGGGCGGATCTGCCAACAACGAGGACGGGACCTACGACTGGATAAGGCAGGGCGACCACGACGAGAATTACCGCTATGGCCGTGGACCGGGAAGCCCACCTGAGGGGAAGCCCACATGGACCAATTGGCAATTTGGCAAGTACTCATTCGCAAAGCAGGACTCGCGGCAGTGGGCGGACTGGGGCGTTGACTACCTCAAATACGACTGGTTCCCCAACGACGTTCCCCATGTGATGGAGATGACGGATGCCCTGCGCGAAACTGGGCGCGATGTGGTGTACAGCCTCTCCAACACAGGCATCTACGACAGCGCACCCGATTATGTGAAGTATGCCAACAACTGGCGCACAACTGGCGACATCGTGGATACCTGGGAGAGCGTCAGCCGCATCGGCTTTGCGCAGGACCGCTGGGCGCCGTACACCGGCCCAGGGCACTGGAGCGACCCCGACATGCTCGTTCTAGGCATGGTGGGCTGGGGGCCGAATCTGCACCCTACGCGCCTTACTCCCGACGAGCAGTACACGCACATGAGCCTCTGGTGCCTATTGTCCGCGCCCCTGCTCCTAGGCTGCGATCTTGCCCAGCTTGACGAGTTTACACTTAGCCTACTTACCAACGACGAGGTCATCGCCATCAATCAGGACTCTCTGGGCCGTCAGGCTACGCAAATATCCAACACGGGCGGCAAGACCGTGTACGCCAAGACTCTCGAAGACGGCTCCTACGCCATAGGCTTCTTTAACCGCGGCGAATCAGAAGCGGTCATTGGCGTCAAGTGGGGGCCTTGGGGCAGCTTGGCCACTCCGGACGGCGGAGCGGAATTCACCGTTCGAGACCTCTGGAGGCAAAAGGACTTGGGCAATTACAAGAGCAGCTTCGAGACGACTGTCCCTGCCCACGGCGTGGTGCTTGTCCGGCTAATCCCGGCCAAGTAGGCCCCTGTCCCGGCTCATACTAGCAGCGCGGCTTCAAAGAGCAGTATTCCAGCCCGCCAAGGGGTGGATGCCGATCATGCATGTTTGCAATACGCCGCTCATGCCGATAATAGTTAGTTGCAGCCCATGACGTGCGGAGGATGGCCCGGTGCCACCCCGTCTGGACGACAACATCAACAGGGTATAATAATTATGGAAAAATATCTGTATCTGTCCCTGATTCCCGAGTCTCTCATCGCCTCCCAGCTTCCGCCCGAAGAGTTCGGCAACTACTACGCAGTGGGCACGCGAAAGCGTTCCCGCGGGCAGGCAATATTCTTCGAGGTGGAGCCGGGCTTTCCGAGCGAGGGTATCTCTTGGGACGTAATGGAGCAACGCACCGTCCCCCATCCCGACGGCAGGCTGAAAAGGTCCGTGTATCTAAGCGTTTACAGGGTGCTGGAGCGCGTGCCACTTGAGGCGCTCAAAAAGCTCTACCTTGTGACCGACGACGGGCGAGTGTTGGGCCTTGACAAGGCCGAGTACCTTCAGGATGCAACGCGCAGCCTGCACCTGTATCAGGAATTCTGCCCGATGACCCCCAGAGTGGTGTCCAACCTAGCCCCGCAGGAGTTTTGCAAGCAGATAACCAATCCTGCCAATTCCATAAGCGTGCCCAAGATCGTGTTCTGCGAGCTGGCCCTCGAAAAGCTGGCTCGTGACCCCGAGGCCACCGAGATCGGAGACCTGCCTTACCGCAACATCGGCCACTTGCGCGACTGTCTGCGCGAGCTGCTCACCAAGACTGACAAGACCACCAAGCAGGTGGATCGCGCCCTCTCCGGCGAGGTTCTCTACCGCACGGTGAAGAATGGCTTCTTTGTGGGCGACGGCGAGGACATGCTTTACTACCCGCTCCCTCCCCGCGAGCAACTCGAGCGCGAGTACTACGAATGGTGGCGCAGCGCCCTGACAACGTTTATCGATTAGGCGCGTGTTCCACCCCTTGCGCAATTGATTGAAGGGTGTCCTTGCGACCACAAATTGCGCAATTTGTGCCATTCAGTCCCGCTCATGGCTAAAAGCCGGGGCGGGACTGCTGCTTTTGGGGTCTATACCTTATGCGTTACGGTCCAGAAACATCTTGTTGATGCTTGGCCAAGTGTTGTACATATGGCTCAACGGGCAATAGGTGCCCGTTCATGAACGATTTTTGTGACAATTAGCCATAGGGCGTAACATTCTACCTCCACAACAATGGAAAACATTCAACCGATATTCTGGCTCGTTCCAGTCACCTCGGTCATCGCACTGGCGTTTGCCTGGTTCTTCTTCAGGCAGATGAAGGCAAGTGACGAGGGCACCGAAACGATGCGTAAAATTGCCGGTCACGTGCGCGCAGGCGCTCTGGCCTACCTTACCCAGCAGTACAAGATTGTGGGTATCGTATTTGTCGTCATCACCCTTGTGTTCGCATGGCTGGCCTATGGCCTTGGCGTGCAGAACGGCTGGGTGCCATTCGCCTTCCTTACGGGCGGCTTTTTCTCCGGCCTTGCAGGTTTCTTCGGCATGAAGACGGCCACCTACGCGAGCAATCGCGCAGCGCAGGCCGCTAGCAAGAGCCTCAACGCAGGCCTTCGCCTGGCCTTCCGCTCCGGCGCCGTGATGGGCCTCGTCGTCGTGGGCCTTGCCCTGGCCGACATCAGCGTGTGGTTCCTCATCCTGAACAGCTTCGTCACCGATGCCGACCCGCAGCACAAGATGCTCGTAATTACGACCATCATGCTGACCTTCGGCATGGGTGCCTCGCTTCAGGCCCTCTTTGCCCGCGTGGGCGGCGGTATCTTCACCAAGGCGGCAGACGTGGGTGCAGACCTTGTCGGCAAAGTCGAAGCTGGCATCCCCGAGGACGACCCGCGCAACCCCGCCACAATCGCCGACAACGTGGGCGACAACGTGGGCGACGTGGCAGGCATGGGTGCGGACCTTTACGAATCCTACGCGGGTTCGATTCTGGCCACCGCAGCTCTTGGTGCAGCGGCCTTCCTGTCCAACGCCGAGCTTCAGCTCTCCGCCGTCATAGCCCCGATGCTCATCGGCTCTGTGGGCACCCTGCTTTCCATCGTGGGCATCTTCATGGTGCGCACCAAGGAAGGAGCGAACATGAAGCAGCTCATGGGCGCGCTTAACACGGGCATCAACGGAAGCTCCCTTCTCATCACCATAGCCTCCTTCTTCATTCTGAAGATGCTTGGCTTTGAAAACTATCTCGGCCTCTGGGCCAGCGTTGTGACGGGTCTTGCAACGGGCATACTCATTGGCAAGGCCACCGAGTACTACACCTCGCACGCCTACCGCCCCACCCAGCGCATCGCCGAACAGGCCAAGACCGGCCCGGCCACCGTCATCATCGGCGGTCTTGGCGAAGGCATGATCTCGGTCCTTCCCCCGGTGTTCTTCGTCGTTGTCGGCACGCTCCTTTCCTACGGCTTCACCACGGGCTGGAACTTTGCCGCCGACACCCTAAGCATGGGCCTCTACGGCATCGGCATCGCAGCCGTGGGCATGCTTTCGACCCTGGGCATCACCCTCGCGACGGACGCCTACGGCCCCATCGCCGACAATGCTGGCGGCAACGCAGAAATGAGCCACCTGCCCCCGGAAGTGCGCAAGCGCACCGACGCCCTCGACGCCCTTGGCAACACCACGGCCGCCACGGGCAAGGGCTTTGCTATAGGCTCGGCAGCCCTCACAGCTCTGGCTCTCTTGGCCTCCTATGTGGAAGAGATCAAGATTGCCTACTCCCACATCGAAAAGACCAAGCTTGAGGGCATCCTCCACAAGGTCGGCTTCGACACCGTCGAGCAGGCCCAGAAGGCTTCGCTAGTCGAATTCATGGAAGCTTACGAGGTTCACCTCATGAACCCGAAAGTGCTCGTGGGCCTGTTCATCGGCGTCATGATGGCCTTCCTCTTCTGCGGCCTCACGATGAATGCAGTTGGCCGTGCAGCCTCCTACATGGTCGATGAAGTCCGCCGCCAGTTCCGCGAAATAGCGGGCATCATGGAAGGCAAGGCAGAGCCGGACTACGCACGCTGCGTGCAGATCTCCACCAAGGCCGCGCAGCACGAAATGCTCCTGCCCGCCAGCCTCGCGGTGATAGTGCCCGTGGCCATCGGCCTTCTCTTGGGCGTTCCCGGCGTTCTGGGCCTTCTGGGCGGTGCCCTCGCAGGCGGCTTCTCGCTGGCCGTGATGATGGCCAACGCAGGCGGCGCATGGGACAATGCCAAGAAGTACATCGAAGAGGGCCACCTCGGTGGCAAGGGTTCCTCCGCGCACAAGGCCGCCGTCATCGGCGACACCGTGGGCGACCCCTTCAAGGACACCTCCGGCCCCAGCCTGAACATCCTGATCAAGCTCATGACGATGGTCAGCATCGTCGTGGCGGGTGTGACGGTCACCTACTCGATATTCTAGCCAATAACTAGCCTTGGCCCGGAAACGCGCTGGGCCAATTCACAGGAGCGCCCGGTTCCGCTGCCAAAGAGCAGAGGGGCCGGGCGTTCCGCTGTACGCAAGAGCCGCGCAATCACGCTAGAATCCGAGACAAGCGCGCGCGGACTGACATCTGGGGACAGCCACAGCTACCTGCAAGAGCGTCAACATTGTCCGAGCGCGAGATGTGGGACCTCTCTCCGAGGCGTCCCTCTCTGGCGTGCACTGACCCATTCCGGTAAACTTATGGGGTACACTACAAACGCGGCCTTATCCGCAGTTTATGCGGAAAATTCAATCCAGATATGCTGGCGCCGCCGCGTCCACTCTCTAGGCCAGATAGTCGGCCAACACCTTTGCCGCCGAGCCTGTGTCGCTGAAGCCGCCCATGGCGAAGTCCGGCTTGCCGCCGCCGCGACCGCCCAGCTTGCCCGTCAGCTCCGCCACTATTGCGCCCGCCTTTGCTCCAGCCTTCACCGCCTGTTCTCCGCAGAGGGCCAGCAGGCTGCCCTTGCCCTCGTTTACGCAGGCCAGTACCACCACGGCCTCGCCGCCGAGCTTTTTCTGGATGTCCACGGCGCTCTGGCGCAGGGCGTTGGCGTTGGGCGAATCCACAAGAGCTGCGACCAGTTTCAGGCCGCCCTTGCTTACGGCCTTTGCGGCCAGCTCGTCGGCGAGGCCCGCGCTCGCCTTGCGCTCCAGCTCCTTGAGCTTCTTTTCCAGCTCTTTGAGGTGATCCTGCTGGCCCTCGAAGCGGCTCTCCAGCTCCTCCACCTTGCAGGACATGCGCCCGGCGAGGCGGCGCAGCAGTTCATACTGCCCGTGCAGGAGTTCGTAGGCGGCCTCTCCGCACACGGCCTCGATGCGGCGCGTACCCGCGCTAACGGCGCTTTCCTGCACCACTTTCAAGAGGCCGATTTCGCCCGTTGCGCAGACGTGTGTGCCGCCGCAGAGCTCCACGCTGAAGCCGTCCTCGAAGCTGTCCGGATCGCCGCTTACTCTTTCGCCCATCGCGACAACGCGGACCTTGCTGCCGTACTTTTCACCAAAGAAGGCCATCGCGCTGGCGGGCTTGTTCTCGTAGTCGAATTCCTCCCAGAGCACAGGCTCGTTGGCCAGTATGCGCTCGTTGCAGAGGCGCTCGATCTGTTCGAGCTGTGCGGGGCTTATCGCCTCGTAGTGGGCAAAGTCGAAGCGGAGCCGGTCCGAGGCCACCAGCGAACCCGCCTGCCGCACGTGGTTGCCCAGCACCCTGCGCAAGGCCCAGTGTAGGATATGCGTTGCGCTGTGGTGGCGCTCGATGGCGGCGCGGCGCTTCAGATCCACGGCCAGCGCCGCGAGCGTGCCAACAGAGTCTTCGGGCGCTGCGGACTCCACAAAGTGGATTATGCGGCCGGCGCCGTCCTTCACCGTGCCGACGACTTTTGTTTCCCAGCCGCTTTCGAGGCGCACTGTGCCCGTGTCGCCCTGCTGACCGCCCATCTCGGCATAGAACGGAGTCTGGCAGAACACTAGGAAGGGCCTGCCTTCTATAGCGCCCGCATCGACAATCTCGGCGGCAAAGTCGCATAGGTTCTCGCGCTCGTAGCCCGCAAAAGGCGTGGCCTCTGCCCCGGCGTTCTCGTCGGCCACGGAAATTACGCTGCTCTTGTGGGCGGCACGCGCGCGCTGGCGCTGCTTTTCCATCTCCGCGTTGAAGCCATCGACATCCACGCCTAGGCCGCGCTCGGCAGCCAGTAGCTGCGTAAGGTCGAGCGGGAAACCGTATGTGTCGTAGAGGCGGAAGGCGTCTTCGCCGGAAATCTGCTTTGCTGTCATGGCGTGTGGCTTGCGGATAGGGTGGAAAGTGCGGGACTTGGCCCGTCTGGCCTTGGAAAAGTCGTACATACAAGCGACAGGCAGGCTAGGAGTCAATCGCGGGCAGGCGGGCCTCAGAGGCCGAGTCGGCTTTCTTTCTCGCTTCCGCACTTGGAATGCCTGATGCTTGATTGTAACAGATGCTCGAAATTTCCCTTAGAAGCGACGCGCGCAAGGCGCGGGTATTGCGCGGGCACCCTTGGGTGTTCGCCGGTGAACTGGCTGGCGCACTCCCCGCGGGTGCGGACGGCGAAGGCATAGTCCTTCGCGACAGCAGGGGCCGCGTCCTTGGAAGCGGCATTGCCAACAGCGGCTCGCAGATAGTGTGGCGGCGCTATGCTCCCGGCCAGCGCGTCTTTGACGAGGCCTTTTTGCACGAGGCAATAGCCCGTTCCATAGCCCGGCGCGGGGACGAGCGCGTGCGCCGTCTTGTGTGGAGCGAGGCGGACTCCCTGCCGGGCCTAGTCGCTGACCAATTCGGCGATGTGCTCGTTGTCCAGACGCTCACTCTGGCAATGGACAGGCGGGCGGATGCAATAGGGCGCATTCTTATAGAGCTGACCGGCGCGGCGGAGCTGCTCTTGCGCAACGACGCTCCGGGGCGCAAATACGAGGGCCTGCCGCAGGAGATTCGCTCTTTGTCGGGCAGCCTGCCGGAGCCGCGCTGGATGGACATAGACGGGGTGGACTATTTCCTCGATCTGGCCAACGCGCAGAAAACGGGTTACTACCTAGACCAGCGCGAGCAGCATCGCCTAGTGGGCAGCCTGGCCAAGGGGCGCCGTGTGCTGGACGGCTTTTGCAATCAGGGCAGCTTTGGCCTGCAATGTGCCCGGCACGGAGCGATGGAGGTGCTGGGTATCGACGCGAGTGGTCTTGCCGTGGAGCAGGCCCGCGCCAATGCCGAGCGCAACGGCCTGCCCGCCAAGTTCGAGGTCGGGAATCTTTTCGACTACTTCAGCACCAGCCGCGACGAACGTTTTGACCTGATCATTCTAGATCCGCCCAGCTTTGCCCGCAACAAGGGTGCCGTGGACGGTGCCCTGCGCGGCTACAAGGAGCTGAACTTGCGGGCCATGCGAATGCTCAACCCCGGCGGCATTCTGGCCACCTATTCCTGCTCCAAGAGCGTGAGCCGCGAGATGTACATGGAGGTGTTGGCCGACGCCGCAGCCGATGCGGGCCGAAGGGCGCGCCTTGTCTCCAGCACGGGCCAGCCCGCGGATCACCCCGTGATGCTGGGCATCCCGGAGACAGAATACCTAAAGGGCGCAATTCTGGAGCTGGAATAGGGCAGGGGGGAGGAATTACTTGCGAAAACGCAAGTTCTCGCGTATGTGGTAATGCTCAATGAAGACCGCTACGCTCAACGCCTTTGAAATGGACCTTCTCTTTCAGCAAGACCCTGCCACGGAAGGTGATGGGGGTTGGCAAGGACTTTTGGTACGTTTGCAGAGATGCTGCGACGCCACGACAGGGCATATAGAGATTCCGGAAGGCGATTTCCAGCGCATATCCAGCTATGCCTTTGATATGGGAAAAGGCGGATATGAGGATAGATTGATCAAGATTTTTGGTCGTTCATTCGGTCCGAGGTTAGGCCGTTGACAGCGCGATGCTCGTGGAGTCAGATTTTTATCAAGTTATTGTACAAAAAAGGCTTGTACTAGTGTAGATGTCTTGATGTACTGGTATTGTGATGACCAGAGAAGACATTTTTGAGTATAGTATCAGAAATGAAGACTGCCTCGCTGGTATGCGCTCGATGCCCTCCGCTTCGGTGGATGTGGTGGTCACTTCGCCGCCTTACAACATCGGCATTGCCTACTCGAAGTATGACGACACGGCCAGCCGAGCCGAATACCTCGAATGGTGTCGCCAATGGATGCGCGAACTGTTGCGCGTGCTGTCCCCGGACGGCTCGTTCTTTTTGAACGTGGGTGCCTCGCCAAAGGAGCCGATGTTGCCTCATCAGATCGCCCTTTTGGCCACAGAGTGCGGCTGGACCCTGCAAAACACCTTCCACTGGGTGAAGTCCATCAGCATCCCGCAGCCTGGCGATGGCTGGCTATCCGCCGGTCACTTCAAGCCCATCAATTCGCAGAGGTTCGTGACCGACTGCCACGAATACATCTTCCACCTGACCAAGACGGGCGCGGTGCCCTTGGACAGGCTGGCCCTCGGCGTGCCCTATCAGGACAAGAGCAACATCGCCCGCTGGGGCCACACTGGGGGCCGCGACAAGCGTTGCCGTGGCAACGTCTGGTTCATCCCCTACGACACGATCCAGTCCCGCGCCAAGGACCGGCCACACCCGGCCAGCTTCCCCAAGAGCTTGGTGCGCAACTGCCTGCTCATCGCCGGAGCCGGGCCGCAGAGCCACGCGATGGACCCCTTCCTAGGCATAGGCACAAGCGCCGTAGCGGCGAGGGAGCTGGGCATAGGCCGCTTCACAGGCTTCGACATAGACACCGATTACCTAGCAGTGGCAAGGGCCGCGCTGGAGGGGACGGATGGGGGGAAAGTCGATTCGCCCAAGACTCTTGAAGGCAAGAGCGCCTGAGCGGTCGCGATATTAGCCCAGTCCCAGTTCTCCGGCCACTGCTTTCAGACCCGGCAGGACCTTTGCCCCCGTCCTTTCGAGGCGCGGCCGGTCGTTGTGCCCATGCTCCAGCAGGACGCAGCGTATGCCCAGCTCGCGGGCCACCTCGTGGTCGTGCCCGGTGTCGCCCACCATCAGCACCTCGTCCGTGCGCGCACCAATTTTCGTCAGCAGTTTCTTGCCGTAATCGACCTTGCTGGCGGCGTAGATGTCGCTGTTGCCCGCAAGGTGGTCGAAGTATTTCGCTAGGTCCATGCCCTTGATCATGCTGTCGAGCATGTCCTGCCTGTAGGCCGAAAGTATCGACTGGCCAAAGCCCGCTTCCTTTAGCGCCCCCAGCACCTCGGTGGCGTCCGGGTGCAGGCTGCACTGGTGCCGCCGCGCCTGATAACTGTCGATATACACATGGCTCAGGCGCTCGAAGGCCCCGTCGCGAAGGTCGAAGCCGAAGTCCTCGTAAACCTCGCGCACCGGAAAGCGGAAGCGCCTGCGGTAATCGCTCTTGCAGATGGGAGCGCGTCCCTGCTCGGCCAGCATGGCATTGAGCACATCCACGCAAAGCCACACATCGTCGAGCAAGGTGCCGTTCCAGTCCCAGATAACATGGCGAATGCCCATGCCAGTCAGCATAGGAAGAGGGCCTAGTCTTGTCCACAACTCAAGCAAGAGGGCAAAAAAGGAGAGATTCCGCCAAAGTGGCAGTTGACATTTTCCCCAATGGGCGGTTTTTTTCGTCTTTCCCTTTGCTGGCAGGATAGCTCAGTCGGTTAGAGCGAGGGACTCATAAGCCCTAGGTCGCCGGTTCGATCCCGGCTCCTGCCACCATTTTCCCAATGCCGCAACTGCGGCCTCCTGCTATATGCGGCGGAAATGCGGTCCCTCGCCGCCCATGCTGCCCGTTGCGTCGCGGAAGCGCCGCATCATGCGCCCGAAGCTCTCCCAGTCCATGCCCGGTTTCTGGTCCATGTGCGCCATCCAGTCCACTGCCGAGGCGGGTCTGGCAAAGAAGTCTATTAGCGGAATGGTGTAATACTCCATATGCTCCGAGCAGGGACCGACGAACTTCCAGTTCGTATAGCCATCGAAGCAGGCGAAGGCCACGGCTGGTTCCTGTCCGCATATCTCGCACATCGGGGCGCGTGCGAACATTTCAAGGTAACGCTCTGCCGAATCAATCGGGTGATGCTGGCGTATCCAGCGCCCGAGTATGGGCCTTACCAGTCTGCCAAGGGGCTGACTTATGCCATGCCGTAGCTTGACGCCACTCGTTTTGAGTTCGTTCATGGGCTATCGCGGGTTTGCCGAACAGGTGCCGGAAGGAGCCGCGTTGGCAGCCTGACCATACGGGAGTCAGGCGGGGGTGAACGCGGTCCCGGGCTGTACCGGGTACATAAATAACGGCATATCTCCTTCGTTTGCAAAGCGAGTAAAGGCAAAAAGTACCCGATTATGTGCCAAGGCACTGGTGCCCCTGCCAAAGCAGAGTATATTGCAATCATGGCGTCGGCAATACTATGGCTGCGCGACGATCTGCGCCTCTGCGACAACCCCGCCCTTCAGGCCGCGTTGAAGGACGGCTTCGAGATCCTGCCCCTGTTCATCTGGTCTTCAGCCGAGGACGATCCGGAGCGGCCAAGAGGCGCTGCCCGATGGTGGCTTCACAATGCCTTGGACGATCTTGACGAAGCCTTTCGCGAGCGCGGCAGCCGCATCGTCTTCATGAAAGGTCCGGCCCTTGCCTGTCTAAGAAGGGCGCTGTGCGAATGTCGGGCAAGGCATGTGTTTGTCAACCGCCGCCTTACACCCATTGGCCGCAGGCGTGATGCGGAGCTGGAAAAGCTGCTTCGCGCCGAAGGCATAGTCATGCACGAAAGCCCCAGCTCTCTCCTGCACGAGCCGGAGGCCCTATTGCACGGCGGGCTAGCCTACAAGGTGTTCCGCCCCTACTACGAGGCCGCGCAAAAGCTTGCGCCAAGAGAGAGCTGTGGGGCGGCTCCTGAGCGCCTCAACGCTGTGCACATACCCGGAGACGGTCCTCTGGACGCCCTTGGCCTGCACCCGCGCCTTGACTGGACGGCGGGCATACGCAAGGCATGGTCGCCAAGTTCTGCCGGGCTGGAAATACTGATGCAGGAGCTGCCCCGCATAGCCGTGGACTACGATCTTTGGCGAGACATACCCTATCGCCGCGCCACGAGCCGCCTCTCGCCCTATCTGCGTTTTGGGCAGCTAAGCTCGTCGCAGGTACTGGAGCGCCTGCTGCACAATTGCGAGGACTGCCCCGGCAGGCAGGCCCTCATCCGCCAGCTATACTGGCGCGACTTTGCACACCACGTCCTCCATTACCATCCGCAGCTCTCCAAAGAGCCGCTCGATGCGCGCTTCGCTGCCATGCCTTGGCGCGACAACGCCGAGGATCTTGCCCGCTGGAAGGAAGGGCGTACGGGCTTCCCCATCGTCGATGCGGGTATGCGCCAGCTATGGCAGACGGGCTGGATGCACAACAGGGTGCGCATGGTGGCGGGCAGCTTCCTTGTGAAAGACCTGCTCATGAGCTGGCAGGAGGGTGCGGACTGGTTCATGGACACTCTCGTAGATGCCGACCTTGCGAGCAACAGCTTCGGCTGGCAGTGGCTGGGCGGCTGCGGGGCGGACGCAGCGCCGTATTTCCGCGTCTTCAACCCCGTCCTCCAGTCGCGCAAGTTCGACCCCGAGGGCCACTACATACGCCGCTTTGTGCCAGAGCTGGCAGCCCTGCCCGATCGCTGGATTCATGCCCCTTGGGAGGCCCCTGCACAGGAACTGCGGGAAGCTGGCATAGAGCTGGGCCGGGATTACCCCCTGCCGATGCTGGATCACGCCGCAGCGCGCATTAGGGCGCTTGATGCATTGGCATTTGCAAAACGCGGTAATGGAGTGCAGCTTTCCAATACTTGACGATGAAGCGGGTACTGATGAGCGGGGCAAGGGGCCTTGTCGGCTCCATGCTTTCCGAGGCCATGCGGGGACTCGGCTGGGAACTGCGCATCCTAACAAGGGGCCGCAGCGGGCCGGGCGGCGTCCACTGGGACCCCGAACAGGGCCTTATCGACGCCGATGGGCTGGAGGGCTGCGATTACGTCGTACACCTTGCTGGCGAGAACATTGCCTCCGGGCGCTGGAACAGCGAGCGCAAGCGCCTGATCATGGACAGCCGCGTGAAAGGAACGCGGCTTCTGGCAGAGGCCCTTGCCAAGGCAAAGAGCCGTCCTCGCGTGCTGCTCTGCGCCTCCGGGGCGAACTATTACCGCGACAACGAGGGTGGGGGCCCTTGGGACGAGAGAGGTCCCGCTGGCGATGGCTTCCTATCGCAGGTCTGCCTTAACTGGGAGGCCGCTGCCGAGCCGGCGCGCAGGGCGGGCATCCGCGTCACCCATGCCCGCATGGGCGCTGTACTCAGCACAAAGGGCGGGATGCTCACCAAGATGCTTCCGGCCATATGCAGCGGGCTTGGCGGGGTTGTGGGCAGTGGGAAGCAGCGCATATCTTGGATACATGCCGACGACCTCGTACGCGCCCTCATATTCATGCTCCAGCGCGACGAGCTGGCAGGGCCTGTCAACGTTGTCTCTCCAATTCCCGTCAGTAACCGCGACCTTACAAAGGCCATTGCGGCTATATTGCATAGGCCGGTTTTCCTGCCCATGCCGAAGACGGCCATATGGTGGCTATTTGGCGAGATGGGCGAGGAGCTGCTTCTTGCCGACAACGCCGTGGCCCCCATGCGTCTCATGGAAGCGGGTATGCAGTGGGAATTCGCCGAAGTTCAGGACGCCTTGCGCGATCTACTCGAAACGCACAAGTGCTGGCCGCGCTGAGGGTGCCCTCCACGCTCCTACATGCGCTCAAGCGTTTGCAGGCCCAGCAGGTGCAGACCCGTTTCGAGTACGGCCAGAGTCCTTGTGCAGAGCAGTAGGCGGCGGGCCTTCACAGGCTCCTCGTCCACCATCACTCGGTTGGCGCTGTAAAAGGCGCTGAAGGCCCCCGAAAGCTCGTAAAGGTAGGAGCAGAGAAGATGCGGGCGCAGGTCGCCCAGCACGCCCTCCATCGCCGGGCCGAAGGCGGCGAGCTTCCGCGCAAGGGCCAGTTCCTCGGGCGACTCGAAGGCACTGGCTGCGCTTTCGCACTCGCCCGGCTTCAGCCCCGCCTTGCGGAAAATGCTGTGTATGCGCGCCACTGCGTAGAGAAGGTACGGGGCGGTGTTGCCCTCTAGGGCCAGCATCTTGTCCCAGCTGAACACGTAGTCGCTGGAACGGTTCTGCGAAAGGTCCGCATAGCGCACAGAGCCTAGACCCACGACTTCTGCTATGTTGCGGCGCTCAGCCTCTGGCAACTCCGGGCTTTTCTCGCTAACCATCGCGTAGCAACGCTCCACGGCCTCGTCCAGCAGGTCGCGCAGCTTCACCGTGCCCCCCTCCTTGGTCTTGAAGGGCTTGCCGCTCTCGCCCAGCACGGTGCCGAAGGATACGTGGCGCAGCTTTGGCAGGGGCCTGCCCGTGGCGGCGAACCACTTTTCCACGGTCAGGAATAGCTGCTCGAAGTGGTCGCTCTGGCGGGAGTCCACGACGTAAATAATCTCCGTCGCACCCAGTTCCTCCACGCGGTACAGGATGGTGGCAAGGTCTGTCGAGGCGTAGTTGCTAGCCCCGTCGCCCTTGCGGATTATGAAGGGCTGGGTGGCGAAGCGTTTGTGCTCGGGGTGGAAGACGACCAAAGCGCCCTGATCTTCCACGGCAAGGGCGCAGGCGCATAGTTCCTTGTAAACGCGCTCCACCTTGTCGCAGTAAAAGCTCTCGCCAAGGGTCATGTCGAAGCGGATGCCGAGGCGCTTGTAGATGCGATCGAAGCTCTCCTTGCTTATCTCCGTGATGCGGCGCCATATGCGCATGTTTTCAGCGTCGCCGTCCTGAAGCTTGACTAGCTCCTCGCGCACGAGGGCCGCCGCTTCGTCGCCGCTTTTGTAATGGGCGTAGCCGCGCCCGTAAAGGGCTTGAAGCTCCTCCACGGCGTTTTCGCAGGGATTGTCGAGGTCGTATCCTTCGCTCTTCACCGCCCAGATGAGCATTCCAAACTGTGTGCCCCAGTCGCCGATGTGGTTGTCGCGCAACGCCTTCATGCCCTTCAGGGCTAGGAGGCGGGCGATGGCTTCGCCGATTACGGTCGAGCGGATGTGGCCCACGTGCATTTCTTTGGCCGTGTTGGGGCTGGAAAAGTCCACCACCACCGTGCCCGCATTCTCCTGCGCCATGCCTTGGGATATGCGCTCCGCGTCGCTGTATGTCATAAGCCAGCGCAAGAGGTATTCGGGCGAAAGGGTGAAGTTAATGAAGCCCGGCCCGGCTATTTCCGCTGACATGCCTTCCAGCGCACCGCTTTCACGGACCTTGTCCAGGGTTGCCACGGCGAGGGCGCGGGGGTTGGTCTTGCGCTCCTTGGCGTATGGCAGGACGCCGTTGGCCTGAAAGTCGCCAAAGCGGGGGTCTGCGGGGCGAACGTCGGGGCGGAACCCGGCGTCGAGGCCGCTCGTGGCAAGGATGGCGGCTTCGAGGCCGCTGGCGGGATTGAACCAGATCTGCATGGCTTGTTGGCTGCCATTTTCTAGGGCAATGCCTGTCCTATGCGAGACCATTTTGATGCCCACCCCTGCCGCTTTCCGGGTGGGAGGCGCGTGGAGGCCCGGGAACATGTGTCGTTTCAATGAATATAATAACGTATGCGAAAAATCGTCTCAATAGTATTGACCAAAAGAGAAAACGGAGTGTTACTATCGACGTTAGTAAGCTAGTCTAATGGCGTTACTACTTCCCCATTTTCCCGAGCTGCGCCAGTTGCCCTGTTTGGCAACTTAACCCCCGCTGCCGCTCCACACCATTCTCCCGCAACAGGGCAGCGCGCGCGGCAGGCTATTCCGCCTCCCGCGCCTGCCCACCCCCAAAACAAAATACAGGACTGAAGATGAAAGTGCGTAACGAGAATGTCATAATAGTATCGCGCAAACCCTACCCCCGCCCGCAGCGTCTGGACGCAGCCAATGATGCAGCGGCTCCGTTCAACGGTGTTTACATGAGGCCGAACCTTGGCAATACGGGCACCGTTCCCGCCGTGGGGACCTTGTCCTCCTGTCCAGACATATGGATAGCCAACCAGACCCCTGTGCAGGACCCGCAGACCACTCTGGCCAGCGATGCCAGCTATGCCACTTCGTCCAACAACAACATCATGGGCGGCATGGCCAACTACATCTACGTGCGCGCAAAGAACGGCACCGCAACGGCGCAGACCAAGAACGTGACCCTGTACTATGCTCCTTCGGGCATCATCCAGTGGCCGGGGCAGTGGAAGGGCAATGTCATCCCAACCGACAACAAGGCCCTGATGGCCAATATCACGAACCTTGCCTCCGGAGCCATAGGTGTGGCCGATGGCACCTTCGAGTGGGACAATCCGCCTCCGCCTCCCTCGGGCAGCGACCACTACTGCCTGATTTCCCAGATAAACGACGCACAGAACAGCAACCCCTTCCCGAGCATCTATACGGTGCTGGATATTGCCCAGATGGTGTCTAACAACCTAGGCTGGGGCTGGAAGAACATTTCCTACATTCCCGCTCCCTCGGGTGCCTTCTTTGTTGGAACCTCCCCCCTGTGCATAGATCCGACCACCATCGCACCCGGCGACACGTACATGATCTGGACAACGCCCGTGAACTTCGTGGGCTGGAGCGTGCAGATAACGTGCAGCCAGCGCGACTCCAACGGCAAGGAGATAACCTTTGGGCCCAACCCGGTGAACGTTACACAGGAAGGGCAGGTGATAGGCGTTCTAGTTACGCTTAAGCCGGGGTTCAGTTCCTCGCTCTCGCTGACCATGTACTCGAACGGGCACAGCGCTCAGCCAGGGGCGACAGCGCAGATTATCTGTTCCTACCAGACAAGTGCGACCAACAGCGACGAAGCTCTCGCCCGAGGCCTTGTGGACCGCGAGCTGGAGGAAGTGGTGAAAGACGCGCTCGCAGCCGCCAACGCCTCGGACGACATACCCATCACCAAGTTTGTCGGGATTGGGGCATACTCCTGGGTTGTCAAGTAAGCGGTAACAACGGGCCCGGGGAGTAATTAACACAAGGGACGGTCATGCCGTCCCTTGTTGCGTAATTGAGAAGAGCGCAGAACCCCCCGCACTGTCCATGAAAGCATGTAACGCGCATTGCAAGCAAAAAAAGCTCGACAAAGAGGGGTGCATTCTGCTAATGCTTAGCAGCTTACGCGACAGGTGCACATGCGGGCCGCGCTTGCAAGGCCCCGTTTGCGCTCGGGCGACTCGGAGACTTGTCTCCGGCCTCGCATTCGGGTCGAGCCGCGTTTGCTTTTTTTACATCCCCCACAATCCGATCTTTTCAGCGTCAGCAGCACTTTAAAGCCATGTCCGCCTCAGAGAACAAAAAAAGGGCCCCAGGGCCGCGCAAGACAATCAGGCCGTCGTACAGCTACCTCATTGAGAAGAAGCGTGATGGCAACGAGTTCGACAAGGAGGAGATTCGCTTCATAGTCGATTCCATAATCGACAACGAGATGCCCCAGTTTCAGCAGGCCGCCCTCGCGATGGCGATATTCTTCCAGGGAATGTCCGCGCAGGAAACCGCCGTTCTTGCCGAGGAAATGATGCTCTCGGGCGAAGTGGTGGATCTTTCGCGCATCCCGATGCCCAAGGTGGAGAAATACTCCACGGGCGGGGTGGGCGACAAGACCTCCATCGTCCTTGTGCCTTTGGCGGCGGCCTGCGGCGTGGTCATGCCCTCCATGAACGGCATCGACGAGGAGATGATTATCTCCACTTTGCGCAAGCTCTCGTCCATACCGGGCTTCGACGTCGATATGCCGCTCGAAAAGTTTACCGATCAGCTCCGCGACGTGGGCTGCGCCATCATTCGCCAGCGCGACGAAATTGCGCCCGTGGACAACGCTCTTTTCCAACTCCGTCGCGAGACGGGCACCGTGCCCAGTCTGCCGCTCATCACCGGCTCTGTCCTAAGCCGCAAGCTTGCGCAGGGTGCGGACGGCCTCGTCGTGGATGTCAAGTGGGGCAACGGCTCATTCATCCGCGATGTGGAGCAGGCCAAGCAACTGGCCCGTTCGATAACCCGTGTTGGCCGCTCGATGAAGAAGCGTTGTGTGGCCCTTGTGACGGACATGAACCAGCCCCTTGGCGACTGCGTTGGCACGGCCCTCGAAATCAAGGAAGCCATACAGCTTCTCAAGGGCGAGGGGCCGGAGGATCTTCAGGAACTGGTGCTCAAGCTGGGCATGGAAATTGTGCGTCTTGCGGGCGTTGCAGGCTCCACCCTGTCTGCCAAGCAGGCCGTGCAGCGTCACCTCAAGGACGGCGGCGCGCTGGCCAAGTTCCGCGAGATGGTGGCTGCCCAGGGCGGCAACCCCGAGATTGTGGATCATCCCGAGCTGCTGCCCACGGCCAAGTACGTGCGCAAACTGCCCGCACCCAAGCGCGGCTACGTCCACACGATAAACGCCGGGGCTATAGCCCGGGGCGTGCAGTTGCTTTCGCAGGATTCCGAGGGCAACTGGGACCATGCCTGTGGCGTTTCCGAGATAAAGAAAGTGGGCACTCAGGTGAAGCAGGGCGAGCCGCTCATGATGATCCACTACAACGACGAGAGCCGCATGGAGGCCGCGCTGGAGCTTTTACGCAACGCATACCGCCTTGCCCCCAAGCGTCCGACCCCGCCCGAACTGGTGGTCGAGCGCGTCGCCTAGCCCCGTTGCCAGCTTGCATTCCGCCCTTCGCGGCGCAGGCAGCAATGCCGTGCTTGCGCTATGCCTTTCCTAGGGGGATAATGGTCTTCCGTGAAGCCCCTGTACGCAAAGCCTGCTGTCACAGTGCAGCCGCATAGAGCGGCTCTGCGCCTCTTGGGAGATCTTGCGCCACTACTTTCCGGCCGCGTGCCGCTGGGGCGTGCCTTGCACCTTGCCGCTGCCCAGCAGGGACGCCGGGGCAGGCAGGCCGCGCTAAAGCTGGAAGAGGCTCTGCGAGAAGGGAGGCCCCTTTCGCTGGCACTGGAAGAGCAGGGAGGCTTTTTTGGCAGTGCAGCCGTCGCTGCGGCAAGGGCGGGCGAGGGCGCCGGAGATTTGGCATCCGCTTTGGCAAGGCACGTATCCCACCTGCGAAAGCAGGCGGAACTGCGCCGCCGCCTAGGCTCTGCTCTGGCGTACCCGCTAACTGTTCTCTGCATCGCCTTTGCGGCAATAGTGCTGCTTCTCACATTGGTCGTGCCCCGGCTTGCCTCGCTTGTGGAGAGTCTTGGCGGTGGCGAACCCTTGCCCCTTCCTACGCGCCTTCTTATGGGCCTTTCCTCGCTCATAAGGGGACCATACATGCTCTGGATATGCGTGGCCGGGCTTGCGATGCTGCTCCTCCTATTCTGGCCGCGAAAGGGCAGAGGTAGCCATATGCAGGCCCTCTTGCTGCATCTGCCCCTGCTTGGCCCCGCGCTGCGCCTCGGTGCTCTGGCCCGCAACCTTTCGGCACTGGCGGCGCTTCTACGCTCCGGGGTGCCCTTGCCGGAGTCCCTGCGCGTTGCCGCAGCCGCTGGCGGTGCGGAGGCATTGGCCGGGATCTTTCACGAATTGGCGTTGGAGTTGGAGAGCGGCTTGCCTCTTTCAACTGCTATGGGAAGGTGGGGCTGGGATGGGCTGGATCTATGTTCGGAGGCGGCCCTCATTGGCGAGGAGAGCGGCGCATTGGCCGAACAGATGGAGTGGGCCGCCGCAGAGTTGGAGGCGCGCAGTACGGCCCGCATCAGCACCCTGATGTCATTGCTGGAACCGGCGCTTGTCGTATTGCTCGCCCTAGTGGTCGGCCTTGTTGCCGCAGCTTTGTTCCTGCCCGTCTTGTCGTTGGCGGGAAGGGTGGCAGGCTAGGCAGGCCGGAGCTAGAGCATGTTGATTGGCCGCTCGATTGGCTTACAAAACTGAGCCATGCTACGTGTTGCGATTTGCCCGGCATCCTGCTATTAGTCATGGCATGAGCGAACAAAGCCCTGTCGCATCCAAGTTCAAACGCATCGTCCTCAAGCTGAGTGGCGAAGTTCTTCGCAATAGCGATAACGGAGAGGCGATTGACGATGGCATCCTCGAAGGCATCTGCCGCGAGATCAAGGAAGTTCACGACATGGGCGTGCAGATAGGCCTAGTTGTCGGCGGCGGGAACATCTTTCGCGGTCTTGCCGGAGAGAGCAAGGGAACGGCCCGCACAACGGGCGACACGATGGGGATGTTGGCCACCGTCATCAACGGGCTTGCCCTAATGGACTGTCTGGAGCGCATGGGCGTGCCCGTGCGCGTGCAGAGCGCCATCCCCATGGAAAAGGTGGCCGAGCCGTTCATC
>LVBW01000041.1 GCA_001604585.1 Puniceicoccales bacterium Verruco_02 | reverse complement strand
TGCCCATCCTCATAATACAAGCCAGCCCCGCCAGTGCAGGCTATTAGCGCAGAGTAGGCAGACTTCAGCCTAACCATGCGGTAGGGCGGATGGAGGACGCTGTGCCCGAGGCATACGATGTTGTGGTTGGCAAGTTGCGGAAAGCGTCCCTTGCCTATTATCCACTCCCGACATCGGGAACCGATGATGTGGGTATCGCGTAAAGGTATGAGGGGTGGAAGCATTGCCGTCTGTGTGGGCATTTTGATATATTCAGGGCGAATCTGCCGGGCAAGTCCAAGTCGATGCCGATTTGGCGATTCGTGTGCGCCTGTGACAAATAGGCAGATAATTTTGCTAACCCCGATTCCCCACAACACAAGGATACTATGTTGACACTATTGCGACGAACGATGGGAGCTATTCTAGCCATGATGTCATTATCTATTTCTTCTTTAGCCGCAGCCGCTGCGCCTACAAACCCTTCCGGTTTTGTCATTCAACGCGGCGTTAACCTCAGCCACTGGCTTTCACAGGACTTTGGCTGGTGCCCGAAGGAAAAGTGGATTTCGCGCAACGACTTTCGCTACATCGCCTCGCTTGGCTTCGACCATGTGCGTCTGCCCGTGGACGAGATCGAACTCTGGCGCGAGGATGGTCGTCCCAACGAGACTAACTTCGACCTTCTGAACAAAGCCCTCGGCTGGGCAAAGGAATTCGACCTGCGCGTCATCGTGGATCTTCACAGCGTGCGTGCGCATCACTTCAACGCATCCAACGAGGGTGGGCACAACACCCTATGGACCGACAAGGCGGCTCAGGACAACTTCATCGACCTCTGGAGGCAGCTATCCAAGCGCCTGAAGAGCTACCCCAACGACTTTCTCGCCTACGAGATAATGAACGAACCGACGGCAGATGACCCGGAGGACTGGAACAAGCTCGTCGTTCGCAGCATGGAGTTCATACGCAGCGTCGAGCCTGACCGCGTCATCATACTTGGGGCCAACATGTGGCAGATGCCGCATATGATGCCTTTGCTCAAGGTGCCCGAGGGAGACCGAAACATCATTCTGTCCATGCACACATATACGCCCCTGATGTTCACCCATCACAAGGCAAACTGGGTGCCTGCTCCGATAAGCAACTACGAGGGTTCGGTGCGCTATCCGGGCGTTGTCGTCGAGAAGGAGCGCCTCGATGAAGCCATGAAGAACAGCCCGGCCAGTAGTCTGGACATGGTAAGAAACGCCAGCGAACACTGGGGACCGAAGCGTTTCGCCGAGGAGTTTGCCCCTGCCATCAAGAGGGCCAAGGAGCTGAACCTTCAACTATACTGTGGTGAGTTCGGCTGCCTGCCCACGGTTCCGCGTGCCGACCGTCTGGCCTATTACTGGGACATTGTAGGCGTATTTGAAGAAAACGGCATCGCATGGGCCAACTGGGAGTACAAGGGCGACTTCGGCATCTTCGAGTGGCACGGCTTGGACGGCCTCAATGGTGCGCCCGACCTTCAGCTAATCGACGCCCTCATGCAGAGGTAGGCAGAGTCGATGCACTCTTAATTTGATCCCCATCTGGCGGGAGTGAGCGCCAGCCAAGTCCGTCACGCTTTGGAACAGGTGTGGCGGGCTTGTCATGTACAGAGCCGTTACTGCCGAGGAACATGCGCTGGCTGGCGTCGCAACGTCTGGGCACAAGAAAGGCTCCGAGAAGTCCGGAGCCTTTCATTGGTCAAGCTGATAAATGGACAACTCGCTATGCCTTGCGCCGACGGCGGTAAAGGCCAAGAGCCAGTGCTCCGGCACCTGCCATAAGGGCGGATACGCCCGGCTCGGGGACTACTGAAGCGGGGGAATACACGATGTTGTCCAAGGCAACCAATATGTCACGTTCTCCCGTCGTCGAGAAGACGAAGGTGTCTATGTTGCTCCAGCCAGCGCCGCTGAACACGACATGTAGGCCGGGGATTACGTCATAGCTAATGTCGGTTGTGAGGATTTCTGCCGAGCTGCCCTCTCCGTATGTGCCAGCAGTGGTAATGTCCACGCCAACGAGTTGCACCACCTGCACGTTGTTCAGGTAGCCGGTAAATGTTAATACCATCGGGCGATCTTCACCGGTAGCCCAGTCAAAAGAAGTCAGCGCAAAGGCGGAACTGTCGCTGGAGGCTATAGTAAATGTCTTTGTGTTAGTGGGATTCTCATAGCTAGTCCATTGCCAGTCCCCCATGATTCCCTGACCGCTGAAGTTGGGCATACTCACGCCCATGAAGGTGTTGATGTCGAACAGGGCGACACCGCCATTGCTGTCCCCGTTCAAGCTATATGTGAACCCATTGAAGTTCAGCGAAGCACTTAGCGGGGAACTGTTATAACCCTCAGAACCATCGGAAAAGTCCTCGGTATATGGTAGCTCAATACCTCCTCCGCGTAGGGTAGAAGTGGCCAGGAGTGTGGCTGCGGAGAATGCAATGGCCTTGGACCATCGCGACAGGGAGCTTGACGATAGTTGCATAAACGTAACATGGCCAGCTTTGAGGATTCGTCAAGAGGGGCATCCCAGTTTAGCGAATGAAAGGACGCCTGCGGCAATCTTGCGGCTTGTTTTCGTGGCCAAGCAGGAGTATTCCCGAGCCTGCCTGATAGGCAAACCATCCATGTACGACGATTTTATCCGTGCCCTGCCCAAGACTGAAGCGCACCTGCACATCGAAGGCGCGCTTCCACTGGATCTACTAAGGACGCTTGACCCGGTAAAATACGCCCTGCCGCCCATGTCCTGGGCCAAGGACTTTCGCTACGAGAGTTTTGAGGCTTTCGACGAGCATCTGCTGGGCATGGTCTGCCCTTGGTACAACAGCCCGGAACGGTACTACGAGTCCGCAAAGCTGGTGTTCGAGCGCCTTCAGAAGGAGCAGAACGTCCGCTATGTGGAGACGAGCTTCGCCTCCGGCATTGTGGAGTTTCTTGGCGTTGACGGTCCCTCGATAGCCGAGGCGATAAAGAGCGCCGCCCCAGTGGGGCTGGAAGTGCGCGTCTTCATGGGGCTGCATCACAACGGCTATACGGAACGTTCGATGGCCTTTGTCGATGACTGCATCAACTGGAGGCATCTGGACGGGGTGGACTTGCACGGCGCCGAGACGATGCCCCTTGAGCCGTGGACAGACAGGATATGGAAGAAGTTCAACGACGCAGGCAAGTACACCAAGGCGCACGCGGGCGAGTTCTGCGGCCCGGAATTCATATGGGAGGTTCTGGAGCGTCTGAATGTGAAGCGAATCGAGCACGGAGAGCGCGGCTCGGGCGACCCTCTGCTGCTTGAAGAGTTGAAAAGGCGCGACATCACTCTGGATCTCTGCCCGATAAGCAACCTGAAGCTGCGCGTTACTAGCAGCATCGAGGACCACTCGCTGCGCGACATTTTCGATGCCGGGGTGCGCTGCACCATCAACACCGACGACCCCATCTGCTTTGGCAACACGCTTTTTGACGACTACGAGATCATGGCCCGCGAGGGAGGGTTCAAAAAGAGCGAGCTGTTGAGGATCGCGCGCTACGGCTTCGAGGCCGCAATTGTGGACGAAGCGCGTCGTGCGCTGTGGCTTGCGGAGTTGGACGCCATTGCAGCCACTCTTGCGCCGGGCGAGTAGTCCCTCTCCAATGCTGTTGACCGGGGCCGCTGTTGTGACTTGTATTCGTGACCCCGAAGGGCGCATGAACGAGGAGGCGACACTTAGTGCAGACGAACTGACCCGCTACCATCGGCAGATGATACTGCCGGGGTTGGGACGCGAGGGTCAGTTGCGCATCCGCGCAGCCCGCGTGCTGGTAATCGGCATGGGTGGCCTCGGTAGCCCCGCTGCCATGTATTTGGCTGCGGCGGGCCTGGGCACTCTCGGGCTTGCGGACTTTGACAAAGTGGAGCTGCACAATCTGCACAGGCAGATTTTGCACGATACCCCGCGCTGCGGCATGGCCAAGCTGGATAGTGCCCTGCGCAGCCTCTCGGCCATCAATCCGCACTGCCGCCTTGTCCCGCACTCTCAGGGCATTCGGGCAGAGGATTTGCCGGGCCTTTTTGCCGACTACGACGTGATTGTGGACTGCACGGACAATTTCCCCACCCGCTACATGGTCAGCGATGCCTGCGTGCTGGCCCGGCGTCCGCTGGCCTACGGGAGCATATTTCAGTACGAGGGGCAGGCGTCATTCTTTGACCCCGCGCAGGACGCACCATGTTACCGCTGCCTGTTCCCTGAGATGCCTGAGCCGGGCAGCGTGCCCAACTGTGCCCAAGCGGGCGTCATAGGTGCCTTGTGCGGCATAATTGGCAGCATACAGGCGATGGAGGCCCTGAAGTTCGTGTCCGGGGTGGGGGAGAATCTGCTAGGGCGCCTGCTCGTGGTCGATGCGGCGACAATGGCCTTTCGCACCCTGAACATCAAAAGGGATCTAAATTGTCCCTCTTGTTCGCACAACGCGAGGATACGAAGTATAATTGCGCAGGAATACGATGGGGCCGCCCATTGTCAGAACTTGGATATGGCAAGACGAGATGAGATAAGCGCCGCAGATTTGCAGGGCCTGATTGAAACTGGGCATTCCCCTTTGCTTCTAGATGTGCGCGACCCTGACGAGTGTCGCCTCGGCATGTTGCCGGGGGCATTGAACATACCCTTGTACGAGCTGGCGGGTCGGCTGGACGAGATGGAGCAGAGTATGCCCGTTGTCACATACTGCCACTCGGGCCTGCGTTCGATGCGCGCGCTGAAGTTCATGCGCGAAAGGGGCTTCAAGAGTGTGCTCAATCTGAGGGGCGGCATTCTGGCGTGGATTCGCGAGGTGGACCCCACGATGAAGGCGTTTTAAGGGGCTGTTGCAAGTAGGCAGCGAGAAGCTATGTGCCCTAGTGCATACAGCGTAATCTATTGATATACAACGTTGTGCAACAATGCTGACAGATTTGTCCTTTCCATACTAGGCATGTACGGACCTCTTCATGATTGATTCGAGAACCTCTCCCAGAAGCTCATGAGTTTCCGCAGCTTCGCCTCTTGGCTGCGAGAACAAACCTCTTCTTTTCGCGGGTATTATTTCATTGGCCAGCATTCGCTTATGACTACCGCTCGATTTGCAAATGCTTACCGGCACGCATGCGCTACTTTTCCTTCACTCTCTGGAGGATGCTGTAATGCGGACCTTCTGGCGGAGTTTGGCCGCCTAGTTCCATAACTACGCGCATCGTGTTCGGCTCGTCGCCCGGCTCCAGCGCGGCAGGGTACTGCTGGAAGAGCTTGAGCATCGGGATGTTGTCGCGGTCCACCTGCGCCCAGAGTCTTTTCAGCCCCCGCCCGGCGGCTATGGCTATCATTTCTTCCAGGAGCAGGCGCGCTATGCCTAGTCGGCGGCAACGCTGATCCACTACAAAGGCCATTTCCGCCCCCTTGCCCTTTTTGTCTAGGTAGTAGCGGGCCACGGCGCGTATCACAGGTCTTGCCTGTTCCATGCCGAAGAGGCCCAGGGCTAGGTCATGAGTCTGATCCACACAGGCGCTTTCAAAGGCGCGCTGCTGGCTCATGCGCGTCACCGCAAATCCGTAGCGGCGTTGGATGGTTTCCTCGTCGTGGGTGTAGAAAAATGCCTGTAGGCGCTGTTCGTCTCCGGGGCGCAGTGGGCGGAGCACATAGCGGTGTCCGTCACGGAGTACGACGCCGCGTGAGGCTGTGGTCTCCTCTTCGTTGGAGCGGGGCGGGGGCAGGCGGTAGTAACTTGGCAGGAGGCCGTCGTCGCGTGCCTGTTCGAGCAGGTCCGAGCGGAAGTCCGGGTGAGCTATTTCGATGATTTCCATCGTTCGTTCGCGAAGTGAGCTGGCCTTGATGTTGGCCATGCCGTACTCGGTAACGATGTGGTGAGCCTCGACGTACATTGCGCCGGGGTTCCCCTCGAAGCCCACCCGCGATAGTATGCGCGAGCGGCGAAGCGGCCCGTCGCCAACAGTCGAGGGTATGACCACTATCGACATACCGTCCGGCCCCAGCGCAGCGCTGCGCATGAAGTCCGGCTCGGCGGCTCCGGGCATGTCCGACACGTTCGGCTCCACGAGCACTCGGCCCGCGGTGTCCACGGCGGCGGCAGAGTTTATGCTGGCCATTCTGTGCTGGCGAAGGATTGTAGCGGGGTGGGCCACGTATTCGCCCGGCTGTATGCTGATATGCGGGTTGTCGGCGGCGAACTTGTACAGCTCTCCGCTCCCGTATAGCCACGACACAACGCTCACGCCCCGGTCGGTGGATTTGCGGCTGTTGTCCACGGCGCCGCTCAGGATTAGGCGCATGTGCGCGTCGCCCAGCACAGTGCCGTGCATACCCAAGTGCTTGTGCTTGTGCAGGGCGTTGAGCACGGCTTCGGCCACTGGGCCTAGCCCGGCCTGAATCGTTGCTCCGTCGGGGATAATCTGCGCCGCGTATTCGCCCATCCGGCGTATGATGGCTGGCAGGGGGCCTACGCTCTTGCCCTCGGCAAGCGGCTGGTCCCCTTCGATAAAGTATGTGATGCGAGAGCTGTGAATGTAGCTCTGCCCCGGCACCCGGGGGATGTTCCGGTTGATTTGCGCGATGATTACAGCGGCGGTGTCGCAGGCTGCAAGCGCCGCTCCTATGCCCGGCCCCATAGAGCAGAAGCCTTGGGAGTCAGGCGCACTTACGCTCAATAGAGCCACGTCCGCCCCCGGCATTCCCTGTCGCACTAGGTCTGCCACCTGCCAGCGGCCGCAGGGCAGGTGCTCCACATGCGGCCCGCAGCCGAAGGGGCGTCCGTCCGGCCCCGGCAATAGCACACGCAGGTAGTTCTCGTGCTTTTGCGCAGCCCAGAGCGGGGTTCCCGTGGGCATCTCGTGGATTATGGTAAGGTCGCCAATTTCTTGCGCATGGCGTAGCAGCGCGTCCTTGAGCAAGCGTGGACAAGCCGCTCCGCCCCCTAGATATACCTTGGAGCCGGGGCGTATGACCTTTATCCACTGAGTGTCGCTAAGGGGCGTCATCGTGCTAGCTATGGAATCAGTATCATTTTTGGCTGTAATCGCAAGCATACCCTCAGGGGCATGACGCGGCTGCGCCTATTGCGGCAATAGAGATTATTGTTGGCCCTTGCTATCTTTGCCAATCAGCGTTGACAGGCGGTGATACAGGTAGCCGAGCAGCATCACTAGCGTTCCGCCTGCTCCGAAAGCGGCTATGCGCTGGATGGGCTTGGTAAGATCTATCCAGAACAGACGCCAGCAGGGCAGGGTAAGACTTGTCAGCCCCACTAGACGGAAGCTGCGCGAGCGGGTAAGTATGCCGAATATCACCAATGAAAAGCCGACAAGCGCAAGCAGTGGCGTGTACCAAGAGGTGGGTATGAGCCTTGTGTCAAGAAGGGGCAGGCAGAGTGCGGCCCATGTCAGAAGCGGCAGCGCCCAGTCAACGATGGCAGTTTCGAATGCGGACAGTTTGGAGGGTAGGCGGCGAAGGTGCAGATACATCAGGGGCAGCGATATGCCGGAGGCCAGCGCGGGTAGGGCGCGCAGTTCGATGGCTGCCTTGGAGTATTGCATCATGCGCATTAGTAGCACAAGGCATAGGGCGTTCATGAGCAGCCCAGCGATGACATGGGTAGCGGAAGCGCGCCTGCGGCCAAGGTAAAGCAGGTAGAGCGCCGTTCCAATAAATACCAGCATGGGCAGGGCGTTCTGCGTTTCGTAAACATACCTCTGACTGTCCACGGCCAGCCCCAGCATCCACGCCACGGCTATGGCGCATGAGACGCCGTCTACAAGCTTGGATCCGCCTTGTACATGGCACAGCGCCAGCAGCCAGAGAAGGGGTATCACAAGGGAAAGAAGGTTATAATCGAAGGCGCTGCTCAGGATGAAGAGTGGTGCGGCTAAAGACACGAGGCGCAGCCCGTCCAGTCCGCGTATGCGCGATATTGCCAGGTAGATCAGCCCTTGGATGCCGATTGCCAAGGGCAGTAGTTCGGCAAGCGCAAAATTCTTTGCCACCCATGCCGAGGAGCAGAACACCGCCAGCGCAAAGGCAAGGTGCATGAGCAGCTTGGCGGGCAGGGCCTCGGCCCGAATGCGAAGAATGGCCACTGCTCCGGCGCAGGCTGCGAGTAGCAGGGCAAGGGTCGAGAAGGATTCTGGTTGGATGCAGAACATAAGGCCCGCTATCAGCAGGTAGGAGCTGGCAGCGGCGTAGAACACATTCCTGACAAAGCCCGGCAGCAGGCTCAATAGCGCCGGTACAAGGGCGAGCGCGAGCATGGACAGCGCGGGATCGTCTTCAAACAGGGGCCTGTGCCACTGGAGTTGGATAGCCAGCAGTGGGATGAAGGTTCCGACAATACATGCTAATATGTCGCGCAGTCCCTCCTGGTCGAAATTTGGTACGTCTATGCCCATTGCCCAAGCAGTGCCTGCCAGAAGCAGCAGCGGGAAGGCTGTGATGAGGAGCCAGAGCGGGGACATGCAGGGCAGTGGAATGCTGCCTAGCTGAAGTAGGAACAAGCCGATGCTGATGACTGCCGTCGCCGCTGCCACAATAAGCAGGCTTACGCGCACGCTTCGTCTTGCCAGAACCCCCATCGACACTGCCTGCACAAGCAGAGCGGCCCAGCGGACGTGGCCGCTGTATTCGCACATCAGCCATAGAGTGGCGAATGCGGAGGCTTTGGCTGCGTACATCGTCGCGGGCAGGGTCCAGCTTCTGTCTTGTGCAAGGTGTATTGCACATCCTATGGTGCAGCCTGCCGCAACGAGGAGAAAGGCCTCGCCAAGCAGCGATGGGTGAAAGGCGGAGAAGTAGAAGTAGGCAGCGGCTCCAGCCAATGCTGAGCCAATGGCCGCGAGCTTGGTCTTGTGAGCGACTTCCCAGCGGGGTAGTGCCGATAGCAGGGGAATTAGCAGTGATATAATGCCCAGATATGCGAATGCCGTGCCTTGATCGTGCTCGCTGCCAATGTCCGGATATGCGGCCATGAGTATCATGCCTATTCCGCCAAATGGCAGGGCGAGCGAGGGTATGGTGGCGAAGCGGCGGTGCAGGGCTGGCAGGGCGCAGCCAGCGATGCAGAGCATGGCGCTCGTCCCCAGCACCCATTCGCCAACCTTGCCGTACACCATGAAGGCGAGCATGGGCCAGGCCATGATGAAGGCCGCCATGACGACGTTGCGCGAGCGCCGTGCCATGCCGAATATGACTATCGCTGTAAGTACCGCGCCTTGGGCTAGCACACCGGCCTGCGCACTGTGCAGTACGCGCACTGGCGGGAATGCGTAGGCGGCAAAACTTGTCAGGTAGCACATCATTACGCCCAGCATTACGAGTACTCCGCCGTAGCGGCGTAGTTTGCGCTCCAGATGCAGGCCAAGAATCACGGTGCCTACGCTCAGAGCCGCCATTTCCAGTAGTCGTGGCAGAGGCTGGAGGTCGCGGTTCACATGGATGCCGAAAAAGAGCAGCGCCAACAGGGCGAGTACGCCGCCGATTCGTGGCAAAAACCACTGCATGAGCGTCAGTTCGTCGGGCTTTCCGCCAAGAAACTTGAAATATCTTGCCAGCGTATCTTGTGGCGAAGCTTCCGGGGCTATGCGTTCTGTTTGCGGCCTTGGGGTTGCTGGCGGGGGCGTAGCGGCTGCTTGCTCTGGGGCAGGCGTTGCGAATGTATGGATGGGTGGAGATACTGTTTCTTCGGCTGGCAGATCCTTGGCAGGGCTTGCCTCTTCGCTTGCGTGGGTAGCTGTGTAAGCGGACCTTGTGGATGGCTTTGCAGCTTGCTTGTCGTCTGGCTGCCACTGGAGTGGCGGGGTTATAGCACCTGACGCTTCCTCGAGCGCAGAGATGCGCGCGCCGAGGCTCTTGTTTACTTGGCGCAAGAGGCGAAGTTGCAAGGATATTTCGGCAAGTTCCTCTTCTAGAACCCGTTCGCTGCTGCTCTTATCCGAATCTCTGCCAGCCCGCACTGCGATGACTATTGCGACAATCGGCGTTATCAGTAGGTGAGCTGCAACAAGAACAAGTAACATCTCCATTCGCCGAAGCGTAGGCAGAGGGACTTGCTTTCGCAATAGCCAAAGCGTGTTCTGTCGGCAGGACACTCTGGTGGAGCAGAGCGGATTCGAACCGCCGACCTCCACGTTGCGAACGTGGCGCTCTTCCAGCTAAGCTACTGCCCCGAGTATTTTGCGCGATTTTCGCCTATGGGAGGCGTCATGTGCGCAAAGAAAGGTGGTTAATCTGCCACGTGGGGCAGTTGTGTCAAGTAATCTGTCCCGGCATCGACGCAATTACATGCCATTTAGGCCGGTGGAGCACTATTGGGTGGCCATGATCGTGGCGACAATACTCAGCATCACAAGGCCAACAGCAGCGAGCCAGCTGCCGATTTTGTACATGGCTACTACGTTCTGCGCGTGACTGTCCCGGCGACCGTCTTTCACGATAGTCTTGCAGTAATCTATCGTGCTTGGGTCGCGCAGAATCGAGAAGGCGCTTCCGGTTACTATCATAAAAACTGAAATGACCAGCAGCAGAGTCATGAATGTATCTAATTGAACATAGAGATGCTCCAAGGTCTTGGGCAAGAAAAGATGTTTAACTGAATTGTAAAACTATCGTCGTTTGCTTGCTTAACTCTTGGGATGGGTTTCTTTATTTCACGACATTGCTCGGGATGGCCCTGTACTGAGGTATTAACTGGCGGTTGATTTCGGCCGTGCCTAGTTTTTCAAACTCGTCAAGGCGTATGGAGTCCTCGATTTTGAACTTTTCTATGTCGGTCCTGTTGAGCGAGGCCAGATGTGCGCCGCAGCCTAGCTTCTCGCCTATATCGTGGGCAAGGGTGCGCACGTAAGTGCCCTTGGTGCAGGACACTGTGAAGTCGATGCGGTCCGGGGCGTGGAATTCGTCCAAGTCGAAGCTCGACACATGGATAAGCCTTGCCTCGCGTTCGATTTCCTTGCCCTTGCGCGCCAGCTTGTAGAGGGGTACTCCTTCCACCTTTTTGGCGGAGAACATGGGCGGTATCTGATACTGGTCGCCTTGGAAGCTCTTGAGCAGGGCCTCCACATCGGCTTCAGTAAGGGTGGGGACGGGGCGCTCCGCGGTCACTTCGCCCTCGGCGTCGTGCGTGTTGGTGCTTTTTCCCAGCACGATGCTGCCTTCGTAGGTCTTGTCCATTCCCATGAGGAACTGCGAGGCTTTTGTGGCCTTGCCCACAAGGATGATGACAAGGCCCGTGGCCATTGGGTCGAGCGTGCCCGCGTGGCCCACGCGTTTCATGCGCAGCTTGCGCCTTACGCGGTCCACTATGTCGTGGCTTGTGATGCCCTTGGGCTTGTCGATGAGCAGAATGCCTTCAAAGGTCTGGTCGTTCTGGGACATGGATTGTGTGTTTGAAAGGTGAGGAAGTGCTTATATCAATCAGGCCGCAGGGACTTTTTGGTCCAGCTGGCGTGGCCATTATGAACCGTTGGCTATGAATGATTACTGTCGCTTTCGAAGGCCTCGCGCAGGGCCACGATCATGGCAGGGTAAAACTGCTCCGGCGGCATTTCACAGTTGAAACCTGCCGCGCAGGCATGGCCTCCCCCGTTGAACTTCGCGGCCAGAAGGTCCACGCGCATGGCGGCGTCCTTGGCGCGGAAGCTGCCCTTGACAGAGTCCTTGCGATACTCCAGCAGGGCGCCTATCTGCACCCCTTCTATATCGCGGGCATAATCTACCATACCTTCGGTCTGTTCGCGCTCAGCACCGGTGCTTTCCCAAATCTCTTCCGGCAGGATGCCCACGCAGAAGCGGCCGTCGAATTCAAAGCGCAGAGAGTCGAGAAACGCGCGCAGCAGGGCGATTTTGCTGAAAGGCTCGTTCTCGTACAGCTCTCGCGCGGCGACCGCGGGGTCCGCGCCCAGTTCCATCAGTTGGCAGCATAGCTCGAAGCTGCGGGCGCTGGTGCTTGCAAAGCGGAACTGCCCGGTGTCTGTCGATATGCCAACATAGAGGGCCTGTGCGGATGTCTTGTCTAGGGGCAGTTTCTGGTCGAGAAACAGACAGCCCAGCACTTCCGCCGTGGCGCAGGCATCGGCGTATATGTAATTGTTCAGGGCAAAGCGTTCGTTGGAGATGTGGTGGTCAATGTTCATGTCCACCTTGGAGATGCGGGCGCGGGGGCCGAGGCCGAGGCGTTTTTCCGCCGCGCAGTCCACCGATATGATGACGCGCTCTTCGAGATCCGCCACTTCGGCAGGGAGCAGGAAAGGGGTGTCGGCGACGAAGCCCTTAAGATTGCGCGGCACGGGGTGTTCGTTCACAGCCACGGCGTCTGCGCCAAGGGCTAGGAGGCAGCGCGTCATGGCGAGCTGCGAGCCTATGCAGTCGCCGTCCGGGCGCACATGGCCAAGCACGGCCACCTTGCGCCCGACAAGGGCACGCAGTTGCGCCGCTATCGCGGGGCCGTCGTTGCTTGTGCAGTGTGCCCGCTCCATCTTTCTCATTGCTCGCCGCCTTCCGCTGTCCTGCGCTTGTCCTCCTCGTCGAGGCTGTCGAGTATGTCGTTGAGCCTTGCGCCCCGCTCCAGAGAGTCGTCGAAACGGAACTCCAGATGGGGCAGATACTTGATGATTACGCGCTTGGATAGCTGGGAGCGTATCTCGTCCTTTTCGCGGGCGAAGAAGCTGCGCGCCTTGCGCCGATCTTCCACTTCGCCGACCACTCCGTAGTGAACCACTGCTTCCTTTAGGTTGGGCGCAGTGTCCACCCCGCTAATCGTGATGCGCACGGCGCTGTCGCGATAGCGTGTGTGGAGTATGTCGGAGATTTCCCGTTTGATAAGCTCGTTGATTCGGACAACGCGCATGATGTGTGTTGCTGATGGGTTATGCTGGATGTTTGCTGCGGAACGTGTGCAGCGATTCCGCCCTGTTCCCTCTTGGGATGGGCAGGATATGTACTACTTGCAAACCTCGTGCGGGGATGGACCTGCACGAGGCTTGCCGCGTATGAAAAACTAGAGCTGGGCCTTGATCTTGAGTATCTCGAAGCACTCGATGATGTCGCCAGTCTGGTAAGTGTTTGCATTGTCGAGCTGGATGCCGCACTCGTAACCGGCACGCACTTCGCTGGCGTCGTCCTTGAAGCGTTTGAGCGTGGCGATTTTGCCCTCGGCAACGATCTGTCCCTTGCGCAGGAGCCGGGCCAGTGCGGAGCGGGCGACGCGGCCCTCGGTGACCATCGAGCCTGCGACAAAGCCCTTTGCCACCGGGAACACCTGGCGCACTTCCGCAGCGCCAATCTTGTTCTCGCGCAGTTCCGGCTCCAGCTCGTCCGCCATCGCGTCCTTGATCTGGTTGATCAATTCGTAGATGATGTTGTGCTGGAAGAGCTTAATGGCGTGATGCTTAGCGAATGGTGCCACGCCGTTTTCGAGGTTGACGTTGAAGGCAACTATCGCGGCCTCTGCGGCGCTGGACATTAGAATGTCGTTCTTGGAAACGGCACCCACGCCCATGTCCACCACTTCGAGCTTGATTTTATCGCTCTTTATCTGTTCGAGCGATACGGCAAGGGCTTCGGCGGTGCCGAACACATCGGCCTTTACCACCACGCGGAAGACCTTGGAGCGGGCCTGTGCAATGGCGGCGAATAGATCATCCACGCTGGCGCGGCCCTGTCTCTGGTTGGCCTGGTCGGCGGCGATTTGTTCGAGCTTCATGCGATGCTCGTTCTCTTCTGCCTCTTCCTTGGCTGCGCGTTCGTTGGCCACGGTGTGGAAGCTGTCGCCAGCGTCCGGGGTGGAGGACCAGCCGACTATCTTGACGGGCATTCCGGGGGTGGCCTGTTTTATCTGCTGGCCACAGTCGTCGATCAGGGTGCGCACGCGGCAGTAGTGCGGGCCGCAGACAAGGGAGTCGCCCCGCTTTAGTGTACCTGCCTCGATGATGACGCTGGCTGTCGAGCCTACCCCGATTTCTTTCTGCGCTTCGAGCACCACGCCTTCGGGCGATGCCTTGAAGTCGCCTTCGATGCCTTCTGTCACTTCGGCCTGAAGGTTTATGGCGTCGAGCAGTTCCGCAATGCCTGTTCCCTTGAGGGCCGAGACCGGGACTGCGAGTGTTTCACCACCCCATTCTTCGGGGGTGAGGTCGCGCTCCTGAAGCTGGCGGCGCACTCTGTCGATGTCCGCGCCGGGCATGTCGGTCTTGTTTATGGCTACCACCACGGGCACCTTGGCGTAGCGGGCGTGGCCGAGGGCCTCGTCTGTCTGCGGCATGAAGCCGTCGTCCGCCGCGACCACAAGCACGGCTATGTCCGTCACGTTCGCACCGCGTGCGCGCATGTTGGAGAAGGCCGCGTGGCCGGGTGTGTCGATAAAGGTGATTTTCTTGCCCTTGTGTTCGACCTGATAGGCGCCCACGTGCTGGGTGATGCCGCCCGCCTCGCCAGCGGCGACACGGGTCTTGCGGATGGTGTCAAGAAGGGTGGTTTTGCCGTGGTCAACGTGGCCAAGGATGCAGACCACGGGCGGGCGCGGCTCCATCGTGACCTTGCGCTCCACGGGCTTGGCCTTCTTCTTTTCCTCGACCTGCTGCTGGGTCTGGGCTTCGCCTCGGTGGCGCACGTCCAGCTCTATGCCCAGCTTGGAGGCGATGCGTCGGGCAACGTCGGTCTCGATGACCTGATTCATCGAGGCGAAGATGTTCATCTCCATCAGTTCGGAGATGAGCTGGAAGGGCTTGCGGCCTATCTGGATGGCGAAGTCGCGCACCACGATTGGCGGTTTGATGACAAGGACGCGCTTTTTCTCCGCCCCAGCTGCTGCGGGCGCGGCGGCTGTTGGGATGGATGGTGTTGCCGGAGCGCGGCTGTCGAGCTGAGGCGCGGGTGCGGGCGTCCCGGGCTGGGCCTGAGGCGTGGCGGCACGCGGGGGCATGGCCGGTGCGCGGGACTGCACGGGGGGCACTGCCGGTGCGCGTGGTGCGGAAATGGGGGGCGGGGTCGGTGCGCGCAGTATGGGCGCAGGCGGGGGCGTGGAAATGGAGGGCGAGTCTCCCTGTCTTTGGGCGCTGGGCTGGGTCTGATC
>LVBW01000096.1 GCA_001604585.1 Puniceicoccales bacterium Verruco_02 | reverse complement strand
GTATCAACGCCGCCAAGAACTACCAGAACGACGGCGACAGCGTTTACCGCCTCTTCTACGACACGGTGAAGGGTGGCGACTTTCGCGCCCGCGAGGCGAACGTCTATCGCCTTGCCGAGGTGTCGAACAGCATCATCGACCAGTGCGTGGCCCAGGGCGTGCCCTTTGCCCGCGAGTACGGCGGCCTGCTCGACAACCGTTCCTTCGGCGGTGCGCAGGTGAGCCGCACCTTCTACGCCCGCGGCCAGACAGGTCAGCAGCTCCTTCTTGGCGCATACAGCGCGTTGGAGCGCCAGATCGGCCTTGGGACGGTGAAGATGTACAACCGCCACGAGATGCTCGAAATGGTCGTCGAAAACGGCCGCGCCGTGGGCATCATCACCCGCAACATGGTCAACGGCGATGTCGAGAGTTGGGCAGCCGACGCGGTCCTTCTCTGCACGGGCGGTTACTCGAACGTGTTTTTCCTCTCCACAAACGCCACAGGTTGCAACGTCACCGCAGCCTACCGCGCCTACAAGAAGGGCGCAGGCTTTGCCAACCCCTGCTTTACGCAGATTCACCCAACCTGCATCCCCCAGCACGGCGAGCAGCAGAGCAAGCTCACCCTCATGAGCGAGTCTCTCCGCAACGACGGCCGCGTGTGGGTGCCCGCCAAGCAGGCAGATGCCGAAGCCATTCGCAAGGGCAAGATGAGCCCCAACGACGTCAAAGAAGAGGATCGCGACTACTATCTGGAGCGCAAGTATCCTTCCTTTGGCAACCTTGCCCCGCGCGACATTTCCAGCCGCGCCGCCAAGGAGGCCTGCGACGACGGGCGCGGCGTGGCCACGACGGGCTATGGTGTTTACCTCGACTTTGCCGAGTCCATCGGCCGTCTTGGCCAGCCCAAGATCGAAGAACGCTACGGCAATCTTTTCGAGATGTATGAGCGCATCACGGGCGTCGATGCCTACAAGGAGCCGATGCAGATTTACCCCGCCCCACACTACACGATGGGCGGCCTCTGGGTGGACTACAATCTGATGACCACGGTCCCCGGTTGCTTTGCCCTTGGCGAGGCGAACTTCTCCGACCACGGCGCAAATCGCCTCGGTGCCTCAGCCCTCATGCAGGGCTTGGCCGACGGTTACTTCGTCATTCCCTACACTCTTGGCGGCTATCTGGCCAATATTCCCCTTTCCGAGGCGGGTAAGGTGGACCCGAAAGGCCCCGCCTTCGTGGCCGCGCTGGAGGCTGTAAAGGAGCGCACAAGCCGCCTTCTCTCCATCAAGGGAACGCGTACGCCCCGCGGCATTCATCAGGAGCTGGGCCATATCATGTGGGAAGCCTGCGGCATGGCCCGCGAGGAAAAGACCCTTCAGACTGCCATCGATGCCATCCCGCGCCTGCGCGAGGAGTTCTGGAACAACGTCAACGTCGTTGGCGAGGGCGAGGCTCTCAATCAGGAGCTAGAGCGTGCCGCACGCGTTGCAGACTTCCTCGAATTTGGCGAACTGATGTGCCGCGACGCACTTACTCGCGAGGAGTCCTGTGGCTGCCACCTGCGCGTGGAGCACCAGTACCCAGACGGCGAGGCAAAGCGCAACGACGAGAAGTTTGCCCACGTTGCCGTGTGGGAATACAAGGGCGAGGGCGAAACCCCGGACCGTCACAAGGAGGAGCTGGTTTACGAAAACGTGCACTTCACGGTGCGCAGCTACAAGTAGGCCCTGCAAGGCAGACAACTCAACAGAGAACAATCCAAACACCTTTCTCGAAAATGAGCCACGAAGGCCGCAACTACACCCTCCGCATCTGGAGGCAGAAAAACCGCACTAGCCCCGGCAAGCTCGTCGATTACAAGATAAGCGACATCTCTCCGGACTCCTCCTTCCTCGAAATGCTCGACCTACTCAACGAGCAGCTCGTAGTGAAGGGCGAGGACGCTATCGCGTTCGACCACGACTGTCGCGAGGGTATCTGCGGCATGTGTTCGCTGACTATCGACGGCATTCCGCACGGCCCCGAGCGCCGCACGACCGTCTGCCAGCTTCACATGCGCAAGTTCCCGGACGGGGCCGTCATCACGATAGAGCCTTTCCGCGCCAAGCCCTTCCCTGTGGTGAAGGATCTTGTGATAGACCGCAGCGCCTTTGACCGCATCATACAGGCGGGCGGCTTTGTCAGCATACGCACAGGTGGCATCCCGGACGCCAACGCCATTCCCATAGCCAAGGACGTGGCCGACGTGGCCATGGACGCGGCCTCCTGCATTGGCTGTGGCGCCTGTGTTGCGGCCTGCAAAAACAGCAGTGCAATGCTCTTCACAAGTGCAAAAATCAGCCAGCTAAACCGCCTGCCCCAGGGCCACGCCGAGAAGGATCGGCGCACACTGCTCATGATTGGGCAGATGGACAGCGAAGGCTTTGGAGCGTGCACAAATTATGGCGAATGCCAAGCTGTGTGTCCCAAGGGCATAACGCTGGACCACATAGCCAAGATGCACCGCGACTACGCCGTTGCCAGCTTCAAGAACATATTCGGCAAGGTTGTGTAACATATCAAATCTTCATGATGGACAATGGCTTGCGGATGTTTGTCCAATGCATGGAGGAATATATGTTGCACACTCGGGCGTTATTCCCGGAAATTAGGTATGTCAGTTTAGTCTGAGTCTAGAGAAACCGTTCAGTTAAGCGTATGCTACTATGGCGGGTCTGGTGAAAGCCAGGCCCGCCAGTTGCGTACAGAGGGTAGCATCTCTTTGTGAAC
>LVBW01000040.1 GCA_001604585.1 Puniceicoccales bacterium Verruco_02 | reverse complement strand
GGACTTCAACCTTCTGCCCCCCGGTCAGAGGCACCTTATAAGCCCATCGCGCCAGTGCTCTTACAACGCAGAGTCCGAACTGGCAATTCTATCCAACAGGTGGCCCTCTGTCCCCGCCGTTATCGACTGCATCGGGCCGGACAGGGAACGCTGGTTCACGCACTTTCCGAACGACCCATCCATCAAGGCCCCGGATCGCACAATCGACTACATCTTTTACTCCCGCTCGATGCGGATGCTACGTGGCAGCGTGCGCTCGCACGACACACTGCGCATTTCGGACCACCTGCCCGTTCTCATCAGCCTTCGCCTGCCCGCGGAGTAGCGCGGAATACCCTGCGCCAATTGTAGCGCAAGTGTCGCTTTCATAACGACATCGTGTCAGAGTTGAACAATGTGGTTACGCCCCTTGCCTTGTCTTGACCCCAGCCTTCTGTGCGGCGAATAGCTTTGACGGATCGAACACGACCGCTCCCTCGTAGCCCGCCTCGAACTACCCCCGTTCGCTTACCCACACAAACAGCCTGTGACAATGACACTCTCATACACAAAGCATCATGCCGGACGCATATTCCGACCGGCTCTAATCGCGACTCTCGGGCTTGGAGCCACAGCTCTTTCCGCACAGGATGCGGCCCGTTCCGAACTTCCCTCAGAGGAAGATGTCATCTGGCTGGAGCCGATAGTGGTCACCGCTCAGATGCGCGAGCAGAAGTCCATAGAGGTTCCCATCTCGATGAGCGCCTACGACGGCTCCTTCATGGACCGGCTCCAGATTCAGGACATGGCGGACCTTTCCGCCTTTGTGCCCGGCTTCGAGGTGCAGCTCCAGAGCCCGAACAACCCCGGCTTTGCCATGCGCGGCGTCACAACCGACAGCGGCGACGCCTACGAGGAACCCCGCGTGTCGATCTTTCAGGACGGGGTATCCATTTCAAAGAGTCGAGGCTCGGCGGTGGAAATCTTCGATATGGAACGCATCGAGGTGCTGAAAGGCCCGCAGAGCACCTTGTTCGGTCGTGGCGCTTCGAGCGGTGCCCTGAGCCTTGTTTCGCACAAGCCGCAGAACTTTACCGGCGCAGAGCTTACGGTAGGCTTTGGCGACAACGGCCAATACAGCGCCAAGGGCTACGTAAACAGCCCCATTGTGGCCGACAAGCTGCTGTTGCGCACAGCTTTCAGCTACCGCCACCGCGACGGCTACATCGAGAACACCGCCGCTGGAGCCGATGATGATCTGAACGGCGTCGAGAGCTTTGCCATACGTCCCTCGCTGCGCTACGTTTTCGGCTGCTGCGGCACCTTCGACCTAGTCTTCAACTACCAGAAGGATAGCTACACCGGCACCTCCTTCCTCCAGAAAGCCTACGCCCCCACGGGCAAGTCCAGCGTGGACATCTACGAATACGGCGCGCTGAACCGTGGCGACGAACTGGGCATAGATCGCGAAATCTGGGGCCTTAGCGGCACCTTTACTCTGCCCATCGGCGACAAGCTTATCCTGACGAGCATCAGTTCCTATCGCCAGTTCAACTCCTACGAAGAGTTCGATGCAGACGGCACACAGGCATACCTTCTTGAGTGTGCCGAGAAGGCAAAGTCCCGCCAGTACAGTCAGGAACTGCGCCTGAACTGGAAGGGCGGTGCGCGCTTCGAGGGCTTTGTCGGAGCCAGCGTGTTCCATTCCAAGTCGGAGACTTACGTGCCCATCCGCACCGACGAGCGCGTGCTCTTCGCCCACCTTAGCCCTACAATCGCCGCTGCGGTTAACCCCGGCATCAGCCAGATCAACGCCATGCTGGCCCCGCTGGGTGTGAATCTCCCCCTAGTGCAGGTGCAGCCCGCAATTCTTGCCGACGGCACGGTCAACACCACAAACGCCACTTTCCCCTACGGCATGTATGCCGCAATGAGCATACAGGCGCAGCTTGCCGCCGGGGTGCCCGCCACTTCGCTCAGCCTGCCCAATCCCGCAGCTCTGCCTCCGCTAAAGAGCTTCCACGAGGAAGCCTACACCAACTACGGTGAACAGACCTCGTACGACCTCTTTGCCGACGCCACATACAAGATTACCTCCAAGCTGGGCCTTACCGCCGGTGTTCGCTTCACGCATGAGGAAATCGAGTCCGGCTACAAGGTGGACGCAGCCGATACTCCCAGCTACATGGCGATGGTGATGCGCGGCACTTCGGCACCGGGTAACATCATGTATGCCCCGACAAACGGCAAGATAACCGAGTCGGACAGCTACGATTCCGCAGTTGGCCGCCTGATACTCAACTACGCCTTCACGCAGGATCTGAACGTGTATCTTAGCCACTCACTTGGCCGCCGCCCGCCCGTAATCAGCATCCGCGACACTGGCAGCAGCCCGCGTTTTGAGAAGCTCAAGGCCGAGACGCTCAACAGCACCGAACTTGGCTTCAAGAGCTTCCTACTCAAGCGCCGCGTGCAGCTAGACGGCTCGGTGTATTACTACACCTACAAGGACTTTGCCACCAGCGTGTATCGCAATCTGGCGCTGGTTGTGGAGAGCGCTGGCGATGCCGACGCAATCGGTGCAGACCTTTCGACGAGCGTCATGATTCAGCCCGGCCTGACTGCCTTTGCCACTTACGCTTGGATAGACGGCGAGTTCAAGGGCGAGAGCGTTTACAAGGGCAACAAGTTCCGCCTCACGCCCGACCACAGCTTCTCTCTGGGCATGAACTGGATGCACGATACTTCCTACGGAACATTCTTTGTGACGCCCACCTACACTTGGAAGAGCCGCGTCTATTTCACCGAAGATCCGAACCTAAAGGAACAGTCGCAGGAGGCTCACGGCATTGCAAACCTTCGCTTTGGCATCAACCGCGCCAAGTGGCAGCTGGCCTTCTTTGTGAAGAACATCTTTGACGAGGACTACATAATCGACGCTGGCAACAGTGGTCGCAACATAGGTCTTCCCACCTTCATTTCGGGCGCTCCCCGCCTGATGGGTGCAGAGTTCACATACCGCTTCTAGTTGGTCGATGGCTCTGTTTTCATCGTCTCCCATATGGGGCGGGGGTTCCGGTCTGGGGACTCCCGCCCTTGTCATATACACAGCTCAGACTTACAATCATTACGCTTCCTCATGAACTATCATCTTCGCACTCTCATGGCCATTGCATCCATGCTTGCAGGCACTAACCTTGGCGCGGCAGAACCTGTAATAATCGCCCATCGCGGTGCGAGCGGCTACCTGCCCGAGCACACGCTGGCGGCCAAGGCTTTGGCCCATGCTCAGGGCGCTAACATGGTGGAGCAGGATGTTGTGCTGACAAAGGACGGTGTGCCTATAGTCCTGCACGATCTGTATCTTGAGGATACCACGGATGTGGAGCAGAAGTTTCCCAGCCGAGCGCGCGCCGACGGGCACTGGTACGCCATAGACTTCACCCTTGCCGAAGTGCGAAGCCTGCGTGCGCACGAAAGGATTAGTGCCAAGACCGGCAAGCCCGTGTTCGCTAACCGTTTCGGAGAGGGACTGGCCACTTTCGAAATACATACTTTGGACGAGGAGCTTGATTTCATCCTACGCCTCAACCGCCAGACCGGGCGCGAGGTGGGCTTTTATCTGGAGCTTAAAAAGCCCGCCTTTCACATGAGAGAAGGGCAGGACATTGCCAAGGTGGTGATGGAGAGTCTTGCCCGCTTTGGGCTGACGGAGGCCGATTCACCCTGCTGGATACAGTGCTTTGAATCCGCCCCTCTCAAGCGTATGCGTGGCGAACTGGGCTGCCGTCTGCGCATGGCCCAGCTAATTGGCGATCCCGGCAGCGAGGACGAGGATGGCGACGACTATCTGCACATGATGAGCGAGCAGGGCATGGCCGAAGTGGCCTCGTATGCGCAGGCCATCAGCCCCTCCATCCTGCACATACTGGCAAGGGATGCCTATGGGGTGCCCTATGTGCTGGATTTGCCCTATTTTGCCCGCCAGCACAGGCTGCAAATCTACCCCTACACGCTTAGGCGCGACACCTTGCCCCCCGGCATCAGCGAAGGGATGCTGCTCACCCTGCTCTTTGGCAGGGCGCAGGTGGATGGCATAATTACCGACTTTCCCGACAGCGCAAGGGAGTGGTGGCAGGGGCGATAGCGTCCAGTCTTGCGTCCTTGCCGGCTAGTTCGCATTGGACGATGCTCCTGCCTAGGCGTTGTGGATGTCGGCAAGTGCCTTGCGCGCGGCGCGACCCACCTCTGCGTCCTGATCCCCCTGCCTTTGCTCCAGGAAGCTCTCTGCCGCCGCTGCGCTCAGGCCGCAGCTGCCAAGGGCGCGGATGACAGCGAGGCGGTAGTTGCGGTCCTGATGGCTGATGAGCCGCTTGACCTCCGGAAGGCAGGAATCGTTGAAGCCTATGGCTATGAACGTTTCGCAGGCTGCGTCGCGCACTACCCAGTCCTCGTCGCCCATGCCCGATGTCACAAGCGGGAGCGCGTCCACGGCTCTTGGCCCCATCTGGCGAAGGGTGTTTAGCATCAGAAGGCGGCGATCCTGACGGCGGTTGCGCAGTATGCGGGCAATGTCGGCAAGGCTGTCGCCAATATCCCCACTGCGCGCAAAGGCGGCTGCGGCGGCGCGTGCCACCTCGGCGCTGGCCTCTTCCATGCGCTCAAGGACCAGGTGGGCCGCTGCGCTGGAAAGGGTTCCGGCGCGGGCTATGGCGTCCAGAGCCAGAAGGCGCACCGGGTCTCGCTCGTCGCGCAGGAGCTTGCGCAAGGCTGGCAGACTGGCCGGGGGCACGCCAAGGCGCGCAATGACCGCTGCGGCCCTGTCGCGCAGGCCGCTGTCGCGGTCCGCCATGAGGGCAAAGGCCAGAGTGCAGCTTTCCGGGGCCTCGGCGCATTCTTCGAGTAGATCCAGTGCCACGCTTCGCACCTGATGTTCCGGGTGCTTGGCCAGTTGCTCGATCTGGCGCAGGCAGTCGCGCCCCATGCCCACTATGCGCAGGGTTCGCCGGGCTGCATCGCGCAGCGAGGCGTCGTCGCCTTTGAGCATCGGTATCAGTAGGGCCGATGCTTCCTGTGCCGACGAGCCGAACTGGCCAAGCAGGCGCAGCATTTCCAGACGGCGCTCGCTGTTGCCGTGGTTTAGCATACGGCGCATCTGGTCCAAGGCCGATGGGTGAAAGCCTATGCGCTCCAGAGCATCTGCGGCGGCGCGGCGCAGTTCCGGCTCCGGGTCGTCGAGGCGGAGCACCACAAGGCCCGACACGGCCGCGCTTCTTGCGCCAAGAGTCCCCAGCATCCTCACGCACAGCAGGCGTACCCGCGCCTCCTTGTGCCGTATAAGCGATGCCAGTTCGCCTTGCGAACTTTGCGTAAGCCCCACCGAGCCTAGGGCAAGACAGGCGGCTTCTGCGAGGGCTGCGTTGGAGTGCTCAAGAAGGGGCAGTATGATGTCCGCCAGCGCGGTGCCCTGCGCTCCGTAGCTGCGCGCCAGTTCCAGCATTGCCAGCCGGGCCTCGGGCGAGGCTCCGCGCAGAATGGCCTGTACCGATGGGGGAACGGCGGCGTGAAAGCCGAGTTTTTGCGCCGTTTGCAGGGCCAGCGCGCGTAGTTCCGCGTCCTTGCCTGCGAGAACTGCCAGCACTGCCGTCACGATGCGGGCGGACCATTCCCGGCCGCTGTCGCTTGCGATGGCGCGAAGAGAGTCCGCCACTTGCTCGGCAGATTGTGAGCAGAGAGCGTTGACATGGCGATCCTCCAAGCCGGGGGCCTTGTAGGGGCCGCTTCCGCCTTGCGAATATGTTTGCCCGCCATTTGCCTTGGGCACGCTCTGTTCTCTGCCCAGTCCGGCCCCGCGCGCGCTGCTTATCAGCTCGCCTGTCGATGGATCGAATATCAGGGGGTCGGGCATTGTACGATAATCACGGGCGGGCGACACCGAATCGCTTCGGAGGCCGCTCGCCTTTCTTGTTTGCTATGCAATACGGACGGAAAGGACGAAACTGAAATGTTTAATAGCAGGTATTGGCACCGTTCTTGCATCCACGCGAACGGCCCCTCAGACAGGCTGGATTAGGGCGGAGGCTTTTCGCAGAAGATCGGCTGGCAGAGTCTGTGGCTCCGGGCAGAGAAAGACCCTTCCGCTTGCCGTGTGCAGATACTGGCCGCGCTGGCCATCCACAGGGCGCAGAACCCGCTTGCGTTGTAGGGCAAGGCAGAGCAGGTGCCGCAGAATGGCGTTCTCTTCGCCAGAGGGGGCCGCCTCGCCACCATCGCAAAGGGCGCAGAACATGGCCTCGTTCTGTTCGAGGGCGTCTCGCAGGGCCTCTTTTGCGCGGTTGTCGCGCGGCTTCACCTGCCAGTCCCAGCGGCAGACAACGGGCTTTGGTGCTACATAGGCGGCACATTCGGCGGCCAGCATGTCCACGCGCTCGTATTCGCGTCCTGCGTCGAGCAGGTAGCTGCGCACGCAGTCCCCTTGCGCGAAGGCTTTGCCGCTGAGGGCGCAGCGGCGTGCGGAGCTGGCTATGTCGCGCGCTTCCATGTTTGAGGGCGAAATTAGCGCCTATTCCTCCATGCCGCGCAGAATCTGCATCACGGCAGAGATTTTCGCAGCGTCCTTGATGCCAGGCGCGCTCTCTACGCCGCTGTTGAGGTCTATTTGCTCTGCGCCGCTGGCCACGAGGGCTTCCAGCACATTATCTGGCTTTAGGCCGCCTGCCAGGCAGAAGTGTTTGTTCAGGTGCGCCTTGCGCGTATTGGCGAAGCTGGCCCAGTCGGCGTTCTTGCCAGTGCCTCCGAAGCTGTTCTTGCTGAAGCCGTCCAAGAGGAAGGTGTCGGCATAGGCCAGTATGTGCTCGGGTATGCTTTGGCCCGGCTGGATGCGCGGGGCAAGCCAGAGTCTGCTCCGGCCCACGGTGTCCATCCACTCGCCGAGTTGTTCCTCCGGGGTGTCGATGTCGAAGTGTATCTGGCAGTAGTCGAAGCCAAGATCCATGCGCCTTGCCAGGCTTTCGCAGTCGGGCATTACGTCCACCATCACCCGCCTGCCGTCGGGCATGAAAAAGAGCAACTCTTCGAGTATGTCCTCTTTCACGCAGCGGGGCGAGCCGGTGAAGAATATCGTGCCAAGGTAATCCGCTCCGAGCCTTGTGGCGGCTCTGGCGTCCTCGGGTCTTGTCAGTCCGCAAATTTTTACCTTTGGGCGCATAGTAAGAACAAGCTACATGTTTGTGGCCAGCGTGCAAGCTGGCCGTGCTGGCGTCGAGCCATGTTTGTATCTCTATTTGCCCGATAGGCAGCTGCATAGCGCCGCAAGCATGGCCTCGGGCGTGGGTTCGGTGGCGATGGCGTCCACGGGCAGGCCGACCTTGCGCATGGCTTCCGCGGTAACATTGCCTATGCTGCAAGCTGCGGGGCGCAGGGCGTTGGGCGCGGTCTTTAGGAACTTTGCCTGTTTGACGAAGCTGTCCACTGCCGAAGGGCTTGCGAATATGATGGCGTCGGCTCCTTCGCTGCGGAATTTTGCGGCGCTCTCGTCGCCGGACAGGTCACAGGCTTCGGTGCGGTACACGACCACCTTGTCAACTATGGCCTGTGCCGCTTCGAGGCGCGTGGCCAGTTCGTCCGTGTTCAGGTTGCCGGCGACTATGAGTATGTTCAGGTTGTCGAGGGTCTGCTCCTTAATTAGGGCATCGGCCAGTCCTTCTCCTGTTTGCACCTCGGGGATAAGGTCCGCCTTGATGTAATACTGGCGCAGTGCCTCGGCCGTTCCTTTGCCGACGGCGGCCACATGCGCACCGCCAAGGCTGCGGATGTCGTCGAAGGTCTTGAAGAACAGTTCGAAGAAGTGGCGCACCCCGTTGGGGCTTGTGAATATGAGCCATTCGTAGGTCCACAGTTCGCTGAAGGCTTCCAGAGTGTCCACAGTGGGGCCTGTGCCAACGCTGCGGATAAGGGGAAGTTCGAGCACTTCGGCCCCGGCAGACTTAAGTAGTTGCACAAGGCTGGCGTTCTGGTCCGCGGCGCGGGTTACGACGACTTTGCGTCCGGCTAATGGCTGTTTGTTCATGAAAAGTGGTTCTCTTATCCGAGTAGTTCGTTAGTGATTGTCGCGATCGCGCCCTCGATGTCTCTGCCAACAATCTCCATGCGCAGGGCTTTTCCGCCGGGCAGGAGGGCATGGATTGCGCTGCCGTCGAAATACGCTGCGACGGCGCTGTGGCAGCCACCGCCGAGCTTAGCGAGAAGGGTGCGTTCCAAAGTGACGGCAAAGCCAGTGCGCTGGTCAAGGAGCGGAGCGTAGGAAGGCAGGTCCGAGCTGCGGCACTCAATGGCTATGGCGGCCTGTCCGGCGGCTGGTATCATGTCGCCAGTATCCAAAGGTTCAAAGACAAGCCCCGGATACTCCTTTATGCCAAGGCGGGCCAGCCCGGCGGCGGCCAGTATAGTGGCGTCGGCCTGTCCTTCGGCAATTTTGCGCAGGCGTGTTTCGACGTTGCCGCGCAGCTCGGTCCACTTTGCGGCGGGCCAGAGCTTTGCGCCCTGTTCGCGGCGACGCGGGCTGCCGCTGGCTATCAGGGTGGGGTGGGGGCATTCTTTGCGGCGAACGAGTACGTCCCTTGCGTCGGCCCTTGGCAGGTAGCCCGCCAGGGCCAATCCGGGCGGCAGTTCCGTAGGAAGGTCTTTTGCGCTGTGTACGGCAATGTCGGCGCGGCCTTCCAGCAGGGCCTCTTCCAGCTCCTTGGTGAACAGGCCCTTGCCGCCGTGCTCGTGCAGCGCCCACTGCGTCTGGCGGTCGCCAGTTGTGGTGAGAACGAGCGTTTTCACGCTTGTGCCCGGCAGGGCCTCTTGCAGCAGGGCGCTGGTCAGGCCAGCCTGTGCAAGGGCGAGGGCGCTGCCGCGTGTAGCTAGTGTGAGGGTGCCGGGCATGGTGGGAAAAGAATGGTGGAGCTGCCTGCGAACACAACCAGAAACAGGTAGTCGTGCCGCCTTGGGACGGACCTATTCTTCGACGCCTGCGAGCTTCGCGGCCTCGTTCCTGTCCATTCGCATCGATAGAACGCGCGATACGCCGCGCTCCTCCATAGTGACTCCGTAGATGGTGTCCGCCCGGGCGATTGTGTGCTTGTTGTGCGTTATTATGAAGAACTGCGAGTGTTCGAGGAAGCGTTCCAGCATGTTCGAGAAGCGCGATACGTTGGCCTCGTCCAGTGGGGCGTCGATCTCGTCCAGCACGCAGAAGGGGCTTGGCTTTACCATGTATATGGCAAAGAGCAGGGCCATTGCCGTCATCGTTTTCTGCCCGCCAGAGAGCAGGGCCAGAGAGCGCAGGCGCGTGCCCGGCGGGCGTGCGTTTATATCCACACCGGCCTCAAGCGGGTCGTCGGACTCGACAAGTTCCACGCTCGCTTCGCCTCCGCCGAAGAGCGTCTCGAAGGTGAAGCGGAAATTGGCCTGTATCTTCTCAAAAGTGCTGCGGAAAAGGTCCATCGAGCTGCGGTTCATCTCGTCGATGGCTGCCAGCAGCTTTTCGCGGGCCTGCCATAGGTCGTCGCTTTGCCCCTTGAGGAAGCCGTGTCTTTCGCGCAGCTCCTGATACTCTTCGATGGCCAAGAGGTTGATGGCGCCCAGGGCGTCGATGCGCTCGCGATGGGAACGCGCCTCTGCCTTCACGGCCTGCCAGTCGGGCAGGGTGAGGCGCTCCATTTCCTCCCGCGTGGGTTCGCGGCGGCGGGCGGCTATCTGCTCTATCATAGGCTCGTCGTCCATGTCTATTTGCAGGCGCTCTGGGGGCGGCTCCCCGGCGCGCAGTAGCTGCTCGCGCCAGTCCAGTTCCTCAAGTTTCAGGCCGTGTTCGCGGTCCACCTCTTCGGCGAGAAATTCCATTGCGCTGTTCAGCTTCACAAGCGCCACCTCCTGCTTTGTAAGCGCGTCGGCCAGCTCGTCCTGCACCTTGCGTATGCCTTTGAGGTCATCGTCAAGGGCGTGGACGTGCCTTTGCGAGGCGGCGCATTCGTCCCTTCTTCTCTCAAAGAGCCTTTGCGCGGCGGCCAGCTCTTCGGCCAGCCTTGCCCCCAGTTCCTGCTGCTCTTCCATCTCTTCTTGCATTGCGGCCACTTGTGCGGCGTGCCGGGCTGCCTCGGCCTCTCGCTTCTGGCGGCGGAGGGTCCACTCCTGAAGCATTCGCTCGACCTCGGCCAGCTCGCGGTGGGCCATTTCGAGGCGCTGCCTCCGCCCGGCGTGCTCCATGCGCAGGTTTTCGTATGCGGCTCGCAGCTCCTCGCCGCGAGTCCTGGCGACGGAAATGGCTTCCTCCAGCGCCCGCAGTTCGCCTTGGCCGCAGACGGCTGCCTTTTCGAGAGCGGAGAGTTCGGCAGTAGCCTCGCGAATGCGGCGCTCTGCCTCGGCTCTGCCTGTCTCCATGCGTGACTGCTCGCTGCGCCGTGCCCCCAGCCTTGCCGCTGCCTTTGCACGGCGTTCGGCCGCGCCACGCTCCTGCCCGCGCAACAGGGCCAGCTCCTGATCCTCGGCCGCGAGAGTCTGCGTTGCGGCGGCGAGCGTGGCATTTGCCCGGCGCAGGGCTTCGTCTGCTTCGTCCTCGCGCCCTGCCATCACGGCGATAAGGTCCGCCTTGAGTGCGGCCTCCTCGCGCATGGCGCGTATCTGCCCCTGTCGCAGCAGGAAGGAGTCCTTGCGCTCGCCCCCGCGCCCTACTAGCAGCATCCCTCCCGAGTCCAGCAAGCATCCGTCGAGAGTGGCTGCCTTTGCATATCGCCAGCCGGGGTTATGTGCAAGGCAGGCGAGCAAATCCGGCAGCGATTCAAAGAACCAGCAGCCTGCGAACACAGTGCAGAGAATGTCGGCCATTTCCGGCCCGCGCGCGCGCATGGCCTTTAGTGCCGCCAGAGGCAAGGGGCCGGCGGCGGGGGCGGCAAAGTCCTGATTGGCTTTGTTTTGCGGCGGCAGGATGAGGCAGGCCTGCCCGAGTTTGCGCTCGGCAAGGCCTCGGCGCAGCGCCTCGGCGCTCTGTGCATCGGGCAGGGCGAGGGCGTCGATGCCGCTGCCAAGGAGCATTTCAACCGCTCCTGCCCAGCGTTCGTCCACGTCCATGCCTTCCATGAGCAGGGAGCATTTGGCGGACTCTGGCACAGCGTCGGCCAGTTTACCCTGCAATATGGCTTTGGCCCCGCCCGAAAAGCCCTCCATGCGCTTCTGGAGTTCCTCAAGCAAGCCCGCCCTTGCGTTCAGTGCGTCCAGCGCGCGCTCGGCCTGGCGCAGTTCTTTGCGGATTGCGTCCAGCGTTGCGGCAGCGCTGCGGGTCTGCGACTTGGCTCTTTCGAGGGCTTCGGCCCCGCTGTCGCGGCGCTCTTCGAGCTGTTCGCGGAGAGTGGTTACCTGCTCCTGTTCCCGGCGGTCTGCTTCAAGCTCCTCGGCGGCAAGGCGCAGTTCTTCGGATAGAGTCGATGCCCGCTCCCTTGCCGCGTCAAAGTCTGCCTCCAGCCTTGCTATCAAAGTGCGCTGGCGGGCCAGTGCGCTGTCGGCCTGTATCTGGCGCTGCCTTGCGCTGGATAGCTCCTGCTCGGACTCGTCCAGCTCTCGCCTTGCCTCTTGCAGCTCCCTCGAGCGCGTGTCGAGGCTGTCGTCGCCCTGCCCGTACAGTTCCACGAGCTTTGCCCGCAGTTCCGCCATTTGGCGGGCGCTTTCCTCAAGGCCAGCCTTCTCGGCGTCCATCTCGGCCAGCTCGTTCTTTGCGGCATACTGGTGGGCCTCGTGGTCGCGCCTGCGAAGAGCCGCCGTCTCCGCAGCGGCCAGTGCCTTGTCACGCGCTGCCTGAAGATCGTAAACGCCCTGCCTTGCCTGTGTCAGCTTGCTTTCGCTCGCGGCCAGCCCTTCGCGCAGGGTGGCCAGCTGCGCCGTGCTTTGTTCGAGACTGGCGCGGGACTTTAATAGGCGGGTCCTCGTGCCTTCGACAGCGGCGCTGGCATCATTAATCTGCCGGGCAAGGTTGAGCCTTTCCCATGCCGAAAGGGCCAGTTCGAGGTGGCCCGCGCGTTCGCTCAACAGCTTGTAACGCACTGCCTTGGACGCCTGCCTGCGCAGGGTGCCTATGCGGCGGGTGACTTCCTCCAACACGTCGCTAACACGGGCAAGGTCCGCCTCCACTCCGCGCAGCCTGTCCAACGCCTCGCGTCTCTGCGTCTTGTAGCGCGACACCCCTGCTGCTTCCTCGAAAATGGCGCGGCGCTCCGATGGGTTGGACGATAGTATCTGGTCGATGCGGCCCTGAAGAAGGAAGCTGTAAGAGACCTGCCCAACGCCCGTTCCCATGAAAAGGAGCTGGATGTCCTTCAGGCGGGCCTTGGCTCCGTTAATATAATAGTCGCTGGAGCCTTCGCGGGTGACGCGGCGGGCGATTTCCAGCTCGTTGAAGCTGGTTCCGAGCGTCGCCTCGCAGTCTGCAAATGTCAGTGCCACCTCGCAGAGGCCGAGGGGCTTGCGCTTTGTGCTGCCCTGAAAGATGACGTCGGCCATCGCGTCGGCACGCAGGCTCTTAGTCGATTGTTCGCCCAAAACCCAGCGAAGGGCGTCGGCGATATTGCTCTTGCCGCATCCATTGGGGCCGACAATTGCCGTAATGCCGGGCCGTAGCGCAAGTTGGGTCCGGTCGGCAAAGCTCTTGAAGCCGTGAATGCGTAGTTCCTTGAGGAACATCGAAAGTGGGGTGGGGAGGGCTGGCTTTTCGCCGCAGAAACTGTTGAGTGTTCAATGACTAGGGAATGCGCGGGCATTTCGCAAGCGTCCGGCAGGCGTGGAAATGTCATATTCGTCTCTTTGCGGGTCTCTTTTCCTCTTTACATCATGCGGTTCTGCTGGCTAGAGTCTGCCCTTTTCCAAAAATCCGATGCACAAGACCCGTAAGTCAGTCTCCAAGAGGTTCAAGGTGACCGGTTCGGGGAAGGTCGTTTTCCGCACTAGCGGCAAGCGCCACTTTCTCCGCAACAAGAGCTCCAAGCAGCGCGCCAAGAAGGGCAACGACATGGTTGCCAGCGAAGGCGTGAAGCGCTTCGTCAAGGTGGCCGCCCCCGGCCTGTTCTAAGTCACAACCTCTTGATCAGCATCCACCAACCCAGTTCGGCGAATCATTGATTTGGGCGGCCGGACGGGTTCCAAACACATAACGCAACATGCCTAAAGCACAGAACATCCAAGCCACCCGCCGCCGCCACAAGAAGATCTTGAAGCGCGCCAAGGGTTATTTCGGCAACAAGAGCCGCCTGTACCGCTACGCGAAGGACCAGGTCGAGCACTCTCTTGTTTACGCCTACCGCGACCGCAAGAAGAACAAGAGCAACTTCCGCGCTCTGTGGATTCTCCGCATCAACGCCGCCTGCCGCAACCTCGGCATCCCTTACAGCCGTTTCATCAACGCTGTCAAGAAGGCTGGTATCGAGATGGACCGCAAGCAGCTGGCCGACCTCGCCGTTCGCGACGAGGCAGCGTTCAACGCTCTTGTAGAGCGTGTCCGCGTCCACGTTTCCGCCAACTAGGCGACTTACGAACGCACATTTTTCAAAGGGCGACGGTGATGAACCGCCGCCCTTTTTCGTGCCCGCAACCCGTGGACACTCTCCGTGAAATTCGCGGCCCTGCTGGCGACTCCTAGCATATGCTATGCGTAATTTCCGATGCCTGACGCCGCCAATCGTGGGTATTCTCCTTGCTGCCAGCATGGCACTGGCGGCTGGTGCAAGCATTGCACTTCGCACGGGCTTGGGAGGCGAAACCGCGAGCGACAAGCCAGCCATGAACACGACCAAACAACAGGATATCGAGGAGGCGAAAGAGAAACTCAGCCCGCGCCAGTTCGCGGTGACGCAACAGTGCGGGACCGAGCCGCCCTTCAACAACGAATACTGGGACCATCACGCCCCGGGCCTTTACGTGGACATATTGAGCGGGATGCCTCTTTTCAGCTCGCTTGACAAATTCGACTCTGGCAGCGGCTGGCCAAGCTTCACCCGCCCCATCGTGACTGACGAAGTAGTGGACAAGATCGACCGCAGCCACGGCATGACCCGCACGGAAGTCCGCTCGAAGACTGCCGATTCCCACCTCGGGCATGTGTTCCCCGATGGACCGGCAGAAGATGGCGGCCTGCGCTATTGCATAAACTCCGCTTCGCTGAGGTTCATCCCCCTTGCCGACATGGAAAAGGAGGGCTACGGGGCCTTCCTGCCGCCCTTTGTCGCAGCGGGGCTGATAAAGGCAACTGAGGCCGAGGCAGGGGCGAAAGTTACCGCAATCCCGGCACCCCGGACGGAGACGGCCCTGCTGGCGGGCGGCTGCTTCTGGGGCATGGAGAGCATAATAGCGGAGATTCCGGGCGTCATTGACACGAGCGTTGGTTACACAGGGGGCCGGACGGCGAACCCAAGTTACGAAGAGGTATGCACAGGGCGCAGCGGCCACGCCGAGGCCGTGCGCGTGCTGTTCGATCCCGATGTGATTGGCTACGATGCGCTTCTCGATTTCTTCTTCCGTATGCACGACCCCACTACGCTGAACCGGCAGCACAACGACAGGGGCACACAGTACCGTTCGGCCATATTCTACACGAGCGATGAGCAGCGGCAGGCTGCCCTGAAGGCGCGGGAAAGGTGGGAGGAGTCCGGCAAGTTCGACCGCCCCATCGTGACGGAGATAACGCAGGCGGGCGTGTTTTACCAAGCCGAGGCCTATCATCAGGATTACCTGAAGAAGAACCCCGGCGGCTACAACTGCCATTATCTGCGCGACTGATGTGCTATCAGCCCATTCCTGCCGGATGCAGCACCCAGAGTTTGCCAAGGCCTGAAAAATGCATTCCTATCATGGCATCATGAGCTGGGATCGTTTTACACAATACTACCTGAACCTGCCCGAAATGGGCTTCTCGATGGACGTGTCGCGCATGAGCGGCCTTTGTGGCAAGTTCTTTACGGACATTGCCCCCAAGGCGCAGCAGGCCTTTGCCGCGATGAAGGCGCTGGAGGGCGGCGCCATCGCCAATCCTGACGAGGGGCGCATGGTCGGCCACTACTGGCTGCGCAACCCCGACAAGGCCCCGACGGCAGAAATCGCTGGCGAAATCCGCGCCATGCACTCCGCCGTCAAGGCACTTGCCGCGGATGTGCACAGGGGCAAAATTGCCGGACAGGGCGGCAAGTTCGTCAACATCCTCGTCATCGGCATAGGCGGCAGCGCCCTCGGCCCGCAGTTCGTGGCCAAGGCGTTGGGCTGCCCCAAGGGCGACGCGATGGGCGTTTACTTCTTCGACAACACTGACCCTGCGGGCATGGCCAAGGTGCTTTCGGAGCTGGACGGCCAGCTCTCGACCACCCTTGCGCTAGTAATTTCCAAGAGCGGCGGAACACCCGAGACGCGCAACGGGATGCTCGAAGCCAAGGCCGCTTACGAGGCCGCTGGCCTCAGCTTTGCCAAACACGTTGTGGCGATAACGGGCGAGGGTTCCAAGCTGGACAAGCAGGCCGTGGCCGAGGGCTGGCTGGCCCGTCTGCCGATGTGGGACTGGGTGGGAGGGCGCACCTCCGAGACCGGCCCCGTGGGCCTAGCCCCGGCGGCTCTTCAGGGCCTAGACATCGACGAACTTATCCGCGGTGCCGCAGACATGGACGAGGCAACCCGCGTCGAGAGCATGACGAAGAACCCCGCCATGCTGCTGGCCATTAGTTGGTACTACGCAACAAAGGGCCGGGGCGAGAAGGACATGGTCGTTCTGCCCTACAAGGACAGCCTGGAACTGTTCTCCAAGTATCTCCAGCAGCTCATAATGGAGAGTATCGGCAAGGAATACGATTTGTCGGGCAAGCTCGTCAATCAGGGCATTTCCGTTTACGGCAACAAGGGATCCACCGACCAGCACGCCTATGTGCAGCAGCTTCGCGAGGGCGTGGCGAACTTCTTTGTCACCTTCATCGAGGTGCTGGAGGACAAGTGCTGCGGTTCTGTCGTAGAGGTGGAGCCGGGAGTGACAAGCGGCGACTATCTTCAGGGCTTCTATCTAGGAACCCGCGCCGCTCTGGCCGAGAAGGGCCGCGAGAGCCTGACCATCACCGTCAACCGCGTGGACGCCTACAACGTGGGCCTGCTCATCGCCCTTTATGAGCGCGCCGTGGGCTTTTACGCAACGCTCGTCGGCATCAACGCCTATCACCAGCCGGGCGTGGAGGCGGGCAAGAAGGCCGCAGCGGGCATACTCAAGGCAAAGCTCGACATCCAGAACCTGCTCGCCGCTACCAACGAGGCACTGAGTGCGGTGGAAGTGTCCGACAAGCTGGGCCTAAGCGACCCCGAAATGGCCTTCAAACTGCTCGAAAACCTCGCCGCGAACCCCGCCAAACGTGTCATTCGCGAGACGGCCAGCCCCGTGACGGCCAGTCGTTACCGCAGTGCATAGAGCGTTATCGCGCCCCTGTTTCCGGTCGCGGTGATATTATTGCACCGCGGCCGGAACATGGAGGCGGATCTTGCATACAGTATATAGGCTAGGTCTTTAGTTCCTAGGTGCTTCCTCGCGTCACTGCCACAAGAGAGCTTGCCCAGACCTTCCTTGCTAGGTATTCAGGTCTTTTGACACATGAAAAAGTCAATCCTTCTCATCCTTGCCCTCGCATCTGCCAGCCTGTTTCTAAGCGGCTGCTTTGACCCGAATGCCGAGGAGGCCTCGAACACCGTTCCTTGGGGTGCGCCCGCTTCGTTTGAAGGCGCCGGGCCGGGTATGCCCAATATGAACACCAAGGACTAGGTCCACATTTGGCAGAGTCTGAAGATACTGCCGCTGGCTGCCTGTACATCGTGGGCACGCCACTCGGCAACCGCGAGGATTTGTCCCCGCGAGCTGCCCGCATCCTCTCGGAAGCGGACCTCATAGCCTGTGAGGACACACGCACTTCGCAGCGCATCCTTCAGCCGCTGGGCATATCCAAGCCCACCACGGCCTATCATGAGCACAACGAGCAGAGACAGGCTATTGCGCTGGCCGACGCCGTGCAGCAGGGCCGCAAAGTGGCCCTGATAACCGATGCCGGGATGCCTGCCATAAGCGACCCCGGCTTTCGCGTCGTGCGCGAATGCAGGCGGCGCGGCCTGACAGTGGTGCCCATACCGGGGCCGACGGCTGCGATGACGGCACTAGCGGCATCCGGCCTGCCGAGCGACGGCTTTCTGTTCCTCGGTTTTCTGCCAGCAAAGACGGCGGCTCGCAAGAAGACCTTTGAACAGTACAGGGCATTCCCCTTCACGCTCCTTTTCTACGAATCTACCTATCGGATCGAGGCCTTTGTGGACGACCTTATCGAGACGCTGGGGCCGGATAGAACCATTTGCATAGGGCGGGAGCTGACCAAGATGCACGAGAGCTTCCTAGTTGGCCGGGCAGGCGAAGTGAAAGAGCGCCTTGCCAAAGGCAGCACCAAGGGGGAGTTTGTCGTAATAATCGCCAAGGAGGGCTATTTTCTTGAAAGCTGAAGAAGGGGTAGTGTCGGTCATCGACATTGGCAGCAACACAATCAAGCACCTTGTCGCCGCAAGCGGTATGAGGATACTTGAGCACGGCTCCGAGGACGTGCGCATAGGCACCGGCATGGGCAAGGAAGGCCCGGTGCGCCTGCTTCCCGAGGCCATGCGGGCTGCGGCGGACTGCGTAAGCGATCTTTGGGAAAGCGCCGAGGCTTTTTCCCCAACCAAGAGGGCGATAGTTGCCACAAGCGCCGTGCGCGACGCCGTCAATCGCGACGAGTTCATCGCAATGGTGAAGGCTGACACAGGGGCGGAAATCCGCGTTCTTTCCGGCGAGGAAGAGGCCCAGTACGTCGGGGCCGGCGTTGCCAGAGACCCGAATATCTCCGCCTACAAACCATTTTACCTGATGGACTTGGGCGGAGGAAGCCTTGAGCTTCTCGAATACAGCGGCGGCATAGTGCGCCAGAAGGTCAGCCTGCCTCTTGGCGCGGTACGCCTCAAGGAAAAGCTGGTGCGCGACGCATCCGCAGCCCTCAGCCCCGGAGAAATGGCCGAGATTGGCGACTACATTGCCCTGACAGTTGCCGCCAGCGGTTTTTCATTTCACAATCCCGGCGCGCTTATCGGCACGGGAGGGGGACTGACGCACGCGCGTTTTATGATCGCGGCGCAGGAGGGCGTAAAAAAGTCCGACTCTTCCCCCACGGTGAAAATTCACGACATGCGCCGCCTCATGCGCAAACTGGCAGCGCTTACACTTGCGGAAAGGCTTGCGATAAAGAACCTTCCACCGACGAGGGCCGACATTATGCCCGTGGCCCTTGTTGTAATCACAACTGTGATGGAGCTGGCGATGGCCAGCAGCATAGTCCACTCCTTCTACAACCTTCGCTACGGACTGGCGGCGGAGCTGCTCGGCGAGAAGTAGGGCAGGGGGATGAGGTTACGCCTCTGTTGGCAGGGCCGTGATGCCTTGACCTGCTTTCCATCGAAGAGTTTGTGACTTGGCCGCTTGCGCGTTTACATCTGCCTGCCGCTTGATTTAGCATTCAGGCCAGCCTTGCCAAGAACCCGCTTCTCGCCTTTCCGTCCCCTGCTGTACACTGTGTTGCTGCTCTGCGCATGGTGGGTGTTGCCGTCGGCAGTGAAGCTCTTCATGCGCAATGCTTTGTACGAGTGTCAGGCCCCGGCCTGGGTCGGACTTGCACGGCTTGCGGATCTTCCTGCGTGGATGTCCGAGGCAGCGCGCAGCCGCTCCAGCCTCTTGGAGGAGAACCGCGACATGGCCCGCCTTAATTCGGCCTACATGCTGCGTCTGCAACAGGCAGGCATGGATGCCGAGGAGCTGGCCCGCGTTGGCGCAATGCTGAAGATGCCGCCCTTGCAGGATTGGAACTACGTGGTGGGCCGCGTTATACGGCGCGATCTGGACACTTGGTGGCAAAGGATGACCGTGCAGCTGGGCGCAGAGGACGGAGTGCGAAAGGGCGATGGGGTGGTGTGTCGCGACGGGGTGGTGGGCCGCGTTATGGAGGTCCACGCCTACACCTGTGTCGTGGAGCTATTAAGCAGCGCCTCGTTCCGCGTGGCGGCACATGTGGACGGCGACATGCGGCCAGTAACCTACGTAGGCACCCCGGCGCCCCTGTTTCGCGATCCTGGTGGAGAGGCCACGAATCTGCCAGCAGACATGATCGCAGACCCGGCGCGGCCCCTGCGTCTTGTAACAAGCCGCCTTGGCGGAGTATTCCCCGACGGGCTGACAATCGGCTATATGCGTCATCTGGAGGCAGAGCCGGACGGCCTGTTCCAGCGTTCCAAGGTGCTGCTCAACCCCTCGCTTACCCGCCTTCGCGAGGTGGCCGTGCTTGTCCCCGTTCTGCGGGCGCAGGTGGAAGCCGCTGAGGCGAGTATATCCAAAAAATAAGCCCGCTCATGGCCGCACGACGCAGGAGAGCAAGCAACGCCCGACTTTGGATGCCGCCACTGGCCTGCCTAGTGCTGGCGGCCCTTGTCCAGCACGCCTGCGAGCTGCTTGGCGAGTCCATGCTCCCCGGCTTCTGGCTGCATTTAGATGCCTTGTATCTTGTGTTTCCGCTCCTGTATCTTCGATTCGCACATGGCTTGCCACAGGTTGCGTTCACGGCTCTTATGCTAGATGCGATGTGGCCGGGGCCTTTCGGCACGCGACTGGTTCTATACAGTCTGGCCCTTGCCATGATGATACCTTTGCGAGTGCGGGTTCGGCGCGAGAATCCCCTGCATGTATTCTGGTTGGCCAGCGGTATGAACCTCTTTGTCTTTGCCGGGTTCTGGCTCCAGACACTATTGGGGCCTGACGCACTGGCTTGCGTTCCCCTTACGCGAATATTGACGGATCTACTTGTTTCTGAGCTTCTTGTAGGCTTTTCGGCCTACTGGTGGATGGAGTTCCAGCGCCTTGTGATATTTCGGAGCTGCGGGCAGGACCCGGCGGGCTTCCCGATTTTGTGAAGCAGCTAAGGGCGAGGCCCAAGCTAGAGCTGGCCTCTAGGCCACCTCTAACAACTTTGATTTCTGCTACGAACGGTCTTTGCGGCGGCTGGCTTCGTTTTGGAAGTTCCGCCGGATTTCATTCCATACTACTCACTTCCAAAGCCTTGCCATCCATCCGCAAATCCTCGTTCTCGCGACGAAACCAGTTGTTAGTGCTGGCCTCTAGTAGTCGCAGGAAATAAGCGTTCCTTTTGCGGGGTCGAGTCTGACGCTGTTGGCGGATTCTGCGTTGCCTTCGCTTATGATTAGTTCGCGGCCCAGGCTGCGCACTGTGAAGGCCGGGGGTTGTTCCGTCCCCGATGGCCATAGTAGCCATACCGTGTTTTGCGGGCTGCGTATATTGGCCGAGGCCACTGCCGTTATCGCAGGCCACTTAGTGTTGTAGTCGGGGCTGTACCAGCCTTGTACGGGCTGTTCGCCTCCGCGCACAAAGCTCCAGTCCTGCTGCGGCCCGCCAATTTGGCGAAGTCGTAGGGCGGTATCCACATCCGCCCACGCGATCAGGTCGCCTCCGTCCGCCTCCAGGCCCACGTCGGGATGGAAGTGCCAGATAGTATCGACCTGCGTTGTGCCGTAGCTTTGCACATTGTCTATGACCAGCCAGAAGCGGCCCCTTACATACAGCACGCTGCGCCTGTGCCGTGCCCCGGAGCGCCCCTCAAGCTCCTTGGCGGGGAAAGTGCTGGAAGCGCTGAAAAAGTCGTAACTCTCCTCTATGACGGCAGTTACCGGGAGCGGCCTTTCCACTGTAAGAGGCGGCGGTACGGGGCCTTGCCCGTCAACCATGACGAGGTTGTGCGCCTGTGCCCCGGTGAAATACTCCTTCCAGCGGCCCGGCTGATACACATAGCGCCCGCTGTCCACAAGTATGTCGTGCTGGCCTAGGGAGAGGCTAAGGTGCAGGCGGTCGTTGTGTTGATGGGCGCTGCCGTGGGGGCCGATGTCGAAGAATGCCCATTGGGCAAGACTGTCCCAGCCGCTGCGCATGAGCGCGTGCCCGGCCCAGGGGAAGAAGCGGCTTGGCGGCTCCTCTGGTGGCGTTCCTCGCGCCCCGTCGCTGGCGATGTAGAGCCAGTCCTCGCGGCCCAGATCCTCGCTTGCGCGGAGTATTCCCGCCCTGTTGTATTCAAGGTCGCCCGCGCTGTTGAGCGGTCCTGTGCCGTTGGGCCGCATGACGTTGGCATAATAGTCCCACATGTTTACGACGCGCTCTTCGAGTGCACCGGGCGTGCCTCCGGCCTCCCGCAGTATGAGAAGGGCACGGCCAATGCTGTCCAGAACCACCCGCTGGTAGTGGTTGGTCAGCTCCTTGTAGGCCCCGTCCGGATAGCTCTGGGCCAGAATCTCCCGCTCCAGCTTGTCCCGTGCCGAGCTAAGCCATCGGGCGGAGTCGCGGAACTCGGGCCACTCCGTGGCTAATAGTGCAAGGGCGCTTTGTTCTGTCAGTAGGTGGTTGCCCCCCCAGAAGGAGCCGTGTTCGTGCAGGGAGTCGGCATGATCCGGCAGGCTGGCCAGTAGCATCAGGCGGGCCTCCGGAGTCAGGGCATCGCCCATGCCTGTGAATATGGGAGTCCAAGACTCCAGTATGCGGCGCGCAACCTCCAAGGCCCTCCATTGGGCGCTGAAAGTAAGCCTGTCGGGATATGGGTTCACCTCCACCCAGTCTGCAAGTATCGCGGATATGGCCTGGGCGTAGGCATCGTTGCCCGTGTATAGCCAGCTCTCGGCCATGTCGCGCAGGAACAGGTGCCGGTTGACAAACCATGCCCATTCCTTGTCGCCTTTCGGCCCCTCGTAGGTCCAGTCAATGCCACCGCCGGGGCGCATCTTCTGCGGGGCACGCATGTTTTGTTCCTTGAATATGCCCTCCATCGCGTCTGCGGCGCGAAGCAGGGTTTCGTAGCTTGGCTCGGGGTTGAGGGCGTTGACCGGGCAGGTCTTGTCTCGCCAGAGGTAGTAGTCTAGCAATTCTGCGCAGGCCCCGGCGATGTCTCTGCGTTCGTAGGCGGCGAATGCTCCTCCAAGTCCCGGCCATTCGGGGTTAAGCGCGGCAAAGAGGCGCTCGATTCTCTCGCGTTCTTTCAGGATGAAGTCCGCGCTGGGAAGGGCCTGATCTTGCGTTGATACTCCTATCAGCCCTTGGGAAAGAGCTGGCGGCGCAGCGCAGCAAAGATATGCGCAGGCAATGAGGGCCGAGACTGTGCGTTGCGCCCGCATGTGTAGGCCCGGCTAGTCCAGCCCCCGCGCAAGCAGCCTGCCAAGCGGGCGCGACAGGGCGGCAAGAATCAGCCCAGTGGCGACGGCGCAGAGGGGGCGGGCTAGCTGGCTCTGGAAATAGTATGCTAGGTAACTGGGGTCCACGTCGCGAAAGCTGCCAGCAATGTTGCCCAGCATCTGCCATATGCCCAGTCCCGCAATGAGCAGGGCGCAGATGCGCACCCCGAGTATGGCCAGCCTAGTGTTTTGTGACATGGTGAATATGTTTGTGGTGCGGGTTCTAGAGGGCGGAGTCAACGTTGATCGAGTCGAGCTTGTCGGCGAGCATGGCGCAGAGCTGCTCGTCGCTTTGCCCTGCATAGTCTCCTGGCTCCACTATCATGCCCTTTATGCGCAGCTTTGCAAATGGCAGGGGGAACAGGTGCCTGTCCCAAGTATGCGGTCGCCATGCGCAGTCGCATTCCGCGCCCATGAGGAGGATGGGGGTCTTTGCCATGCGCGCCGTGGCCACGGCGCCGCGCTTGAACTCGCGGTCGGGGCCGGAGGGGCCGTCCGGGGATATGACAAGATCCCGTCCCGATGCGCTCACTTTTAGCATGTCGCGTACGGCCTGTATGGAGCGGCGGCTGCTGGACCCGCGCACGCTGGCAAGGCCTAGCGCATGGAAAAGGGCGGCCTCCCATGCCGCGGCCTTGCTGGGGCTGATGAGGGAGGATGTCCCTCCCCGGGGGCGGAAGCGGCGCAGCAGGTGGGGGGTTATGAAGGAGCGGCTGTGCCAGAGAACGCATACAAGGGGCCGTCCGCGGTCAGACAGCGCGGCACGGCTCGCAGCGTCAAGCTCGCAGCGAAGGGTGGCGTAATAGAGGCGTAGAAGCAGGGCTGCGGGCCATACGATGAGCCAGTAGCGCCAGCCTTCGATGCGGTACACCAGCCCGATGTGGAAGGGGTTGGCTTGCGTGGGGGCAGAGCCGGTCTGGCTCTTGGACCAGCCCGTTCCAGCCTCTTCGGCCACCGGGACTGGGGCCTTGATAGCGGCTGCCTGCGTCTTGCCTGAATGATCCATGTTCACGCTGTTGCGACAAGCGTTCCCATTCTGCGGGAGCGTTCGTCCTCAATCTGCTAACAGCGCAAAGTGGGTCAGGTTTCGGCAAGTAGCCCCGAAGGGGGCATGGCTGGGCTTAACGGCGACGGCGTCCGCGTGGGGCGTCGTCTTCGTCCTCCTCTTCCTCGTCTTCTTCATCATCGCCGAGGTCTTCGTCTTCGTCCTCTTCGTCCTCGCCGTATTCGTCTTCCTCGTCCTCTTCTTCGTCCTCCTCCCAGCGCATCGTTTCATCTTCTTCGATGTGCTCCTCGTCTTCCTCGAAGTCGGGGATGTCTTCCAAGCCTTCCTCGTCAGCGTCAACCCCGGCCTCGTCATCGTCCATGTCCAGCTCGAAGCCTTCGGGCACGTATTCGAGTATGGAGGTAATTTCGTTGAAGGGGTGTACGGCGCGGCCGTCGAAGTAGTCGGCGTTCTGGCGCTCGCGGATGGCCTCCTCCAGTTCGTCCACTGTCAGGCTCTGGTCGAACTCTATAAGGTCGTTGAGCATCTTGACCCTGGCCTTGCTTATCTGGTCGAGAAAGTCGGCATAGGCGCCCTTTTCCTCGTCGGTCATGTCCGGCAGGGCGAACACGGATTCCTCCGTCTCGAAGAGCGACTCGCCCAGGCGGGCCAAGCGCACCTTGTTGCCCTTCAGCTCCTTTTCGATGCGGAAGGTGTAGAAGGCGTTTTCGATGTTCTCAGGCTCGTAGCCATATTCGCGCAGGGCTTCGAGTAGGTCCATCATGTGGCCCAGCTGGCGAGGGTCGATTATGCCCAGCGCGTCCACGTCCCAGTGGATTTCATCGCTGGTTTCCTCCACCCACCAGTTGAGGTCTTCTCCAAGGCGGACAACGCACCAGTCAAGTTTGGCTCTAGGCATATAAGTATATTGCGGTTCGGGTTCGGGGGACGTAGTGGCGGCTGCCAATTGCTGCAAGCCATGCAAAACAAGCGTTTGTGCCCACATGTCAACGCCTGAAAACGGGTTTGTGGCAGTTTTTTGTGAGTTTATTCATATTAGTCCCTCGTGAGGGGTCGTTGCGCTCGCTTCTGTCCCGCTGGCGGGCTATTGACGGCTCTTTGTATGGCCGGGGGTGTATCCCCTTACAAGTGTCGCCTTTGGCGCCCGCCACGGGGCACTG
>LVBW01000039.1 GCA_001604585.1 Puniceicoccales bacterium Verruco_02 | reverse complement strand
ATATATAAATTATAACCTTCAATCCCCATCCACATACATCATGGCCACGATCATCGAAATGCCAAAGCTAAGCGACACAATGACAACGGGCACGCTCGCCAAATGGCACAAAAAAGAAGGCGACCCCGTCAGCAGCGGCGACATGATAGCCAGCGTCGAGACCGACAAAGCCACGATGGAACTGGAATGCTTTGAAGACGGCGTGATACTCAAGCTCTACGCCTCCGAAGGCGACGCGGTGGCAGTAGGCGCACCCGTCTGCGCAGTAGGCCAGAAAGGAGAAAAAGCCCCCGGCACCGAAAGCCCTGCAAACCCAGCCGAAGCCCCTGCAACCGTCGAAACAAGCGCCAAGTCCGAAGCAGTGAGCGACACCCCCTCCGAACCGACCCCATCTGCCGACACCCGCATTAAAGCCAGCCCCCTTGCCAAAAAGATAGCCGCCGAAAAAGGTGTGGACATAAGCACCATCACCGGCAGCGGCCCCGGAGGCCGCATAGTGCGCGAAGACGTTGACAAAGCAGCCGCCACGCCCAAGGAAAAACCAGCCCCGAAGGCCGAAACAAAGACCCCCGCCCCAGCCGCCCCCATCGGCCTGCCCGCCGAAGACATCATCATAAAAGTCAACAACATGCGCGGCACCATAGCCCGCCGCCTGCTTGAGAGCAAAAACACCATCCCCCACTTTTACCTCGAAGTCGAAGTCGATGCCGCACCCATGCTCGCGCTACGGGCTAAGCTCAACGAAGGCCTCGCCGACCAAGGCATAAAACTCACCGTAAACGACCTGATCCTCAAAGGAGCCATCGAGGCCCTCCGCCGCGTGCCAGCCGCCAACAGCTCCTGGCAAGGCGACAAAATAGTGCAGTACGGCGCCATCCACATGGCCTTTGCCGTGGCCATAGACGAAGGCCTGCTAACCCCCACAATCCGCGACGCCGACCGAAAAAGCATCCGCCAAATCTCCGCCGAAGCCAAAGTCCTCGCCACCAAAGCCCGCGACCGCAAGCTGACACCAGCCGAAATGAGCGGCAGCACCTTCACCATAACAAACCTCGGCATGTATGGCATAGAAAGCTTCTTCGGCATAATTAACCCGCCCAACGGAGCCATACTCTGTGTCGGGGCAACGGTTAAGAAACCCGTGGTAAACGAGCGCGACGAAATAGTGGTGGGCCAGCGCATGAGCCTAGGTCTATCCTGCGATCACCGCGTCGTGGACGGAGCCGTGGGAGCCCAGTTCTTGGCAGCCCTGAAAAAGCTCCTTGAAACGCCGGAACTGATGCTCGCCTAGGAAATCAACTTTAAAAGAGGCGCAACAAAAAGGACTCCCGCATATTGGCAGGAGTCCTTTTTTGTTGCGTGCATATTCCAACACCCAGCCCACGCGCCAGCGAAAAAGCCCTTGGCGGAGAATCCATGAAACTGGGTCGAGCCAACTATGCCTCAAGCCTACGCCTGCGCACAAAAGCGGCAATGCACAACACTGCCACACCAGAGCCAAGGGCATAAGTCGAAGGCTCCGGCACCACCACGGAAAAATTGGAAATGACGGCTGAGTAGGTAGTGGACGAACCAGGAGAACCCGGACCGCCAAAACCCGAACCCGCATCAACCACAGCGACTAGCGACATCGTAAGCGTCTGCCCGGAAGAAACAGCAAACGAAAACGCACCACCCGAAGGAGACAAGAGCGTGGAATCAAGATAAACCTCGAAGCCATCGAGCAAATCGACATCAAAACTGATCAAACCGCTAGACGGCAGCGATAAATACGACAAGGTAACAGTCGTAGTGCCAGAGAAAAAGGGATTGTAGTCCGCAAAGGCATACAAAGTCACAGAATCCGGAGCGGAATTTGTATCCACACTACCATTGCCAAAGGACGAAGATATCTGGCTAGTCCAGTTACCCAAAGTAGTGGACGAAGTGTATATCCCGGGAGTCCCCAAGCTGTAATCACCAGAAAACGATGCACTTGCGGACGCGCTGGCGAACAAAGCCGCAGCGACCAAGACAAAACGAACAAGAATTGACATAGGGAGAAAGTGCTAATTGTTGACCAGAAGGGGGATAAGGCAAGGGAAGAGCAACGTATATAAGCCCCACCAGTCAACATGATACGGCAAGACAATAATCGCACAACAACAAACAGCGAGAATAGACCCAAGAGGTAATTCGAACGCATTGGGAAAAGTCTACCACCGACACCCAAGCCATCCCCACATATATGCCGAAACAGTCACTACAACAAGGCACTCAATCCTGAACATCGCATCACTGACCCCGCTCGTAACGGGCAATCCAAGCCTCGCTCCAAGGGCCAAAGTCACCCCGCTCGATGTGAAGGCGGGCCTGATCCATCAGGCTCACGAAAAAGTTCACATTATGCAGACTCAGCAAAGTGCAGGCCAGAATCTCCGAACTCTGGAACAGGTGCCGTATGTACGCCCTAGAAAAGTGCTCACAGGCATAGTTCGCGCTCTCCGGGCATAGCGGTCCCCTATCCTCGGCAAAGCGCGCATTCTTGATATTACGCCTGCCAAGCACGGTATAAAAAACCCCATGCCGTGCCTCGCGCGTAGGCATCACACAGTCGAACATATCCACCCCCCTGGCCACCATGCGCAACAGCTGTGGCGGAGTCCCCACCCCCATCACGTAGCGAGGCAGATTATCAGGCAAGTACGGCACACTCGCATCCACAGCCTCCAACATCTGCTCCTCAGGCTCGCCAACGCTCACCCCGCCAATCGCGTACCCATTGAAAGACAACCCCGCAAGAGCCTGCGCACACTCGCGCCGCAAGTCCGCAAACGCCGACCCCTGCACGATGCCAAAAACATGCCTACCGCTCTGCTGAATGCCCAGCTTATCGGCCGCATCGAGACTCTCCCCCGCCCACTTGAGCGAACGACGCACGGCATTCTCCACAACGGGACGCTCCGCGGGCCAAGGCGGACACTCGTCCAGAACCATGGCAATATCACTACCAAGATTGTTCTGAATCTCCATCACCTTGGCCGGATCCAGATACACCTCGCTCCCGTCAATATGGGAACGGAAACGAATGCCCGCATCATCCATCTTTCTAAGCTTGGCCAAACTGAAAACCTGAAAGCCCCCACTATCGGTAAGAATCGGCCCATTCCAACCCATGAACGAATGCAGCCCACCCATGCGGGCCACAAGCTCCGAACCTGGCCGAAGATTCAGATGATACGTATTGGACAAAATAATCTGCGCCCCACAATCCCTCACCTGTGCAGGACAAAGCGACTTAACCGTGCCCTGAGTCCCCACGGGCATGAAAACGGGCGTCTGGATACAACCATGAGGAGTGCGCAACTCGCTACGACGGGCCGAAGCGTCGCGACACAATACTTTGAAGTGATCTGGCATTTATGCTGGCAATTACAAGTCTTTGAAAAGAAAGCCACAAACACTGACAGACGGACCCGAACAAGGCGAGTCTTGACCTCGAAGCAAAGCAGACAGAGTATGTTCCCTTAAGTCGGCCCGCCGCCGGTCCGTATCTACCAACATACAGGCCCCATGCTACTGGTAATAGACAATTTCGACTCCTTCACCTACAATCTGGTGCAGTACTTCGCCCAGCTCGGGACCGAACCGCTCGTTTACCGCAACAACGCGATAACGCCCGAAGAAGCCCTCGCCCTGAACCCGGACCGCGTGCTCCTATCACCCGGCCCCTGCACCCCGACAGAAGCCGGAGTCACAATCCCCGTGCTAAAAGCCTTCGCCGGGGTGAAACCAGTCCTGGGCGTCTGCCTCGGGCATCAGGCAATTGGGCAGCACTTCGGGGGCAAAGTAATCCGCGCCACCCGCCTTATGCACGGCAAGACAAGCCCTGTCAGCCACGACGGACGCGACATATTCCGCGACATACCCCAACGCTTCGCCGCCACCCGCTACCACTCGCTCCTTGTGGAACGCGAAAGCCTGCCCGACTGTCTTGAAATAACAGCCTGGACAGACGAAGGCGAAATCATGGGCCTGCGCCACAAAACACTCCCCGTCTGGGGCGTGCAATATCACCCCGAGTCCCTCGCCACCGAGCACGGAATGAAGATGCTTCAGAACTTCCTCAGTCTGTAAAAGCCACCAAGGCCAGCACAACCCACCCACCAACGCGATGAATTGCCCCCGTTGCAGAGAGAGAGACTCCAGAGTCATCGACTCGCGCATATCCAAGGACGGCCTCTCCATCCGCCGTCGGCGAGAATGCCAAAAGTGCGGCTACCGCTTCACTACCGTGGAAGAAATCCTGCGCGAAGGCCTCACCGTGCGCAAACGCGACGGCCGAATAGAAAACTTCGACAAGCACAAGATACTATCCGGCCTGCGCAGAGCCTGCGAAAAGCGCCCCGTGCCCGTTGAACAGATAGACATGATGGTCAACGACATCGTGCTGGAGCTAGAAGCCCGGTTCGACCAGGAAGTGCCAAGCGACAGGATAGGCGAAATCGTAATGGCCCGCCTCAAGCCCGTGGACAAGATAGCGTATGTACGCTTCGCCTCCGTGTACAGGGACTTTCGCGACATAGCCGAGATGGAACAGGTAATAAACGACCTCAAGGAACAGGAGCGCAAATGAAGCGCCTCCTCCTTGCACTAATCGCAACCCTTGCCCTGTGCGGCATAGCCATTCTCTGCTGGACCCAGTTAACAAACAAGGAAGAAAAGCCCAAGTACGTAGCCATATTCTTTGACGACGGCCCGACCGGGCACAACTCCCAGCTCCTGCTCTCGATTGTACGCGAAAAGAACCTGCGCATATCACTCGCCTACGTCGTAAAGAATCTGGAACAGCGCCCCGAAGTTGGCCGCGCCTTCATCGAAGCAGGCTGCGAGATACTCAATCACTCCTACTCGCACAAACACCCCGGCAGCCTCGACGACGAAGCGCTGGAGCGGGAAATCGTCCACTCCCAACGACGGATAAAGGAACTGCTCGGGCACGCATCCCCTTGGTTTCGCCCCCCGTACATGGAATACGACCCCCGGATGCAAACCCTGCTCAAAGCCGAAGGCATGATGGTGTTCACCCCACCGCGAATAGTATATTCTGAAGACTGGAGAGACGAAAACAGCTCCGCCGACATCCTCAAGGCTGCTACAAGCAATGTGCAAGACGGCGACGTAATATTGCTGCACGAATGGCGAACCGACTCCATCGAACAGCTCCCCTCCATAATCGACTCTCTCCGGGCGCAAGGCTTTGAATTTCTAACATGCAGCGAGATGAATGCATACACCAAGTCCAAGAACATGCGCACAGACTCGCAAGCAGCAAGCTACTGACAAGAAATGGACTCCATACGCAGGGACCCCGAAATCATAGCCAAGAACGAATGCATTGGCGCCCTGTTCGGCCCGGTAACAGGCGAAGACCCTTTCCTTAACGACTCCCTGCGCGCGGCCATCGACTACGCCCTATCCGAAGAACACGGCAGCCCGGCACCGCTCGAAGCCTTCATGCGCAAAGCTGTGGAACTTTCCTCCAGCCGCGGCACAGGCGAAGCATTCTCCATGCTGCACATCAACCTGCGCGAACGAGCCTACGACCCACTATGGCTACGCGGAGAACTGCTCGAAGGACTTAAACCAATGACCGGGATACGCCGCTGCCTGATAGTAATAAGCGGCCTGCGCGAAGCCGTGCACAAGTCCATCACAAGAAGCGAGCGAAAGAAAGGCAAAGACGTAGCCCACGAAGACGCCCGACAATACATCGACTCTCTAGCTGCCAAGTACGCGGCAGACAACAGCCGCCTCACAATCATGTATCTGGACTAGGGAGCGCCTTCGACTTACGCCCCAAGCCAGTCCAAAAGCTCCCTGCGGCTATCTATCACCAACTGCGGACGCAAATCCTCGTCGAGCAAACCAGCATAGTCAGCCTGCGAAAAGCGATTGCAGTGCAATAGCACCTTTGCCGAATGCCCCGGCGCACGCACGAGCCGCCCCAATGCCTGAGCCACCTTGCGCATCCCCGGCACCATGTACACATCGTGAAAAGCCCTCGAACGCAGCCCCACGGCATTCTCCACCCGCGCCTTCTGCACAGCATCCACCTCTGGCAAGGCAGGACTGACCACAATGGCATGACTCACACGCCCACCCAGCGAATCAATCCCCTCGGTAAAGCTACCCCCAAGAACCAACATCAACACATCACAACGCTCCAGCGAGTTCTCCACAAAGTCCCTCTGCCCAGCCAAATCCAGACCCTTCGGCTGCACCGACACATTGAGGAAAGCCTCCGCCCCCAGCAAGGCATCGGCCACATCCTCCGCATATCTATAAGAAGGAAACATGGCCAGCACCGGCCCACTGCGCCCCGGCGCGGCACAAATATCCGCGATAGTCTGTGCGGTAAGCCCCAAGCTCCTTCCCCTTGCCGCAAAGCGCGTATCCGCCCTGGAGTCCGCCGCCACCTCGTAAGCCATACCCCGCCAAGGAGCCACCCCGCGCAAAAACGCGCCCTCGCCCTCCTTCAAGCCACAGGCAGCGCGAAAATGCTCCAATGGCCGCAAAGTCGCGCTCATCATCAACACCTGCCCAAACAGCGCCAGATTAGCCGCAATCTCCCGCGAAGCATCGATGCAGGTAATGCACAAGACGCCCCTCTCCGGACAGTGAATAAGCAGCTCCAGAGCCTCGTTCTCCAAAGGCCCCAGAGCATCCGCCAAGGCCCACAGCGCCTCCGCCGCACCGGGACGCAAGACATCGGCATCGAACGGCTCCCCCTGCAAGGCATCGGCATACTCGCGCAGCAAATCCTGCACCTCGTAACGCAAGGTCTCCTCGCAACGCTCGCTCCTATGCAAACGCGCCACAAAGCGGTGCAAACTGTCCAAAGCGCGGGAAAGACGCCTTGGCGTATGCGCAAACGACAACTCCACCTGAAGATCCTCCAACTGCCGCGCCTCCAACCTTGCGCTCCACGCATCGGCGACGCGCGAAGGCAGATTGTGAGCCTCGTCGATTACAAGTATCGCCTGCGCATGGTCGAAACCCGGCTGCTCCATGAACACCGAACGCGCACGAGGGTGAAAGACGTAGTTAAGATCCCCGATCCACAGGTCTGAAAAAGGCAGAACGCTACGCGTAATCTCGAACGGGCAGACTCCAGTCTCCATACCCATACGCCTGGCAAGCTCCAAGGGCAAAGGCCCATCGGCCGCCAGCGCAGCAGGATCAATGCAAGCCCTGCGCCACTGCTCCTCAATACCCGTGCGGCAGGAAGCCGTCCCACAGGTATGCATGGCACTGCTAATGGCATGCTCAGCCTTGCTCCGCATCTGCTGGGCACGCAGCACAGTTCCCCATCGCCGCTCCATCTCCAAGAGCACCTGCAACTGCCCACTACTCTTGCCAGTCAAGTAAACAGCCTGCCGAACAAGACCGCTCTTCATCCGCGTCAAGGCATAATGCAAGGCGTAGGCAGTCTTTCCAAACCCCGTAGGAGCCTCAAAAAGCAGGACGCCACCGCCTAGACCGGCAAGATTCAGCTGCTCCTCCACGCCCTCCTGCCCACTTCGCACCTGATCGAAAGGCGGCGCAATATCAGCCGTCAGGATACGTGCCCTGCTGCTACGCCGACTCTCGCAAAAGTCCACAAGCATTCGCACCTGTGCACGGAACTCCTGTTCCGCCCCCTCGCCAGCGGCCAGCACCTGCCGCGCCCCATCGGCAATGTCCACAAAAAGCAACTCCGCCGCCGCAGCACAGTATTCAGCTTCCCCGCAACAACGGCACAGCGCAAGATAGGCCCCAAGCTGCGCAAAGTAGCCCGGATACATGGCTCGCAAGCGCTCCTCAGGCAAAGGCAGAGGGTGAGAAACGGTCTTTATCTCCCGCAAGAGCCAGCCACCATCAGGCCGAGGAACAGCCTGATCCATGCGCCCTTTAAGCTCCACCCGCCAGCCTCGCTCGATCAAAGTACCGGCAATTGCCACCTCAAAGCGAGGGACCGGAGCCTCTGCATCCACCAGCGTTTGCGCCCTTGCCTCTTCCTCCCCCTGAAGGCGACGGTGCCATACACTGCCAAGCTCCATACGCCAACGAGCCGAACGCAGTGTGCCTGCATCTCGCGGGCCAAGCCGAAACTGCGCCAGCTCGCCCACTGACAGGCTCACAATTCGCTCCTCGAAGAGTATTTCCACAGAAAGAAAGCTCTAGCCACAGTCGGGCAGAAATACACGGCAATTTATCAAGCCCTGTTGAAAGCAGCGGAAAACAAAGTTTTTGGCGCTCCAAACATTCAGTCTGGAATGAAAGAGCAGCCCTTCCGCCTCATAAGTAAACAAACACGGACAAATTGCCTGCCATCTAAAGGGAACAAGGCCCTGAATGCGTCCTTTGGACAGGCATGTGATCCCTTCCCTATCAATAGACCAGACAAATAACACACGCCAATATGAGCAAGACCATCACAGTCGTATATTTCTCCGGCACCGGCCACACCCACCTCATGGCCGAACAAATCGCGGCAGGCGCACGCACCGTACCCGGCACCGAAGCCGCACTACTTCGCATCGAAGGCAAGGACATCGTCGAAGGCCGCTACGCGAACGAAGAAGCCGTCAACAGCCTCCGCAATTCCGACGCCATCATATTCGGCACCCCCACCTACATGGGCGGTCCAGCCGCGCAGTTCAAAGCCTTCATCGACGCAATGGGCACGCTCTGGTACACAGCCGCCCTTCGCGGCAAGGTAGCAGGCGGCTTCTCGCACAGCGGCAGCCCAGCGGGCGACAAAGCCGTGACGCTCGCCTACCTACAAACCTACGCCAACCAACTAGGCATGTTCTGGGTGGGCGGCGGAGAATTCCCCTACTACATGACCGGGGCCAAGGAACAGATAAACCGCACGGGCTTTTTCGGCGGCGTAGTCGGCTACGGCAACGCCCAAGGCGGCCCTGCCTCACTTGACGAAGGCGACGCCAAAACAGCCCAACTCTACGGCAATCGCATAGCCGAAGTAACGCACAAGCTGACCTAGCCCAAGCAGCCCAGCAGGGCGCAAAGCGTAAACAACCGGACATACGCGCCCCGCACATATACGCCGCAGCAAAAGACCTCCGACTCTCAACAGTCGGAGGTCTTTTGCACATATTGGCACAAAACGCCCCAAGCCAACGCACAACGAACCATTCGGCATGACGCCGCTTTCGCCCGCGCTTGCATTCGGACGCTGCTTGCGCAAGAATTGGCGGCTTATGGACGTACGCGTACGCTTCGCACCCAGCCCCACAGGCTTCTTCCACATCGGCAGCGCCAGAACAGCTCTGTTCAACTGGCTCTACGCCCGACACACGGGCGGCAAGTTCATCCTCCGCATCGAAGACACGGACAAAGAACGCAACAGCGACGCCTACCTGAAGGTCATATACGACTCGCTCCGCTGGCTGGGCATGGACTGGGACGAAGGCCCGGAAGTGGGCGGCAAATGCGGCCCCTACCTCCAGAGCCAGCGCGGCGACATCTACACCCGCTACGTGGGAAAACTCCTCAGCGAGGGCAAAGCCTACGAAAAGGACGGCGCCATATGGCTGCGCCTCGAAGGCGAACGCTACACCGAATACGACGACTACGCCAAGGCCGAGGTAGAGAAGGTGAAGGCGGCACCCGTCGTCATAGAGGATATTATCCGCGGCCACGTCGAAAGAGCCGAGGACCGCGACTTTGTAATAGTGCGCAGCAACGGCGAACCCGTGTTCCACCTTGTCAACGTCATCGACGACATAGAGATGGGCATAACGCACGTAATCCGCGGCGAGGACCACCTCTCCAACACGAGCAAGCACGTACTGATATTTCAGGCCCTCGGCGCACCCGTGCCACAGTTCGCCCACATGCCCCTCATCCTCAAAGACCCCGCCGTGGGCAAGGGCAAGATGAGCAAGCGCGACAAGGGCGCCCTCATCGAGGAATACCAGACACGGGGCTTTTTGCCCGAGGCGGTGCGCAACTTCCTCTGCCTTCTTGGCTGGTCGCCCAAGGACGACCGCGAGAAGATGGACATAGCCGAGGTCATCCGCATGTTCGAGCTGACGGACATCATGAAGGGCAGTGCCCGCTTTGACGAAAAGAAGATGCTGCACCTTAACAGCGCCTACCTGCGCGCTCTTCCCCTTGAAGAGTTTGTATCGGGGGCAAAGCCCGTGCTCGCCAAGGCGGGGCTGGACCACTCCATCTACGACGAGGCCACGCTTGCCGACGCGCTCAAGCTCGTGCAGGAGAAGATATTCGTTTACGACGACCTGCCCGGCTACGCAGGCTTCTTCTTTACCGAGGAATACGCCATCGACGAGAAGGCGCGGGAGAAAATCGGCAAAAAGGACGACATACCGGGCCGCCTCGCCAAGCTCATCCCCGCGCTTGAATCAGTCGAAAACTGGGACGACGCCTCCATACAGAACTGCCTGCACACCCTCGGCGAATCCAACGGCGAAAAGCCCTTCGCCTTCTTCGCTGTGTTGCGCCTAGCCGTCTGCGGCAGCGGCGGCGGCCCGGAACTGCACCCCATTTTGCGCATAATAGGACGCGAGCGCGTTATGAATAGATTGCGCAAAATGTCGAATCTGTTGTAACGATACTCCTTTCATTCAGCTACGAATGTCCCGGTCAGGAACAGTACTGCCTAGCTTGCCAGCGCCTCGCATGGCGCGACAACGACAAACGCGCCCCGTTGCCACGCGCCAAGGCGTGGGACGGGTGCAGCGCGCCTGCCAATAGGCGCCATTCCACAACGCCGCCCATAAGGCAGGCTTTTTCATTCAAGGCTGAACATAGACCGCTACCAACATACCGACAACGCTGGCGAACACGCCACACCCCCATTTCACCGCAATGCCCGAAAACGCATCAAAGAATTTCATCGAGGAAATCGTGGAGGAGAATATCGCCTCCGGCCTTATTAAAACGCCCATAACGCGCTTCCCGCCAGAGCCGAACGGCTACCTGCACATAGGCCACGCCAAGGCCATATGCCTGGACTTCGGCATTGCCAAGGAATACGGCGGCTACTGCAACCTACGCATGGACGACACCAACCCCACCAAGGAAGATGTCGAATACGTGGACAGCATACAGGAAGACGTACGCTGGCTAGGCTGGGAGTGGAAAAACCTTTACTACGCCTCCGACTACTACCAGCAGATATACGACTGGGCCATCCATCTTATACGCGAGGGCAAGGCCTTCGTATGCGACCTCTCAGCGGACGAAATCCGCTGGCACCGCGGCACCCTGACAGAGCCTGGCAAGGAAAGCCCGTACCGCAATCGCTCCGCGGAAGAGAACCTCGACCTCTTCGAGCGCATGAACAAGGGCGAGTTCGCGGAAGGGGCAAGAGTCCTGCGCGCCAAAATCGACATGGCGCACCCGAACCTGAACCTGCGCGACCCAGTCATTTACCGCATAGTCCACACACCCCACCACCGCACGGGCAACACTTGGCACGTGTACCCGATGTACGACTTTGCCCACGGCCAGAGCGACGCCATCGAAGGCATAACACACAGCCTCTGCACGCTGGAGTTCGAAGACCACCGCCCCCTCTACAACTGGTTCATCGAGAACCTGCCCGTACCGCACAAACCCCGCCAGATCGAATTCGCCCGCCTGAACATCACCTACACGGTCATGAGCAAGCGCAAGCTGCTCCAGCTTGTAAAGGACAAGCACGTATCCGGCTGGGACGACCCGCGAATGCCCACTATCTGCGGGCTGCGCAGACGAGGCTACACGCCCGAGAGCGTGCGCGAGTTCGTGGCCAAGGCGGGCCTCTCCAAGCGCCCGCAGACCGTGGACCTTGCCCTGCTCGACTTCTGCCTAAGGCAGGATCTTGAAGAAAAGGCCACGCGCCGCATGGTTGTGCTGGACCCACTGAAGGTTGTCATCACGAACTTCCCCGAGGAAACGGAACTCTACGAAGGCCAGAACCTGCCCTCGGACCCCGCGCGCGGCAGCCGCATGGTCCCCTTGACTCGCGAAATATACATCGAGCGAGAGGACTTCATGGAGAACCCGCCGAAAAAGTTCTTCCGCCTCTACCCCGGCGGTGAAGTGCGCCTGCGCTACGCCTGCTACATCACCTGCACCGAGGTGATAAAGGACGCCGAAGGCAATATCACTGAGCTTCGCGCCACCTTCGACCCCCTTTCCCGTGGAGCCACCACGCCCGACAACCGCAAAGTCAAAGGCACCATCCACTGGGTGAGCGCCACGGAGAACACGCCCCTCGAAGTGCGCCTCTACGACCCGCTCTTCAGCAAAGAAAACCCAGACGATGTCGAAGAAGGAAAGAGCTTCCTCGACAACCTCAACCCCGAGTCCCTCAAGGTAGTGACCGCCTACGGCGAGAACGACCTTGCCCATGCCCAGCCCGGCGAACGCTTCCAGTTCGAGCGCAAGGGCTACTTCTGTGTGGACAAAGACTCCCGCCCCGGAGCAGTGGTGATTAACCGCACCACCACCCTGCGCGACGTATGGGGCAAACGCTTCGGCGACAAAGCCGAGTAGTAAACATATGCGCGCCCCAATCGAGTTACCGACGATATACAGACGCAAACATTATTAACCGCAGGTTAAATACTCTTATTCCCGGGGGGGGCATTTTGACATTTGCTCAGCATCCTTGGTTATCTTATGCAGGATGCGTTAACCAAACAAACGGCCAAACGCGGTAGTAGCCTACGCAACGGGGACGGCTAGGGAACAGTCGTCCCTACCAACAAGACCGTCAACATGTTACGAACACACCGGTAGGAACGCCCCGGATGGGCGTCCGCTCGAGGTTGCCTATATACTATTGAGAAAGACTGCCTGGAACGCTCACACGTTTCATACCCCTCGCCGACCGCCTGAGATCTGCCGGACTACCCGGCCTAGACAGTTCGCCACAAGGAGAACTGCATTTGGCGCAAGCCCCGACGCAGCCGCCCCCATCACCATTGCCCCGGAATGTACGCACAAGGGAACGAACGGCCATAAAGACCGCCAAAGCGACCAATGAAAACACCACAATATCCTCTACATAGCCCATAAACAAATGCGCTAAATTGTTCCTATACCCAACAAAGAGCCAATCTGATAGACAGCGACAGTGACGACCCACGCCAAAGCCGTCAGCCCGAAAAGCTGAAACAATGCCCAGCCCCAAGAATTACTCTCGCGCCTTGTAACGGCAATCGTAGCCATGCACGGAGTACTTATAAGGCAGAACAACATAATGCAGAAACCCACAAGAGGCGAATACGCAGCGCGCAACTTGTCGCGCAAGGACTCGCTCTCCTCGTCAGCTTCGCCGACAGAATAGACAATACCCATCTGAGCGACAAACACCTCCTTTGCGGCAAAGGCACCCAGCATCGCCGTCCCAATCTTCCAATCAAAACCCATCGGACGCAGCAAAGGCTCGATGAAGTGCCCCAACCTACCCGTGACACTATGCGCAATGGCGGCCTCCGCCTCCAGGTTGTCCACACTGGCCAAAGACCCGGCAAGCTCCGCCCCCTCCAACCCTGCCCCAGCCAACTCCACGCGAAGCTGCTCAAACTGGGCCACCCGTTCCTGCGGCAACACGGGATAGCTGGTCATAGCCCAAAGAATAATCGAAATACCAAGAATTACCGTACCCGCCTTCCTAAGATACAGCCAACCACGCTCCCACATATGTATAAGGATACCCCTGGGAGTTGGCATACGGTAAGGGGGCAACTCCATGACAAAGGGCACCGACTCTCCCCTCAAAATGGTACTCCTTAGCAACTTTGCAGAGAGAACGGCGAGCAGTATGCCAATTATGTAGATTACCCAAAGCATCGTCCCATGCAAAGAGTGCGGGAAAAAAGCCGGAATAATCAGGGCATATATGGGCAACCTAGCACCGCAACTCATAAGCGGAGAAACCAGCATCGTAGCCAACCTATCCCGCCGATTCTCCAAAGTACGTGTGGCCATGATTGCAGGCACCGAACAACCAAATCCAATCAACATGGGAATGAAGCTCTTGCCGTGCAGACCCATCTTGTTCATCAAGCGGTCCATAATGAACGCCACGCGAGCCATGTAGCCGGAGTCCTCCAACACCGCAATCGCAAGAAACAAAAGCAGAATATTGGGAAGAAACACCAGCACCCCGCCCACGCCCCCAATGACACCATCCACGAGCAAACTGCGAAGCGCGCTCTGGCTCCCCTCCGCCCAAAGAGAGTCCACCGCTCCCCCCAGCCATGCAAACAGCTCCTCGATAAAGCCCATGAAAGGATCCCCCAAGGTGAACGTAAGCTGGAACACCAGATACATCATCCCAAGGAACAGGGGGATACCCAACAAGCGACTAGTGACCAACGAATCGATACGGTCAGAAAAGCTCACACGCTGCTCGATGGTCGAACGCACACACTCCTGACAGGCCCCAGCGATGAAACCATACCTGGCCGATGCAATGGCCGTCTCTGGAGAATCCCCCGTAAGAGACTCGATCTGCTTGGCGCTCCTCTCGAGCTGCGCCCTCATACCCGGCGAGTTGCTACGAGATAGCAGGTCGCGATCACTTTCCAGAAGCTTCAGCGCCATCCACCTTTCATCGTAACGGCTGTCCGCAGAACCATCCGCACGCATCACGGCCACGATCTGCGCAAGTTCGTCCTCGATCTCCCGCCCGTAGGAAACGGGACGCTGCGCATGGGACGGCCCCTCCGAGGCGGCCTCCAAGGCAGCGCGCAGAATGGCGTCCGTCCCCTCGCCCCTGTGCCCCACAGTCTCCACAATCCTTGCGCCCAGAAGACGGGACAGCTTCCCGATGTCGAAGCTGTACCCACGCGACCTAGCCATGTCGCTCATGTTGAACACGATGACCAATGGCAGGCCCAGCTCCATGAGTTGCACGCTAAGGTACAGATTGCGCTCAAGGTTCGAGGCATCGACAATGTTGACCACCACATCCGGCCTATTGTCGATGAGGTAGTTTCGAGCCAGCAACTCTTCCTCCGAATAGGCCGTGAGGCTGTAAGTGCCAGGAAGGTCAACAATCTTCAACTCCGCCTCGCCAAGGCGGGCCAAGCCCTCCTTGCGCTCCACCGTCACCCCGGGATAGTTGCCCACATGCTGCCTGGCACCGGTCAAAGCGTTGAAGATAGTGGTCTTTCCCGAGTTGGGGTTGCCCGCCAAGGCAACAGTAATCCCGGTCTTGTTCAAGTTAAGTAATCCCCGTTCAGTAATGTTGAGAGAGACACAGATTCTTAGGCAAAGCTAAAAATCTGCGCTAAAAAAAATAGTAATCAGGCTACGACAATCTTCCCCGCCATGCCGCGCCCGAGCATGATCTTGCCCTCGCCAATGCGCAGAATGAGCGGCCCGCCGCTATTCTGTACAACATCGAGCAATGTGCCCGGAATAAGCCCCAAAGAGGCAAGTTTCCCCTGAAGGCCGTCCCCACTGTCAACCGTGAGCACCCGGACCCTCCTGCCAGCCTGTACAAACGTCAAAGGCATAATTAGCAATTCCCCCTGTGTTTCCCCATAAAAATGCTCCCCAGCACCATCTATGC
>LVBW01000038.1 GCA_001604585.1 Puniceicoccales bacterium Verruco_02 | reverse complement strand
GTTGCCAGCCACTCCGTAGAGCAGCACTATGCCCATCAGGAGCAGGGCCGAGGACAAGCCGCTCTGCACAAGATACTTCAACGCCGCCTCCAGAGAGCTGGCACTGTGGCGGATGTAGGCCACGAGCACGTACATACTGATGGACATCATCTCCAGCGCCACAAAGAGCAGCGCAAAGTGCCTGCACTGGGCAAGAAACATCAGCCCCGCCACGGCAATCATCACAAGCACGTCGAACTCTGCACGCGCCAACTTCTGCCTGCGCAGAGTCACCCCGCCTATCTGACAGACAAGGACGCCGCAAAGAAGAAAGAACGAGCGCAACAGCTCCGTCTGACGGCTCTGCTCGATCATGCCGCCAAACTGCGTCACCAGTTCACCAGATCCCATCGCAAAGGCGCTGCGAAGCGAAAATACCAGCAGCACAATCATGAGCGGCGCGGCAAGGGAGAAACCTATCTGGCGACGCCCACGAAAGGCCTCGATCATGAGTACGCACAGCGCCCACGCGCCAAGGGCGCTCTCTAGCGCAATCGAGGCCCAGTCGCCCATTTGGGGGGCTAGGGAACGGAAGTATTCGGGTGCCTGTTCAAGCATGGCTGGTAAATCCTGTTATTCGGCTGCGTTTGCGGTCTGGACTGCTACGGCTGGCTGGCGTGAGGAAAGCTCGGCGTTGACAGGTTCGCTGACGGCTCGCGGCCAAAAGCCAGCGAACATCAGTGCGCCAAGAAGGATCATGACGGGTAGCTTCTCGTAGGGCTGAAGGTCGGCAGGAGCGCCGTATTGGGCGATGCGCTGCTCGTAAGCCTTTGAATGGGGGCCGTAGAATATCGCCGCCAGGGCGCGCAGACCGTAGATGGCCGAGATTATGATGCCGAGAATGGCTAGGGCACTCACCGTGCTGTTCATCTTGAAAACAGCGGTGAATATGCCCAGCTCTCCCCAGAAATTGGCAAAGCCGGGAAGGCCCGCACTCGCAAAGGTGGCTGCGGCAAAAAAGGCTGCAAAGACGGGCGTATGCTTCACCATGCCGCCGATCGAGGCCATGTCGGTCTCCCCGCTGTTGCGCACTGCAACGCAGTCCGCCATGAGGAAAAGCGCCGCAACTGCCAGCCCGTGCGCGAACATCATCATGAGCGCCGCGCCAAGGCCAAGGGTGCCCATCGTGGCGATGCCGAGGAAGGCATAGCCCATGTGCATGACGGAGCTGTACCCCAGCATGTAGCGCAGGTCTTTCTGCGCCATCGTTATAAGGCCGATGACGAGCACGTTGCAAAGGGCGAGGACTACGAGCAGACCCGTCCACGATGCCGCTCCCACGGGAAGCAGCGGGGCTATGAGCTGGATAAGTCCGTAGAGGCCGAACTTTTTCAATACGCCCGCGTGCAGCATGGCGGCACTGGCCGGCGCATTGGCATAGCCCCGAGGTGCCCAGGTGTGAAAGGGGAAGAGCGAGACAAGAATGCCAAAACCGATGAGCAGAAGGCCGTATATCCAGTGCTGCGAGCCTTCGCCTAGCGGGTTCTGTGCGATTGCCTGCCTGAGCGTAATGAAGTCGAAAGTGTTGAGACCGCTTAGCACATACAGCGCAACAAGCCCCGCCAGCACGAGCATTGCGCCCAGGGTAAGGTAAATGGTCATCTCTATGGCTGCCACGCGACGGGCCTTGCCACCCCATATGCCGATCATGATGAAGGTCGGGATGAGCGCCAGTTCGTGGAAAAAGTAGAAATAGAACAGGTCAATGGATGCGAAAAGACCCAGAACGCCGCTGCTCATTACGAGCAAAAGGCCCAGATACAGGGATTGACGCTCCTGCCTGCCGCCTATGGCGTAAAGAACCGCACAGAAGCTGACAATGGCCGCCATGACGAACATGGGCAGCGATATGCCGTTCAGGCCCAGCTTCAGGGCGATACCAGCCGCTGGTAGGCCAAGCTGCGCATTGCAGTAAAAGGCATAGCCGCCGACAGTGTAGGCACCCGCATAGTGGGCCGCCAGATACAGAGCGCCGAGCAGTGGCAACATCGCGCCCAGCGCAGCCAAGAGCCTTGCCGGAGTGCCCTTAAGGCAGCCCAACAGCAGCGGCAAAGACGCGGCCAAGGGCACGGCCACTGTCCAGAACAGCAGCGCGCTATATGTTAAGGAAAAGGGACAGGTGAAGCCTTCCATCGCTTAGAGAACCCCCGATGAGTAGATCCAGAAAATGAGTACGCCAGCGGCGAACCAGTAAAGATAAGTGTTGAGGCGGCCCGTGTGTGCCCTGCGAAGGGCGACACCGATAAGGCCCGACACCCCGCCCGAACCGCGGACGCAGAAACCCTGAATGAGCACCTGCTCCAAGAACGCTGCAACATTGGCCAGCCTCTGCTGAATGCCGTTTACGTAAAAGAGGTAAAGCTCGTCGAACCATAACTTGCCCTTGAGCAGGGCGAAGAGGGCCGGCAGCCTGCGCTGCACAGTGTCCGCCTTGGCATCCGGGCGATAGTAGAGCAGGAACGCAATGAGCATACCGCCAAGGGACAGTGCTGCGGAAATAAGCAGAATCATCGTGTGCTCGCTGCCTTCGGCATGTGGCACATGCTGATGCAGATAATGCGAGAGAGCCTCTGGATATAGGCCGGTATAGCCGCCAAGAACGGCCATAACTGCCAGAACAAGCAGGGGCAGCACCATGTCGATTCGGCTCTCGTGCGCGTGCTCTGCGGCCTCGCTGCGCGGCTTGCCAAGAAAGGCGACAAAGATGATTCGGCCCATGTAGGTGGCCGTCAACAGTGAGGCAAAGACCAGAGTGTAGAACGCCGCCGGGCTGTTGTGCCAGGCAAGGAGCAGTATGGCGTCCTTGGAGAAAAAGCCCGATAGATATGGCAGGCCCGCAATGGCCAGCGTGGCCACAAGAAAGGTTGCAAAGGTAAGGGGCATCTTCTTCCAGAGACCGCCCATCTTGTAAATGTCCTGCTCGTGGTGACTGGCGTGAATGACGCTGCCTGCGCCAAGAAAGAGCAGGGCCTTGAAAAAGGCGTGTGTGGTAAGGTGGAACTGCGAACTTGCCGCGCCCTCCATGCCGCCGACTAGGGCAAATGCGCTCACCATGAAGCCGAGCTGGGAAAGCGTCGAATAGGCCAGTATCTTCTTGATGTCAGTCTGACCAAAGGCGCAGATGGCCGAGTAAAGAGCCGTCACAAGGCCGACTGCAAGAATGACGTTCAGCGCGTCCGGCGTAAAGATAAACTGCACCCTGCCAAGTAGATACACACCGGCGGCGACCATTGTCGCGGCGTGTATGAGGGCGGAGACAGGCGTCGGGCCTGCCATGGCGTCCGGCAGCCACACATGCAGGGGCATCTGAGCACTCTTGCCCAGTACGCCGCAGAAAAGGAGAAGACCGATGGCCGTAAGCGTGCCCGCAGCGGCTGGGCTTGCGCTCATGGCGGCGGGAAGATCCGCGAGGTTCACCGTGCCGAACTGCCAGAAGCACCAGATAATGCCGATTAGAAAGCCGAAGTCGCCCACGCGGTTGACAATGAAGGCCTTCTTGGCCGCGGAGCTTGCCTCGGCGCTCAGGTAGTGGCCGATGAGCATGTATGAGCAGAAGCCGACCAGTTCCCAGAACACGAACATCATGAACAGGTTGCCCGATACGACGATGCCCGTCATCGAAAACATGAATAGCGAGAGCCCGCCAAAGAAGCGGCCCCGGCACTTGTCATGATCCGAATAGCCAAAGGCAAATACGTGGATGAGGAAGCCCACCACGGTTACGACCATCAGCAACAGGGCCGACATGTCGTTGAAGTAAAAGCCCATGTCCAGATTCAGGCTGCCAAGGGTCATCCAGCGTATGCTATCGCTGAAAGGCAGGCCGTCCCAGCCGCCGAAGAGCAGGCGAAGGGTCAGCGCCATCTGCGCAGCGGCAGAGAGTATGGATATGCCAGCGGATAGGCGGCCGCGACTGCGCCCGAAAAGGGCGATGAGGGCGGCCGCAAGTAGCGGGCAAAGAAGGATTGTAAGAAGGGTCCGCGTCATGGCCTTATTTCTTTAGCGCAGTGAGATCGTCGGCCATCACGGTACCGCGCCTGCGGTACAGGGCCACGATGATCGCAAGTCCCGTGGCAACCTCTGCGGCGGCCACTGTAATGACAAAAAAGACGAATACGTTGCCGTCCATCATGGGGCGTTCGACCGTGGCGTTGTAGCGGGAAAAGGCCACTAGCGCGATATTGGCCGCGTTGAGCATAAGCTCAAGGCACATGAAGACGACTATCACGTTGCGCCGCAGCAAAACGCCTGCAAAGCCCGTGCAGAACAGCAGGGCGGCGACGATCAGGTAATGGTTGAGAGCGACTGGCAGCATGGTAGCTTATTCCTTCCCCTCGGTACGGTTTCCGGCGGGAATTGCACGCCTAGATATGAAGATGACGCCCACCATTGCGGCGAGCAGCAAAAAGCCCGTCAGCTCGAAGGCAAGCTGATACTTGGTAAAGAGCAACATGCCAAAGCTCTCGGCACTGGCAGCGGGCGAGGCCTCAAGCCCTGCGGGGGCCTCCCCTCCCCTTCCGGAGAGTATGGCCAGCACAGAGCAGCAGCCAAGGGCAGCGAAAAAGGCCAGAGGCGCGACGAGCTTTGAGAGGGCTGCGCGCAGCCTCCCCTCGTGCCCCACATCTAGCAGCATGATTATGAAAAGGAAGAGCACAACCACGGCCCCGGCATACACCATGACCTGAAGCACGGCCAGGAGGTAGGCCTGAAGCAGGGCAAAGAGCGATGCCGCGCCAATGAAGGACACGATCATCAGCATGGCGGCGTTGACGGTGTTGCGGCTGCACACAAGAAGGAGTGCAGGGGCCAGCGTCATGGCGGCAAATAGGTAAAAGAGCACGTCGTGCATCATGTTCGTCCTGTCGGCTTGGGAAATGGGGGCGTGGGGCCTGCGAATTGGCCGCTCTTAGTGGTGACCTCCGTGGGCGGCCTCGTCTGCGGCCTTCTTCTTTTTGTCCCACTTGAAATGCGCATCCGGCAGGGTGCCGCCAAGTTCGTAGAGCTTGTCCTTGTGCAGGACTATCTCCTCGCGGGTTTCGGAGTTCATCGAATAAATGTCCTGAAGAACTATAGCCTGCTCCGGACAGACTTCCTCGCAAAGGCCGCAGTAGATGCAGCGGAGCATGTTCAGCTCGAAGTCCTTCGGGGCCTTTTCCACATGGGCGTTGGCCGGATCCACTATCTCACCGGGTGTTATGCGTATGGCCTTGGGCGGGCAGACAAATTCGCAAAGCTGGCAGGATACGCACTTCTCGCGCCCGTTCGGGTCTTTGACCAGAGTGGGCACGCCACGATAGCCTTTGGGAATGGCTGGTTTTTCCTCGGGGTATTCGAGCGTCACCGGGGCCTTTATCATGTTGCGCAGCGTGATGCGCAACCCGCTCAGTATGGGCAGGATGTAGGTGCGTTCAGCCAGAGTAAGCGGCTTGCGGTGTAGGACTTTGATGGCCATGTTCCGGTCTGTTTAAAAGGTTTTCCGTTGCATCTTGCAATCATTGCCGTAGGTGGCGTCCTCTCCATCTAGAGCGGTACCACCCGCGAGGGTGGCCTTGAGTTGTTCCACCTCGGCTCTAATTGCGAGCAGTTCGTCTTGCGATGCCCCCGCCTGGCTGAAGCCGAACAAGGACATCAGCGATGCCATTGCCATGCCAAACAGGCCTATGCCGAGCATCATCGTAAAGGCTCCTACGATGCGCCCGGCTGCCGTAACGGGGTAAAAGTCCCCATAACCAACTGTGCTCATCGTCGCGAAAACCCACCAAAGCGCCTGACCCGGCGTGCGAATATTTGCCTCAACAGCCCCACTTTCCGCTATGAGGATGGCCGGAGTGCTGATCATTACAACGGTGTAGAACAACAGGAACACCGACGAGGCAAGCGTGGCGCTGCGGCGTAGTGTAAGCTGCTGATGCAGCATCCGCAGACCGCGGTAAGCTCGCAGTATGCGCAGGATACGGACAAGGCGTACCGAACGCGCCCAGCGGAACCAAGGCAGCATTGGTATGCTCGCAAGAAGGTCCAGCCAGCCCCATTTCCAGAAGCTGAGCTTGTCATCGCTCTTGTAAAAGCGGTAGGCAAGGTCGCTAAGGAATAATATACAGAGGCCGTTGTCAGCCCACATCAGCATTTCCGACAGCTCGGGCGAAAGATCCATCGAAAGGTCAACGGCGAGCAGAAGTATGGAATAAATCGACACAATGCCGACAAACAGGTCCATGACGCCCACTCCGGCGCCGTCTGAACTGTCGTTGCGTGCTTGCATCATTTTAGGCTCTTTGCCGCTTGGTTATGCGGGCAGATCGGCAATTTACAGAAGCGCACCCGGCATGATTGCCATTATCACCATGTAGGCCAGAAGGTTGGCCACTGCCAGAGGCATCAGCACCTTCCATCCGAGGTTCATCACTTGGTCGTAGCGGAAGCGCGGCAATGTCCAGCGCACCCACATGAAGAAGAAGAGCAGGAATATCACCTTGGCCGCCAGCACGACTACCGAAAGCAGCGCCCCGAGTATGCCCTCAGGATATGCCGAGAGGGGAAGGAAGGGAATACTCCAGCCGCCAAGGAAGACTATGCTGAAAATGGCCGATCCAACGACCATGTGCGCGTATTCGCCCACGAAAAAGAGGCCGAACTTGAACGCGCCATACTCGGTGTGGAAGCCGCCCACTAGGTCCGTCTCGCTCTCGGGCATGTCGAAGGGCAGGCGGTTGGTCTCGGCAAAGAGGGCCACTAGATACAACAGGGCCGACAGGGGCTGATAAATGATGAACCACTTGGGAAGACCAATGCTCTCGCCAAAAAGCACCCCACCCTGCGCCTGCACCACGGCAAATAGGTCCAGCGTGCCGCCCGTCCACATGAACACGGGCAACAGCGAAAGGCCGATGCAAAGCTCGTAGGAAATCATCTGCGAGCTGGCACGTATCCCGCCTAGGAAAGGGAACTTGGAATTGGCCGCCCAGCCAGCAAGTATGAGGCCGTAAACGCTGATGCTGGATACGGCCATCACAAAGAGTATGCCAACATCGGTCTGCGACAAGGCCACGGCCTCCATTACGCCGTCCTTCACGAACTGGCCATAGGGCAGCACCGTGAGGATGATCATCGGGGGCAGGAAGGAGATGATGGGCGCGAGGATGTAGTAAAACTTGTTCACATGGCCGGGCAGCGGCTCTTCCTTGAAGAGAAACTTGGCACCGTCGGCCGGGAGCTGAAAAATGCCAAGGCGCGTCAGGATGCGGCCAATCACGGGGATAGAGCCAAGGAGCGGAATCGTCGTGCGGTTCGGCCCCAGGCGCCCCTGCGCCCAGCTTGCCACCTTGCGCTCGCCCACAACGGAGTAACCCGCAATTGCCATTACGAGGACCACCACCACGACGGCCTTCAGAAGCATGATAAGTATGTCAGTCAAGTCCATTGGCTATGCCTTGGATGTTTGATGCTGGAAAGTGTTGTGTGTTGGCTCGCCCTATGCGGAGAAGTGCAGGTTCTTCCCCTCTGCGAAGGGCTGACTGGCGAAGGCGCTGCCGTCTATCGGGCGGCCCTCCGCCGGGATCGAGGCGAAACTGATTCCCGCAAACTGCGGAATATCCGCCGCCATGCTCTCCCACACGGCCTCTGCCGAGGCGTTGCGCGGTCCCTTGCCGCCCAGCTTGGCCAGTGTGGCAAATATGAAGGCGCGGTCGCTCATCACGCCCTCGGGGCCGGGCACGGCCTGCGAGAACTTCTGAAGGCGGAACTGCTGGTTGACGAAACTGCCGTCCTTCTCGAACACGGTAAGGAGCGGCACCTCGATATTGGCATACTGGCTGGTTTCGCAGTAATGCGTGCCAAGATACACGTATTGGAGTTTCTTAAGCTCTTCTCGACCAAGGCCGCAGACGCCTGCGCACTCGTTGAGAGATACGAGGGTGTCTATGCTGCCCTCCTGCACCATCGGGAGCAGCGACTCGCACTTTGCACTTTCAAGGCCCTTTACAAGACCCGTCAGAAGCGCGCCACGAGTGTTGGGATTGCGGTCCGCGGAGATGAGAAAATCGTCGCCCTTGTCCACATGCGGGACCAGATGCACGGCCTTTGTGCCTGCCGGTACTGCGGCGACGAGCTTCTTTAGTAGATACATTTCCTCGACGCTGGACTTGCCACTGGCGAGGAAGGCCACGCCCTTTGCCTTGGAAAGAGTGTCCGCAAGCGCGGCCACAGCCTCTGCGGCCTGCACCGGCCTGCCCTCGATGGCATAGGCAGTGGAGCGGTTCTCGGCGGCCACCTGCTTGTACAAGACGCGGCCAGAGTCGCTCATCCAGGTGTCGTTCACTGCGTCGTTGCGGCGCGGGGTGATGCGGTATATCACGCCCTCGCGGCTCCATACGGTGGTGTTTACGCCCGTGCTGGACTCGGTGCAGATGGAAGGGGTTTCCTTGAGAAACCACACGCGCATCTTGAAGCGGAAGTCCGTGGAGGTGAGCGCGCCCACAGGGCAGAGGTCCACGACGTTTAGCGAGTAATTGTTGTCCAGAGTCTTGCCGGGGAAGCAGGCTATCGTCGAATGGCTGCCCCTTTCGGTGAAACCCAGCACCTCGTCCTTGGCTATCTCCTTGCAGAAGCGCACACAGCGCCCGCAGAGAATGCAACGTTCGTTGTCTAGGATGACGCGCGGCCCGATCATCGTACGCTTGGGCTTTACGTTCTTGTCCTCCACGTAGCGGCTGTATCCGCGCCCATAGTCCGTGGCGTATTCCTGAAGGTGACACTCGCCCGCCTGATCGCAGATGGGGCAGTCCAGCGGGTGGTTCACGAGCAGAAACTCCATTATGCCCTCGCGGCAGTCCTTTACGATCTTGCTCGTAGTGCGGATGTGCAGGCCGGGCGTCGCATTGGTGGCGCAGGCGATAGTCGGCTTGGGCATCCACTGAATGACCTGCTTGCCGTCCGGCCCGAGAATGGGCTGGCGCGTATTGCGGTCCACACCCGGAGTGCCCATTTCCACAAGACACATGCGGCAGTTACCCGCGACGCTCAGGTGGGAATGATAGCAATAGTGAGGTACCTCGACGCCAGCCTTGTGGGCGGCTTCGATCATGTTGGTCCCGGGCGACACCTTAACCTCGATGCCGTCCACGAACACGCTGATCAACTTGTCTGCGCTCTCTGCCATGATACTGTATCCAGACAGAAAAGAGCAAAGCCGCGCCAGTAGGCAATCAAATCCTCACCATTGCGACAAATGCCGGATGCAGGCTACTGGGTAAAACAGCCTTTTTCGGGTTGCACCTGTGCGAAGTATGCCTTGGAGTCTTCCTTTTTACACCCTATTATATATGCAAGCTGGCATCATCGGTCTGCCCAACGTTGGCAAAAGCACCCTCTTCAACGCCCTGACGCGCTCGCGCAAGGCCGAGGCGGCAAACTATCCCTTCTGCACCATAGAGCCGAATGTCGGCGTGGTGATTGTGCCCGATGCACGCCTTGCTTGGTTGCAGACCCTATCCAAGTCGGAGAAAATCATCCCCGCCGCCATAGAGTTTGTCGATATCGCGGGCCTTGTGGCCGGAGCTAGCAAGGGCGAGGGCCTTGGCAACAAGTTCCTCTCCAACATCCGCGAGGTCGATGCCGTGGTGCACGTTGTGCGCTGCTTCGAGGACGATGACATAATCCACAACATGGGCAAGGTGGACCCTGTGCGCGACATTCAGGTTATCGAGACCGAGCTTATCCTTGCCGACATACAGTCCTGCGAAAAGCAACTGGACAACAACCTGCGCAAGGCCAAGGGGCAGGACAAGGACGCTGTGGCGAACGCCGAACTGCTGAATCGCCTCATCCCCTTCCTCAACGAGGGCAAGCCCGCGAACCTCTTCCCCATAAGCGGCGAGGACGAGAAAAACCGCCTGAACCGCTTCTATCTCCTTAGCGACAAGCCGGTGATCTATGCCTGCAACGTGGCCGAGACAGACATAGCCAACACTGCCGACAACAAGTTCGTCGCCGCAGTGCGCGACTACGTTTCGCAGCATCGCAACAGCGGCATGGCCGTCATCTGTTCCAAGCTCGAAGAAGAGCTGGGCGAGATGAGCCCCGAGGAGGCTAAGGACTTTTTAAAGGAGATGGGCGTCGAGGATTCCGGCGTTTCCAGCCTCATCAACGCCACCTACGAGCTGCTGGGCCTTGCCTCCTACCTTACCGAAGGTCCCAAAGAGGTCCGTGCCTGGACCTTCCACAAGGGCATGAAGGCTCCGCAGTGCGCAGCAATAATACATACGGACTTTGAAAAGGGCTTTATTAAGGCAGAGGTAGTCGCCTTCAAAGACCTCGTGGCCGCGGGCAGCGTCCAGAAGGCCAGAGAGGCGGGCAAGTACCGCATCGAGGGCAAGGACTACCTGATGCAGGATGGCGACGTAGTAGTGTTCCGAGTTAACACCTAAAGCCCATCACGAGCTATTCCACTTGGAAAGATGAAGGGCGTAATTTCTCGATGAAATTACGCCCTTCAAAATACCTCGCTACTTGACAGTCCGGACTATGGGTAAACGTAGTCGGCCTGGGAGGAATCGCCCCATTCTGCCGCGTGCAGATAGCCCTTGTGCCCGGTCTTGGTGTCCAAGAGGACAAGACGGCGGCGATTGGGCGTGCGCTCGGTATATATCAGGTGGCGGCCATCGCGGGTCCATACAGGCTCCACTGCGTCGCCAGCGCCCTGAGACACGGTGCGGCTCTCGCCCGTTGCCATGTTGTAAACGGCCACCTCGAAGGAACCGCCTTGAGCGATCGTAAAAGCAATGAGGTTCGGGTCGGCATGGCTCCAGGAAGGCTCGGTGCAGAAGTTGCTTATCTGCGTGGGCAGACGCTCCATGTTGCCACCGTTGGCGTTGATTACAAAGAGCTGGGGCTTGCCGGGGCTGTCGCTTACAAGGACGAGCTTCTTGCCGTCGGGCGACCAAGAAGGATCGCTCTCGATGGACTTGTTCTTGGTGAGGCGGACCATGTCCTTGCCACTGCTCGAAATGGTGTACAGCTCGGCATTGCCCGTGCCGGAAAGAATCATGGCAACGCGGCTGCCGTCGGGACTGAAAGTGGCACCGGTGTTCACCCCGTTGAAGCTCAGGAACACATCGCGTTTGCCGCTGCCCAGGTCTATCGAGTAAATGTCCGGAAAGCCGTTGCGATAATAGCTCGTGTAGAGAAGGCGGCCCCCGTCGGGCGAAAAGCTCGGTCGCACGCAACGGGCATTGTCGCTAGTAAGCTGGCGCATCTCGCCAAAGAGCAGGCCGCCCTCGTAAAGCTCTGTGGCTCCGCCGCGCTGACCCACGAATGCGATGCGCCCGGCAAAAATGCCCTTAAGACCGCTCGTCTTTGTCACGGCAAGGTCCGCGGCGCGCAAGGCGGCGTCGCTCTGGTTCTTGCCGCGCACGGCGCTCTTGAAAAGACTCTGGGCGGGGACGCCGGAGAGAATCTCAAGGTTCACCGAATTGGCGTCCACGGGCGTGACGCGAAACACAAAGTCAGCCTTCTCGGCACTGGTCAGCGAATAGGCCCCGTGCAGGGTAAAGGCGCGGGACAAGAGATTATGAACCGAGGCATCCGAAGATTCGATGCACACGGGGCGCACCTCTCCAGTGATGTTGCGGACAACGGGCGGCAGTATGTCGGACTGCGAATGGGCTGTGGCTGCGGTGAGCAGGATTGCAAAGAGGCAGGAAAGTAGCTTGCGCATACGCCCAAGAATCAACAAGTGATGGCGTACCGTCAAGGCAAGTCGATGCACTCCTGCACAGGGCAAAGACTCCATACAAGCCAGTCGCCCGCCTAGGCTAGATCTTCGAGCGGGTAGGTCCAGATTTCCGACAAGGTCGGGTGATACCAGTGTGCGCTCAATAGGCTGCGGCAATCCGCATTAAGAGCCAGCGCAACCGACATCGGGTGAATGAGTTCCCCGGCGTCCCGTCCGACGCATTCCGCGCCTATCAAGCGTCCGTCCCCATCGGCAAAGCAGCGCACAAAGCCGTATTTGGCCTCCATCAAGATGCTCTTGCCGTGATCGTCGAATGGGTAGGATGCCTCCGTGTAACAGGCTTCGCGCTCCTCCAGTTCCTCCTTGCCAAGGCCGGCCGAGGCGACCTGGGGGTCTGTGAACACAACGCGCGTAACCTTGTCGTAATCAATGGGGTGGACCTTTTGCCCCAGTGCCACCGAGGCGGCCAGCTCGCCCTGCATGATGGCGACATGGACAATTTCCACCGGCCCACACACATCGCCAGCCGCGAGAATGCGCTCATTTGTTGTCTGCTGAAAACGGTCCACCTTTATGCGCCCCTGCCCGTCCAACTCCACTCCGGCTGCTGCCAGACCCAGCCCATCCGTTGCGGGGCTGCGGCCCATTGCGTTCACAACCCGCTCCGCTCGGACTTCATGCACTGCACCATCCTTTTCAAAGCGCACGAGCATATATTCCCCGACATCCTCAACCGCGATAAGCCTCGTGCCGGTGAGAACGCTCATTCCCTCGTCTCGAAACGCCTTTTCAACCACTGCTGCGGCATCTGCGCTACATTCGCGCAGCAGCCGCCCGCTGCGCTGCACCAGCGTCACTGCCGAACCAAAGCGAAGAAGCATCTGCGCAAGTTCGCAGGCAACAACGCCCCCGCCAAGCACTACGACGCTGCGCGGCAAATGGTCCAGGTCCAGCACATCGTCGCTAGTCCACACCCTGCCCGGCTCCAAACCCGGCACGGGCGGCCAGTTGACACGCGAACCCGTTGCCACGACAAAGTGCGCCCCGCCGATTCGCTCGCCATCCTCGGCCTCCAGCTCCGAAGGCGACACAAAGCGCACCCGCTTGCGAATGAGCGTGAAGCGCCCTGACGCAAGCTGTCCGGCGCGATAACTGGCAAAGTCGGAAATTATCTCACGCTTTCGCGCCTGCACCGCTGCCATATCCGCTGCGGCCTCCGGTATTCGCAGGCCAAGTTTGCCGCTGTTGCGGGCATGATGCAGGATGTCCGCCACATAGAGCAGGGTCTTGGATGGCATACAGCCGCGCAAAATGCACAATCCGCCAAGCTCCGGCCCACTGTCCACAACTGCCACCGAGGCCCCCGCCGCCGCCGCCGCACGCGCCGCTGCGTAACCTGCACTGCCACCGCCAATTACAACCAAGTCGAATAGCCTGCCCATGCCAGGCAATATAACCGAACAGTCCCCTCAGAGGCAAGGCACCAAGGACGCCATCATTAAACACCCACGAAATATCCGGGATGAAAGCGCACACTCTGACCCTCATGCCTGACGAACAAGCGCCCCGCACTTTGCCTCAAGTTCGTTTGATTAAACACTGGACCGGGGCAATACTTGTAACTGTAACCTCTGCATAATTATCATGGAAAACAACGTATCCGTAGCCGCCATCCCGATGCCCCGTATCGGCGACAAGGCACCCGCATTCACCGCCGTGACCACCCAGGGCACGATCAGCTTCCCCGATCAGTATGCCGGAAGCTGGGTCATCCTTTTCAGCCACCCGGCGGACTTCACACCCGTATGTACGTCCGAGTTCATGACCTTCGCCTCGCTCGAGGACAAGTTCGAGGAACTCAACTGCAAGCTCGTCGGCCTCTCCGTCGATGGCCTGTACAGCCACATCGCATGGCTGCGAACGATCAAGGAAAAGATCGAGTTCAAGGGCATGAAGGATGTCGAGGTGAAGTTCCCCCTCATCGAAGACATCACCATGGAGGTCGCCAAGAAGTACGGCATGATTCAGCCCGGCGAGAGCAGCACAAAGGCCGTGCGCGCCGTGTTCGTCATCGACCCCAAGGGCACAATCCGCGCAATCATTTACTACCCACTCAGCACGGGCCGCAACTTTGACGAGCTGCTGCGCCTTGTGACGGCCATCAAGACAGCCGACGCCCTCAGCGTGGCAACCCCGGCGGACTGGCGCCCCGGCGACGCAGTCATCGTGCCCCCGGCAGGCTCCTGCGGCGTGGCCAAGGACCGTATGCAAAGCCGCGACGGCATAACCTGCCACGACTGGTTCTTCTGCACCAAGCCCGTTTCCGTAGAGGAAGTGGAGCGCATAGCCAAGAGCAAGTAGCCAGGATTATTTACACAGATTTCCGTAGCGGCGGCGGCGCGAACAGCCCGCCGCCGCTTCTATTTTCGTGGAGAAAAAGGAATACTGGCGCTTTTATGTCGACTGGCGTAATCTGTATATGCCGTGTAAATATCACGGCATATACCCGCAGCCATAACTTCCAACAACGATAGATGCCCGGCAAGTCTCGCAGCCCCATCATACGATTCCTAAAAAGCCTGAACATCTCAGCTCCGGCGGCAGCCCTGCTTCTACTGGGCGTTGCCATGACGGGCCTGTTCGTCAAGGTGGTCATCGACAAGCAGACTAAAGCCAGTGGCGAGGAGCAGCTTATACTGCTCGAAAGGCCAGACTGCGTGGAAGCAGCAAGGCTGGTTGCAGAACTGCGAGCCGAGCGCGACGCCATCGCCCCGGACGCACCACGCGGAAGCTGCCCGGACGAGATTGACGATCTGGAGGCCCGGCTTCTGGAGGCCCGCAGGCGCTGGGTGGCCGAATGCCAGTCTGGGCTGGAAAGCGACAACTATTACCTCAACATGCAACGCGGCCACGAAAGCCGCATGGCTGCGCAAATGGCTGTCGAATGCGAGGAACAGGCCGCCCAGGGCGACGAAGCCTTCCGCAGGCAGGACTTTGCCACTGCGCTGCGTCACTACTCACGCGCACTGCAATTACAGCACGAGATCAACATCCGCCATCCTTCGGCCAGTCAGGCAGGAACTGGCAAGGAGACCCGGCTGAGGAAAAAGCTGGACGAGGCCCGCCACGAGCCGGAACTAATCCCGTACCGCGACTTGGCGGCAAGGGCGGACAAGGCTCTGGAAAGCGGCCAACTAGAACTGGCGAGGACACTTTTCACAGAATTGATGGCCCGCGCCGATGCCCTCTCGCTCAAGATCCCGCCCACGGTCTTCGACGCCCCCCTCCAGAAGCGCCGTGCCGAGCGCAAGCTGTTGGAGACCGGGGCCAGAATCCGCGCCCAGGCCGCAACTTTGGTTCTGGACAAGGCCCGTGAACAGGCCGCCGGGAACAACTACGCGGCCGCAGCCGACAGCTTCAGTCAAGCCCTTGCCCTATTGCGCGATGTGCAAAAGGATTACCCCGGTACCACGCCCGCCTCGCAAAGCAACCTGGACGCCGTGGAGGCCGAGCGGCAAAATACGCTCGCCACACCCCTGCGCCTGAAGCTGGCCGCAGACATGAAGACTCTGGACAGCCACCTGAGCAAGGGCCAGATAGAGAGCGCCGTACAGACACTGAACACGCAAATGCTGCTTCTGGAAGACATGGTGCGCCTGTATCCCAAGAATATGGATGAGAATGACGAGTCCATACAGCGCATCCGCTTTCTTCATTCAATACGAGATGACCTGCCCCTGCTCCACAGAAGCATCCATAGCGTAATGAAGCCCATGCCCGGCTCGGACCAATGGCTCCTGATGGATCGCGAGGTATCGCAGCTTGTTTTCGAGAAACTCCACGGCAGTAACCCATGCCAGATTCGCGACGACAGCCTGCCCGTGGAAGGGGTGACTCTTGAAGAAGCGCGCCGCTTTGCACGGCTTGCCTCATGGATATGCGGAAGAGAGGCACGCCTGCCCGACATCGACAGCTTCCGCCGGGCGCTGGGTAGCCCAGACCCCGCACAAGTGCGCACAGGCACATGGAACAGCCAGACAAGCAGCGATCGTCAGCCTAGGCATGTGGGCAGCTCCCGCGCGGACGCCAACGGCTTCTTCGATCTTCTCGGCAATGTGTCCGAATGGGTGGAAAAAGTCCCCGCCTCGCCCGGCTCTGCATATTGCGCCGGTGGCAACGCAAGGGACAACCCCGTACGCCTCACCCAAGTGCCAAGCGAAGAGCACGAGGCCGGGGAAAGGGTGCGCAACAACGGCTTTAGAATAATGCTGCGCAGAAATTAGGCCTGAATAGCGACACTCTAGACCACATGACGCCATACTTCTGCAACCTTGCCGCCGGTGCGGCCATCTGCATGGGCCTCGGCCTTGCGTGGCTGGCATGGAGTTCCGGGCAACGCATTGTTTACGCACTTTCCGCCTCCCTGCTGCCCATAGTTATTCAGCCCGCGTACACGATGCAAACGCAGTGGCGCTCCTACGACGGGGTGGAGTTCAACGCGCTTCTGGGCGTGAATTTCGGCGCCGGGCTTGCGGCCTCAATAATGGCCCTTTTCTGGTATCTGCAAATGCGCTCGGAGCGCCACGGGACGGGTTCCCCGCGCATTCTTGCTCTTGCAGCCATCGCTCTGCCCCCGCTCTCCCTGCCAGTAGTCGGCATATCCATTCTGCTTTACGATGGCGGTCTTGCACGCACAGCCTTTGCCATCCCAGCCGCCATACCGCAGCTTCTGGGAACGGCCCTTCTCGCTGGCAGCATATCCCTTTTCCGTCACAAGCGCCGCCGCGTGGACAAGCCCAACCCCGCCCTGCGCTGGGCGATGCACGCGCTGTATGCATCCTGCCTGCCCTACTTCTTTGTCATGAGCGGCCTTGTGCCGGACAGCGTCTCGCTAATCATGCAGATTCTCTGCCTTATGGCCGCTGCCACCCTGTTCGCCCACATGGTGCTGACAGGCAAGAACAGCGAAGGCGCGGTGACAGCCAACCGCTCACTGCGCCTTACAACACAAAACCTAGAACAGGAAAACCGTCAGCTTTCCGAAACCGCTTCCCGGCTTGAATATGAGCGCAAACAGCTAGCCCAACGCCGCCTAGAGCTGGAAAAAGAGAACGCGCAGGCGGAAAAGCGCATCCGCGAACTCTGCGAGACTGCCGATGCCTTCTTTACGCTTGGGCAGAGTATCGACTACGCCCGGCGCATCCAGCAGGCCCTCTTGCCGAGCGAAGCCCAGCTAAGCGCCTGTGTTGGCGAGAGCTGGGTGCTGAACCTGCCTCGCGACAAGGTGAGCGGGGACTTTCTCTGGTGCCACCGCTTCGAGGATGGCTGGGCTATGGTGTGCGTGGCCGACTGCACAGGGCACGGCGTTCCCGGCGCTTTCATGAGCGCGCTAGGCAGCACCCTGCTGGGGCATGTGGTGACTGAACGCGGCATACGCAGGCCCGATCAGGTGCTCTTCGCCCTTGACCGCAACCTGCGAAGCGCCCTTTCAAGCAGCGGGGGAGACATTCAGGACGGTATGGAAGCGGCAGTGCTACTCATATCTCCGCAGCGTAACCAAGCCCTTTTCTCCGGTGCCAAACTGAAGCTGCACCGCGCCCTGAAGGGCAAGTGCGACACAATCGAGGGAACGCGCCGCGCCATCGGCGGCCGGCTCCGCGACAAGGCCCCGGCCTTTGAAAGCAGCACCATCTCGCTACGCCGCGACGAAATACTCTACCTAGCTAGCGACGGCTTTCAGGACCAGCTCGGCGGGCCGGACAGAAGGCGCTACCTCTCGGGCCGCTTTCGCGACACTCTGGGCTGGATAAGCGGACTGCCCATGAAGGAACAACGCAGTGCCCTGCAAAAGTCTCATACGCAGTGGAAGGCCGGTCTCGAACAAACCGACGACGTGCTTGTAATAGCAATAAAGGTGTAACTACCAACATAGCCGCACCATCTTTCGCCAGCAAGAGCAAGGAGCCGGTTAATGCATTTTCAAAAATTTCCCCCACTGGGCACAGTTTAATCTTTTGTCCGCGTGCAAGGAGTGTATTGGATAAGGCAATGAGCATCGCTCACGCAATTCGCTATCACCAGTTTGGAAAGCCGCTCGACGTACTCCGGCACGAAGAGTTGGAGCTTGGCGCGCCCGGCCCCGGAGAGGTTCAGGTGCGGATGCTAGCCGCGTCCGTCAACCCCTCGGACTTTGGCATGATAGCCGGGACCTATGGCCGCTTGGCCGAGCTGCCCGCCGTTCCCGGCCGCGAGGGCGTTGGCGAGATCGTGAGTACAGGCGAAGGCGTTGACCAGAGCTGGCAGGGCCGCCGCGTGCGCTTCCCGGATGTTGGCTCATGGCAGACACTGGCCAACAGCCCGGCCAAGGACATATGGTTTGTCCCCGAGGACGTGCCCCTGGACCTTGCCGCAATGTCCTTTGTCAACCCGCCCACAGCCTGGCGCCTCTTGCGCGATGCTTACCTCCAGCGCGGAGACTGGGTGATACAGAACGCGGGCAATTCCGCCGTGGGCATGTTCGTAATACAGATGGCTAGGCATCTGGGCCTTAAGACCATAAGCATCGTCCGCCGCGAGGAGGTCATCCCGCAGCTCAAGGCCATCGGGGCGGACCACGTATTCCTCGACAACGATGACTATGTGAAGGAAATTGACGCCATAACCGAGGGCAAGCGCCCCCAGCTAGCCCTGAACATGGTGGGCGGAGAAAGCGCCATACGCCTCATAAAGAGCCTTGGCAACGGTGGGCGCATGGTCACCTTCGGAGGGGCGAGCTTCGAGCCGATACGCTTCCCCACCCGTTTCTTCATTTTTAACGACATAGTGCTCAAGGGCTTCTGGATGGACCGCTGGTTCCGTTCCAACTCCCGCGAGAGGGTGAACATCATGATGTCAAAAATATACGCCCTGATGCGCGACGGCACAATCAAGGCCCCGGTGGAGGCGCGTTACCCGCTGTCCCAGTTCCGCGAGGCCATCGAGCGCAGCAACCAGCCCCGCTGCGGCAAGGTGCTGCTGGTGCCCGACGCTCAGTGATGGACGGTCCGCTCTATCAGGATCTGCCGGATCTTGGCAGTGGCGTTCTGGCGGAGCTTGGCGGCTGGCCCGTCCTGCGCGAAGCGCGCGCTCTGGCTGCATCTGGTGCCGTAAAGAGCGTGGAATGGGAAAAACCCATCCTGCGCGCCAGCCTTCAGGTGGGCGGACAGAGCTTTGCCCTTTCGCTCAACCTGCGCTCCACAGCCTTTGCCGAGAACCACTGCAACTGCGAACGCGGGCGGCGCGGCTACGTCTGCGCACACGCTCTTGCCGCCTGCATCGAGATAGTGCGCCTCAAAGAGCTTTCGGAAAAGGGAGCGTCGGACAAGCGCCCAAGAGTTGCCGCCCCGGCAAAACCATCGCCTCCGCCAGAGCCAGCAAAGGCAGTTCCGGGGGCACTGCGAAGCTTCGATCTGGACGGGGCCGGACAGCTCATGTACTGCCGCTTTATCCTGCCGCCCAACCTGCCCGCAGCCGCCCTGCGCAACATGGTGATGGTAAAGCTGGAGCTGATTGTGCAGGGACGGCGCAATCCGCCCGAGCGCATTTTTCGCGGCTGCAAATACAGGCTGGACCCGCAGACGCTCAAGGCCCTGCTGCTGGTCGAGGAATGGGCGGCAGGGAAGCTATCCGGCATCTTGCAACTTAAAAGAGAACAGCTCGCCGCCCTTATCGAGACTTTGCGCGGAACGCCCTGCTTTGAATGGGCTGGCAAGGCCGAAGTCCCAATCACTTGGGTCGGCGATGCCTTGACGGGGGTAAGCGGACATGTGGAGACAGCTAAGCCGCCGCAAACCGCGTCCCAAGACAGCGGCAAATGCGCCGAAGAAAGCACCGAGATAAAGGTGCGCCGCAGCGGCGGAGTCATTACCCGCCCCACGCAGTCGGTGCTGGACTTTCACCCCGCCCCGGTGCCTCGCGAGGAACGCCTGCGCCGCGAGGCCGAAGATGAGGGCAAGATGCTCGTCGATGGTTCGCCGCATTTCCTATCCATACGCATCCCCACTGGCGATTACCCCCTGCGCGAGAGGGCCGCCCGCCTATTCGAGCAGAGCGGCTTCCGGCTGGAGCCTTCAAACGCCCGCTGGTGGCTGCGCGACAGGCACAAGGTGCTGAACTTCCTTGCCGAACACGGAGAGGAATTTGGCAGAGTTTACGCCCCGCAGTACACGGACAATTACCGCGAGCGCATGGCCGCAGTCCACAGGGCTAAGATTCGCGCAAAGGCCGAGGCGGAAAAGGGCGGCTCCTTCATGCTGGACATGCGCATACAGGCAGGGCCACTTGGAGAGCAGGACATACGCCGCGCAATGGCCTCGCGCCAGTTTTACGTAATCTCGGGCGATAGCATCTGGCTATTGCCGCCTACCCTGCTCGAGCGCATGGCCGCGGCCCAGTGTGCCCTATCCGGCCACCCCGGACAGGCTCCCCTGCCCTCTATGCGCCGCCGCGTGGATGCGGCCCGCATCTGCGACGCCGACAATTTGCTAAAAGAGCTGGAGGCCGAGGTGGAAACGCCCGCCCAGTGGAAGGCCCGCAGCGAGGCCCTGAAGAACTTTTCGGCTCTGCACCCGGCCCCAGTCCCCGCCGCGCTGGACGAGCGTCTGCGTTCCTACCAGCGCATTGGCGCGGCGTGGCTGTGGCAGCTATTCCGAAGCGGCCTTGGCGGAGTGTTGGCCGACGAGATGGGTCTTGGCAAGACCGTGCAGGCCGTGGCCCTGCTGGCGGCACTGCGTGGCAGTGGCGAGTCCGCCCCGGCGCTCGTTGTCTGCCCGGCGGGTCTTGTGGAGAACTGGATGCGCGAGTGCGCCCGCTTTGCCCCGCAACTGCGCGTGCAGCGTCACCACGGGGCAACGCGCATCGCGTCGCTTGATGTTGCGCTTGGCGCGGACATAATCATCAGCTCCTACCAGACGCTTGTACGCGACAGCGATCTTTTCACTTCGCTGGAGTTGTCACTAATAATTGCCGACGAGGCCCAGCATATCAAAAACCGCCGCACTCAGGCCGCCGCCGCCCTGCGCTCCCTGCACGCCGGGGCAAGGTTCGTCCTGACGGGCACGCCTGTCGAGAACTCGCTGGACGATCTTCGCAGCATATTCTCCTTCATACTGCCCGGCTACCTGCCCGCCATACCCGAAGGGATGAAGGGCGAAGACAGGGCTTGGTACGACAGGCGTCACCTTCAACAGGCAGCCCCTTACATATTGCGGCGCTCGAAGAAACTCGTCGCCCCGGAGTTGCCCGAGAAGATCGAGCAGACCCTGTACTGCGAACTCTCGCCCGCTCAGGAGCGCCTCTACAAGGAGCTGCGCGAACAGGGCCAGAAAGCCATCTTCGACCTCGAAATGAGCGGAGCCTCCGAAGGGCGCCTGCGCATGGAGGCCCTTACGCGCCTCTTGCGCCTTCGCCAGACTTGTACAGATCCCCGCCTCTTGCGTCCGGAGATGGACGCCGTGGACAGTGCCAAGCTCAAGGCGCTGGAGGAGATTCTGGAGGAGGCCATAGACGGCGGACACCGCCTGCTCGTGTTCTCGCAGTTTGTCGAGGCCCTGAAGCTCATTGCGGACATGCTACGCGAGAAGGAGCTGTCCTTCTGCTACATCGACGGCTCCACGCAGAACCGCCAGAAGGAGTGCGACCGCTTCAACGGGGACGAGTCCATACCCGTCTTCCTCATTTCGCTCAAGGCTGGCGGCACGGGTCTCAACCTGACCGGGGCGGACACCGTTGTGCATTTCGACCCCTGGTGGAACCCGGCCGTGGAGGCACAGGCCACGGACCGCGCCCACCGCATAGGCCAGACGCGCACCGTGACAAGCATCAAGCTTATCGCAACGGGCACGGTGGAGGAGAAAGTCCTCGAAATGCAGCGAGAAAAGGCCGCCCTCCTGCGCGAACTGCTCGACGAGTCCGCAGTGCAGACATCGAAGGTGAGCCTGAAAGATCTGCGCGATTTGATTGGCTGAAAGCGACAAGGGCGCAAAACTGTCATTCAAAAGGCTGGAACTGCCCGATTGGCGCAATTACTGTCCCCCGGCAATGAATCATCCTTTCCTTGACCGCAGCTTTGAAGTTCACTGGACCGCTATGACTGCTGAACACGTCCGCCCGGACATCGCCGAGGCCATGAGCATAGCCGAGGCAAGGCTCGAAGAGATCCGCGGTGTCAAGCCGTCCGAGGCAGACTACGAAAACGTGTTCTCCGCACTTGAGGATTCCACCGAAGAGCTTTCCCGTGCATGGAGCCGTGTGAACCACCTTCAGGAGGTATGCGACAGCGCCGAGATGCGCGAGGCTTACAACGCCGTGCTGCCCGAGGTGAGCGCATTCTTTGCCCGCATCACTCTGGATGATAAAATCTGGGCCGCTGTCCGCGCTGGGGCCGACAATCTTTCGGGGCTGGTCATGGGCGACATTTACCGCCGCCATGTGGATGAGACGGTGAAGGACTTCCGCGAGACTGGTGCCGAACTCTCGCCGGAGAAGAAGGCCCGCCTTGAGCAGTTGCAGTGCGAGCTTTCCGGCCTTACGCAGAAGTTTTCCGAGAATGTGTTGGACGCAACGAACGCTTTCGAGCTTCTGGTGGACGACCCGGCTCGACTTGCCGGTCTGCCTGCCCATGCCCGGGAAGCTGCCCGGCGCGACGCTCTCAAGAAAGGCTACGGTAGCGACGCGGAGCCAAAATGGCGCTTCACCCTGCATACCACAAGCTTCGGCCCCGTTTTACAGTATCTGGATGATGGCGATATTCGCCGTCAGCTATACGAGGGCTTTACGGGAATAGGCCGCAAGGCTCCTTTCGACAACGGCGAACTTATCGGGCAGATTCTCGCCCTTCGCGACGAAAAGGCGAAGCTGCTTGGCAAGGCGAACTTTGCCGACTTTGCCACTGCGCGACGCATGGCTGGCAGCGGACGCAGGGCACTTGACTTTGTCGAGGACATGCACGCGCGCATCGAAGCGGCCTTCGAGCGCGAGGGCGATGAATTGGAAGCATTCAAAGCCGCGAAGACGGGCCTGCCCCAAGAGCCGCTTGAGCCTTGGGAAACGAGCTACTGGATGGAGAAGCTGCGCCTCGAACGCTACGACTTCGACGAGGAGGAGCTGCGCCCATACTTCGCGCTCGACAGGGTCATTCATGGCCTCTTTGGCATCGCTGAGAAGCTCTTTGGCGTACGCATCAGCGAGCGCAGCGGCGAGGCCAAGCCCGAGGTGTGGCACGAGCAGGTGCGCTTCTACGACCTGTTTGACGAAACAAGCGACGAACACCTTGGGTCATTTTACACCGACTGGCACCCGCGCTCCTCGAAGCGTTCGGGCGCGTGGATGGACGGCTTCAAGAGCGGCAAGGCGCTCCCCGGCGGCGGGCACGAACCGCATCTGGGCCTAGTCTGCGGGAATTTGACCGAGCCTCAGGGCGACAAGCCGGCTTTGCTCACCCACAGGGAGGTGGAGACGATTTTCCACGAGTTTGGCCACCTGTTGCACCACCTCTTGGGCGATGTGCCCGTGCGCTCGCTTAACGGCACAAACGTCGCGTGGGACTTTGTCGAGCTGCCCTCGCAGATAATGGAGAACTGGACATGGGAGAGGGAAAGTCTGGACCTCTTCGCCCGGCATCACGAGACGGGGGCGACAATCCCGCAGGCCATTCTGGACAAGATGGTGGCGGCGCGAAAATTCGGCGCCGCCCGCATGGCGATGCGCCAGTTGTCATTTGGCAAGATGGACCTTGAGCTGCACCTAAATTACGAGAAATGGAAAGGACGCGATCTTGACCAGGCCGTGAAAGAGATTCAGCAAGGTTACCTACCGCGCACCAAATCGCCCATTCCGAACAATGTGCGCAACTTCAGCCACCTTTTCTCCAGCGCCATGGGCTACGCTGCTGGCTACTATTCCTACAAATGGGCCGAGGTGCTGGATGCGGACGCCTTCACGCGCTTCAAGAAGGAGGGCATATTGAACGGTGCCCTAGGCCGCGAGCTGCGCGAGAAGATCTTGAGCAAGGGCAACTCCGAGGACCCGGAAAAGCTCTTTCGCGACTTTCTGGGCCGTGCCCCAAGCCCCGACGCCCTGCTGGCAAGACAGGGCCTGCTGGTGTAGAATAACGCTTGAGGGTTACATAAAAAAGCCGGTGGCCCGAACAAAGCCACCGGCATATACTCGGTCATTGTCGAAACAAATCATACCCCCCCCGAACGCAGCGAGCCAAGGATGAAGTCGCACATGGAACTCACCTGAACCATTTCATCATCCTTGAATAATCTCGCTGCGTCCGAGGGGTCCACAAATACGCTCAAAGTGTAAAGTAGTATGCGGCTGGCCAGCACCGGGTCTTTCACACGGAACTCGCCGCAGGCGTTGCCCTCCGCCATCAGTTGCGCGAACAGGGCGCACTGGCGGGCCGTGTGCGCGTCGATCACCCGTGAGTTCTCGCGCATGGCTGCCTGAAGCACCTCGCTCATGTTCTCCGCGCTCACGTAACGCTCTATCGTCATGCGGTGCCATTCGGTAATCATGGCCCTTAGCCGCTCCGAAGGCTTGCCCGGTCGCATGGCCACGGCGCGGCAGGATTCCTCCACCTGCGCGGTAAGGCGTGCCGCCAGAGCCTCGCGCAAAGACGCCTTGCTGTCAAAAAACCGGTACACGTTGGCCGGAGACATACCCAGCTCCCGCGCAATGTCGGCCACCGTCACCCGCTGGTAGCCGTGGGTGCGGAATTGCCGCTCCAGACAGTCCAGAATGCGCTCCCGCACATCGGGTTGCGTAATGGACGCCGGGCGTGAGGGCGCTGTCTCTGTCTCGATCATCAAGTCGTGCAATCCTGACGATTGACGAATTTCGTCATTCGTCAACAGAAAGCGTATGCCAACGCATGAAATAGGTTCGAAATATTCCTTAAGTGCGGAGGAAAAGCTTTCCGCATACTTGGGCAGAAAAAAATGACCATTCTCACAAGTTCCGCATTGCCTGCTACTTACGCAATTCTTTTACAAACGTGGCACGCCCCCTGCTGCTCATCTGGCATGATCGAAGGCATATTCAGCAACAGCAACTATCAGGCCGCGTGCAAGATGCTTGATTACAACGCGTTGCGCCACGAGGCACTGGCCGGAAATCTGGCCAATATCGAGGTGCCAGGCTACAAGCGCATGGATGTGTCTAGCGCCAGCTTTCAGGATCAGCTCTCCAAGGCCATGCGCAGCGGCTCAGCTCAAAGTATAAAGGCCATCACCCCAGTTGTGGGCATTGACCTTGCAACCCCCAGCTCGCGCTGCGACGGCAACAATGTGGAGATGGACAGAGAGCTGATGGAAATCAACCGCAACGAGTTGGAATACGAGTATATCACCCGCTACATGAACCACGACTACCAGCTACTGCGCACCGCCATTAGCACGCAGGTGTAGGTAGATAGCTTCGCACTCTTTAACAAGCTGATACGCAAGGAATAGAACGATGAACCTGATGCCCGGACTACAGGCCACTGCCTCCGCCCTCGAAGCGGAACGCACGCGCATGAACATCGTGGCCGAGAACATCGCCAATGCCTTCACGACCAAGACGCCAGAAGGCGGCCCCTATCAGCGCAAAATCGTCAGCTTCGAATCGGTGATGCTTGGGCAGCAGGGTTCAACGGACAAAACAGGCGCAAGCAGCGCCGTGCGCATAAGCAACATCCGCAGAGACGACACACCTGGCAAGACGGTGTACAACCCCGAGCACCCGGACGCTGACGAACGCGGCATGGTCCTGATGCCCAACGTGGAAAGCTCCCGCGAGATGGTTGACCTAATAGTGTCATCGCGCGCCTACGAGGCCAACCTCCAGGTGGCGCGCACCTCCCGCCAGATTGCCAAGACGGCCCTCACACTGGGCACCAAGAGCTAGGCACAAAGCCCGGCGAAGCACTTTTCTTGAACTGAAAAACACTTACATAAAGCGAAAGGCCAAAGGCAATGTCACTACTTAGCTCCATACAGGGAATGGGCGGCTCCTTCTTCGGGGGCAACCGCTCCATGTCCAACATCACAGGAGAAATCGACAAGCTCGGCAACGCGCAGAGCATGGCCGACATTGCCAAGACCCTCGGCGGAGAAAGCGGCACCAAGGGCGTGGACGCGAGCAAGCTATTGGGCAACTTCAGCGTCGAAAATCTCCAAAAGGCGGTAAAGAACCAGGTGGACAGAATGGGCGCCACCCCGGAAAAGATAGGGGAAAACTCTCGCAGCGTGTTTGCCGACGTAGGCATGGGCGGGCGCGAGGCCCCGAGCTTTGCCTCGATGCTAACGGGCTTTGTGGACAGCGTGGATGCCAAGAGCAAGGCATCCGAACAGGCCGCCAGCGACCTGATGCTGGGCAAGAGCGACAACATTCATCAGGCCATGATCGCCATGCAGGAGGCCAGTATTTCGTTCGACCTGCTCGTACAGGTACGAAACAAGCTGGTCGAATCCTACAAGGAACTTTCGCGCATACAGGCCTAGTTCAAAAGCGTCCGCAAACTATTAGCCACAAACACATTTCCACACTATGAACGGCATCGCAAAGCAGTTGGCCAAATTCTGGAACGAACTGGGCATCAACCAGAAGGTATCGCTCAGCCTGTCCGCCGTGCTGGTGGTGGCGGGCATGGCCGCCCTGCTCATGTGGTCGGGCAAGCCGCAGATGGTCCTCCTATACGGAGGGCTGGACGGCAAGGACATGTCCGACGTAGTGCAGGCACTGGACGAGCAGGCCATCGGCTACGAGATTCGCAACGGCAGCTCGATATTCGTCTCAAAGGACAACGTTTACAAAATCCGCATGGACATGGCCAGCCGGGGCATACCCAACGGCGGCTCCATCGGTTACGAAATATTTGACCGCACAAACTTTGGCGTAAGCGACTTTGTTCAGCGTACCAACTACAACCGCGCGATGCAGGGAGAATTGCAGCGGACTATAACGCAGCTGCGCGGCGTGCGCAGCGCCAGGGTGATGATTGTCATCCCACAGAACCGCCTGATGGTCAATAACGAGCCGGCCCGTGCGACCGCCTCGGTAATGATCGACACCGGGGGCAAGACCATTGACGAGGACGCGGTCAACTCCATCCGCTTCCTTGTCGCAAACAGCGTCGAGGGTCTTTCGCCCAACGACGTGGTGGTGGTCGATGCCAACGGCAAGGCCCTTTCGCAGGATCTTGCCCAGGATCAGGTCGTGGGGGCGGCTTCGGGACAGTTCAAGTTCCGCAAAAGCCTCGAAGACTACTTCACCCGCAAGGTGGAAACCATGCTCGCCAGAATCGTAGGCCCGCAGAATGTTGTGGCCCGCGTCTCTGTCGAGCTGGACACCGAGGCCACCACCCTGACCCAGGAGATCTACGATCCCAACGGGCAGGTGGTGCGCAACCAGACACAGACAGACGAAGTGAACCGTTCCCGAGAGCTGCGCACCAATGCCGGTGCCGCTGTGGGCACAAATGCCAACACTCCGGGGCTTGAAAACACGACCGCTGCCAACAGCGAGCCAAGCACAAGCAGTGAGGAAAGCAGAAAGAACAGGACCGTAAATTACGAAATAAGCCTTAGCCGCACAGAGACCGTAAAGGCTCCCGGCAGCGTCCGCCGCGTCACAGCCGCGGTGTTCGTGGCCCGCCGCTACACGGGCGAAGGCGCCCAGAGACAGGAAAACCCGCGCAGCGCCGCAGAGTTGGAGCAGATTCGCCAGATGATCGTCCAGTCCATAGGCGTGGACGAGACCCGCGGCGCACAGACTCCGCTCGTAACCGTGGCCGAGGCGGACTTTGCCCCCGTGACCGACTCCGTCGCCTTCGAGGAGCCGGATACCGTGCAGAAGCTTTTCTCCTGGGCCGAGATGCTGCGCAATTATGTCGTAGTCGGCCTTGCCGCCATCATATTCTTGGTGTTCCTGCGCATACTCAAAAAGCACAAGCCCGAGCCTTACACGCTGGAAATAATGGACGAAGAAAGCCCCTCCGGCAAGAAGGGCACCGATGCAGTACCGCGCCTTACCCCGGAACTGCTCAACGAGCTAATCCGCGAGAAGCCGGAAAATGTTTCCACAGCCCTTCGCAACTGGGCACTGGAAAGCGGCAACAACAAGAAGTAAACTAACGAGCGCAAGGGGACGCAAATGGCCGACATCGCCATAGAAAAAATCGACTACGAGAACCTGAACAAGGTCCAGAAACTGGCCCTGTTCCTGGTCGTCATCGGACCGGAAGTTTCTTCCGAGCTGTTGAAGGGCTTCGAAGACGCCGAGATAGAGGCCATCTGCCGCGAGATAAGCCACTTCTCCATCATCGACGAGGACACCCAGCGCAAGGTCGTTGACGAATTCTCGAACATAATATCCGGCAGCCTTGGGGCTATACTGGGCGGTGCCCGCTTTGCGCAGCGCGCGCTGGAGCTGGCCAAGGGCGATTACAAGGCGGCCAACCTGCTCTCTCGCATTGCGCCCGTTGGCAACTCGATGGAGGTCATTCAAGAAATCTCCGACATGGAGCCGCGCCAGATCAACAATCTGATACGCGGAGAGCAGCCCCAGACAATCGCCTTCATAACCAGCCACCTTTCGCACGAAAAAGCCGCCTCGCTAATCTCAATGCTCTCGCCCGAAGTGGGCGAAGAGGTGGTCGAGCGAATCGGCGCGATGGAGTTCACAAGCCTGGAACACGTGGGGCGCGTTGTCGGCTGCCTGAAGAAGCATTTTGACACCAAGCACAAGCCCACGATGCATTCCTCTGGCGGAGTGCGCAGCGTGGCGGACCTTTTGAACCTTATGGACAAGGAGACGAGCAAGACCCTGCTCGTGAAACTCGAAGAGCGCAACCCGCAGCTCGGTATGCAGATACGCCGCAAGATGTTCAGCTTCGAGGACCTTGTGCGTCTGGAAATCAGCGATTTGCAGCGCGTAACCCGCGAGCTGGAGATGAGCGACCTAGTGGTCGCCATGAAGAGCGCCAACGCCAACCTCCAGGAGATGATACTCAAGAGCGTGTCAAAGCGCGCCGCAGAGTCCATCAAGGAGGAAATGGAAATGCTCGGGCCGGTGCGCCTGAAGGAAGTCGAAGCCGCACAGGACCGCATCATTCAGGTGGTACGCCGACTGGAGGAAGAGGGCGAGATTTCGCTCGATACTGGCGGCGGCGGCGACAGGCTGATGTAAGATTTTCTCCCACAACACCAAAGACTAGTAAGAGCACCCATGACCGGAGAAGGAAACGGGAGAATACACCTGCGCAAGCCAATTGTGGGTATGCACGTGGCCTACTACGGGCCGGAGCCTGTACAGGCGGCCGACGCCGATGCGGACAAGCGTAAGGCTTACGAACAGGGCCGCGCCGACGCCGAAACCGTCTGCCAGCGGCAGATCATGCAGGCGCGGAGGGATATGGCACAGCTTCAGGACGAGGTGCTCGCCTCGATACAGAAGCGTTACGCAGAGCTGTCTGAGGATTTCAACGAACAGCTCCCGGATCTTGTGCTGGCCATCGTGGACAAAATCTGGGAGGGCCTCGAACTGGACCGCCCGGCAGTATTGCGCGCCATAGATGCGGCGCTCGCTCAGGTGGGCAGCGGGGACGAGAAGCTCGTCCTTCGCCTCTCAAAGCGGGACAGCGCCCTGCTTCAGGAGCACGAATCTTTCCACGATCGTTACCCGGACCTACGCATCGAAGCCGACGCAGAGCTTTCGAGCGGCGACGTACTAATTCAGAGCCGCTTTGGCATAATTGACTCGCGCATACGGACAAAAATCCGCCGTGTGGAGGGCGAGATAAAGAAGGCACACCAGTGACCAACCGCTTCAGCGACAATGTGGACTGGATGCGCCGCCGCGTTCAGAATGTACGCGTGGCGGACAAGATTGGCCACGTACGGCAGGTGACGGGCCTCATCATCGAGAGCGAGGGACCGGAAGTGGCACTTGGCGAAATCTGCGAGCTATTTTCCAACAACAGTGCTGGCATCGCAACGGCGGAGGTGGTCGGCTTTCGCGACAACAGGGTGCTGCTCATGCCCTTGGAGCCTATCCACGAGATACATCCCGGCTGCGAGGTGCGCGCCGCTGCACAGGCAAACAGCGTCCCCACCGGGCGCAACCTGATAGGCCGCGTAATTGACGGACTTGGCCGCCCGATAGACGGCAAGGGGCCGATACGTGCCGAATACGCCGCTGGAGGACTCAACCGCCCGGCGCCAAACCCCATGCTGAGAGTCCCCATCAAGGAAGGCTTCTCCACGGGAGTTCGCAGCATTGATACCTTCACCCCCCTTGGCACGGGCCAGCGCGTGGGCATATTCGCAGGCTCTGGCGTAGGCAAATCGACCCTCCTTGGCATGATAGCGCGAGGGGCGGACAGCGATGTGAACGTGCTCTCGCTAGTTGGCGAACGCGGGCGCGAGCTACGCGAATTCATCGAAAACGACCTCGGCCCCGAGGGCATGAAGCGGAGCATCGTCGTAGTCTCCACATCCGACCAGCCTGCCCCGCTGCGCCTTCGCGCGGCGCTTATGGCCACAGCCATAGCCGAAAGCTTTCGCGACGCCGGGGCCAAGGCCCTGCTCATGATGGACAGCCTGACGCGCTTCTGCATGGCACAGCGCGAGATAGGCCTTGCCATTGGCGAGCCGCCAACTTCCCGCGGCTACACGCCCAGCGTGTTCAGCCTCCTGCCCCGCCTATTGGAGCGTACAGGCATGGGCGAGGCGGGCTCCATCACTGCAATTTACACTGTGCTCGTTGAGGGCGACGATATGAACGAACCGGTTGCGGACGCTGTGCGCGGCATTCTCGACGGGCATATCGTGCTTTCACGCACCCTGGCGCAGGCCAACCACTACCCCGCCGTGGACGTGCTCCAGAGCGTGAGCCGTCTATCCCGCAGCGTGTGCAACGAGAAGCAACTGGAAATTGTTTCCGCCGCGCGTGACCTAATGGCCCTGTACCGGAAAAACGAGGACCTCATAAACATCGGTGCATATCCACGGGGCACGAACGCCCGCCTCGACCGAGCAATCGACAAAAACGAGCCGATTGCCCAGTTTTTGCGGCAGAAATCGAACGAACTTTTCAAACGCGACCAAAGCTTTGCCATGCTGTCCAAGGCTATGGCCTGAAACATGCTCCACACTCCATAGAAACAGAGAGGACCAAAGGCATGAAAAAGTTTCAATTCCCTCTTCAGGCAATACTCACCCTGCGCGGTCTCAAACAGGAACAGGCCCTCGAAGCCTATGCCATCAGCGTGCGCGACTGCGCCGACAAGCGTGCGGACGTGCTCTCGGCAAGCCGCCGTAGCGAAGACCTCGAACGCCTCATCGGTGCCGACGGCGAGGGACGCTTTTCTGCCTCCATGCGCCACGCCTACATGAAGGCGCTGGACGAGTCCCGCTTGGAATTGGCCAGACGGAACAAGCTACTCGAAGAAGCAGAACAGGTCAAAGAGCGCAAACTGGCGGAATTCCTCGACCGCAAACGTCAGAAAGAGATACTTGAACACCTGCGGGAAAAACAGCACAAAGAGCACTTGGCCGAAGGCTTCCGCAAGGAGGAAATTGAAATCGAAGATATTGTCATAGCACGCAGCGGCCTTGCCCGCAGCGCCTGAGAAGCGGTAAACAATGGCAGGAGCATTACCCAGAATTCTGGCGACCACGGCGGCCTCTGTCGCCATATTCGCAGTCAGCCTCGCAGTCCTTTTCATGCGAAGCGAGAAGGTGTTTACCCGCATTCTCACCGTCCATAACAACGAGTTTGCCAAGATGGAGGCCCACGAGCGCACCCAGTTCGTGTACTGGAGCTTCCGCACGAGCGAGATCAACAAGATGATACGCGATCTGGCCGACCAGCGCGAGGCCCTTCAGGCACGCATCGACGCAGTGGCGGCGCAGGAGGCCCAGATTCAGAGCGAGCGCAAGGAAAACCAGCGCCTGCGCGACGAGATAACAAGAGCGCGCAAAGAACTTTCCGACTACATAATCGAGGTCAAGGCCGGAGAGGCCCGCCGCATCCGCGAGGAAGTGGCCATAATAAACAACATGGAGCCTGCGACCGTTGTCACCCTCTTCAACCAGAAAAGCGACGACGACGTGGTAAAGGTGCTCGGCCTTATGAAAGCCGATGCCGTAGGTCCGATACTGGAGCTGATGCTGGCCCAACCAGCGGGGAGCGACCCAACTGCCACAACGCCCGAGAAGCGCGTGGCCAACATACTCGAAAAGCTTAAGCGCCTTCGCGTGGATGCTGCTCCAAGGTAGCAGATAGCCTCACCATAGGCACGGTAAACGCTGTATGGAGCAAGAGCCTCTGCGGGCAAATTTCGCGGAAAACATTTCCGCAACCGTCAGAGGGCATATACGAAGCTACGATAAGAGCCATGCAGCAGTCGGTACAGGCAACGGGCAGTGGCAGCCTGCTCGGCGGCATCGGTGAAGGCGCTGCCCGCTTCATAGGGCGCGGCACATCCAACACGTCCAGCCCCTTCCTGATGCCAGACAACAACGCCTCCACGGGGCGCGGCAAGGGCGGCTTCGGCTCTTACAGCCTTGCGGAAAGCCACGATCTTGGCCGCCACATGCAGAGCGACCGCAGCACGGCTGGCGTTGACACAGCCCGCAGGGTGGCCAACCAGAATAGCGGCTGTGGCGAGGCGCAAAACGCCAGAGCGGCCGAGGCAAGGCAGGCCTCCTCCCTCGCCCAGTCCGGCAGTGCGGCAGGTGCTGGCAGCGCATCCGGCCCTGTCTCGGAAAAGCTTTCCGGAAGTATTGTTCAGAACCTTTCAGGCAGGACTTCACTTGCCGCCAGAGCAAGTTACGTCAACACGCATACACCTGATAATGCGTCACTTAACAAGTCTGGCAGCAACAACGGCACAGGAACTGCTTCCTCAACAACTGACATGTTGTACCGCCAGGACAGCCTCACTAGCACCCAGCCGCCAAAAAGCGGCGCTGACACGCAGAATGCGACGATTCTGCGCGGGGGCATTTTCTATTGCGGCAATCAGGGCCAGCAGCAGGGACAGGACAGGCACAAGAGCCGTGAAGAGACTCTCCTTGAAGCCATCGACACGGGAGCCTCTGGCGCGGCCCGCTCCGGTTCCAGCGCCGAAGCTGCCCAGCAGCTCCAGAGCGCCCGGATGGAACAGGTAAGCAGCACCATCATGGAGCAGCTCGACAAGATGCGCAACGAAGGCTGCCGCAGTATCAAGCTATCCATAGACCTGCCTGAAGGGGGAACCCTAGATCTCCAGCTACGCTGGCAGGGCAGGCATGTCAGTGCAAAATTTGGAACCGGCGCGGGCAGAATGCGCGCGGAAATAGAGAACGGCTGGGCAAGCCTGACACGCCGCGCCGGAATATCCGGCATAAGGCTCGAAGCCCCGCAGTTCAACGAAGAAGGCGACACCGCTCAGCCCGACATTGGGCAGTACGCATAAGGGAAAGACACGCAAGATGACCGCCATCAACACCGCTTACACAAACAGCTCTGCCACCACAACGAGCACGAGCACCAAGACGAGCGCCAGCGACAAGAGCCTGCTCGGCTCCGAAGACTTCCTGAAGCTGCTCACAATACAGCTATCCAATCAGGATCCCTTCGAACCGATGAGCGACACCGAGTTCATCTCGCAGATGGCCAACTTCTCCTCGCTGGAGCAGATGAGCACCCTTTCGACAAACTTCACAAACTTCAGCGCGCGTCAGCACCAGCTTTCCTCTCAGGCCTACCTTGGCAGGCAGGTTACGCTCAACTCCAGCGGCAGCGAGGTCAGCGGCATTGTCACCGAGGTCTCCACAGGCAGCGACGGAGGCATATACCTGACTATCGACGGCACCCAGTACGATTCCACAACCGTTACAAAAGTCTCCCTTCCAGCGAGCAGCACCGAATAGGCGGCAGACCCATATTATAAATACAGAAGGAAACACAGCATCATGTCACTTTCATACAGCCTTCAGACCGGGATAAGCGCGCTAAAAAGCTTCACAAGCGGCCTTCAGGCCATTGGCGACAACATTGCCAATGTCAGCACTACGGGCTTTAAAAGGGCCAGCGTAGAATACTCGGACACCTTTTACAACATGCTAAAAGGCAGCATATCCGGCAATAGCAACTCCAGCTCCCAGGTAGGCGGCGGAGTAAGCGTGGCCAACATCAAGAGCGTGTTCGACACCGAGGACGCCACCTACACGGGGTTGGAGAACAATATCGCTATCGACGGACAGGGCTTCTTCCGCGTGCTGGACACAACAACAGGCGAGGAATACTTCACCCGCGCGGGCAACTTCACACGCAACAGCCAGGGCTACCTCGTAACACCCGAAGGCTACCGCGTACAGGGCAGCTCCACGCTCGACGGCAGCAACATCTACATACCCGACACGGCCACCAACCCCACAAGCGGCCAGACAGAGGCTATCAGCAGCTGGAAATTCACCCCCAGCACAGGACAGCTCAGCCTGTACTTCTCCGACGGCACAGCCATCGAAGGGGGGCAGCTACAGCTAAGCGCCTTTCGCGACCCAACGGGCCTAGCCAAGGCTGGCTCCAACCTGTACCGCCAGACCGAGGCCGCTGGCACGCGGACGGACTTTCTCCCCTCCAACACACAGCTCGCCTCCGTGATGAGTCAGTATCTTGAGCAGTCCAATGTGGACCTTACGACGGAATTCGCCAATATGATAAGCACGCAGCGCGGCTTTCAGGCCGGCTCGCGCATAATCACCACCACAGACCAGCTTCTCCAGGAAGCCATACAGCTCAAGAAGTAGCCTTCCCTGCCCTTGCAGGTCTTAACCCCAGAAGAGATATTTACAGATGCCCAAAGAACCCGACCCGGTAGAAGATCTTCCGTCTCCAAAATCCGCCTCCACAGGCGGTGGCAAGGGAGGCTTCCTCCCCGCCATCATCACCATACTGGCCATACCGCTCGTAATGGGTATGATGTGGGAGTTCTACATGATGCCCAGCCTCGAAAAGCTGGCCAAGAAGAACGCAGGCCCCGTCGATCCCAATGCCGAAATGGTCGAGCATGTTGCCCCTGCCAAGGAGGAGCATGGCAAGGAAGGAAAGAAGGGCGAAGCCGCAGCCGGGCACGGCAGCACCTACGAGGTGAAGGACGTGGTGGCAAACCTTTCCGGCGCCATGCGCTCGCGCTACATCAAGGTCAGCTTCCTACTTGAAGGGAGGGCAAAGAACTTCCCCGAGCAGATGAAGGAAAAGGAAGCGATCATCCGCGACGCCACCTTGGCTGTACTCTCCGACATGACCATACAGGACATGGAGGAGCCGGGCGTTAAGAACATCGTGCGCAACAAGATAATTAACGCCATCGGGCAGGCGCTGCGCAGCAACGCCGTGGAGAACCTGTACTTCTCTGAATTCGTGGTACAGTAAGTGCTTAACTTCGGCAGCGACACTGTGCGCGGCCGATTCTGCCGCCCGCGGCAAAAGGAGTTAAAGGCAATGGCGGACGATCCCAACGACAACGATCTGAACGAGATTCTGTCACAGAGCGACATCGACGCCCTGATGGCGGAGGCGATGACCGCGCCGCAGGACGTCATATACTCCTACGACGGCCGCCGCATCGACCCGAACGAAAAGGTCCACATCGAGACCTACGACTTCCGCAACCCCGTATTCCTTACAGAAAACGAACTGCGCCAGGTCCGCATCCGCCACGAGACCTTCATCCACTATCTTGCAGCCCGCCTTTCGCTGTTTCTTCGCATGGACTTCGGGCTGAAGATGAGCCAGCTCTACACCGTCCCCTACAAAAGGTTCACCGAGTCCATACCCAACCCCACGCACATCACGCTCTTCCGCGTGGAGCAGCTTTCCGGGGTGGGCATTTTGGACATGAACCCCCGCCTTGCGATGACCATTGTCGATCGCCTTCTAGGCGGCAAGGGGCACTCCATACGCGACGAACGCTACCTTACAGACATAGAAATAGCACTGGTGGAGGATGTCATATACCTCATCCTCGAAGAATGGTGCCGCCAGTGGGAGGACACGCGAGAGCTGAATGCATCCCTCATCGGGCGCGAAAACAACGGCCGCTTCCTCCAGACCAGCCCGCACGACGCCATCATGCTCGTATTGACGATGGAGGCCGTTGTGGGCGACTGCTCCGAGGCGATGCAGATAGCCATCCCTTACTACACCATCGAGCCTGTCATCCGCAAGATGCAGGAAAACTCCAAACGCTTCAACAGCTCCAGCAACGAGAAAAGAGACCCTCGCTGGATGCCCGTTTACAACGAGATAAGCGTGCCCGTGAGGGCGGAGTGGAAAGCTTTTGAAAGCACGGTGCGCGATGTGCTCGCCCTGCGCCCCGGAGATCTCATATTGCTTCCAAGCAACATCATGGAGCATACAGTCGTCTGCCTTGCTGACACGGAACGCTTCGTGGGCGAGGTTGGAATCGACAACGATCAGGTCGTGGTCAAACTTACCGACACAATTCGCAACCAGAGCAAAACCAAGGAGAAGAAACTGAAATGAGCGTACTGGACTCCAAGAATCTGGATGTCGTGCTGGATGTGCGCGTGCAGGTGACAGTGCAACTGGGCTCCTGCGAGCTGCCCATGAGGGAAATCTTTGAACTCACGCCCGGCTCCGTCCTTCAGCTTAAACAGCACGCCAAAGACCCGGTGGGCCTCTTTGTCAACGGGCGCCTAATAGCGTACGGCGAGGTAGTCGTTGTCGAGGACAACTTTGGCATCAAAATCACAGAGCTTGTCGGCAACGATCATGGCTAATACCCGCAGACTGGCCTTCCTCCTGCTGGCTCTTCTAGCAGGCACTGCCTGCATGTACGCCGTGGACCCCGACCAGATACTGGACCCCGCAACATCGGAGGCAGAGGCTAGGGACGCTGAGTCCGCAACCGGCACATCGGGTGATGGCGGGATACGAGGCACGGCGCTGCTCCTTGTAACGGCACTCCTAGCGGTGGGTGGCATCGTCGTTCTGCGCCAAATGAGGGGTATGGGAGGGCGGCTGTCGCAGCGTTCCGGCGCGGCCATCGAGATCTGCCGTATGCGCAGCCTCGGCGGCAGGCAGCATCTGGTTGTTGTACAGGTGGAGGGCAAGCGTATGCTGCTCGGCGTTGGGCCGGGCTTTATAACAAATCTTTGCGAACTGGAGCCGGAGGACTACTCCCTGCCTTACGAGCGCAAGGGCCGCAACGCTCCCCTGCCCGTCCAACAAACGCCTGAGCCAGTGAGCGACAATACAGAGCCTTTCAGCAACCTGATTTCCCGCATCAACGAGAGCCTGAACCGCCCCGACGGAGGGCACGAAGGCCCTGCAAAGCGATGAGCCGCCTACTGAGCACATTTTTCCGCCTGCTGCCAGTGGCCCTGCTCCTAGGAGCGCCCCAGCTGGCATTTTCGCAGGCAGGCCCGGCGATGAACATCTCCTTCAGCGGCGGGGGCGACGACTACTCCACGGCCATCCAGCTGCTCATTTTCATGACGCTGCTGACGCTTGCGCCCAGCATCGTCATGCTAATGACCTGCTTTACGCGCATCGTCATAGTGCTCGGCTTTGTGGGTCGTGCGATAGGCACCCAGGGTGTGCCTTCAAACCAAATTATTGTCGGTATAGCACTTTTTATGTCGTTCTTCATAATGAGGCCGACATGGAACAGCATCCACGACCAAGCCCTGACTCCTTACCAGCAGGAACAGATTAGCTCCAAGGAAGCCCTCGAAGTGGCCTCCGAGCACATGAAGAGCTTCATGTTGCGCCAGACTGGGAGCAAGGACCTAGAGTTCTTCATGGGGCTTGCAGGAATGGGTCAGACGTCGGTGCGCAACGTGCCAATGAGCGTGGTGATACCCTCCTTCATCATAAGCGAGCTGCGCAAGGCCTTCGAGATGGGCTTCCTGATATTCGTCCCCTTCCTTATCATCGACTTCATCGTGGCCAGCACGCTCATGAGCATGGGCATGATGATGATGCCCCCGGTTGTAATATCCCTGCCTTTCAAGCTCTTGCTCTTCGTGCTCGTGGATGGCTGGACACTGGTAGTCAAAAGCCTAGTACAGAGCTTCAACTAGCCCATTCGCCCTTTCATCAGAGCCAGCCGAAGGCTCTTGAAAGCGCAAGGCGCATGGAATGTGGCGCGTGGCATGACGCCGTTGAGTGGCCACTGTCTATCATCGTGGAGGCCCCTCAGTACTGCCCGCTTATCTGCCAGTCGCTCGGGTAGGCCACGCGGAACTTCGTCACAAGCTCCACCTTCTGGCCCGGCTGAAGGGTTATTTCCTGATCGAAAAGGCCCGTCTCGCTGTCCGGCGCAGCCCTCGACGGCTCAAGAAGCTTCACCTCGATTTTCTCGTCCTTGGATATTGGAACGCGGTCGCGGACAACAATGCGCTGCGCCTGCGCCATGCGGTTGGTGATTGTGTTCACGTAATGGCGCTCCTCCACCCTCCTGCTGCCGAAAATACCACTATCCTTGCCCTTCTCGGCCACGGTGCGGCGCGCCACCTCTATGTTCTGGTTGACGCCAAGGCCGATGACGATTTCCACCCCCGGCAAGGTCTCCGCAATCATGCCGCTGCCGTTGGAGCTGCCATCGACAATGGCCTGCATCGGCCCGGCCAGCATGGGCAGAGGGAAGGCGTTCTTCACCTTGGCGAGGAGGCAGGCACTCTCCGCGCTCATGGGAATGGTCTCGTTGTGAAAGACGCTCTCCATATCACGCGTCATCATCACAAGCGAGGTGGACTTACCCGACGAAGGCACGCTGGCCTTGTCCTTGAGCGTGGCGCGAAAGCCCGTCATGGACGCAGTCACGACAACGCTGTTACCCGTATCAGCCATGTAGCGCCCCTCGGCAGCCATAGGGGCCGGAGCAACCTCAAGGAGGTTCACAAACTTGCTGGACCGCGCCTTGTAAGGATCCGACTGACGCAGAAACACCGGGGCTGGCTCAACGGGCTTTACGCCCAGCGTTGGGCGGCTAGTTTCGAGAGTCAGGGCTACGTCCGCCCAGTCCTCGCCACTGTTCTGAGAGACACTGGCCTTGTATTCTACATTCAGGCTGTTCTTTGCCGTGTCCGCCTTCACGACGTAAGAGGGCGACCAGTGGCAGCCGGATACGTAGTAACTGAAGCTGCCGCTTGTAAGTCCGCCAGACACCGACACAACCTCCACCGTGTATTCGGCACAAGTGGCCTCGTCGCGCGCCCTCTGCTCCACATGCTCCCTATTAAGCTTCTCGGCCTCGCGATCCAAAAGGCGCAGCTGCTCTTCAAGAGCCGTCACGCGCTCCCAAGACTCCTTCTGCGCGGTTTGCGAAGCATCGAGTGCCTTCAAAGCCGTGTCGTACAGGCCCACTGTGCCCGTCTCGGCAATGCCTTTGTTTAGCGAGTCAAGCAGCTTGGCAAGCGCGGCGGCGCGGTCCTGCTCGCGGCGGCGCTCCTGCACAAGAGCCTCGCGCCGGAGCTTTAGGGCGCGCAGCTTGGAGTCCAGCTCCGCAAATGCAGCCGATTCATCTTCCTGCGTGAAGCTCGGGTCAAAGGAAAGAGAGCCGAAGTTCAGCGCAGAGCCTTCGAGCACTGCCACCTGAACAAAGCCGCCATCCATCGAGACCGGCAACTTGGCAAAGCGCAACGTTGTCTTCTCGCCCGCCGGCAGCTCCACGGCGAAGCAGCGCGTGACGCGGGCCACGCCATTGTAAACTGTTACCAAAGAAATGTCCGATTCCACATCCACACTTGCGCCAAAGAGCGGAAAGGCGAAAGGAACGCATAATGCCAGTACAGAGTGCAGTTTCATTAATAAGCCTTTGTTCAAGGTGACTACGCCGGGCGGATACGAAACATTAGCACAACCTCATAGAAAAGACATACACTTCCGCACTCACATGTCCAACAACACCCAATGTTAACCCTCGAAAGACAACAATCACATTTTTCTATTTGACCGCTGGCCACGAAACGGTAGCGTTCTTCGTTTTTAACCCGGAGCGATATCTCCGAACACACTTCCAGTCATGGGACAGCCAAAACGCAAACAGTCCAAGCAGCGCAGTCACAAGCGCCGCGGTGCCCACCAGTTCATAGCTCCTCAGCTCTCCGTGGACCCCACCGATGGCAGCACTTTCATGCCCCACCGTGTCAACCCGACAAACGGGATGTATCGCGGCAGGCAGGTGCTCGACACCGAGGTGTAAAGCCCGGCTGCACGCCCGTTGACGACCACTTTGGACGCAGCGAGTACACAGCCAGACACCATACAGCCGCGGACCATAACACATGGCGGACAAGGTCGCACGAACAATAGCCATTGACGCAATGGGCGGGGATCGCGGCCCGGAGGCAGTGGTCGAGGGTGTAAAAATGGCCCTCGCCGAAGCCCTCGGACAGCTGTCCATCACCCTCACCGGGCGCAGCGAGGACATAGAGCCTCTGCTGGCCAAGCACGGCCTGAAGGGCGACGAGCGCGTAAGCATCATGCACTGCTCGGAAGTTATCGGCATGGAGGAAAAGCCGATAAAAGCCATCAAGCAGAAGCGCGACTCCAGCATGGTGCGCGCCGTGGAACTGGTGAAGCTCGGGGCCTGCCACGCGGCGGTGTCCTGCGGCAACACAGGCGCCCTCATGGCATGCAGCACGCTGAAGCTGCGCCAGTTGCCTGGGGTGGAGCGTCCCTCGCTGGCCTCGGTATGGCCCAGCCGCGAACAACACTTCGTAATGCTCGACGTCGGGGCAAACCCCGCCACAAAGCCCGAGCACCACGTTCACAACGCCATATTGGGCAGCCACTTCTGCCGCCTCACTCTGGGAAGGGACAAGCCCCGCGTGGGCCTCCTATCCATAGGCACCGAGGAAAGCAAGGGCAACGAAGTCATATTCGCCAGCAACGACCGGCTGCGCGGCCTTGGCGAGATGATCAACTACGTAGGCCCCATAGAAGGCTTCGACATTTTCGAGAACAAGGTCGATGTGGTCGTCTGCGACGGCTTCACCGGAAACGTGCTCCTCAAGACGAGCGAAGCCCTGTTCAAGGCCTTCCGCTCCATCATGAAGGACGAGGTGAAGAAAAGCCCCCTCCGAATGCTGGGCGCACTGCTAATGCGCGGCGCCTTCAAGGACGTGAAAAACAGGCTCGACCCGGACCGCTACTGCGGCGCCCCCCTTCTCGGCCTTCAGGGCAACGTCATAAAAGCGCACGGCTCGGCATCGGCCAAGGCCATAGCGGCAGCGCTCCGCATAGCCGGAGAGTTCATCGAATACGACATGACCCGCCACGCCTGCGAGGACATTGCAAGGGCCAACGCCCTGATGTCCGGCACAAAATGCGAGGACACGCCGGAACCGGCCAAGGCCTAGGCTACTCAATAGGCAGCATGAAGGAAGTCATGACGATGAAAAGGCTCATTCTCATGCTGGCGCTCTTCGCAGGCCTTGCCTGCCTGGCATCCGCCGCCACCGACCCCACCAAGGACCGCCAGATACGCGCGGCGATGAAGAACATCCCCGCCCTAGTGGAATTTGGCCAACTTTACACGAACGGCTTCTACGTCCTAAAGCATGAGAACGGGCGGGACATGCTCGAAGTGCGCACCCTCATCAGCCCCTGTTACGAGATTATAATGCGCGTGCCCGTACACCCCTTCGACGACGGCAACCCGCTTGTCCAGATGATGCCAGCCGAGGTGGAACTGTGGAAAATCGAACAAGTGCGCCGCGACGAAGGAGGAATGCTCGTCGTGGACCGCGCCTATCCGCAGTACCTAATCAACCAGTTTGACTGGACCCGCCTATACAAGGCAAAGGGCGACTTTTCCGCCATAGGCATAACCCTCATCCCAGGCATCGAGATACAGGGGCTGAGGGACTACCGCGACAAACTGCGAAAGGAAGCCCATGTCGGCTGGTAGCGCACACCTCGCCGTCCCGCCAGAACCGCTTGACCAAGCCCTGCTGCGCGAGCAAGCCTGGATAGGCGACAGCGTGCTCGCCCTCTTTGCCCGAAGCTGGATACTGGAAAACCGCCCATCGCACGCGGACCAGAACGGCATGTTCATACGCATGACCTCGAACCAGTTCCTGAGCGCCTTCGGCGAGCCGACCAAGGTCGAGGCCCGCATCGGCCGAGTATATCAGGCACATGGGCTTGAAGCCGCCTTTGCCTATCTAAACGAAGCCATACTGCCGCTTTTTGCAAAGCATGAGTTGCGTCGCAGCGGCGGGGGCAGAAGATAGGCCGATGGATACAGACACGGATTTGCACAGTTTCGAGGTGGACGCCCTCATGGACCGCCTGCGTGCCGACAAGGTGCTCTGCACCCAGTTGCCCGAGTGGAGCCGAAGCCGCGTGCAGAAGCTCTTCGACGCCGGTCTTGTATGGCGCGATGACGAGGCCCTGTCCAAGAGCGAGAAACTGCGCAGCGGAGACCTCATCAGTTACGAGATTCCGCCAGCGACAAAGAGCAGCCTTACCCCTGCGGACATCCCCCTTGAAGTAATCTTCGAGGACGAAGACCTGCTTGCCATCAACAAAGCCCCCGGCATGGTGACCCACCCCGGAGCCGGCACAGGTCAGGACACCCTCGTGCACGCCCTTCTACACCACTGCAAAGGCGCCCTAAGCAGCATTGGCGGCGAGGAACGCCCCGGCATAGTCCACCGCCTGGACAAGGACACAAGCGGCGTCATAGTCGTTGCCAAGAGCGACCGCGCATACCTTGCCCTGTCCGAAGCCTTTGCGCAGAGAAACACCAACAAGTGCTACCTCGCCATCGTGGCCGGACAACCCGGCCTGCCCGGCGGCAACATCGACCAGCCCATAGGCCGCCACCCCGCCAACAGGCTGAAAATGTGCATCCGGCGGGACGGCCGCCCCGCGCAGAGCGACTGGGAATTGGTATCCCGCATCGGCCACTGGGCCAGCACTGTAAAAGTGCGCATTCACACGGGCCGCACCCATCAGGTACGCGTCCACATGGCACACATCGGCCTCCCGCTCTGCGGAGACAGCACATACGGCTGGCAGGCCAATAGCACGCCCGCCGGAATTGTCGTGCCAAGGGTTATGCTCCACGCATGGAAACTGCAAATCCCCCACCCCGTAAGCGGTGAGATGCTCAACCTAGAGGCCCCCATTCCCGAAGATTTCCGCAAACTGACTAGCTAAGGCCAGTGCACGCGTCCCAGCTCCCGGCCATTATTCATTGATTATTGCCTCGTGCGCCTGTAAAAGTAATGTGACACACACCCCGAAATGAGCGAATCCGGCAAGCTGCTAGTTGACATGGGCATGGAGGAGTTTTCCTCAAAGGCAGAGCTTCGCGGCCACCTTGGCGCGCAAATATTCCGCGCTCTGACCCGCAAGCCCTTCAAACCCCTCATAGTGGACCTTTCCTCTGGACGGCGCGAGATGAAGTCAGGCGTGTTCCTCGCCGCGGCCATCGCCATATCCCGCCGCGTGGCAAAGCTACCCGGACGACGCATCGGCATAGTCTTCCCGCCCGGCATTGCCTGCTCGCTCGTCAACCTCGCCTGCATTCTGGCGGACAAGGTACCCGTCAACCTCAACTTTGCAGCAGGCCCCAAGGCCGCCAGCATCTGCATTCGCAAGGCGGGCCTGAGCCACGTAATCACGGCCAAACCCGTCATCGACCGCCTGCCCGACTTCCCTTGGCCGGAGAACGTCGTGGACTTTGTGGAGCTTATGAAGGGCATTGGCAAGGGCGAGGTGCTGCGTTGGCTGGCCGCCGTTCTAGGCTGCCCTACGGGACTATTGATGCGCTGGCTGGGCGTGCCGCAGGAGGGCGGACAGCGCGAGGCCGGGCTGCTATTTTCAAGCGGCTCCACTGGGGAACCCAAAGGCATCGCCCTCAGCCATGCCAACATCATCGCCAACTGCCTTCAGATAGACGCCGTCAAGATGTTCCGCCCCGATACGGACATTGTGATGGCTAACCTGCCCATTTTCCACAGCTTCGGCTTCACGGTGAACATGTGGTATCCGCTCATGGCGGTCATGAAAACAGTGTGTCTGCCCAACCCGCTTGAGACGCGCCGCGTGGCACAAGCCATACATGACGAAAAGGTCACTTTCCTCATCGGCACCCCCACCCTTCTGCGCCCCTACCTCAAGAAGGTGGACCCCGCCTTGCTGCGCACGCTGCGCCTGACCGTGGCCGGGGCGGAAAAGCCCCCCGCGGGCTTTGCCCAGCTCTGGGAAAAGACCGTAGGCAGCCGCTTTGCCATAGGCTACGGGCTTACGGAGACCTCGCCCGCGGTGGCCGTTGATCTCGACAGCGTAAACAGCGACGAACCCAACCCGTACAACGAAAACACCGGGCACATATTCCCCGGAATGCAGGCCCGCATAGTCGATGACGCAACGGGCGCCGTCCTGCCCCTTACAAGCCTTGGCATACTCCAATTGCGCGGGGCGAACGTGTTCCGCGGCTATCTGGACGACGAGGAAACGACAAGGCGCGCCTTCGACGGGGACTGGTTCCGCACGGGCGACATAGCCCGCTTCGACGAGCGGGGCTGCCTGCACATCGAAGGTCGCATCAGCCGCTTCTCCAAGATAGCGGGCGAAATGGTTCCCCACGGCACCGTGGAACAGGCCATAGTGAGCGCCCTGCGTCTGGAAGACAGCGAGAAGCCCATGATAGCGGTTTCCGGGGCGAGCGACGCGGCCAAGGGCGAGAGCCTTGTACTAATCAGCGCGATGGACATTGACGCGACCACGCTGCGCGGGAGACTCGTCAACGAAGGCCTACCCAACCTTTGGATACCGCGCCGCATATGCCGCGTGGATGCAATCCCCACCCTGGCCTCCGGCAAGCTCGACCTTCAGGCCCTGGGCGAACTGGCTAGGCAGACTGTGCAGAGTAGCGAACAGGCTGCCGGGTAAGCGGCAAAGTGCGGCTCGCCCTATTGTCCGGGAAGTATATTATTAGCGATGCATAAACTACGCACCGTATTCATGGGGTCTGACCCGATCGTGCTGCCCCTCTTGGAGAGCCTCCTGCGCGATCACGCCGACACTATCTCGCTTGTGGGCCTGTACACGCAGCCGGACCGCCGTCAGGGCCGGGGCATGAAGCTGCACGAAAACCCCGTGAAAAGCTGGGCACTGGCGCACGGCATACCCGTTCGCCAGCCAGACAAGCCGGGCGAAGAGGACGTGCAGTGGCTGCGCGACGCAGGCTGCGAACTGCTGCTTGTAATGGCCTACGGGCACCTCCTGCGCGATGCGCTCCTGAACGTCCCCCGCCTGCCCCCGCTCAATTTCCACGCCTCGCTCCTGCCCGAGCTTCGCGGAGCCTCGCCCATCGAGACCGCCATTGCCACCGGGCGCAGGCAGACGGGCGTCACCCTGATGCGCATAGTGCGCCGCATGGACGCCGGGGCCGCAATGGACAGGGAACTGGTTGACATTGCCCCCGACGACTGCCGCGAAAGCCTTGCCGCAAAGCTCGCCTCCGCCTGCGTTCCGCTATTTGCCCGCGCCCTGCCCGCCCTCTTGGCCGGGGAGCCACGCTTTGTGGAGCAGGACGAGAGCCGCGCCACTTACTGCCGCATACTGGAGAAGGAGGACTCCAACCTCGACTTTGCAGCCAGCGCAAAGGAGCTGCACGAGCGAAGCCGCGCCTTCCGCATCTGGCCAGGCACGGCCTTCGACTACGCCGGGCAGCGCATCCGCGTGGGAAACAGCAGCTACGACGAAGCCCCCACTCCCCATGCGCCGGGCACAGTGCTCGAAAGCGGCAAAGACGCCCTCAGCGTGGCCACAGGCAGGGGCACATTCGTAATACATTTCCTGCAAAGACCGGGCGGGAAGATGCTCCCGGCGGCGGACTTTCTGCGCGGAATGCCCATTGCACCTGGAAGCGTGTTGGAAAGCCGCCCGATGAAAGCACTGGAGCGACTAGCCACCTAGAAAGCATATACGGAGCGTCAACGCCGCAAATTTGCCAGGCAGTCTTGCCCTGCCCCGGATGGTCCGCCAATATGCTCTCAAACACGCCGCCATGAAGACCCTTGCAGCCCTCCTTTCCTTCGCAGTACTGGCCACCTCGAGCCTGCCCCTTCAGGCCCAGAGCATCGAAGCGCGCCGCCTTGGAGACATGGAGCAGGACATCCAGCAGCTTCGCGCACAAGTTGGCCAGATGAGCATGGCCATCGAGGCCCTTCAGCGCGAGAACGCCGCCCTGCGAAACCAGCTTCAGGCAAGCCGAGAAACGGGCGCCACCCAGTATGCCACGCTGGCTCAGCTCGACGTGCGCCTTGCAGTCCTGCGCGAGGAACTCTCCCGCGCCCAGCGCGAGCAGAAAACGCAGATAATCGACGAGGTGAGTAGACAAATCGAGCGCCTTGCCCAGCAGACCCAACAGGCCCTTCAGGCACAGGCCGCGAGCAACGCCGCCGCCCCATCCGCGCCGAAACCCGCCGTGATGTTCTCGGACAATTTCCCAACAACGGGCGTCAGTTACACAGTACAGAAGGGCGACACCCTCTCGGGCATCGCGCGCAAGCACAACGCGAACACGGCGGACATAATCAACGCCAACCGCATCGCCGACCCAACAAAGCTCATGCCCGGCCAGCTGCTGTTCATCCCGCAGAAGTCCCAGTAGCGAGCTATATATACAAGTTTCGACTCCCAAATCATCTGTTCCCTCAAGTCATGTCCATAAAGAAAGCAAGGCTCGGACGCGGTCTGGACGTCCTCATAGCGGGCGGCATCCCGCAAAATTCCGTCGATAGCGCCCCCGAAACGCCGCGCGAGACCGACCCCTTGCCCAGCCCAGAAGGCTTTCAGGAACTGGACATCGGCCGTATCGAACCCTCGCCCCACCAGCCAAGGCGCGAGATGGAACAGGCACAGATAGCGGAACTTGCCGAGAGCATACGTCAGGAGGGCCTGCTGCAACCCATCGTGGTGCGCCAGAACGGAGAGATATTCCAGCTCATAGCTGGCGAGCGCCGCTGGCGGGCCTGCCAGAGCCTGGGCATGAAGACCATTCTTGCCCGTATCGTACACGTTGGCGAAAGCTCCGCCGCCGCCATAGCTCTTATTGAGAACCTCCAGCGCGAGAATCTCAACCCCGTCGATGAGGCATTGGGATATGCGAGCCTGATGCGCGACTTCGACCTCACTCAGGAGGCAGTGGCCGAGCGCGTAGGCAAGCCCCGCTCCAGCGTGGCCAACGCGCTGCGCCTGCTCCAACTCGGGCGCGAGGCACAGGCATACATATCGCGCGGCCTCTTGTCGGTGGGGCACGCCAAGGTGCTGCTCGGCCTAGAAAGCGAGGAACAACGCGCCCTCTTGGCCCGCCGCGTGGTGGAAAAGGGCCTGTCTGTCCGCGAAACAGAGCGCCTTGTGCAGAGCCTGAAAAAGGGCCGTGGTGCCGCTGCCGCAGCCAAGGGCAGGCAGGACGCCGAAATGGTTGCCTTGAAGGACATACAGACCCGGCTCCAGAGCCACTTCGCCACCAGTGTGCAGGTAAAGCACAGCCCCAAACACGGGCGCATTGTAATAGACTATTACGGCAACGAGGACTTGGAACGCATACTGGAAAAGCTCTGCCCCGGCGCAAGATAGCCCCCATTCCGCCCTCCTTCGGCTCTTTTGCTGTTTCCAAGCACGGCTCCTTGCGTGATAATGGGCGGCTGTGTCCCTTACTTTACGCAAAATCAGCATGAGCTACGGCGGCCCCGCCCTGCTCGACGATGTCACCGTGGTCCTCGAAAGCGGGCAGCGGGCCTGCATAGTCGGCCGCAACGGCACGGGCAAGAGCACTTTCCTCAAGATTGCCGCCGGACTCATCAAGCCGGACCGCGGCGATGTGCAGCTTTCCGCCGGTTCGCGCCTTGCCTTCCTCTCGCAGGAGATTCCGGACACTCTGCACGGTACGGTGAGGGAGTTTGTGGCCTCGGCCTGCCTGCGCGACGAACTGCCCGAATGGGAACTGACAAACCGCGTCGAGCGCCTGATTGCCGACATGGAGCTGGACGCGGAGGCGGACTGCGACTCGCTCTCTTCGGGTACCAAGCGCCGCGTGTTACTTGCCAGGGAACTGGTGATGGAGCCGGATGTGCTTTTATTGGACGAGCCGACCAACCATCTGGACATCTCGGCCATATCGTGGCTGGAGAAATTCCTGCGCGGCTACAAGGGGGCACTCCTCTTTATTACGCACGACCGCGCCTTCCTGCAAAATGTGGCCAGCGAAATACTCGACCTTGACCGCGGGCGAATCACGCGCTGGGTCTGCGATTACAAAACTTACCTCGTGCGCAAGGAGGAATGGCTCGTGGCCGAGGCGCGCAATCAGGCCGTGTTCGACAAGAAGCTGGCTCAGGAAGAAGCTTGGATACGGCAGGGCATACAGGCCCGGCGCACCCGCAACGAGGGCCGCGTGAGGGCGCTCAAGCGTATGCGCGATGAACACCGTGCCCGCCGTCAGCGCACAGGTGCCGCCAACATGCAGATAGAGGAGGCCGGGCGCAGCGGCATGAAGGTCATAAGCGCCAAGAATATCTCCTACGGCTGGGGCGACAGGCTCATCGTAAAGGACTTTTCCGACGTTATAGAGCGCGGCGACCGCATAGGTATCGTGGGGCCGAACGGCTGCGGCAAGAGCACGCTCGTAAAGCTGCTACTCGGGAAGCTGCCCCCGCAGAAGGGCGAGCTTAGTCACGGAACGGGCCTCGAAATTGCCTACTACGACCAGACGCGCGAAGCCCTCGTGGAGACGCAGACAGTGCAGGAGGCCATAGCGAACGGTCTTGAGGTGGTGGAGATAAACGGCGGGCGCAAGCACGTCATAACTTACCTTCAGGACTTTCTATTCACCCCGGACAGGGCGCGCAGCACCGTGTCGATGCTATCGGGGGGCGAGCGTAACCGCCTGATGTTGGCGCGGCTATTCGCAAGGCCATTCAACCTGCTCGTAATGGACGAGCCTACGAACGACCTCGACCTCGAAACGCTGGAGCTGCTTGAGGAGCTGCTCTCGGCCTACGGGGGCACCCTGCTGCTCGTAAGCCACGACCGCGCCTTTATCGACAACGTTGTGACGGACCTTCTGGTGCTGGACGGCAGCGGCAATGTGGAAAGTTACGTCGGCGGTTACTCGGACTACCTCGAAGCCAAGGCCGCAGCAGAGGCTGCGCGCGAAAAGGCGGCAAAGGCGGCTGTAAAAGCGGCTCCCGGAGCAAAGCCGGACAAGCCGAGAAAGTTCCTCAATCGCGAGCGTTGGGAGCTCGAGGCCCTGCCAGCGGAGATCG
>LVBW01000004.1 GCA_001604585.1 Puniceicoccales bacterium Verruco_02 | reverse complement strand
GAGCAGTACAGCTCCGACAGGGAGAATATGCCCGCCATGACGTTGGAAAAGTCGTGAATGAGGCCGCTTGTTATCGTGGCGAGGTTTTCCTTCCACGCAGAGCGGGAAAGGCGCGCCTCGGCTATGGACTGACGGGTTATGTCTATAAGCACCCCTTCGTAGCCAAGCAGCAGGCCGCCGGGCGATAGCCGTGGGGTGCGCACGTCCATTATGTAAACGACGCTGCCCGTTACCGGGCTTTTCAGGCGGTAGTTGATGCTGAAGCTCTCGCTGCGGATGGAGCTTTGCTCGATGTCCTTGAGGAAACCTGCGCGGTCCGCCTTGAGTATCAGGTCTAGGAACTGGCTGCCGTTGCGCATCAGGGGCCGGGTGTTCATCTCCAGCTTGTCCGAGAGGCCGGGGCCAAGGTAGCTGAAGGAAAAGTCCGGCCTTTGGCTGAAGAATATGCCGGGGAAATTGTGCAGGTAGTTGTTCAGGCGGCTCTCTGCCGTGCGCAGGCGAAGGAACAGCTGACCGACTGTGGAGGGGTCGTGCGGGAGGTCTTGCAGCGAGGCCTGCGCCATGCCCTCTGCGGGAGCCAGAGCCGGGGCCAGAGTCAGCACTATGCCTGCGCCGCAGCGCAATAGGTGGGCCGAAAGCCCGGCGGCAAAGCGTGCGCCCTCGCCCTCCCAAGGCAGGAATACCTCTTCTGGCCACAGGGCAATGTTCTCCGGCAGCAGCTTTGCCCAGCCGCCCTCTATGGAAAGGAGCAGATCGCGGATATTTCTTCCCTCCACCTGTCTTTCAGGTGCGCAGAGTCTGTCGGCGCTGTCCGCACTGGCGCCCGTGATAGTCCCTTTGCTGTCCAGCGCGAACTGACAAAGTCTGAAGCTCGGATATGTGGCCTGTTCCATCTTAAGGTGCCGGCGTTCTGCCAGCCATGAGGATATTTCTCTACTCGATGAAAACTTAAATGCGACTTGAAACAAGCAAAGAACGCTTTGGAAATCGGAAATCCCTCCTTCCAACGCAGTTATGTGGCGATATAGACGGTTCAGAGCTTGCCAGCGATGGCACTCTCGCGCAATAGGCCGGCTATTTTGTCCAGTGGGGCCACTTTTTGCGCTGCCCCCAGTTCAACAGCGGCCTTTGGCATACCATAGACCACGCAGGAAGCCTCGTCCTGAGCGTAGGTCATCGCGCCCTTGTTCTTGATGGCGAGCAGGCCCTCGGCTCCGTCGCGTCCCATGCCAGTAAAGAGGGCGCCTATGCAGTACTTGCCAGCGGCCTCTGCGGCAGTCTTGAAAAGGATGTCCACTGCGGGGCGCTGATGCCAGACCTGTGGCCCCTTCTTGAGCGATACCTGATAGCCCTGCGTTCCCCAGTGAACGACCATGTGGAAGTCTCCGGGGGCAACGAGGACCGTGCCTGGCCGGGCAAGGTCGCCCTCCTCGGCCTCCTTTACGGACAGGGCGCAGAGGCCGTTGAGGCGGTCCGCAAAGGCTTTGGAAAAGTAGGGCGGTATGTGCTGAACCACGACTATGGGCGGCATGTCCGCAGGCAGGGCCACGAGCACTTCCTTCAGCGCCTCTGTGCCGCCGGTGGAGGCCCCGAGGGCTATCAACTGACGAGAGTGGAAGCGTACGGGCGCTGGCGCGGGCGGAGGCGGGGCTGCAACTGGCACCGGCGCTCCGGGGATGGGCGCAGGCGGCGGCGCAGATGCTTGGCGCTGGGCGGCGCTGGCGCTTGCGAAGCTGCGCTTAAGTATGCCTATTCTCTTTCGCGAGGCTGCTGCGGCCTTCACCTTGTCCACGAGCTGTGCGCCAACGTTGCCCACAGAGTACGGGCCGTAAGGCTTTGCCAGCACCTCGACCGCGCCGTACTGAAGGGCATCCATTGCGTAAGTGGAGCCTCCCTGGCTAAGCGAACTCATGACGATGACGGGCATCGGCCGCTTTTCCATGAGGATTTTCAGGAAGGTCAGCCCGTCCATCTTGGGCATTTCAATGTCCAAGGTCAGCACATCCGGGTTAAGCTGGAGAATCTTGCCCTCGGCGTCGTAGGGGTCTTCCGCAGTGCCCACTACCTCTATCATAGGGTCTTCGCTGAGTATGCGCGAGAGCATCCGCCTCACCACAAGCGAGTCGTCAACAATGAGAACCTTGATTTTGTCGTTGGCCATCGCGTTGCCTGTCTATGCCTTGCGGTAGATGGAGGGTTTGACCAGCTTGAAGGGGTGCTTGACGTTGGTAAGGCTCTCGGCGTGGCCGATTATGAGGTAGCCGCCGGGCTGGATGAGGGGGTAAATCTTGTTGACCAGTTCTTCCTGAGTCTCGCGGTCGAAATATATCATCACGTTGCGCAGGAACACCACCTGAAAGCTGTCGCGGAAGGGGTAGCTAGGAGCCAATAGGTTCAGGGCGCGGAAGCTGAGGTTGCGCCTAAGCTCGGGCTTGACCCGGTAGAAGCCTTCGCTCTCGCCAACTCCCTTGTCGAAGTAGCGTTGAAGCCAGTCGGGGCGAACGGGGCCTAGGCGGTCCTTGGAGAATATGCCCTCCTGGGCCTTGGCCAGCACGCGTGTGGAAATATCGGTGCAGAGTATGTTCCAGTTCCAGCCGCGTATGCGTGAAAAGTAGTCGTCCAGCAGTAGCGAGATGGTGTACGGCTCCTCGCCGCTCGAAGTGGCCGCGCTCCATACCTTGAAGGTGCCGCTTGTCGCCCCACGCTTGGCCCCGTCCTGTTCGCAGAACTGGGGAAGCACCACTTGCGTAAGAAAGTCGAAGTGTTGCGGCTCGCGGAAAAAGTAGGTGTGGTTGGTCGAGATGGAGTCGATGAGGTTGGTCATCTCGTCCTTGCCCGCCGGGGTGCGCAGCATGTTTATGTAGTCCGAATAGCCGTTAAGGTTCAGTGCGCGAAGGCGCTTGGACAAGCGCGCCATTACCAGTTCCTTCTTGCTGGGGCCGAGGTTGATGCGGCTGTGCTCGTAAACTATCTGGCGGATGAATTCGTATTCGGCGGCCGTTATCGGAGCCGGGCTGGAGAAGGGGCTGCCGTTTCTATCCTGTGAGCTGAAGGGGAAAGGACTCATTTTTCGTATGTATGTGCTTATCTCAGGACGAGGCGCGAATACGCGTGTTGTTGGAAGAAACGCTCCCTTGGATTTATACGCCAGTATGCGCAATTATTGAAGAGGCGCAAGGCAAGGGGATTGTTGCAGCGTTGGTCAGGGACAGTAGCACAGAGTGCGCTGTTTTACATCTGCTTGATGATTGTTTTCCGCATTTTGAAGTTTCTCATTGGGGTGCTATCTTATGACAGAGGGTAGTTTTCAATCTTGAGCGTGCGCCCTTGCGGGTGTTTCCTGTTTGGATATGGGACGCGTAAACACAGCCGCCATACGGCGGATGAAAAAGGAGGGCCGCAAGGTCGTCTGCACAACGGCGTACGACGCCGCGTTCGCAGCCCTTGCCGACGGGGCGGGGGTGGACCTCATACTGGTGGGCGATTCGATGGGCAACGCCGTTCTCGGCTTTGAGAGCACGATCCCCGTGACTGTCGAAATGATGGCGCATCACTGCGCGGCGGTTGTTCGCGCGCGGCCCTCGGCCCTTGTCGTGGCGGATGTGCCCTTTGCCGTGGCGGGCGGCTCGTTCGAGCGCCTCCTCGATGCCTGTGCCGTGTTTATGCAGCAAAGCGGTGTCGATGCGGTGAAGATCGAAGGCGGCGAGGACATGGCTCCGAAAATTGCCGCCCTCTGCGCGGCTGGCATCCCCGTCATGGGCCATATCGGCCTACTGCCCCAGCGCGTGCTACAACTTGGCGGATACCGCCGCTTCGGCAAGAGCGAGGTTGAGAGGGTGCAGCTAATAGCCGACGCAAAGGCCGTGGAGGCCGCCGGTGCCTTCTGCATCGTTGGCGAGATGATCTGTCACGATACTGCCGAGGCCATAAGCGCCGCGCTGAATGTGCCCTTGATCGGCATAGGCTCCGGCCTTGGCTGCGACGGGCAGATAATCGTCTCCACGGACATTCTGGGCCTTACCCCCGGTGGAGGCCCGCCCTTTGCAAAGGTGTACGCGGATCTAGGCAGCGCCGCTTCCAAGGCTTTTGGCGACTACGCGGCCGACGTGCGCGAGGGCCGTTTTCCCGTAACAACTCCCAAACAGTAGCAAACGTGAACTTTTGCCTATATCCCGCCGGAGCCTGGTCCACAGCTATGGCCATACATCTTGACCGCCTCGGGCACACTGTGACCCTTGTGCCCTACAGGATGGACGAGGCCATGCACATGACCTCGCGCCGCGAGAGTCCCTTTCTCCCCGGCTTTCATCTGCCGGAGCGTTTGCAGATAGGCATGGAGCTAAAACCCGCGCTCTTGGAGGCGGAATGTTGCATAATAGGTGCTCCGTCCAGCTTTCTTCGCGGGGTGTGCCGGAGCATTCGTGCCGCCGCAAGGGACGCGGCAAGACTGCGCAGTGTGGTGCTTCTTACAAAGGGCCTTGAGGAAGAGAGCCTGCTTCTATCCACAAAGGTGGCCGAGGAGGAACTGGGCGACCTGTACGGGGTTGGCATACTCAGCGGGCCGACCTTTGCCACGCAGGTTGCGCAGGGCAAGCCTTCGGCAATTGTTCTGGCGGGCAACTATGCCCCGGAGCTTATGCGCGATCTTCAGCAGGCCATGAGCGGGGCCTCGCTAAGGGTATATTCGAGCGACGACATGAGCGGCGTCTGCCTAGGCGGAAGTATCAAGAACGTGTACGCCATAGCCGCAGGCTGCTGCGACGGGCTGGAGCTGGGCGACAACACCAAGGCGGCCCTGTTGACACGCTCGCTTGCCGAGATGGTGCGCGTTGGGCTGGCTCTTGGCGGGCGAATGGAGACTTTTTTCGGCCTCTCCGGCTTTGGAGACCTCGTACTTACCTGCAATGGGCAGGAGAGCCGCAACCGCACTTTTGGCGAGAAAATCGCGCGTGGAGTGCCGATTGAGGAGCTGCTCGCCACCGGCAAAACCGTGGAGGGTTACCATTCCTGCCAGAGCTTTGTGGACATCTGCCAGCGAAACGGCATCGACGCGCCCATACTCATGCAGGTGCAGGCCCTGCTCTTCGGGGGCATGAAGGCTTCGGACGCCATCGCCGCCCTCATGAGCCGCGACTTGAAGCCCGAGCACCCGATACGCTAGGGAGGGCATCTGCAAACGCATCCCATCGCGCGTTCTTCTCTGTTTGATTGTTGCGCCCTCTTGCGTATAAAAACTTCTCATGCACCGGAGCATCCCCAGACTCATCGTGGCCGAGAGCGACCGCTTCCTTCGGGAAAGCCTGTGCATGGGGCTTGGAGGCGCCTTCGAGTATGCGCAGGCTGCCAGTTCTCAGGAGCTGATGGACCTTTGCCGCACGACTGCGCCGGACGCTGTTCTGCTATCTTCGGGCCTTGTCGGGGCCGGGGTGGAGGAAATGTGCTCAAGCATTCGCAAGATGCCCGGTGCTGGAGGGCTGCCTGTTTACATCTATTCGGACAACGACGAGGACTCTGCCATACACCGCGCCTTCGACAGCGGGGCCAATGACTACCTCGTAAGCCCCGTTCATCTTGGCATACTGGCGCGAAGGATCCGCCGCGACATACGCAATCGTGACCTTGGCGGGCCTTTGTGGACTGGTGGGGACGAGGGGGCGGATTCGGCCCTTTTTCGCTCTTTGCCGGAAGCGGCGCTGCTCTGCTCTGACGATGGCGAGGTGCTCCTGATGAACGATGCCTTTGCAAGCGCCTTTGACTGCGTCTGGCGCGCAGGTGGTCGCCCGGTGCAGGATCTGATGCCGGGGCTGGACATAGTGACCGGGGCGGACGGATCCCCCCAGCTTGTCAGCATACGGTGCCGGGAACGCGGACAGCTGCCCGTGCGCGTGCGTCAGCTCCGCCTTATTGACGGCCCCTGGACTGGCAGGAGAGTGTTTTTTGTGGCCGAGAGTTCGGGCCTTCGCGAAGAGGCCGGGACGGCTGTGCCAGATTGTCAGGCGTCGCTTGCAGAGCCGCGGCCCGTCCGCGTTCTGGTGCTGGAGGATTACGAGGTGGTCTCGCGCAGCATTCGCCGCCTGCTCGACAAGTCCGGCCACAGCGTGGATGTTGCCGTGAGCGACGAGGAGGCACTGCGCCTTTTCCGCAACGCGATGCAGGATGGAAACCCCTTTGGCCTTGTGATTCTGGACCTCTCGGTGCCCGGCTCGGGAGGAGGGGCGGAGCTGCTAAGCTCCCTTCGCGCCATATGCCCAGGCATAAGGGCCATCGTTATGAGCGGGGCATGGAACGATCCTGTCATGCGCGATCACGCCCGTTATGGTTTCGATGCGATGCTGCGCAAACCCTTCAGTCGTGGTGAGTTGCGCAGCGTGGTTGGCGAGGCGCTCTCCGCTCCCTCGCGGACCGGGCTTTGAGTCTTGGCAGATTGCAGCCCCAGCACCAAGATGCCGATTCCACGCATAGTAGCTGTTCGTCACCCCAAGGAGAAGCGTTCCAAATGCTCTCTACTGCCGCTCGAAGAGTGGGAGGGGACTTTCTTCCACCGTGCCAAGCCGGGCTTTTCATTCGATGGCACGGGCTTTTTGTTGCTCGCGCCGGGAGCGCCGGTGATTTCCCCAGCCGACGGTTTGCTTGACCTTGCCGAGGAAGGGGCCTTTTGCGGGGACAGGGCGCATTACCTTGTTCGCGACGAGGCGGGCAGGGCCTTGAGGCCGCTGCTGCTCTTGGACAGCACCTGGCGACTCTTGCCGGGAATGCGGCGCATGATAGAGGGCCTGCCACTGGAGCGCAGTCTGCCAGTAGGGATAAGGACGGCGTATCCGAGGGTGTCGAAGATGACGGAAGATCCCGACTGCGGCCTTGCGACGATCGAGGCCCTGTACGCGGCATTGCGAATAATGGGCAGCGACTGCCCGGCCCTGCTCGACGGCTATTTGTGGAAGGACGCTTTTCTTGCACAGTTCGGGCAATGACACGTCCTAGGTCGCTTGAATGCGGGCTGTGGCCCTTCGCCTTTTCATCTTGCGAGCGGTAGCCACAGCTTCACCACAGTTCCTTCCGGGCTGCTTTTTTCCACCTCAATATCGCCGTTGTGGCTTTTCAGGATGCGCTTGGAGATGTTCAGGCCAAGACCCGTTCCCGTTGCCTTGCCAGTGAGGAAGGAGTCGAAAATGCGGCTTCGTATCTCCTCTGGTATGCCTCGGCCCGTGTCGTGAACGCGGATTACGCCAACATCGCCCTCTGGGCCGCTCTCCACCTGTATGCCCAGCTCCAGCGCTCCGCCCTCGGGCATGGCCTGAACGGCGTTCATCACAATGTTCAGCACGGCCTGCTGGAGCTGACCCTTGCTGGCCTCCACCCTCAGCGGGCGGCCCGGATGGCTGAAGTCCAGCCGTATGCCGCTTTGGCGCAGCTTGAGGCGCACAAGGTGCAGGGTGTCGTCCACTATGCGGACTAGATCCCAGTGCGAGTGCAGGCCCTCGCTGTTTTTGCCAAAGCTGAGGACGCGCGTTACGATGCCTTCGAGCTGGTCGAGCTTTTCGGCGATTATCTCCACGTCGCGGCAGCGCATGTCGTCGCTGGCAAATTCCAGATTCATGCTGCCAAAGAGCAGCTTTATGACGGTGAGGGGGTTGCGTATCTCGTGCGCTATCTCGGCCGAGAGTAGTCCGAGCGTTGTCAGGCGGTCGTTGCGACGCAGTGTGTCCTCGGTGCGGAAGACGCGGTCGTACAGGCGGGCGTTGATTATGGAAAGGGCGCTAATCCCGCAGAGCGCGGCCATGAGGTTGCGCTCGTCGTTACTGAAGCGGTGCCTTCTGTCCGTATAAATGTTGAGAACGCCCAGCACCTTGTCCTCGAACATCAGGGGCGTAGCCAGCATGGAGACTAGGCCCTCGCTGTAAACGACATCAACAAAGTGGTGCTCCTCGCTTCGGGGCAGGTCGGGCACTTCCACCTGTTTGCGACGGCGGATGGCTGTGCCTATGGCGCTTTCCTCCAGCAGCAGGGTTTCGCTGTAACTGCCTATGTTGCGAATGCCCGCGATGGTTTCCATCGAGAGGCGCTGAGTGGCCGGGTCGTACAGGAACAGGGCCGCGAGGCGGAAGTTGCCCAGCGTCAGGGCCACGTTCGTAATCTGCGCAAGCAGGCTGGACATGTCCAGATGGCCCACCAGTTCGCGCGAGGCATTGACGAGCGATTCGAGCTGGCGGGATTTTATCTGCATCAGGTCCATGTGCCAGATAAGGCTCATGGCGCGGGCGGCCTCGTTGCTCAAGAGGGCCAGCGTTTCGAGGTCTTTTTCGTCGAAGGCTTCCTTAACGTCGCTATCAAGGTTGATTACTCCCACCACCGCCCCGCGGTCCGCCATCGGTGCCGCCATTTCGCTCCGCACCCTTGCGGACACAGGCACGTAGTGAATGTCCTGCGTAACGTCGGGCACCAGCATGGGCCTGCCGTGTAGGGCCACCCAGCCTGTTACTCCTTCGCCAAGGCTTAGCTGAAGCTGCTTGGAGCGTTCGGGCATCCCGCGCAGCACTTCCAGCTCCAGCATTCGCGAGTCGGGGTTAATCAGGTTGATGCTGCCGCTTGTGGCTGGCAGTACGGCCAGTATCTGGTCCAGTATTATGTTCAGGGCCTCCCGACCGTCCGCACAGGTGCCGGGCAGGCGGCTGATATTGTATAGCGCCTGAGTGACTGCCGGGCTTGTCCTGCCATGCGGGTGGGCCTTGTCCATGACAGGCGAATATGCATGCGCAAAGAGCGGCTTGCAAGTGGAAGCGAATGGGTAAGGGGGGAGGCTATCGCGGGAGTATCTAGACTGTGTTCTCTCTCAGGGTGCTGCTGCTACTGCGCTGTATCTCTGGCTGGGCACTCCACACTCTGCGCAGCCGTGCCTATGAGGCCGCCGCTCCAGCGGTTAAGGCTGCCCCTGCGGTCCAATGTCCAAAGGCAGGCCGCCACTACAAGAAGGAGTGCCACGACAAAGGGCCAGCGTGTGCGCCTTTCGGCAAAGGGATCCTTAACAGAGCCGGATACTCTTGCTGAGACCTTTGCCCTGTCCGTCATCGCCGCGCCGAAGGGCGTGTTTATCCTCGCCCTTGTGTTCACGGCCCAGCCGTTGGCGTCCAGCAGTGGTGCAATGTTGCGCCGCTTCAGCTTCATCCATGCAAGAATCATGGACGGGAGCGAAATGAGCAGGACCAGGCCCACAAAGACCAGCGGAATCTGCCACCACGCAAGCCCCATAAGCCCCGTTGCCAATGCGGATAGCCCCGCGCCTATCGCGCCAAGAGCCACGCCCATTGCCGCCACAGTGCCAACGTCTATCTTCTTTGGAATGGCGTCCGGTTTTGCCTTGTCTAGGTTTACGGCGCTTGCCGCCAAGTTTGTCAGCTTGTCGCTTGCCCCGGCCTCGGCCCCCGCCGCGCGCTTGGCTATCATCTCCTCAATCGTGCGCTGAAGCTTCTTGTAGGGACTCCAGAACGCCTCGCGTATGCTTATGGGGTTACTGACGATTTTCGTGATGCTCGCGTCCCAGTCCCGCCCCTTGCGGTCGAAGAACACGCCGTTGCGCCCCGGCATGAGGTTGTCCGCATCGCCGTCTGTAAAGGCGGCCACGATGCTGCGTTTCTGCCCGCCTTCGCGTCTGAGGTCGCAGTAGGCGAGGTATATGCCCGATAGGCCTGCCAGTGCGGCGTGCCGCCCGGCATCCGCCACATCTAGGCAAAGGTGGCAGGCGCGCGCGTCCAAATACAAATCGCCTGCGAGAAAGATGGAGCTGCGGGTCTGGTAAAACTCTGCAAAGTTCACGTAATTGTTGAGCAGGCGCACAAAGCCCATGCGCATACGCAGGAGCTTTTCCACCGCGTCCAGCCTGTCAAAGCGCGGCTTAAGCGCGGCGTCCTCGGCCATTAGGGTGGCTATGCGCGCCTTTTGCCCGCTTCCTAGAAGCTCGCGCAGCCGGGTCTCGCCCAATGCCCCCACGCTTGTGGCGGGCTTGGCGGCCTGCCACTTCTGGAACGGCTCAAGAGCGGACTTCAGCCCTTCCCAGTCTGCCGAGGACAGGCGGCCGGCACTGCCGATCAATGGCTCGATTGTCTTGTCTATAAAGCTCGCTATCGCGCCTTCCCATGCCGGGTTTAGGCCCTTTTCGAGCGGTAGCGAGGCCCCGGGCTTCACCAGAGCCAGAGGGAAGGCGGCCAGTTCGGCGGCCTCGATAGTCATGTCTTTAGCCGCAAGGGCGAGATACTCGCTCTCGCTGCGGTTCAGCGCCTCCAGCGCGCGGGGGTCAAAGTCCGCCAGCCTTACCCTTGCAAAAAAGTCGTCCACTTTGGCTCGTACGGCGTTGAGTGCAGCGAGGGCATCGGCTGTGCCTTCCCCGGCGGGCAGTAGGCTGTGCGCATTTGCTCTTCCAAGGTCCATCCATGCCACAAGGGCCGCCGCCTGCGAGAAAAAGCGGTCCAGTATGTCGCTGTCTATGCCCAGTTTCGAGCTGCGGTCGGGCACTCCGCCCATGCAGGATAGTATGTCGGCCACGGCCTGCCTTGTCTCCGGCTCCAGAGCCTCGTCTGGCGGTATCACTCCGTCGCCGTTCAAAAGGGTGCTGGCAAGGCCCTTGTACACGCTGCCAAGGTCGGATAGAGATATGTCTTTTGCCTCGGTCTTGCCCAGAGAGTCGAGCACCTGCCGAGCGCTGGCGCGTATTTCAGCATCCTTTATTCGCGATATTGCTATGGAGTCGGCAGGGCTGAAGAGGTCGTTCAGGTCCACGAAGGCAGAGTCGGCCCAGCTCGCGGCGGCGGCTATTTCGGGCGGGCGGATGCGTCCGTCCTTGTCGCTGTCCAGCATTGCCAATAGGACCGGGTCTGCCTCCACCCCTTCGCAGGGCATGGCTAGGGCAAACCACAGCTTCAGGTCCAGCTCTGGCAGTCGCGCGATGTCCGCGCCGTTCTGTATGAGTATCTGGTCAACGCCTCCGGCGCGAAAGAAGCGCCACTTGTAGGCTGATTGGGGACTCTTGCTGTTCATGAACAATGGTGGAGGTTCTGTCTGCAATACGTACGACTGGCAGCAGTTCCACACAATGACGCAGAAGGGCGTCGCTTACAACAGCGCCGCACGGGAAAGTGCGCTTATTTGCAGTATCTTTGCACGAGAGAGAGCCGCAGGGGCGTTTCTATGCGTAGAGCTGACGCTGTGCGTTCTCAAGCCGGGCTATCAGCTCGGGCCTGCGTATGGGTTTGGATATGTACTCGTCCATGCCGGACTCTATGCAGCGTTCGCGGTCCCCACGCATGGCGTTGGCCGTCATGGCGATGATGTGTATGTCCTGCTGTCCCTCGCCGCAGAAGCCGGAGCGGATGCGCCGTGTGGTTTCAAAGCCGTCCATTTCCGGCATCATGCAGTCCATAAGTATGCAGTCAAAGTGCTGCCTGCGGAGAAGTTCCAGAGCTTCAAGCCCGTTCGAGGCCACTACGCACCTGTGTCCCAACTTTTCGACCATCATGCGGGCAACGACCTGATTTGTCTGCGTGTCCTCCACTATCAGCACCTGAAGCGGGCGGGCGGACGGGGCAAGCTCGCGCTCCGGGGTATGTACATGAACCCCTTCCCGTCCCAGTCCGCTGCGCGACATGCCCTCAATGCAGGCGCAAAGGTCCACAAAGCGAATGGGCTTGTAAATGTGGCGCGTAATAAGGTCGCGCTCGTTTATGAGGCTCTGTGCGGCGTGTCCGACGCTAGTCATACCCACTATGCCGAGTCCGCTAAAGCGATTGTCTTCTCGCAGTGCGTTGCAGAAGGGGCCAAGTTCTCCGCCTGTGCCCGATAGGTCCAGAAGCAGATACTGGAACGGCTCTTCCGCAGCGAGAGCAGTTTCCATGTGCGCGCGCGCTTCTTCGAGGTTCGCACAGGCCTTGCAGGCTAGGTTGAAGCCCGAAAGGTGGCGCATAAGTACTTTGCGCAGAGATTGGTTTGGCTCGATTACAAGCAGCCTCTGGGCGCCAAAGTCGTAGTCCCGTCCCTTGCCAGAACCCTCGATTTCCGCTAGTGGCACCTCGAACCAGAACGTGGAGCCGCGCCCCAGTTCGCTCGTGCAACCGATGCGCCCTCCCATCAGTTCGGCAAGGCGTTTGGATATGGAAAGACCAAGGCCCGTGCCTCCGTGCTTGCGCGTTGTGGAGCCGTCCGCCTGTGTGAACGGGGCAAAGAGCTTTGCCATCACATGCTCGGATATTCCCGGCCCGCTGTCGCGTACTTCGACGCGCAGGATCTTGTCCAGATCTGAGAACGAGGCTGATACGATGACCTCGCCCTCGGCGGTGAACTTCACGGCATTGCCCACCAGGTTCACCACTATCTGGCGTATGCGTGTGGAGTCTCCGAGGGCCTTGGCTGGCACATCGTGATCAATGTCCCAGATTAGTTCCAGCCCTTTGGCCGCCGCGCGCTCCACGAGCAGGTGGACGCTGCTTTCGAGCACCTCGCGGATGTCGAACTCGTGGTTACTTACCTCAAGCTTGCCTGCCTCTATCTTGGAAAAGTCGAGAATGTCGTTAATGATGTCCAGAAGCGCCTCTCCGCTACTGCGGAGCGTCTTGGCGAACATTACCTGCTCGGGGTTGAGCGGGGTCTCCATGAGCAGGTTCACCATGCCGATCACCCCGTTCATGGGCGTGCGGATTTCGTGGCTCATGTTGGCGAGAAACTCGCTCTTCATTCGCGTGCCCTCTAGGGCCATGTCCCTTGCCTTGGCCAGTTCTGCGTTCGCCGCGCTGACCTCTGCGGCCATGCGCTCCAGTTGGTGGTTGGCGCTGCGCAGGTTGCGCTCCTGCATCTCCACCTGCTTGAGCTTTTCGAGCAACATGCGGTGCTGGAGCTTTACAAGCGAGTGCACCTGTATGAGTCCCGCAAAGAGGCCCCGGCTGTCGATTAGTGCGATGTCGTCGTAGAATTCGTCGCTCGCGCGGGAGAATACCGTGTCCAGAACTCCGCGCAGGGGGGTGCCCACCTTTATTATGACGGGCGAGGGGAGCATGTGCTCGCCGATGGGTTTTTTCGAGAAGATGGAAAAGCCGAAGCGCGAGCCGAGCACCATTCCTATGCCGCTGCGCGAGCAGATGCCAAGGAGTCGTTCCCCGTCCAGCACAGCCATGAACTCGTGCCCGTGGCGCTGGAATGTCCTGTGTGCCTCTTCCAGTGTGGCGTCGGTCCCTATGCTGTAACTGCAATCGACAAGGGAGCGCAGGTCGGTCTGGTCAACCTGCGCCATCATTCCGGGCATGGATATGGGTTCAAACATTGACTAAGTCAAAGGCCCCCTGTTCGGAGCAGTAGTCTATGGGGAAAGACTATGTTTTTCTCGCATTTCAAGTTACAAAGCTGAAACAATGCGCAGACTGCGCAAGAGATATGAATAAGTTCAAAGCATACATGCCTTGTACGCGTATGACAATGGCGTAGAGGCATGGTCCACCGGAAAGAGGATCGGCGCTGTCTCAATCATCTCAAGGACATGGATTTGCGCGCTGGTATCTTTACAGGGCTTTTACATGCGATGTGAAGCCCCATCAAGGCTGACACGCGCAATGACGATAGGTGCCATATATCTCAAACTCGTTACAATGGCAGACTGTCTTGGCGCAACGTATTTGCGCCAGAGCGTGTCGCGCGAGGTGTTGGCATAGATATAACGCCGTTATACCTATGGGCGCTTTCGGCACTTTATAGATGGGAAGTGCATCAGCCAGCCCGTAAACTAGGCGCGCGCGGCGTAACCGGCCTTTGCAACGAGGGCGCGGGTTTTCTCGAACACGGCGTTCACCTCTGCATCGGTCAGCGTGCGCGTGGCCGAGCGGAAGAGCAGCGTGTAGGCGAGCGACTTGCAGCCCTCCGGCAGGCCCTTGCCTTCGTATAGGTCGAACACGCGCAGGCTCTCAAGCTCGAAGTCCGCACCTTTGAGCGCCTCCTTCGCCGCCTTGGCGAGGGCCGAGGCCACCTTTGCGGAGCTTTCCGCTGCGGGCACGACGAGGGCTAGGTCCCTTGTGGCGGCGGGCTGCTGGCTGAGGGCCTTGTATTTGTAGCCCATGCCGCCGGAGAGGTTCTTTTCCAGCGTGGCGGGCAGGAAGGAGATTTCCACCGCGTACACATCGCCGCGAATGCCCAGCTTCTGCGTCATGGCTAGGTCCAATAGGCCGCAGCGCATGGAGAAGGCCGGGTTGGCAAACTCCGCACTGTGCCCATCCTGCCAGACGCCTTCGGCCTTGAGTGGGCGCAGGTTGGCCGAATCGGCACGCACGCCACCTGCGCGCAGCAGGTCCAGCGCCAGGGCCGAAGCAGTGTAAAAGTCCGGTGCCGGTGTCTTGCGCCAAGCGTTGTCGCGCTCTGCTGGCAGGACTAGGCCAACAGAAAAATGCTCCCAGAGCTTGCCGCCGTTGAACTTGAACACCCTGCCAAGCTCGTACAGGCCCGCAAGATCGTTCCCGCGGGATTGGTTGAGGAGCAGGTTGTCGAGCAGGCCCGGCAGTATGCTCGGGCGCAGGTGGCTCTGATCTGCGGAAAGGGGGTTGGCCAGCGCGAACTTTGCCGCCTCGATGCCGCTCCACAGGGCCGTGTCGGCCTCGGCACGAAGGGGATAGTTGACGCACTCGGCAAAGCCGCGGGCTGTCAGGGCATTGGCCGCGGCGCGGGAGAAACGGGCCATCGGGTCGTCCCCGCCCACGAGGGCGGCGGACACAACGGGAGCGGTGGGAATTTTGTCCGTACCGTATATGCGCAGAAATTCCTCCACGAGGTCTATCGGGCGCTCCAGGTCCACGCGAAAGCTGGGCACATCGACGCGAAAGGCCATGCCAAGCTCGCTCTGGGCGAAGCGGCCCACTTCCAGCTCAAGGCGGGAGAGTACGCTCTGTATGGTGACGTCGCTTACCTCGAAGCCCAGCATCCGGCGCATGTAGTCGCCGGTGAACTCGATGTGGCGTTCAAGGCTGAGCGGCTCGCCTGCTATCTGCGGGCTTCCGGCCAGCTCGCCACCTGCCACCTCCAGGATGAGGTCGATGGCCCGCATGGCGGCAAATTCCTGCCCGCAAGGGTCCACGCCGCGCTCGAAACGGTAGGAGCTGTCCGTGGATAGGCCCAGCTTGCGCGCCGTGAAGCGTATGGAAACGGGGGCGAAGTAAGCCGCCTCAAGGAATATGTCCACGGTGGAATCGTCCACCTCGGCATCGATGCTGCCCATGACACCCGCGACTACGAGAGGACGCTCCGCGTCGGCAATCACCATCATCGTGGGGTCGAGCGTGCGCTCCTTGCCGTCGAGAGTGGTAATCTTTTCTCCCGCAGCGGCGTTGCGGACCGCAATCTTCCTGCCGCGAATCTTCGCCGCATCAAAGGCGTGCAGGGGCTGCCCAAGCTCCATAAGGACGTAGTTTGTAACGTCCACGACATTGTTGATGGGACGCAGGCCCGCGCTCTTGAGGGCGCTTGCGAGCCATTCCGGGCTGGGTGCGATTTTCACGCCGCGAATCGAGTAGCCGCGGTAGTGAGGGCAGGTGTCGGGCACATCGACGCGCAGTTCGTCGATGAGCGATGGGGCCTTATCCAGCTCCATCTCGGTTACTATGTCGGGATAGTTCATCCCGATGTCGAAGTAAGCGGCCAGCTCGCGCGCCATGCCCACGTAGCAAAGGCAGTCCGGGCGGTTGGGCGTCACCTCGATGTCGTAAACGGTGTCCGCACCGGGGAAAACGTCGTTTATTGGTGTGCCTACTTCGGGGCGCTCCGTCAGGATGAGCAGGCCGCTGTGGTCCTCGCCCATGCCCAGCTCGCGCGCGCTGCACATCATGCCCTCGCTGTCCACGCCGCGCAGGGCGCTGCGCTTGATCTCGAATCCGCCGGGCAGCACGGCCCCCACAAGGGCCACGGGTACGCGGTCGCCTACGACGTAGTTCGACGCTCCGCACACTATCTGGCGCAATGTGCCGTCGCCCACGTCCACGCGGCACACGCCGAGGCGGTCGGCATTGGGGTGCTGCTCGCGGCTCATCACCTGCCCCACGACAAGATTGTCGATCTTCGGCAGTCCGCAAGTTTCCACGCCCTCGACCTCGAAGCCTATCTGCACGAGCGCCTTGGCGATCTCGTCCACGCTCTTGGCGGAAAGGTCCACATATTTGTTCAGCCAGCTGAGGGAAAGTTTCATCGTAGCAAATGTATGATTGTTAGCCTGTTGCCCTGTGGCGAGCGCCTATGCGAACTGCGAGAGGAAGCGCACGTCGTTCTGGTAGAAGTAGCGGATGTCGTCCACGCCGGACAGTATCATCGCTATGCGCTCAAGGCCGAAGCCGAAGGCGTAGCCGCTCCACTTTTCCGGGTCGTAGCCGACGGCGCTGAACACATTGGGGTCCACCATGCCGCAGCCGCCAATTTCCACCCATTCCTTGCCCACCTTGGGCAGGTGGCCGCTGTAAAAGTCCACTTCGAAGCTCGGTTCCGTGTAGGGGAAGAAGTGCGGGCGGAAGCGCACCTTGCTCTCTTCGCCCAGCAGGCTCTTGAAAAGATGGTCCAGGATGGCCTTCAGATCCCTGACGGACACGCCCTCGTCCACGGCCAGGCATTCTAGCTGGTGGAAGCTGGCGCTGTGCGTGGCGTCGGTAGTGTCGCGGCGGTAGCAGCGGCCCGGCGACACTATGCGCACGGGGGGCTGCTTGACCTTGAGCATCTCGCGTATCTGCACCGTGGATGTGTGCGTGCGCAACAGGTAGCGCTCGGCGCCCTTGCGTGACACGTTGCCGAACACCGCACCCTCGGGCAGGTAATAGGTGTCCTGCTCGGCACGGGCGGGGTGCTCCGGCGGGGTGTTGAGCGCATCGAAGCAGTAGAACTCCGTCTCCACCTCCGGCCCCTCGGCCACTGCAAATCCGGCGCGGCGCATGATGGTGCAGATTTCCTCGCGGATCTGCATTATAAGGTGGCGGCTCCCGGCCACTGCGCCCGGCGTGGGCAGGGTGACATCCACGGCGGGGCCTACGCGGGCGGCAAGCTCGGCTCGGCGTATGCGCTCAAGGGCGGCGGCCAGCAGGGCCTCGATTTTGTCCTTGGCCTCGTTGATGAGCTTACCGGCGGCGGGGCGCTCCTCCTTGGGAATTTTGCCAATGTTCTTGCGAACGTTGGTGAATGAGCCGTTGGGGCCCACGATAGTGGCCTTGACCGCCTCGAAGAGCGGCATGTTGTCGATACCGGCAAGGCTCTGTTCCGCCCCGGCCACGATCTGATTGAGTTCTTGTTCCATCGGCAAAGCTCCAGTTGGCTAAAGACAAACAGATACACCGCACCCATCCCCCGCGTCCAGCAAACAATGCTTCAGAGGCGAATGCCAAGCTACAGACACTGAGGCAATACACACCCAGTCCACGCCAGACCCGCATCGCGGCCTGATGGGGATTGGCAACGCAAATCGCCAGAGGGCAGATCCACATAGAGGTTGTGCCTTCGACAAGAAGCCTTTGCGGATGGATGGGCAGGGCTCAGGCCCAGTACATCCGGTGCTCACGCATTGGCTCCGAATAGCCTGTGACAGGCGGACGCGGTCGTCCGCAAGGGCAAAGCCCTTCGTATAAGCAGGCTAATCCCTACCCCTTCGCCGCAAAGCACGTCCGTAGCAGAAACCCAAGGTATATTGATCTGCCCTTGGGGGCTATATTCTGGACCCGTTCAGTTTGCCCTCGGGCAGAAGATACTCGTGAATATGCGGCTTAACGTTGTTGCCGGACTTTGCCGGAGCGATGAGTGGATCCAGAGCCTCCTTCAGCTTGCGGGCGTCGAACACGCGCGGAGGATTAACCTGCAGAGGCGCCTTGAGCATCAGTATGTCCGCCTCGAAATAGGGTTTGCTGCTCTCGTCGATAGGAATGATTATGGGCACGTACTGCACGGGCTCAAAGGTCCGCTCCGGCAACCCGAAGGCACGCTCGGGGCTTTGGATGTCGGCAAGTCGGATATCCGAAATGATCTCGAAGCCGTCAAAGCCCTTTTCGAGGGTGAGCTCCGCACAGCGATAAAGAAAGTAGCACTGGGCGGTTTCGCGGGAAGTATAGCCGTTGGCCCCGAAGCTGACGCGGTACACGTCCCGTCCCATGTCCTTCTGATCGTATCCACCGGTCATCGTGAACGCGGTGAACTGTTGGTATGGTGTGGCGCAACCTGCCATTAACAGTGACGCCGAGGTAATGCCCAGAACACGGGATATCAATTTATTCATCAGTAGTGAAATATGTGGGGTAAATGAGCCGCAACACCACAAACGCGACAGCGTTGAAGCATGTATTTAATATTACCATACATTCGTGCCAGTCAATACTGAATGCGAAGCCCCTGATTACACACTTGCAAAGAGAGCGAGCTTGACTGCACGCGAAACCTTGCTTCAGCCTGTAACACTCCACGGAAGAGCTTTTCAGACTTGTGGTTTTCATCGAAAGCGGAACATACCCGCTACTTCTCAACCAGCGCGAGATAAGCTATTGCTTTGATGAGAGAAGAAAACCGTTCGAGGTCCACTACTGTTGTAGGACGTTCTATCTCGCTAAGAAGTTTCCTTAGTTCTTGGACGTCGTCGAAGAGTGATCCAACGACCGGCGCTTCTTCTTTCGATGTGTCGAAAGCTACCGATGAATCAACGTTCCAGTAATAATCAATCTCGCCAAGATTGACTCTTTCGTCGAAAGTGAAAGCAATCTTGGCGACCACCTTTCCCCAAAGTTGATTCAGTTCATCGATCCCAACTGTGCTTGTATCTTGGCTCATTGTGCATTTCCTCTCCTGCGAATCTCTTCTTGTATCTTTCTCAACTCTCCTTCGTGCTTCTTGATCTGAGCTTCAAGTTCCTTTACTCGCCCATCAATGATTCTCTGCCGCTCTTCGGGCGTCTTCGCCCCAGCCAAACGTCCCTTGTTGTCGTGCGCATCGGGATTCGCTTTATAGTCAGCCAACTTCTTTTCATGCTCACTTTTCAGCTTCTCATACGACTTCTCTGATTTCTGAAGTTGTTCGTTTGTGAGTTTACTATTGGGACCTTCGCCGCCTGGGTCCAGAGCACCGGCCGCAGATTGAGTTTGGTCTATTGTCCCGTCACTTGTTCGTTGTTGAACCCCATCAAGTTTACTCTCGGCTGGCGTGGATTCTGAATTCTGACTAGCCAGTGCGGCGGCCGCTTGATTCTGCTGGACAGTATTCGAGACCTCGGGGTTTATGATACGCGCTGCAGCCAAGCTGCGGGGATACATCGCATTCCCTTCAGTGAATCAAGCTCTCCTGCGACCTTTGCTTGTATATCCTTGGCTTGATCCAGAGTTATGTGACCCTCATCTACGAGTTTACCAAGGTACTCCGCGCTTCTAGCGAGTTCAGCGTGTGTCCTCGCCTCTAATCCGTTCATTGCGGCACCTGCGGGCAAAGCGGCAGTGAGGCCAGCCCTGAGGCTTACCGCTTGTTCGAATGTAAGAGAAACGGTCATTGTACTGCGAGAAGCGCCATAAATCGCGGCAGCAGTTATGGACATCGTTCCGGTGGCTTGGTAGCCGTCATAGTTCACATGAGTAAGCGGGTTGTTTAGGACGTATGAGTATCGGTTATATGCCTGGAGATTTTCAGGCTGCTGGACGATAGGGTCAGCGCTGAGGAAACGGCCCGACTGCGGGTCATAGATGCGGGGAAGGAGCACGCTGACGCCATCCATAATGATTTGCGCTGCTGGACGAAGGGTCGGCAATTCGTCCGGCGACCCATAAAGCGGACTGACGACTGGTAGCAGGAGAGAGATGAGTAAGAGGAGCAGTCTATTCATTGGTTTCCTTGGCAAGCTTGAGGGCAGTCTGTGAGAAGGGTGAGGGATAACAGAGCGCAGCGAGCTCATACGCCCTTGACTGATAGGAAATTGAATTCTGAGGGTGTGGAGCTTATCATGGCGAGCAAGGAGAATCAGATGTGATTTCTGCTGGATTTTGAGGCTTCTGGCCTCGATTGGGGACATTCAATGCAAAGGCCGGGAATGCGAGACCGGGCTTGACTGCACGCGAAACCTTGCTTCAGCCTGTAACACTCCATGGAAGAGCTTTTCAGACCATTGATCGGGGCCACTGAGGCCGAGTCAGTGCGTGCCCTCGCAGGTACGCCCGCCTATGTGTATTCCGAGCAGCTTCTGCGCCGCCGCGCTGCGGAAGTGCTCGCCTTTCCCGCGCCCTACGGTCTGAAGGCCCGCTTTGCCATCAAGGCCTGCCCGAGCGCCGCCATACTGCGCCTTTTCCACTCTTTGGGCCTCGGTTTCGACGCATCGAGCGTTTACGAGGCCGAACGCCTGATTCTGGCCGGAATACCCGCGGCGGAAATCTCGCTAAGCAGTCAGGAACTGCCCGCCGACCTCGGCTCCATAGTGCGCAAGGGCGTCCGCTACGACGCCTGCTCTCTGCACCAGCTTGAGGAATACGGAAAGCTCTTCCCCGGCGCTGAACTTTCGCTGCGCGTAAACCCGGGTCTAGGCTCCGGGCACAGCAGGCGAACAAACGTGGGCGGCCCCTCGAGCAGCTTCGGCATCTGGCACGAGAAACTGCCCCAGGCGCTCGCCATTTGCGCAAAGTACGGGCTGCGCATAGGTGTGCTGCACACGCACATAGGCTCCGGTGCCGATCCCGAGGTATGGGCAAGGGTGGCCGGGATGAACCTCGACACTCTGCGCAGCCTGCCCGACGCGCATACTCTCAACATGGGCGGCGGCTTCAAGATAGCGCGCGTGCCCGGCGAAAAGCAGACCGACCTTCAGGTGGTGGGCCGCGCCGTGGCCGCCATGCTCGAAGACTTTGCCCGCGAGACTGGCCGCCACATCAGGCTCGAAATCGAGCCGGGCACCTATCTCGCCGCCCAGTGTGGGGCCATAGTATCCAGCGTTCAGGACATCGTGGACACGGGTGCGGATGGCTACAATTTCCTCAAGCTCGACACGGGCATGACCGAGCTGTTACGCCCCTCTCTGTACGGCGCTCAGCACGGGGTGAACCTGTATCCGGCAAAGGACACGGGGCGCCGCCTGCCTTATCTAGTGGCGGGGCACTGCTGCGAGTCCGGCGACATACTTACGCCAGCCCCGGCGGACCCCGAGGGCCTGCTGCCGCGCGAGCTGCCCGAGGCCGCGATTGGCGATCTCTGCGTCATAGAGGGTGCGGGCGCGTACAGCGCGGCAATGTCGGCCAAGAATTACAACAGCTTCCCCGAAGCGCCCGAACTACTCCTGCGCTGCGACGGCTCGCTTGCACTCATCCGCCGCCGCCAGACGCTGGAGCAGATAATCGGGAACGAGATTCTGCCCTGAGAGTCGGAGCTTTTTCGCACGCTGCGCCCGCCTTCGGGTGCCCAATCCATCACATTCCGGCCTTCCTGAATGAACATCGCGATGTTCAGCAATACCTTCGTCCCGATGCTGGGAGGCATCGAGAGGTCGGTTGCGACATTCGCCGAAGACTTCCGCAAGGCCGGGCACCGTTGCCTTGTGGTGACACCCGAGATGGACGGGGCAGAGGACAGCAGCGAGGAGGTGCTGCACGTGCCCGCGCTGAAAAACATCGGCGGCTCTGCCTTCTCGCTGCACCTGCCCATCCCGGGGCTGGTCACTGCGCACATGGACGACTTTGCCCCGGACATTATACACGCCCACCACCCCTTCCTGATGGGCGACAGCGCCCTGCGCAACGCCCGCAGGCTGGGCGTGCCACTGGTGCTTAGTTACCATACCCAGTGGGACAGGTACGGAGACTTCTTCCCCAACGAGGTGACAAAGAACATCGTCGTCAACCTGAGCGTGGAATACGCCAAGCTCTGCGACTGCGTCGTGGCCCCCAGCCGCAGCCTCGAGGCCATCATCCGTCGCATGGGCGTTACGAGCAGCATCGAGGTCATACCCACGGGTATAGACATGGGCACATTCGCCAACGGCAGCCGCGAGAGAGGCCGCGCCCTGCTGGGCCTGCCGCAGGAGGCCCGCGCCTTTGGCTATGTGGGCCGCATCGGGGCGGAGAAGAACCTCGAATGGCTGTGCAGGGCGGCGCTCGACGTATGCCGTGCAGACCCGTTGGCGCGCTTTCTACTGATCGGCAGCGGAGCCTTTTCCGGGAGGGCTAGGGAGCTGTTCGCAAGCGAAGGACTCGGAGAGCGACTGATCTTGCCCGGCTCCTTCCAAGGGCAGGAGCTTGCAGACGCGTACAGCGCATTGGACATTTTCACATTTGCGTCCTTGAGCGACACCCAGGGCATTGTCCTTGCCGAAGCTATGGCCGCCGGTCTGCCAATAGCGGCCCTCGACGCACCGGGCGCAAGGGAGGCTGTGCGCAATGGTGAGAGCGGCTTGCTCCTTCCCGCCGACAGCTCCTTTTCCGTATTTGCACGGGAGCTTGGCGCGCTCTTGGCCGATCCTGCGCGCAGAAGGGCGATGGGAGCGACTGCGCGGGAAATGGTTCGCCCTTATGATCGCAGGCATACGGCGGCGCGTATGCTGAGCCTTTACGAACGGCTTCGGCGGGGCAGGAGGGCGATGAACGGAGCCGCCCCGGACAGTCTGACAATAATCGACAGGTTGCGCGGCAGGTTGGAAGGGGAGTGGGAGCTAATAAGCAGCAAGGCGGCAGCAACTAGGAACGCGATGTCCGACACGAGGGCGCACTACTGAACTACAGCCCTAGGATGTGGACGTGGCGTTGGAACCGATGAAGATTCTTCCTTGATTGCCGTGTGCCGACGTTATATCCTACAAATTTACAATTCACACCACAATTACCAGGGAGAACGCATGGTCAGTTACAAGACGCTCGGATTTGTGAACACCAAGGAGATGTTCAAGAAGGCAATGGCAGGAAAGTATGCCATTCCCGCCTACAATTTTAACAACATGGAGCAGCTCCAGGCCATCATAGATGGCTGCGGCAAGTCGAAGTCGCCTGTGATTTTGCAGGTTTCCAAGGGCGCTCGCCAGTATGCCAACGAAGTGCTGCTCCGCTACATGGGTCAGGGTGCCGTGGAAATGGCAAAGTCCAAGGGTTATTCCATCCCGGTTGCGCTGCATCTGGACCACGGCGATACCTTCGAGACCTGCAAGGAGTGTATCGACAGCGGTTTTTCGTCGGTCATGATCGACGGCTCGCACCTTTCGTTCGCCGAGAACATCGAGCTTACGAAGAAGGTTGTCGAATATGCCCATGCGCATGATGTCACCGTCGAAGGTGAACTCGGCGTTCTCGCGGGCGTGGAAGACGAAGTCTCCTCCGAGCACTCGCATTACACGCAGCCTTCCGAAGTGGAAGAGTTCGTCGCCAAGACGGGCGTCGATTCGCTGGCCATTTCGATCGGCACCTCGCACGGTGCGTTCAAGTTCAAGCCCGAACAGTGCACACTGAACGCCGAGGGCGTTCTGGTCCCGCCGGAACTTCGTTTCGACATCCTCGAAGAAATCGAAAAGCGCATACCCGGATTCCCCATCGTCCTGCACGGATCCAGCTCGGTGCTTCCGCAGTATGTGAAGATCATCACTCAGTACGGCGGCAAGATGGACGCAGCGGTGGGCATCCCCGCCGAACAGCTTCGCCGCGCCGCAAAGTCTGCCGTGTGCAAGATCAACATCGACTCCGACGGACGCCTAGTGTTTACGGCCTTGATTCGCAAGGTCTTTGCCGAAAAACCCGGCGAATTCGACCCGCGCAAGTATCTCGGCCCCGCCCGCGACGAACTGGTGAAGATGATCGTGGACAAGAACCAGACCGTTCTCGGTTCCGCCGGTCAGGCCTAAGCGCGCAGCGTTATCATAGATTGTCTTTTTGCGAGAGTCGTTGAAAGACGGCTCTCTTTTTTTATGCCTATATCGAACAACTGCTTTCGCAGCGCGGGCACTTGTTCGAGTAGCCTATTGAGTCAGGCAAAAAAATCATTCACTCTCTTTGCCCATGCAAAACACCGAACTTCGCAACACCGTCGATGAAATCCGCCGCCGCGCCGGGCACCTGTGGAGGTTTCTTTGACCTCGCGGGCAAACAGCGCGAAATAGGCTCCCTTGAGGAAAAGATGTCCGCACCGGGCTTCTGGGATCGTCCGGATGCCGCAAAGGAAGTCGTCTCCGAGGCCGCTAGGTTGAAGGGCATCGTTGGCCCGGCGCTGGCGCTGCGCCGCCGCGTGGACGACATTCAGGCACTTGTCGAACTGGTGGACGAGAGCCAGGGCGAGGAGTCGATGGAGTTCGAGCGCGAGATAGAGGCCACGGCCCAGCCCCTGTTGCAAGCCTTGGACGAGTTGGAGATTCGCAGTTTTCTTTCAGGCCCTATGGATGGGAACAACGCCATAGTCAGCATCCACGCCGGGGCCGGGGGCACAGAGGCTTGCGACTGGGCCGACATGTTGCTGCGCATGTACATGCGCTGGGCGGAGCGGCGTGGCTTCTCCGTGGAGGTCGAGGACATAGCCCCCGGTGAGGAGGCGGGCATATCCAAGGCCACTTTCCGCGTTGTGGGCGATTACGCATTTGGCAACATCAAAAGCGAGCGCGGAGTGCACCGCCTTGTGCGCATAAGCCCCTTCGACGCGAACAAGCGCAGGCACACCACTTTTTGCGCAGTGGACGTGGTGGCAGAGGTTAGCGACGATGTGGACGTGGACATACGCGAGGTGGACCTCAAGGTGGACACCTACCGCTCCAGTGGCGCTGGTGGCCAGCACGTCAACAAGACCGAGAGCGCCGTGCGCATAACCCACCTGCCCAGCGGCATTATCGTGGCCTGCCAGAACGAGCGTTCCCAGCACAAGAACAAGGCGATGGCGCTGCGAATGCTCAAGAGCAAGCTCTACGAAAAGGCACAGGACGAGAAGCGGGCCGAGATAGAGCGTTTTTACAGCGAAAAGGGCGACATCGGCTGGGGCTATCAGATACGTTCCTACGTGTTCCAGCCTTACCAGATGGTGAAAGACCTTAGAACGGGCACAGAGTCTGGCAATATCCCGGCTGTGATGGACGGCGACATCGACCAGTTCATGCAGAGCTGGCTAAGAGCTGGCTGCCCCAAGAACCGCAACAAGAGCATCCCTGTGGAGGACTAGAGAAGACAATATCGCCACGGTGTTGTGGTTTAGTGCTATGTCCATAAGATGACCCAAATAGAACCATTAAGTGGAACCGCAGATTACTAAGGAACAAAGAGTTTCAAGTTCTTTATCTGCGTAACATGCGGTTATTGTGTATGTCAATAGGGACCCCCAGCGCAGCTTGCGCAATTGACAGATGATCGCGCCACTCGGACGGCTGGGATAGTCGTCCCTACCTGCAAGATTGTCAACGTGTTGCGAGGGCAGAGGTAGGGACGCCTCTCCGATGCGTAAGCTCTGGATTACACTGCACAATTTCGGTAAACTATTGGGTTCGCTTTATGGTGTATGTAAGCTTTGCATACAATAAGACGCGGTCCATATGCTGAACCGCGTCTTTGTCGAGTGTCTGTAATTAGCGTGTGTCTCTATTCCTATGCTCCGGCGGCTTCTTCGCTGGCTTTGCGGTCCTTTAGGTCGCTCTCTATTTCCGCCACTTTCTTGTCGTGGAGGGGGTAGAAGCTGATGACGACCATCGAGATTATGCCGAACACCGCAGGGAAGAGGCTCATCATTAGGGTGAGGTTGCTCTTAACTGTCTCGTTCGGCTCGGTGTTGGCCACAAAGCCCGAAAGGTCCAGCATCCAGCCTACGAACAGGGCGGCAAAGGCCCAGCCGTACTTCTGTGTCATCGTCGAGGCAGAGAACACGAGCCCCGTTGCGCGGCGGCCGTTCTTCCAATCGGAATAGTCGGCGGTGTCGGCATACATGGCCCAGAGTAGCGCCGCTATCGTGCCGCCGCCAAAGGAGCCGAGCACTTGGAGAACGAGCATCAGCGTGACCTGATCGGGCCTAAAGAGGAAGAAGGAGGCCGTGCCGATGACAGCGGTTGTCATCAGCGTGTAGAAGGACTTCTTCTTGCCGATAAAGGCCACTAGTAGCGGCAGGGAGAGGACGCCAGCGATGGAGGCTATCTGCCCGACGCCGTTAAATAGCGACACAATGCCTTCAAAGTCCATTGCCTTGGTGCCGATGTAGGGCACGTAACTGTCCGAGAAGAAGAGCCATGTGACGTTCTGCTCTCCCACGTAGTACTTGAAGTAATGGGCGGAACTGGTCGAGCGGATGGCCGTGAACATGATGTAGCTGATCGTCGTTCCGACAAGCAGCCACCAAGGCTTGTTCTTGCGCAGGTCTAGCAGGTCCTGCTTGATGTTGGTCTTCTGGTTCTTTGGCGGAGTCACGCGCTCCTTGGTGCCGAAGAAAGTGATTAGGAAGAACACAATGACCATGACGCCGATGAGGGCGAAGGCCATCGACCATCCGTTCTGGGTGCGGGCGAGGATTTCCGGGTAGGCGTCGAGTTTGCTGCCTGGGTTTGCCGCCAGCCATGCATCGACGGTTTCTTTGTTGGCTTCGTAGAAGCTTTTCACCCCGCCAAGGCTCTTTGTCATGGGCAGGAGGAAGAAGGAAATGAGCGTCCCTGCTCCGAAGGCGAACATGAACTTGATGGACGATACCGTGGTGCGGTCCACGGGGTTGGGCGATATGACTCCGAGGAGGGCCGTGTAGGGGATGTTGATTGCCGTGTAGAGCATCATCAGCGGGATGTAGGTGCCGTAGGCCCATGCTATCTTGCCGCTTATGCCAAGGTCGGGCGTAGTGAAGGTGAGCCAGCCGAATATGGCCAGTGGCACGACCATCCAGATGAAATAGGGGCGGAACTTGCCCCAGCGGGTGTTGGTGCGGTCGGCTACTACGCCCATCATGGGATCGTTGACGCCGTCCCAGATGCGTGCTACTAGGAGCATTGTGCCGACGGCTTTGCCGCTTATGCCGAATACGTCGGTATAAAAGAACATCAGATAGACCATGAAGGTCTGCCAATAGAGGCAGGAGGCGAGGTCTCCGAAGCCGTAGGATAGTTTCTCAGTGAAGGGTATTCTGTCCGATTTGCTCATCGTTGTAGTGTGTGAGATTGGAGGACTGGGCGTCAGTTTGTGAGTTAAGGCTGAAGGGGCAGGCTTGTGGGTAGCCTGAGACAGAATTCAGTTTGCTGACGCGGAGCCTGTGGGTAATTGAAATTCCCTCTAGCCTGCCATTGGCCTTGCGTTATAGATGTGCGTATCTTCGATATGCACATGCCTCTAGACAACGGGATGAAATGTTGGCTGCATCCTGTGGCTTGGAGTCAAGGTCAGGGGCGAAAGGCAAAGGGTTGGTTGGAGTAAGGGAATAAGGTCACTAGCCCAAGTTGGGGTCAGGGTTCGGGGTAGGACCGGAGTGTAATTCTGTGTCGCTTGCTATGTATGTCGAGCCTTCGTTTCCTACTTAACAAAGAAAGCGTGGCGTTTCGATTAATGCCAGAGCGTTGCGCTTCACATTATCGGGAAGTTGTTGACGTTTGAGGACGTGTATATGGATACAAAGAAGCCCCGGCTTGCGCCGGGGCTTCTGTAAGTCGGTGTAAAACCGACGGATTGATTAGAACTCGAACGTGTTGGTGAGGAACCAGGTCATCCCTTCGGATATGCGGGACAGAGCCACGCTACCATCGGGGTTCATGGTCACCGGTACTAGGCTTGCGCTCTCTCCGACGTTGCGGAGGTTGAGCTGCACGCGCCAGTTCACCTTTTCGCTGATCTTGCGGGAGTAACCGACCCAGAGGTCGATATGATCGTCCGTGTCGCCATACCAAGGCTTGTTGATGTCGAGCGAGTCCGTGGTCGAATCATACTCGTAACCAAGGACGCGCTTGTCTTCCCAACGATATGCTGCTCCGACGAATGCTCCCTTGAGCTTGCCTTCGTTGAAGGAGTAGTTGGTGATCACGTTGAAGCGCCAGGGGGCCACTTCGGGAGCCGTGCTGCCGATCTGGGCCTTGAGCACCGAGTAGGGCCCGAGGACGTTGTTCTTCCAGTTGGTGCGGAATGTGTCGCCGCCCCAGAGCTTGAGAAGACCAGCATCGCCGTCGAGGAACTTGGTGTAGGTTTCGATCCAGGCGTCGATTGTCGGGCTGATGGCCGTGCGCGAAGCCTCGGTCTTGGAGACGTTCAGCATGACGTTCCAGTTGTCGAGTATGCGGGCGGTCAGTTCAAGCTCAACACCCTTGGAGGTGGTGTCGACACTGGCAACGGGAGCAGAGCCGAAGCTCTTGAGGGAGCCGGCATAGGCGGGCTGTAGGCCTAGGCCGCTGGCACCGGAACCTTCCGCTGTGTTATACACGCCGTTCAGAAGACCGTAGGTCGGCACGGAGGCGTAGTACTGGGCGGGGGTGCTGGCGGACTTCATCGCAGCGACATTCAGGCCAAGGCCGTACTCGTCTGCGAAGTTCTGGTCGAGCGGGAAGTTCTTGAAGAAGTCCTGCACGATTTCATAGATACGGGTAGTGTCCGGAACTTCCTCGCCGTCAACGACGTGTGTGGCAATCCCGTTCCAGGGCCAGCCCCAGTTACCCTGACGAAGCTGAGGATCGGAGATACCGTCCAGAGCGGCCAGAGCGTGTGTTGCGCCCCAGTAGGGTATTGCCCATACATAGTAGAGGCTGCCGGAGAAGCCTGCGCTGTCGGCGCCAAGGGAGGCGTTCTTCACCTTGGTTTCATACCAGGTGGTCTTCAGCGAGATGCGGTTGTCCAGGGCGGAGACTATGAAACCGTAGTCCTTGGTCTTGCCCTCAGGATTGTCGATCTGGTTGCCGAACACGTCGCCACGGGGGGCGTCAGCCTTGAAGTTCTGACCCGAGCCGTAGAATGCCGAGATCTTGAGGCCGGCGGGCAGGTTGCGGCTGATGAAGTCAGGCGTGTGGACCACAACACCCCATGTGCGGCTCTGACCTTCGGCATAGTTTGCGTTGGTGTTGGCATCGTCCAGTGTGGGCGAGAAGTTCGGGTTGGCCACGTCGAGGCTGTTCTTGCTTGCCTGACGGCTGAGGGTCTGGACCTTGTCCTTGCGCCAGCCGTAGGTGAACACGACGTTCTCGTCGAACATGTAGCTCTGGAGTGTCAGTCCCGTCGACATGATGCGGTTGCGGGACTTGGTTATGCCAGTGTACAGGTCTTCGAGATCCCCATTCTCAGCACTGAGGATGTTGAAGGTCTTGGTAGTCCAACCAACATAGTTGGCCGGATTGTCAGACTGCGTGCCTACGGTTTCCTCAAGCTCGCCGTTGCGGTCGTAGGTGTAGTAGGTGTAGGGATCGCCGTAGATGTTACCGGCATTCCATGTCGAGTCGAAGTACTTGACGCTGGCTGTACCGCTCGGGTTGATCGTCGTAGTGACGTTCGAGAGGTTCAGGCCAGAGGCGCTCGTGTAGGAGGAGCCACGCATGTCGGGGCCGATGTAGGCGACCCAGTCGTAGGTGCGCAGACCGCCCGTAAGCTTGGCATCACCACCGGTTGCGTCGGTGTAGTCTGTGTCGTAGGCCCAACGTGCGAAGGTGCGGTAGTCGTTCTTGCGGATGTCCTTGGCGGCGAGAGCCGAGAAGAGGTGGTGACCGAGGATGCGGGTCAGCCAGGACTCTTCGAGGAAGTCCGTCGAGCGCAGGTCGGCAAACGCTGTGGCGCGGGAGCTGTGGCGGGTGACGTAGTTCTCCGAGTTTCCGTAGTAGCCGCTGTTGGCAACGTAGGCACGGCCGCAGTTCGGGTTGATGGTGCCGTCGGAAAGGTGGGTGTTGATGTCCACCGAGATGGCATACTGGTCGCCGTTGAGGAAGCCGTACTGGCCTTCTTCGTAGTTCTGGAAGAAGTGCGACAGTTCGAAGCCTACACGGTTGCTGAGGAAGGTCTGGGCGAGCGAGAAGTTGCCCGTCTTCCATTTCTGCCACTCCTTCTTGTTGTCTCCGTCCATCAACTTGTTGTAAAAGTCGAAGATGCTGGAGTCGGAGATGGAGTAGTTCGAGTAGTACTGGCCGCCCTGAATGGCGCCGCGTGCGTAATTGTTGTAGGTGGCAATACCCCAGAGGCGGGAGAACTCGATGCCGCCGATGGTGCCGTCCTGAAGGCCGGTGTCGCTGCGGCCCTTGCTCGTTCCGATCATGCCCATCATCGAGACGGGAGCTGTGGCCCCGTTGGCGTCATAGAACGTCGCGGGATTGGAGCTCATGATGCGGCCAAGGAACGCTTCGCGGAACCAAGGATACATCTGGTCGGTCACGCCATTGTAGTTGCCATACTGGTCCCAAGTGATGTTCGGGTTGAGCGTCAGCTTGTTCAGGTTGGCATATCCGTTGGATGTGCCAGTCTGGAACCAAGGCGTGATGGCGTCGATCGGGGGCAGGGAGCGAGGGCGGTTGGCCTCGATGTCGCCCTGTTCGAAGTTGGCGCGAATCGATGTGTTGGCGTTCTTTCCGAACAGTTTCGGCTCGAAGCGCAGGGCCAGATACACGCGGTCGTCCTGCTCGTAGGCCGGCTGCTGCTGGTACTTGGTGTCCTTGTAGAGGCCGATGACGCGCACGGAGAGAACGTCGTCGATGATCTCGCGGTTTACGTCGATGCTGCCGCGGACCGAGCCGTAGCTGCCGATGCGCGCTTCGATGCTGCCCTGATCCTTGAACACCGCACCCTTGGTGCCGGCGTTGATGATACCGGCGGGGCTACCCACACCGAAGAGGATGGAGTTGGGGCCGCGTTGAAGTTCGACGCGCTCGACATTGTAGCTGTCCCACGGGGCTTCCGTCAGGAAGTAGTCGCGGGTGTTGTCGGCAGAGTCTAGGCCGCGTACGCGGGTGTTCTCGCTGGGACGAATCAGCTTGGTGTTTTCGTTGTAGGTGGAGCTGCCGCCTGCGCCGGAGAAGTTGCCGTAAACGCCGCCCACTTCCGTGTTTGCGGTGTAAACGAGCAGGTCCTGCGAGCTGGTGGCGCCGGTGTCCTTGAGGAACTCGCTGTTGACGACGCTGATCGAGTTGGCCAGGTCGCGAAGGTCGGTGCGCAGGCGCGTGCCTGCGAGCGTTTGTGTGGTTGAATAACCCAGGGTGCCTTCAGATGTTACCTCGAATGGGCTGAGGTAAACGATGTCTTCGTCGGCTGTTGCTGCGTCTTGTGCGGTCATCTGGGACGCGCAAAGCAGCGTGGAACCGAGAATAAGAGCCCTGCTTGTGAAGCGTGCGGGATATCTCATGTGTGGGGGTAGGGTTTCTGTGTAGTTTGTCTGACACTTTTCAGCCGACCGGAAGCTGATCCGCGGCTGTACTTACATACCCTGTGTTGGCAGGGATTAAAGCAGACAAGATTCTACCCCTTGCGTTCAAACGTTAACATGCAATCCGCCGTGAAAAGATTGCACATGCTTGACGGTTTTATCTGGCTCAAGCTGCCACATTGGTGCGTTCTTGAGTTTTGTTTCGGTTTTCTTAGATATTTTGTGATTTCGAGGGCCTTTTATGTTGCCTTCTTTTCACATTCAACCATAACTTGAATCTGATGTTGGAATCCCAGCCCAAGCATATTGCACTGGTAATGCAGACCCGCCTGCCGGAGAACGCGGGCATACTCAAGGGCATAGCCCACTACGAGCGCAGCAACGCCAACTGGCGCTTTTTTCTGGACGATCAGGCAATGGCAGTGGCCAATCCTTCCTGGCTTTTCCGGCGCAAGTGGGACGGGGTTATATGCCGTCACCGCTTCTCGTTGCTGCTTGAGGAATGCCGTGCGCGCGGGGTGCCTTGCGTGGATTTGGAGGATTCCGAATATGTCGTGCGCGGCGTGCCAAAGGTAAGGCCCGACAACCGGGCTGTGGGGCACACTGGCGCGGAGCACCTTCTGGAGCGCGGCTTTGGATCCTACGGCTTTTGCGGCTTTTCGAGTGAGATGTGGTCACTTGAGCGCAAACGAGGCTTTGTGGAGGCGCTGGAAACGATGGGGCGCCCTTGCAGCGTGTTCGAGACGGCCTATTCCTACGAGCTGACTCCCGACTGGGATATGCAGGAGCGAGACGCCATACGCAAGTGGGTGGAGAGTCTGCCGCGCCCGGCGGGTCTGATGGCCTGCAACGACATGCGCGCCCTTCAGGTCATTGACGCGGTGCTGGAGGCTGGCTTTGTCATCCCGGACGAGGTGGCCGTTCTTGGCGCAAACAACGAGTCCATCCGTGCCGAGCTTTCGCATCCTCCGCTCTCGAGTGTGCCGATGAACACTTTTGAATGGGGACAGGCAGGGGCCAGGGCTATGGATGCCATACTCCAAGGGCAGCAGGCCCCGGAACTGACTTTCATCGAGCCGATGCCCGTTGTCGTGCGTCGTTCGACGGATACCCTGGCCGTGGACGATCCGGCCGTTGTGCAGGCGCTCATGATAATACATCAGGAGGCCTGCCAGAGCCTTCGCGTGGACGATCTTGCCCGCCGTGTCTGCATAAGCCGCAGCCTTCTTGAGAGGCGCTTCCGCAAGTATCTGCGCCGCAGCCCTCAGGAGGAGATACGCAACGCCCGCATTGCAAGGGCCAAGCACTACCTTATCGACACGGACAAGAAGTTGGAGGAGATCGCCGAAATAACGGGCTTTGAGCACCCCGAGTATCTCAGCGTCATGTTCAAGCGCCTGACCGGGGAAAGCCCTCGCGACTATCGCCAGCGCCACAAGGGGCAGGCCGGAGAGTAGGGCGACGCGGGATACATGGTGTTTTTCAGCCCCTGTCTGCGTTGCAGGATGTCCTGTGATCATTCCCATGCGCCATCGTCTTGCGCTGCGTGTCCTCGTAGAGCCATACCATCCGGTCGGCAAACCACATTTTGCATAGTACCGATGTATTCCAGCCCATGAACGCTGGCCAGAATTCACCGGCTATGAAGCCGTATGCGCAGACGCCCAGCCCGGTCAGAGAAATGAGATTAATCCAGAATACTGCCTTTTCATGTCCCCGGGGGATTGGGCATTTCTTTCGGGCAATCCATATCCTTTCCCCTTTGACAACTCTGGACATCCACGAGTCGCTCGAACGGGGAACGGGAAACAAGCGTGGGTTGAGCCATATCCACAGGCAGGTGATGCCAATCGGAATCAGGCTGTATATGCCTATCCACACATGACTCCAGGCCGCAAGGAAAAGCACGGGGAAACTGGCCAGCCTCGTCCATCCGCTCCAAGGGTTGGCATGGCGTTCCCAGGTCCGCTCCGACATGACCATCAGGGATTCACTGATTTTTCCAATGTCCATGATCGGTAATCCTCTTAAGGCGTGTTCGTCAGTGCCTCTTGACAAGGCTTTGTATGACCGTGAAGCGGGCCTTTGTCTCCAGCTCTTCTATTATGGCCGGGTCCTCGCCCTTCAGGCGGGCCTCTTCGAGTGCGTCCTGCGCGGCCTTGCGGGCATCGTCCACGGCAGAGAGGTCTATCTTGGACACGTCTATGGCCGCCTCTGCCAGAATGCTTACCTTGTCGCCGCGCACCTGTATGAAGCCCTTGTCGATGGCCATAGAGCTGGTTTTGCCATCCTGAGAGTAGCGCAGCTCTCCGGGCACGAGCATCGAGAGCAGGGGTATGTGCCCCGGCAGGATGTCGATTTCCCCCGTCGAGCTAGGCAGCACCACGTGCTCCACCTTTTCGCAGAACACGCGGCGGTCGGGGGTGACTATTTCCAAGAGCAGTGCCATCGTCTAGGCCTTGTCTTTCTGGGCTGCCGCAAGGACGGACTCTATGCTGCCCTTCATGTAGAAGTCGTTTTCGTCGATGTGGTCCAGTTCGCCGTCGAGTATCATCTTGAAGCCGCGCACGGTGTCCTTTGTCGATACGTATGCACCGGGGAAGCCCGTGAAGACCTCGGCAACGTGGAAGGGCTGTGAGAGATACTTTTGTATCTTGCGCGCGCGGAACACCGTCTGCTTGTCCTCGGGCGAAAGTTCGTCAAGGCCGAGAATCGCGATGATGTCCTGAAGGTCGTTGTAACGCTGGAGCACGTTCTGCACCCCGCGGGCGACGTTGAAGTGTTCCTCGCCCACGACATCTGGCGCGAGAGCTGTGGATGTGGAGGCCAGAGGGTCCACGGCCGGGTAGATGCCAAGCTCCGAAATGCGGCGCTCCAGCACGATTGTGGAGTCAAGGTGCGCGAAGGTCGTGGCCGGGGCGGGGTCTGTAAGGTCGTCAGCAGGCACGTACACGGCCTGGAAGGACGTGATGGAGCCTTCCTTTGTCGAGGTGATCCGTTCCTGAAGGTTGCCCATTTCCTGGGCGAGCGTCGGCTGATAGCCCACGGCGGAGGGCGAGCGGCCGAGCAGGGCTGACACTTCGGAGCCTGCCTGAGAGAAGCGGAAGATGTTGTCGATAAAGAGCAGCACGTCCTGATGCTTCTCGTCGCGGAAGTACTCCGCCATCGCCAAGCCCGAAAGGCCCACGCGCATACGTGCGCCCGGCGGCTCGTTCATCTGCCCATACACCAGTGCCACCTTGCTGTTGGCGATGTTGCTCTGGTCGATGACGCCAGAGTCGCTCATCTCGTGGTAAAGGTCGTTGCCCTCGCGGGAGCGCTCGCCCACGCCGCAGAACACGGAGTAGCCGCCGTGCTGCTTGGCGATGTTGTTGATCAGCTCCATTATGACGACGGTTTTGCCTACACCTGCGCCGCCGAAGGCACCGACTTTGCCGCCTTTCATGAATGGGCAGATAAGGTCGATTACCTTGATGCCTGTCTCCAGAATTTCGCTCTCTGTGGACTGGTCCACGAGCTTGGGGGGGACGCGGTGAATCGGATACCGCTTGGGGCAGTTGAGAACGGGGCCTTTCTGGTCCACGGGTACGCCTAGGACGTTGAAGATGCGCCCAAGAACGCCTTCGCCCACGGGGACCGTGATGGGGCCGCCGGTGTTTTTCACCTCCATGCCGCGAACAAGGCCGTCGGAGCTGGACATGGCCACGGCGCGCACCACTCCGTCGCCAAGGTGCTGCTGCACTTCGAGGGTCAGGGAGTGCTCCTTGCCGTTGACGGAGTAGTCGATGAGGAGCGCATTATTGATTTCCGGGATTTGCTCCGGCTCGAAGCGCACGTCCACGACCGCGCCGATTACCTGTTCGATTTTGCCGCTGTTCATTGGAAAGAGGTTTGGTTAGCGAAGAAAAAGTGGGTGTGCATGTTATTGCTGGGCGAGCATAGTTGCCGCGCTTATTTCGACCAGTTCCTGCGTGATAGCGCTCTGACGGGCCTTGTTGTATTTGAGCGTCAGGCGACTTTCTAGGTCCTTGGCGTTGTCGGTTGCCGTCTTCATGGCCACCATGCGGGCGCTCTGCTCGCTGGCCTGTGCCTCCAGCATCATCTGGTGGACAACGCGGCGGATGTAGAGGTCGATAATTTCGTCAAGGATGCTTTTTACATCCGGTTCGAAGATCATTTCGCGCGTGTCGTTGGCAATGGGCGGCTCGGCCGTTTCGTCCGGGCGCCCTTTGTAAAGCTCCAGCAGCTTGTCAAGCGATGGGATGGGCGCGATGGGTTCGAGCGTCACCTCCTGACGCAGGTTGTTGATAAAGCGCGGGTAGAGGACTTCGATTGTGTCGATCTCGCCGGACAGGTAGGCCTGTGTGAGCGACTCTACAACGGGGCGCACTTCCTTGTAAGGGACGCGGTCGCTGACCGAGAAGCTGGCGGCAAGGTCGCGCGCCGTGCGGGCAAGAAACTGCGAGCCTTTGCGCCCTACGGCGAAGAAGCGGACCTTTTCATCCTTCAGTTCCGTGCCTATGTAGCGGAACATGTTGGAGTTGAGCGGCCCGGCAAGGCCCTTGTCCGTGGACAGGATGAGTATGCCGCGTGTAATAGCTTCGCGTTTGGCTATGAAGGGGTTGATTCCGCAGGCGTCTGCACAGTCTTCGTCGCGGTGTATGGAGGCCAGCACCTCGGCCAGCATCTGCGCGTAGGGGCGGGCGGCGATGGCGGCATTCTGCGCCCGCTTCATCTTGGACGAAGCCACAAGCTGCATGGCGCGGGTTATCTTCCCGGTGTTCTTGACCGAGCGGATGCGGCGCTTGATGTCGCGGAGGTTTGGCATGGGAAGAAGGATGGATTATTTAACCGCAGATATTCGCAGATGATATGAAAGAAAGAAGATTCTAGGGCTGAAGATATCTGTGGGTTATGTGCAATCTTCGGTCAGAAAGACAGTTGCTGGTATCTACGCCCCGTAGCCCCCGAGCCAGTTTTCCACGGCTGCTTTCAGTTCTGCTGTCAGCGAGTCGTCGAGCTTCTTTTCTCTGCTTATACGGTTCAGCACTGCGCTGGCGCTGCCCTGAAGGTATTCTTCGAGGCTCTTGGCGGCGGCGACCATGCCATTTATCGGAATCTTGTCGAAGTAGTTGTTCTGCGCCGCCCAGATTAGGGACACTTGTATTGCCGCGCTCTTCGGGCTGGAGTTGGGCTGCTTGAGCAGCTCCACAAGGCGCGAACCGCGGTCCAGCGTGGCCTTGGTGCGGGCGTCCAGGTCGCTGCCGAATTGCGAGAAGGCCTCCAGTTCGCGGAACTGGGCCAGTTGCAGCTTCATCTTGCCCGCCACCTGCTTGAGCGCCTTGATCTGCGCCGCGCTGCCAACTCGTGAGACCGAGAGGCCCACAGAGATTGCCGGGCGGATGCCCTTGTTGAATAGGTCCGTTTCGAGAAATATCTGCCCGTCGGTAATGGAAATGACGTTTGTCGGGATGTAGGCGGACACGTCGCCAGCCTGAGTCTCGATGATGGGCAAGGCTGTCAGCGAGCCGTTGCCGTTGTCCTTGTTCAGGCGGGCCGAGCGCTCCAGAAGGCGGCTGTGCAGGTAGAAAACGTCGCCCGGGTAGGCTTCGCGGCCCGAGGGGCGCTTGAGAACGAGCGATATCTGGCGGTAGGCCACGGCGTGCTTGGAGAGGTCGTCATACACGATGAGGGCGTCCATGCCGTTTTCCATGAACCATTCGCCCATCGCGCAGCCGGAGTAGGGGGCGATGTACTGGTTGGCCGGGTTGTCCGCCGCCGGGGCCGTGACGATGATGCAGTAGTCCAGAGCGTCCGCCTTTTCGAGCGTGCGGATGGTGCGCGCGATAGTGGAGTTCTTCTGCCCGATGGCCACGTATATCGAATACATGGGGCGGAAGTCCGGGTCGCCGCTCTTTTCTCCATCTTTGTTAATGCGGGCCTGTGAAATGATGGTGTCGATGGCGATCGTGGTCTTGCCCGTCTGGCGGTCGCCGATGATGAGTTCGCGCTGGCCGCGGCCAACGGGGATCATCGCGTCTATGGCCATGATGCCCGTCTGCACGGGTTGGTCCACGCCCTTGCGCGGCAAGATGCCGGGTGCTATGCGTTCGACGGGCAGGGTCTCCTTGCAGGCAATGGGGCCTTTGCCGTCCACAGGCTGGCCGAGCACATCCACCACGCGGCCCAACAGTTCCTTGCCCACGGGGACCGAGAGCAGGCGACCGGTGGTCTTGCACTCGTCGCCCTCCTTCAGCGCTGACACGTCGCCCATGACGACGGCGCCCACCGTATCGGCTTCAAGGTTGAGCGCCATGCCGTACAGCCCGCCGGGGAACTCGATCATCTCGTTGCTCATCAGCTTGGACAGGCCCTCGATTCGTGCCACGCCGTCGGCTATGGACAGGATTTTTCCCGTGTTGCGTTGGGCAATGCCGGTGCCAAGGGAGGCTATTTCGGATTCTATCTGGCTAAGAATGTCGCTCATCGGTGGAAAAAGGTGGGAAATGTATGCTTGGCAGCGAGTTTCGCGCGAGGATTGTGTGCTGATAAAGGGTGGGTGGGGCTTACAGTCTTGCCAGCATTCCGGCAATGGATGCGTCGTATTCGTCGTCGCCAAGGCGCAGCTTCAGCCCGCCAAGCAGGGCCTTGTTCTCGCGCTCAGTCACTTTGAGGCTCAGGCCGCTCTTGCGGCTCATGCCTTCGACGAGGCTCTTGCGCGCGGCTTCGTCGAGCGGCCCGGCTCGCTCGATAGTCAGGGTGCGCAGCGCCTCGGCCCGGCGCATCTGGCCAAGATAGGCAATTAGGAGCGGTTTGCGGCGTGCAGGCGGCAGCTTGCGCAGAGCCTCAAGAACGGCACCGACCTTTTGCTCGGCGGGCGCGCCCCTTTCGAGGCTGGCCTGTGCCAGCTTGCGGGCCAGTGTCGTGACTTTTGCGTTTGCTTTCACCTGTAGGCGTTCCTAGTTGCTGCGGGCCAGCTCTTCGGCGGCGCGGGTGTTGAGGTTCTTTTTTTCGGCCTCGCCAAGCTCGCGGGAGAGCACGCGCGAAGTCGTAAGAACGACCAAGCGGGACACTTCGGCCTTCAGTTCGTCGAAGGTCTTGCGACGCTCCAGTTCCATGGCCTCGCGGCCACGGGCGAGCATTTGCTCAATCTTGGCCGCGGTCTGCTTCGCCTGCTCGTCCTGATAGGTCTTGGCGCTGTTGCGGGCCTCGGCGATAATTTCCTGAGACTGGGCACGCGCCTCGCGGATAATCTCGGCCTGCTGTTCCTCGGCCTTGGCGAGCTTTTCCCTCATCTCTTCGGCGTAGGCAAGGCCCGACTCTATCTTGGCCTTGCGCTCGTCCATGGTGCGCAGCACCTTGCGGAAGAAGCCGTAGTAGAGAACCGCCGCCACTATGCAGAAGTTCAGCGCCTGCGCGGTGACGGTCCATACGTCCAGACCGAACTTGTCCACGATGACGAGGAGCCGGTCCGCGAGGGCGGCGGCAATGACTGGCGGTATCGGGTTCACTTGGCCCTTTCGGGAAGGGGGGTTAAAACAAATAAACTAGAGGAACAGGGCGATGAGGCCTAGGCCTTCGACAAGGGCCATGCCGATGATGGCCTGCACGAGGACTTTGCCGGATGCGCCGGGGTTGCGGCCGACGGCGGATACTGCGGTGAGGCCGACGAGGGCCACGCCGATGGCTGCTGCACCGGCGACCATGCCGGCCTTGATTTCACCCGCGTTGATGGTGACTTCTGCGATGATCTGTTGCATTTCTCTTTGGGACTTAGGTGTGAATCTTGGAAAAGTGTTTGGCTAGTGCGCGTGTTCGCCGTGCTCCTCGTCCTTGTTGCAGATAAGGCCGATGTAAACGGCCACTAGTAGCGAGAACACCAGCGCCTGTACAAGGCCTATGAGGGTCTCAAGGAACATGAAGGGTACGGGCATTAGCCAGGCCATCATGCCGGATATGCTCGTAAGCAGGCTTTCGCCGCCGAAGCTGTTGCCGTAAAGACGGACCGAGAGCGACACAAGGCGCAGCACGATCGAAAAGACCTCGATGCAGCCCACCATGAAGAACACGATGAAGAGCGGATAATACACCGGGCCGGGGACTTCCTTTTTGTCCGCCTTGTTGCCGAATAGATCGTAAATGAGGTGGCCGGGACCGACAAAGCGCAGGACAAAGTAGAGCCAGGCTACAAAGTGGACAATGGCAAGGCCCAGCGTCATGCTGAGGTCCGTGTTCGCCGGGCGGAAGAAATACTTCAGATGCCCGTCCTCAACGATGCCGAAGCTGCCAACTCCGGGGAGAAGTCCGCTCCAGTTCTGCGTCAGGATGAAGACAAATAGGGCGATGAGTAGGGGAAAGGTCTTGCCAATCATCTGCTTGCCAACGATGCCCTCGTAGAGGTCGCGAAGGCCCCCGACCATTGTTTCCACAACGGCCTGCCCTCGGCCGGGGATGATGCTGGCCTTGCCCACCGCAATGCGAAGGACAATTATCAGCAGCAGCGAGATAGCCCAGCCTGTCACCATCGAATTTGTCACCGGCAGGCCTTCGCCAAAGCCCACTGGGATGCGGAAAAGTATGTATGGCTTGGGCGATACGCCCTTGTGCTCGGCGGCGTGCGAGTTGCCAGCGTGCGCTTCTTCGGCCAGAGCCTGTGTCTGCTCGCCTGCCCCATGTGCTGCGGGGGCGTGGATAGCTGTATCGGCCCCGCTGTGTGCGACGCTTTCCGCCAATGCCGAGCCTTGCCCAATGAGGAACAGGGCTGCGAATGCTGCAATTGCTATTTTGTTAAGCATCGTGGAGTAGTGGCCTAACCAAGTTCACAAGCTTTATCTCTCGAAGCGGAGCGGGGTCAAGCTATTATTCATGCATTAGGGAATGAATAAGCTATTTTCATAAGCGGCTCTTTCTTGTCGCTATCGCCTCCGCTGCCATTTCGCGCAGCAGCTTCATGTTCAGGGGTTTTGTAAGGAAGCCTGATACGCCCAGTATTTCCGCCTCCGCCCTTTCCATCGGGCCATTTTCCACCGAGCACATGATTACGGGTAGTTCAGCAAACTCCTCGTCCTCTCGCATTTTGCGCAGTATCGTCAGCCCGTCGGGGTAGGGCATGGATATGTCCAGTATCAAGAGGTCCGGCTTGTGCTGGTTAAGGGCGCGGATGACACCGTTGCCGCTGATGGCTTCGATAATCTCTACGCCCAAGCTTTCCAGAGACTTGGAATAAAGGTTGCGCGCCAGTGCGGAATCGTCGCCGATAAGCACCTTTGCCCCTTTTACCATGTCTTTGGTGTGCGTCATTTCTAGTTCAGCGTTTCTTGAAGGAAGAGGTCCATTACGATGGGCTGGCCTTCAAAGTCGAAGTGGAAGGTCTCGCGCTTTGCCGACTGCACAGAGTCAACCTCCATCTGGCTGCCTCTAAGCACCGTGGGCAGAGTGACGCGGCAGTTGAAGCCCATGTCGCAGATGCCGTTCTTGAAGCTGCCTATGGCCATGTTGGACACCTCGCCCACCACGTCCTTTACGATGTCGAACTCGCTCGCCACCTCGGCCACCTCCATGCCCGTCATTGCCGCTGCGATCAGAAAGGCCACGTCCTGATGCATGTAAATGTAAACAACGCCGTTTGCCTCTCCAACAAAGCCGATCGAGCCGACTACGAGCGGGTCTTTTGATCCGAGCGAATAGAAGGGCTTGATTCCTGCCTTGTCGCGTCCGTAACGGGCCTTGAACACGATTTTCTTCGAGAGCATAGTCGCGAAGACGTTTTGCATGGACTGGACCAAGAGGCCTTCCAGTACCTCGACCTTTGGAAAGGAGATTTCTTCCATTTACGTAGAATGTTGGGGTAAGCGGCAGGGCCGGGGGTTGCCTTAGCCGATATATTATAAGATGGGCGATGGCGGAATGCGCCAAAGTGAGTAACGGTAAGCCAAGCTGACGCTTTTAGGGCATTTTTTCAAGAACCTTGAGAAGATTCCGCCAATTGTCGTAAATAACGTTGTTGGTTCCCTTTCCAGAGCGAAGGGGCGGGTGCTTCCGGCAGGGTGGAATCAAATTCCAAAGAAGCTTCGGGTGGCGTGTTCGGCGCGCATTTCCAGCTCTTTGACGGGCAGATTCATCGCAGAGGCAAGGCATTGCAGGGTCAGGGGCAGGAGGGCAGGTTCGTTGCGCCGGCCTCGCAGAGGCTCCGGCGTCAGCCAGGGGCAGTCGGTTTCCAACATCAGTAGCTCCGGCCCCTGAGCGATGGCCGCTTCCAGTGTCCTGCCTGCGTTCTTGTATGTCACAACCCCGGTGAAGGAGCCGCGCCCGCCGCGTTCGTTCAGGGCGCGGATTTCCGCCGGCCCTTCGCTGAAGCAGTGGTAAACCACCTTGCGCCAGTCGATGCCGCTCTTGCCTATCATGGCTAGGGTGTCGGCAAATGCGTTGCGGGAGTGGACCACGAGGGGGCAGTCGAGCTGGAGGGCAATTTCGAGCTGTGCTGTGAAGGCCGCCTTCTGTCTTTCGATAATCGGGGCCGCCTTTGCCTTGTCCTTTGGCAGGTGGTAGTAGTCGAGGCCCACTTCGCCAATGCCGATGGGGCAGGGTGCGGTGGCAAACCATGAGGCAAGGCTTGCGAGCTGATCTTTCCAGTCCTCGTCTATTTCCGTCGGATGCAGCCCTGCTGTCCAGTGTATGATGCCGGGGTGGGCGGCAGCCATTTTCGCATACACTGCCCAGTCAGAGATACTGGTACCGACTGTGATCATTGCGTCCACGCCTGCGGCCTTGGCACGCTCAAGCATGGCGTCAAGTTCGCCCGGTCCGCAGAAGCAGTCCAGATGGCAATGGCTGTCGATCAACATTGGCTATACTCCTTACAGCCTTCCAACCCTTCTTGACAGGCGGAATTTGCCCCTTCTTAGCAGTTCCCTTGCCTTGCGCCGGTCCTCGCTGATGCCGTCGGGGCTGCTCTCGGAGGTCGGTTCCGGTGCCGGGATGCGGCGTACGTACAGGCCCGCAGCGCCAACAAACAGAGCGCAGAGGGCCACAAACCAGTCGCCGTTGCGCGTGTAGAAGGTGAAGCGCGTGCTCCATTGTTCATCCCGCTGAAGACTGATTACGTCCTCGCCCTCGAAGTATACGCCCTCTCCGGGGCGGGTGGCAATGTGGCGTATGGCTCCGTATTCGTCGATGAGGCCGCTCCAGCCCCCGTTGCCACAGCGCAGGACAGGGCGGCGGTTTTCCACTGCGCGCAGGATGCTGTGCAGGGCGTGTTGGTATGCACCGGCCTCTTCGCCGTACCAGGCGTTGTTTGTCGCCACAAAGAGAAAGTCGGCCCCTTCGAGGGTGCGTGCGCGGGCAAGGGCTGGGAAAATGTCCTCGTAGCAGAGCAGGGGGCCGATGCGTAGCTCCGTGCCGGAGCCAAGCGGAACCTTCAGGTTAAGCTCACTTTTCCCAAGGGCGCGGCCGCTTGTGAAGTAGGCCGTGGGCCATTCGAAGAACAGGCGCGATACCGGGCCGAAGGGGTCGTACTCGCCAAAGGGCACGAGCTTCTCCTTGGCATACCAGTCATTGCCAAGCCCCTGCTCGGGGTCCACGGCGAAGATACCGTTGAGGAACTGCTCCTCTCGATCGCTGCCCATCAGGCGGGCGTAGCTGCCCAGCACTATCGGGGCCTTTGCGTTCGCGCTCACGCTCTCCGCCCAGAGGCGCGTTGTGGGGTCGGGCGCCAGTATGGGCCAGGGTGTGGCGCTCTCGGGCCAGAAGATTATCTCGGCTTCTTGCAGGGAGGCGAAGTAGCTCAGCCGGTCCAGCCTATCCATGTTGTCCTTGTCCAGGGCAGGGTCCCACTTCAGGGTGCCCTCCACGTAGGGCTGGACGAGCGAGGCCCTGCACAGGGTTTCGGGGTTGGCGTGTCCGTGGACGCTGCTGAGAGTCCCCGCAACGCTGCCCGCAAGAAGGAACAGGGCGCTGTACAGCTCCGGGTTCAGCCTGCGCCACCAGACTAGGTCGCGCCGCGGACGGATGATCGTCGTGGCGTAGGAGGCAATGGCGAGGTTGAAGTAGGCAAGCAGCCAGCTAAGGCCGCTCCAGCCGGTGAGTGTCAGTATCTGGAGTAGTGCTGGTCTTTCCCACTGACTTGCGGCCAGAGGCAGCCAGGGGAAGCCCGTTAGTAGATGCCCGCGCAGCCACTCAAGCAGCACCCATAGGGCAGCGAGTGCGGCGATTATCCCAATGCGGGCCGGGGCGGGGCGGCGGGATATGCCGGGCAGGGCAAGCCGCGCCCCCAGCGTCCAAAGCATGGGGAACAGCGCCATGAAGAGGCCTAGGACGATGGTTCCGGACAGGGTGACATGCCGTATCCAGAATAGGAGCGCCGTCCAGCTAAGCCAGCCGGCCAGAAGCGACACGGCAAGTGTGGCTCGCAGGCTGCGCTTTTCCATTAGCCAGAGGGCGATGGGGACGAGGAACAGGTAGGCCGACTCCGACACGCAGAGCGGCCTGCCATCGGCAAAGGCGAAGGGGAAGGCAGCCGTGTGCAGCAGGGCAAAGAGGCTGGCGGCCAGCAGGGCGGCGGCTGTGGCGCGCCATCGGGGCGGGGTGTCGCTCATGATAAGTGCTAAATAGGGGGCTAGAGCATTGGGTGCAACACCGGGCAGCAGGCATTTGGGCTTGACCGGGTGGGGGCAAGGGCGCTTGAAGATTGGTTAACACTACCCCCGTATGTCTTGTAACAATTGTGAATCCGAACTGAGCGCAAAGGCCCGCCGGATAATGGATGCCGCGTGGTCTGCTCTTGTCGATGAACTGGGCGAAGCTGCCCTCGTGTTCCCGGCCGAGATATTCTGGCTCAATGGTGCGCCGGGCGCTGGCAAGGGCACCCAGACGCGCTTCATCATGCAGTGCCGCGGTCTTTCCGCAGAGCCTGTTGTGATAAGCGATCTGTTGCAAAGCCCGGAGGCGAAGAAGCTCAAGGACATGGGCCTTATGGTGGGCGACGAGGAGGTGATTGGCCTCATGCTTCGCGCCCTTGTGAAGCTGGGCGGGGCGGGGGTGATCGTCGATGGTTTCCCGCGCACGGGCGTGCAGGCCGAGTGTCTGAAGGTGCTTTTCGCCCGCCTTAAGGAGCTGCACGGCAGGGACGCTGCAAAGCCGGACCCGGTTTTTCAGGTAGTGGTCCTGATGGTGGACGAGGCGACGAGTGTCGAGAGGCAGCTTTCCCGAGGGGCCAAGGCAAGGGCCGCTGGCGAAGAGCTGCGCAAGACCGACACAGACCCCGAGGCAGCCCGCGCCCGTTACACGACTTTCATCGAGTTGACGCACGAGCCGCTCAAGGCGCTGGAGGGCGTGTTCCCCTATCATGTGATAGACGCCCAGCTAGGCATCGAAGAGGTGCAGGCCAACATTCGCCGGGCGCTGTAAGCGCGTGCTGGGTGAGGCTCGCTCGCTGCATCAAGTAGGGCGTGCAATCTTCCCGCGCTACTGCTAGTAGAGTGGGGCATCATGCTTTCCGCCCGTGTAATTCCCTGTCTTGATGTGAACAAGGGTCGCGTCGTCAAGGGGGTCAACTTCGTTGACCTTGTCGATGCTGGCGACCCGGTGGAGGCGGCCCGTGCCTACGAGCTTCAAGGTGCCGACGAGCTGGTGTTTCTGGACATCACAGCTTCGAGCGACAATCGGGGGATAATGCTCGACGTTGTGCGCAAGACGGCGGACCAGTGCTTCATGCCCCTGACTGTGGGTGGGGGTCTGCGCAGCGTGGACAACATTCGCGAGATGCTCAACGCGGGCGCGGACAAGGTGAGCCTGAACACCGCAGCGGTGCAGAACCCGGATCTTGTCTCTGAGGCGGCTTCGTTCTTCGGCAACCAGTGCATCGTGGTGGCTATCGACGCCAAGTGCGTGGCCCCCGGCAAGTGGAACGTGTTCACCCACGGGGGGCGCAACGACACCGGGCGCGATGCCGTGGACTGGGCGCGGGAGGTTGTCCGGCGCGGCGCGGGCGAGCTGCTCCTTACGAGCATGGATTGCGACGGCACAAAGGACGGCTACGACATAGAGCTTACGCGCACTGTGAGCGACGCGGTGGAGGTGCCCGTGATAGCGAGTGGTGGGGTGGGCAATCTGGAACACATGGCCGATGGCATCCTGAAGGGCGGTGCCAGCGCGGTGCTCGCCGCATCCATTTTCCACTTCGGCACATACACCATAGCACAGGCCAAGGAGCACCTGAAGCGCAGGGGCATCCCGGTGAGGTTGTAGAAATTGCGTGGTTATTTACCGCAGGCTAAAGCAGACGCTTTTTACTGCGTAATTATTTATGTGTGTTTTTTTGTTTTCTTTTCAGACATTTCAAGCAAGGTTACTTTGTACAAGGAAAAAGGATGACACACGCACAAATCATGCCGACGCAGGCCGGGACAATAAGTGCAATAGTCGCCTGTGATGAGAATAATCTGATAGGTTGCCGCACAGGTCTCCCTTGGAGAATCCGGGAGGACTGGAAGTGGTTTTTGAACCATACTAAGGGTGGCGCTTGTGTTATTGGTCGCCTATCCTACGAAGCCATGTTGAACGGCGGCACCGTATCAAATGGTCAGCGTAAGTATTTTGTCGTGTCGGCAGACCGTTCTTTGGCTGGCCCCCACACTCAGGTTTTTGGCAGCACGATGGAGGCCGTTGACGCCGCCGTAGAGTCCGGGTTGCCTGTGTGGATCTGCGGTGGTGTGCGCATTTATGAAGAGTCCTTCCCTCAAGTGGACAAACTGTACATAACCCGCATCCACAACAAGTATGAGGGAGACAGGTACATGCCGGATTGGAAAGAGTGGTTTGGCCCTGTGGAATACAGACGGGATTCGTCCGAAAACGGGATTGATTATACGTTCATGATTCTGGGCCGTCAGCACGTGGCTGACCGGGCCAGTCTTGCTGTTTAAGTTCAGAACGACGCCTAGATGCCGGACTGGGGCGCACCTATGGCCTTAAGTTGTAACGACAAGACGGTGCCGATGCCCTACTGCGCGTACGGCTTCATCGTCATGGAGCGGGCGAAAGGACTGTTGAGTGGCTCTCTTTCCTCCACACGCACGGGCGTCAGCCTCATTCCTCTTGGCCTTCTTCGGGCGGCAAAGCTTCCGCGCCAATCAGTTCGGACAGGCTGCTGAAGTAGTTGCCAAAGCGGGACATGTCCGCCAAGCGGCCCACTGTGCCGTCGAACAGGTCTCGCTTTTGCTCCTTTAGCTTTTCGATGCGCTCCTCTATCGTGCCGGAAGCTATCAGGCGGTATATGAACACGGTGCGGTCCTGCCCGATGCGGTGGACCCGGTCTATGGCCTGTGCCTCGACGGCGGGGTTCCACCAAGGGTCCAGCAGGAACACATATTCCGCGGCGCTGAGGGTAATGCCCGTGCCGCCAGCCTTCAGCGAAACTAGCATTATTGCCGCCCCGTCGGCCTTCTGAAACTCGCGCACGGGCTTGTCGCGCTCGGGCGTTGAGCCGGTCAAAATGTGTATGGGCAGCTGTGGGAATTCCTCGCGAAGAACGCCGTCCACGCGGTGGAGCAGGCTCGCGAACTGGCTGAACACAACAGCCTTGCGCCCGTGGGCCAGCAGCTCGTGCAACTTGTCCAGAAGGGCCAGCACCTTTCCGCTCTGGCGGGGCGGGCAGCTTGTCCAAGGAAGTAGGCCGGGGTCGCAGCAGGTCTGGCGCAGGCGCGTCAACAGGGTGAAGAAGGGCAGGGCGCGCTCCTGCACGCTCTTTTTGAGGTCGTCGCCAAGGCTGGCCAGCCCTTCGCGGGCAAGGCGCTGATATTCGCCCTGCTGAAGCTGAGTCAGAGGGCAGTTCAATACGCTCTCTATCTTGGGCGGCAGTTCCGCGGCTACCTCGCTCTTGCTGCGGCGTAGTACAAAGGGGGCCACCTGACGGCGCAGGCGTTCGCGCAGGGCCTCGGGGTCGCTCGCGACCATCTTTTCCAGCCTTCCGCGCGTGCCCAGTAGGCCCGGCATAATGAAGCGGAATATGGTCCAGAGGTCCAGCTCACGATTTTCCACCGGGGTGCCGGTCACGGCAATGCGCCGCTCTGCCTTCAGCGATAGGCAGACCTGTGTCACCTTTGCGTCGGGGTTTTTGATGAACTGTGCCTCGTCGAGCACAACGCAGTCGAACTGCTCTGTGGCGGCGATGGCTCTGTGACGGCGCAATTGTGTGTAGCTGGCCACCCAGACGCAGGCCTGTTTGTCCTGCGCCCAGTTGTTGCCGCTTTGGAGGGTCTCCATCCGCAGGGCGGGGAAGAACTTCGCAGCCTCTGCCTTCCACACAGGGACGACGCTGGCCGGGCAGACTATCAGGCTGGGCCTGCCCTCAACCTGTGCCGTCGATAGCAGGGAGAGCACTTGCACGGTCTTGCCAAGGCCCATTTCGTCGGCAAGCAGGCAGTGGCAGCCGTTGGATAGAAGGTGCCGCATCCAGGCCACACCCCGGCGTTGATACGGGCGCAGGATGGCGGGCAACGATGCATCTTCGCCCTCTTCGGGCATTTTGAGCACTCTGTCCCGCCATGCATCCAGCTCCCCGCTAAGGGTCAGGGGCAGGCTTTCGCTCTGGAATAGCGAGAAGAGCATGTAATGGGGGATGGAGGTAACGGCGTCGCTATTGCCTGCCTGTGTCCAGTCCGCCAGTTCCGCGCTCTGTGCCCCGTCGATGCGCAAAAGGCCCAGCTCCGGGCTTATGAGCACCTGTCCGGGGCGGCGCAGCAGGGCGGATGCGTGCGCCCTTTCGAGCACTTCGCTGTCTATCCATGCGCTCCAGTCAAGCCCGACGGCGTTGCCGCCAAGGGTCTTTGCACTGGCGCGTATGCTGACTTTGCGCACACCGTCGGCAAAGTTTTGCAGGCGCGGGTCTGCCTCCACGTCGAAGGCGCCGCGCCAGCGGGGCAGGTCGCGTCGGACAAATGTGGATATGGCAGAGGCGTCGCGCATGAGGTAGTCGCCCTTGCCGGGGCGGAAGGAAAAGCCTGCTTGCCGCGCCTTGCCCGTAAGGCGGATTAGCATCTCTCGCTTGCGCTGGTCTGTCTGTTCCTGCCCTGCTTTCAGGGCGGCAAAGGCTGGCAGCTCCTTCTGCGCCTCCACCCAATAGCCGCTAAGGCGGATCCCCTGCGAGGTGGCCGCAAGTCGGAGACGTAGGTGGGGCGCTGGCCCGGCAGGGGCTGCTTCCTGTGTGCCTTTTTCAGGCTCAGCTTTGTAGAGAGTTTTGCGCTCCTGTGCGCTCTGGTCCGGGGGCAGGGGCGAGATTTCGAGCGAAACGAGTTCCTCGGCCTCGTAAAGACCGGCAGCGGCTAGGGCACGGCCTTCCAGCCTGTCGGCAGTGCCAGAGCGCACATTGGGCGCGCCGTTTTCCCATTCCACCACCGAGTACATGTCCTCGCGTCCGTTGCGGCGGTGCACGATCAGGGTGTCGCAGTCGAGCTGAAGCTCCCTTACGTGGCAGTCGCGGTACAGCCCGCGTGCCCGTTCCAGTTCCTCGCGGTCGAAATAAAGTTCCCAGCGCGAAAGCAGGCGGTCGAACCAGGTTTCGATCGCCAGTGGTGAGTATGTCCGTTTTGGTTCTCTGGAGGGCACGGCTTGACTTGCACAAAAGACAAAGAATGCTAGGAAGCTACCGGGTATGGTGCAAGCCCATGTGAATGTTTTGACATGCCTCGACCCAAGGTGCGGTATCATTGTGCAGCTCACGCCGTGCCTGCGCATCGCAAAGGGTCAAATCTGTATTCCGGCAGGTTGAAATGCCGGTTCTTGATGACAGTAGCTTGCTCTCGAACTGATTGCTGGCCAATCAGCTGCAATGAGTGTTCCAGCTTTTCAGGACATGATGCTGCCTGTTGTTGAGTTTCTTCGCGATGGCGAAGAGCGTTCCAGTTCCGAAATTCGGGATAGGGTTGCATCCGTGATGGGCTTGACCGAGGAAGACAGAAAAGAACTCTTGAATAGCGGTAATACGAGGTTGGGCAATCGCGTCAATTGGGCGTGTATCCACCTGAAGAAGGCTGGACTGTTGGAATCGAAAAGCAGGGGGCATTTCAATATCACCAATCGCGGGATCAATGTCATCGCGCAGCATCCTAGTAGAATCGACATCGCTTTTTTGAAGCAGTTTGAGGAGTTCAGGAGGTTTCTCTTTCCAACAGGAATGGAAAGGCAGTCTGACGTAACGGATACAGTGGCAATGGAGGAACGGACGCCTGATGAAATCATAGAAGAGCAATCCGTTCGTATGCGAGACGCTCTCGCTGATGAATTGCTGGACAAAATCAAAACCTGTTCGCCGCGATTTTTTGAACAACTGGTTGTGGATCTTATCGTCAAGATGGGTTACGGGGGCAGTATCCGCGAAGCCGGACAGGCCACGCAGTACACTAACGACGAAGGTATAGACGGCATCATCAAGGAGGACCGCCTCGGGCTTGATGTCATCTATTTGCAGGCAAAGCGTTGGGCAGGCGCGGTTGGCCGTCCAGATCTGCAAGGCTTCGCAGGTGCCCTTCAGGGTCAACGGGCGAAAAAGGGCATCTTTATTACGACCTCATCATTCACGGAAAGCGCCCGCAGCTTTTGTCGCAATCTGGATACTCGCATCATTTTGATAGACGGGGAGCAGCTTGCCGACTACATGATCGATTTCAACGTGGGTGTGTCGGTGCAGAAGTTGATAGAAATCAAGCGCATGGACAGCGACTACTTCTCCGAAGACAAGGCTTGACGGAAGGGGTGCCTGTATCATTGCCATCATTATTCTGCAAGTGGCGGCTAGCGAAGTGCTGAAATAGCGCACATTACAGAGATACAGTATGCGGATTGCATATCCAAGTCGGCGGGGGAAAAATGGTCGGGATGACTGGATTCGAACCAGCGACACCACGCCCCCCAGGCGTGTGCTCTATCCAGGCTGAGCTACATCCCGAAGAAAGTTGAGCAATCAATCAGCTTTTTGCCCAAGGTCAATACCCAATCTGTCAAGTTGCTGCCTTTCTCTTTTTCATTGGAAAATTGCCCGCCTTGGCTCTTGGCGAAAATCCCGCTTGACCGAGAGGGGCGCTTCTGGCAAATGTTCAGACTTTTCACTGAAACAACAGAGTTTGACATGGTCCCAGAAACACAGAACGCGGCCGCTCCGCAGCAGCAGTCCCGCAACCCGATGGATACGACGTTTCTCGACGTGGAATCCCTTCAGCGTTACGTCACAGAGACGGGCAAGATCCTGCCCCGCCGCATCACCGGCCTTACCGCCGTGCAGCAGCGTCACATTACCACTGAGATCAAGCGTTCGCGCTCGATGCTTCTGATGAAGTAGTGTGCCGCGGTGCCGCATTTGCCGGTGCCGGTATGTGTTTTTACCAAGCCTGCTTCCGTGTGGAGCGGGCTTTGAACTTGTACAGGATCCATTGGAATCACGCACATGAAGGGTGAAGACGGGCAGCGAATACGCCGTTACACAGGCTCCGACGCGCAGATGCGGGAGCTGGCCGCTGCTTTGCGCTCCGGCTCGCTAGTGGCCATCCCGACCGAGACGGTGTACGGACTGGCCGCCAATGCCTTGGACGTGGTAGCCTGTCGTCGAATCTTCGAGGTCAAGGGCCGACCGCTCATCGACCCGCTTATCGTGCATGTGCGCGGTCCCGAGCACGCCGCCGAACTGGCATATCTTGGCGATGATGCGCGTCTTTTAATGGAGCGTTTCTGGCCCGGCCCGCTCACCATCGTGATGCGCAAGAGGGCCTGCGTGCCGGACATTGTCTCTGCCGGACTGCCCACCGTGGCCCTGCGCTGCCCAAGCCACCCGCTGACGCGCCGCCTGCTCTCGCTCTGCGGTCTTGGCCTCGCAGCGCCTAGCGCAAACCGCTTCGGCTACGTGTCTCCCACGAGGGCAGAGCATGTGGAAGCAGGCCTTGGCGAGCTAATCGACTACGTGCTGGACGGTGGCCCCTGCGACATTGGCATAGAAAGCAGCATCGTAAGTCTTGCCGACCCGGAAAGGCCCACCTTGCTCCGCCCCGGTGCGGTATCGGCCAATGAACTATCTTCGGCGCTTGGCCGCGAAGTGTTCCTTCCCCTGCCAAGGGAGGTGGGAGATGAAGGCCCCGTGGAGGCCCCCGGAATGTTGACCCGCCATTACAGCCCGGCTACGCCGCTGGAGCTGTTTGCACATGGTTCTGTCCCGAAGGCGGGGGCGCTATGTCTTGTCAACAATGGAGATCCGCTGGCTCTTGTACATTTTGCCCGTCCTGCGGAGACGTATTCGCATATGGAGCAGCAGGGCGTTGAACTTTTCTGGCTTAGCGAGAGCGGGCAGAGCGCCGAGGCCGCTCGCAATGTGTTTGCGCTCCTGCGTCGTCTTGACGAGGGCAGCTACGGCCGAATCTTGATGGAAATGGCCCCTTCGGGAGGTCTTGGCGATGCAATAAACGATCGCCTGTGCCGCGCCGCCTCAAAACGCTGAACACAGCGAATCTTTTCCTGCCGCGCGCTGGGTTGCGCAGCCCCATATGTTAACCAAAGAATACAGTCGCAATAATTGTTGTTCGCGAATTATTGAAGGATAAGGATATATGTCGCTCGTAATCCGGTGTTAATCCTTTTTCATCTGCGGATCAACACATCAGGTATTTGGTTTGTTTGTGAGAAACGCTCTATTCATCCGCCAAGCCGAACTGCCTGCGCAGCCAGTCTCTGGAGTAAGCATCGCCTTCCTCGCCGATTATGTGCGCGCTCTCGGGGAAGATTTTGTATTCCTTGCGCCCTTCGAGCAGATTGTAAACTGCAAAACCGATGCGCGGCGGACAGTCGTCGTCGAGAAGGGCGCTCATCATCAGCACTGGGCAGCGGATGCTGGCGGCAAGGTTCATCGTGTCCACGTAGTTCATCGTGCGCACTAGTTCCGGCCAACGCCCGGACTGCCCTGTAATTTCCAGATACTGGCGCATCTCCCATTCGTAAACCTCGCGCAGGCGGATATGCTCGCCAAAGTTGCCTAGGTAGGGCACTGCCGCCACGCAGTATGCCACCATGTCAGGGAAGAGCGCCGCGCTGGCAAAGGCAAGGCCACCGCCCTGAGAGCTGCCCGAGACAGCCACGCGCGCCTTGTCCACTTCCGGGCGGCTGTGTAGAAACTCCAGCGCACGGCCGCAGTCCATGTATGCCTGCCGGTAAAAATACTTCTCCGGCTCCAGAACATTGTGATGCACCTGTCCGGGCATCCCGAAGCCGGGCCGCACGACATCCGCACTGCGCCCCTGTCCGCGTATATCAAGGGCCAAGTGTATGACATCGTCTTCGCCCATCACATACTCCGGCTGCCATGCAAAGCCGTAGCCGGGCAGGTCCAGAACGGCGGGGCAGGGGCCGCTGGCCGCCCTCGGGACCACGTACCAGCCGCGCAGCGTCACCCCGTCAAGGCTCTGCATCTGAACGGTGTACACCTTGTGACGCTCTGTGCTCTTTTCCGGCTCTTCGATTAGGACAAAGTCCGGCGCCACGGTGGCCAGTTCCGCCCTCGCCCTCTGCCAATAGGCTGCGGCGTCCGGCTCGGGCGATGGCGTCGAGGGGATGTTCTCCGGCTCCACGGCAAAGCTGGCCAGTTTCTGCGAGTGAACAAGCGGGGAGTCGAACTGTACGCTCAGCCGGTAAAACCCCGGTGGCAGTCTGCCCGGCCCTATGCTCCACTCCGCGCCCTCGGCCTCCATCTCGAAGGGCTGGCTGCGATCCAGAAGCACCTGATGGAAGTCATTTTCCAGCCTAAGGCGCAGGGTGCCTGCAATGCCGTCCACTCCCTCCAGCGCAATGGCGCCTGAAAGGGTCACGGACGAACCGTCGGCAATCACATGGTCCGCTTTTTCAAAGTCCGCCCCTATCGTGACATCCGGCAAGGGCTGCCCCTCGCAGAGCAGCACGAAGTAATCCGTGGGCACGCCTCCACTCCACTGGTGCCCGTCCACCTTCAGGGCAATGCTGTTGCGCCTGCCCCAGATTATCTCGCCCCTTGGCAGGTAAAAGCGCGCCCTCTGCATACTTCCTTCCACGCGGCCAAGCGATCTGCCGTTGAAATACAGCTCCACGCTCTGGGCCAGCAGGCGAAACTCGCAAAAAAGGCTCTTCCCGCGCAGTTCCTCGGGGATTAATGCCTCTTGCCGCAGCCATGCCCTTTCCCAGTTGCGAATGCCCTGCCCCTCCCAGGATATGCCAAAATTGAGCGCTCGCCAGCCGGGGGCGGAAGTGTCGGCATCCACCGCGACATCCCCGGCATGGTGCATCCAGTTATCGGAGGCAAGGTTACTATATGCTGAAAGTTGCTGGCAGAAGAAAAGGAGAAGCAGGCTGGCGACGTGAAAGCTCGGCATAATGCCGCCATGATACGCGCCAATAGCCGCTTCTGTCCACAACGGCCTACACTGCGCGGCAGGGAATCAGGGCCGCGTCGCGCATACCGTGGATTATCTTCTTGTCGGCCGGGCAGAAGGTGGAAAGAACGCCCGAGAGTCTGGCCCTTCCGCCATCGACAAAGTAATATGGACAGAGGCGCACCCGGCCCTGCATCTGCACAATGCCGCTCCCGTCCGCAGAATACACAGGGTGGGAAAGTCGGGTGGGCTTTCGGTACTGCTGGACGATGTGCAAGGCGCGGGTGGATAGCTCCATTGCCTCATCGATGCCCTTCTGCCATTCTTCGCGGCTGGCGTCGCTGCCCAGCAAGACTCCGCGCGCGCCCCAAGCGTTGGCGTCGAAGCCGCTGATTTTAACTATCAGTTCGCGCTCCTTCTGCGAGGCCTCGGCCAGTTGGCGCCAGTTGTGCATTGCCCGCGCGCCGACAAGAGGTCCGTCCAGCACGGCACCGGGAGGCAGGGGCGCGGGGTCCATTATCCAGGACTGGGGCACATGCGCCAAGAGCCAGCGCAGGGCCTCGCGCGAGAGGTTCTCCTTCCAATATTCGGCCAGCAGGTGGTGATGAAGCAGGGCCAGATTCAGCTTCTCTTCCTGAAAGGGCTTCATCGGCGGAGCCACGCATATGCGTCCCTCCTCGGCGGCCTCCATCAGGGCGTTCATCGCCGGGATGCTGCGCCGGTCGTACAGCTCCCAGAAGCGATAGACCACATCCACCTCCTCGGGGCTTCCGTCCACGTCCAGACAGAAGGAATCGCCAAGCTGCATCAGGTCAGAGCTGTGTGCGCAATACACCTTTCGGCCCATCTTTCGCAGTTCCGCCGCCGCGTAATCCATCTCCGGGCGGTAGGTGTCGCTCTCGTCGCTTACCAGTATGGCAATCAGCGGCTCGCTCTTTGTGGGGACAAGCCCCGCCAGAGATTGGTAGAAACGCTCAAACATGGAGTCAGCGCCGATGATTCCCCCCGCTTCGCCCCCGTAGAGATCGTTCAGAAAGGCCGTAAGTCCTATTCCGCCGGGCACGCTGTCCATCTCTGTCAGGGCAAAGCCGGAGTCGGTCATCAGCAGGTCCGGCCTTATCACCGGGGGCACGCTGCCGCGCAGCTTCTCGGCGCGCGCATGGGCAATCAGGTCCGCAGGCTTGCCCCTGTCGAGATATTCGGCCACCCAGGGGGCGCGCAGGTCGCGGTTGCGCAGTATGCGCTTGTCCTGCCAGGAGCGGGTGTAGAGGCGCTCCTGAGCCAGTAGAAACTCAAGGCAATAGCCGCCAATCTTCTCCAGCTCGGCTAGCTGCGCAGCGTCGATAGGCCATGCCTCGGGAGAAATGCGCCATGTCTTGTGTTCAAAGAGCGGGGTTCTTTCGAGAGCCCCGGATATGTCCGCGTATCCCAATGCCATGCCTGTTAATGATGCAGCAAAGACGCGGCAATTCCAGCGAAGTTTTTCGATTCGTCATTATGGGCCGATACTTGGCCTGTTGCCGCACCCGCATGGAGCGAGAAATGGAGAAAAGGGTTGATAAGTCCGGGCGCATGGGCGATTCTTGCCGCTTGGGCCGGGTCCTATGCAATGACCGACCGGTGAACCCCGCCAGGGCAGGAATGCAGCAACGGTAGCCAGGAGAGTCGTGTGCCGTAGGGTGCCTGGCCCTTTTGCTGTACGGGTGCCGCGCGCCAGTGCGTGCCGGAATTATCGGACATTACCTTAACATACGGATGAGCAAGTTCTTGCACCTTCCTGCGTGAACTTGCGCGGACTATCTCCTTGCCCTTGTTCGCACCCTTCGCAATGCTCATGTGCAACACCCCGCATGGCAGAAGGAGGATATCAGGTAATCGCCCGCCGCTGGCGTCCGAAGCAGTTCGATGAACTGGTCGGGCAGGACCATATCGTGCGCACCCTCAAGAACGCCATACTGCGCAAACGCATCGCGCACGCCTACCTCTTTGTAGGCCCCCGCGGCACTGGCAAGACGAGCACTGCCCGCATATTCGCCAAGGCCCTCAACGCCGAGGGTGGCCCCTGCGTATCGCCCGACGACAGCTCCCGCACCGCGCGCGACATCATGGCCGGTAGCTGCATGGACGTAATCGAAATCGACGGCGCTTCGAACAACTCCGTCGATCAGGTGCGCGACTTGCGCGAGGATTGCCAATACGCTCCAAGTCAGTGCAGCTTCAAGATTTACATAATTGACGAAGTCCACATGCTGACGGCTGCGGCGTTCAACGCCCTGCTCAAGACCCTTGAGGAGCCGCCCCCGCACGTGAAGTTCATCTTTGCCACTACCGAGGCCGCAAAGCTCCTGCCTACCATAGTTTCGCGCTGCCAGAGGTTCGAGTTCCGCCCCATCCCGGACGAGCTTATCTGCAAGCGCCTTGGCGAAATCGCCCTTTCGGAAAGGATAGATGTGGAGCCGGAGGCCCTGAAGGCCATAGCCCGCCTTGCCAACGGCGGTATGCGCGACGCCCAGAGCATACTCGACCAGATGATCTCTTTTTGTGGCGAAAAAGTGGCCGAAAGCGACGTCATGGACGTGTATGGCCTCGCTGGCTCGGCCTCGCTGCGGGAGCTGGCTGCGGCTCTTGCGGCAGGGGACTACCCGGCCATAATGGCCGCCGTGGACACCCTTTCTGCCGAAGGGCGAGACCTTTTCCGTGTCCTTGGCGACCTTGCTGAACGCGCGCGCACAGCCATGCTCGACGCCATTGCCAATGGCGGACGCAGCCGCCTGCTAGGGCGCGACATGGGCACAGAGTCGCTCCTTCGGATGCAGGAGGCCCTGCATCACGGAGCCGTGTCCGTGCAAAGGGGCCTCTCCGAGAGGGTGAGCTTCGAAATCGCCCTCTTCCGCGCCGTCGAGGCTTCAAGAGTCCGCGCCATTGACGAGGTAATACGCGAGCTTTCCGGCATTGCCGACCGCCTCCCGGCGGCGGAGGCTGAAAAAAAAACGCCCCGTTACTAGCTCCCCAGCGCAGGGCTGAAGCGGCAGGGCCTTCGTACAGTCCCGGCCCTAGGTCCGCACCCGCAGTTGCGGATAGCATGGCCCTTGCAGCAGCAAAGGTGAATGTCGCCGACGCCGAGTCTTCTCCTCTCGCCGCTTTGCCTGTTGCCGATGAGGTGACACTCCCCGGTTCCGACCTTGCGCGGTCGGAGGAATCCGAATTGCCTCGCCAAGCCAAGCTCTTGGCCGACGCCTTGCGGGACGACGAGGACGCAGCCGAGGAAGAGGCCGCAGAACCGCATGCCGTCCCTCAAAGCTGCGATGCCGACGATGTGGAACGCTGGCAGGGCACTATGACGCGGGACTGGGCAGCAGATGCCGCCCGTCCAGCCCCGACTTCAGCCCCGCAGCGCGTGGCAAAGTCCCGCAAGGTAGCCAAGCCCCGCATCAGTCTGCCAGAGGCTCTGCATCAGATACCGCCCGAGGCGATCGACTTTCTGCGCGACACATTCAAGACCACGGTCAACGCCCTCGTAAGCCGCGAACCTTCGCCAGCGGCAAAGGACCGAGTTGCCAAGAAGCAGCGCGACAGCGAGGCTGTCGAAGATATCCAGCCCGAGACGCCGGAAGACTGACGCTCGCAGGGATATATCCACGGCTTCGCCAGATGGGAGATCGTGGCGCGACCCTCGCGCGGCTGCCTCGTGGATGGGCTGCACTATCTGTCGCAGTCGCCCATGACGAAGTCTATGCTGCCGAGGATGATCGGTATGTCCGGCACCAGTGCGCCAACCATCAGCTTGGTGAGGCTGGACAGGGCGCTGAAGCTGGGCCCGTGGATGCGCAGGCGGTGGGGGACGCCGCCGCCCTTGCTCACGATGAAAAAGGCCTGACGTCCCTTGGGGTTCTCGGCCTCAAAGAAGCACTCTCCGGCGGGTAGCTGGGGGCCTTCGGTGACGAGCATGAAGTTCTGGATAAGCTCTTCCATGCTGGAGAGGACCTTGTCCTTGGAGGGGCGGAATATCTTCTTAGCCTCGTCGTTGTACCAGAGACCGTCCGGCATCTTGTCCACGGCCTGCCGGATGATGCGTATGCTCTGGCGCACTTCCTCCACGCGGACTAGCCAGCGGTCGTAGCAGTCGCCCGTGGTGCCCACGGGCACGTCGAAGTCGTAGTTTTCGTAGCCGAGGTAGGGGCGGTCCTTGCGCAGGTCGGCGGCCACGCCGCTTCCGCGCGCGTTCGGCCCGGATATGCCCCAGTTTAGCACGTCCTCCTTGCTCAGGATGCCTATGCCAACGCAGCGGTCGTAAAAGATGCGGTTGCGAGTCAAGAGCTTGTCCACCTCCTCGTTGACGGCCTCTATGTCCGCGCAGACCTTCAGCACCCGGCCCAGCCAGCCGTCGGGAATGTCGCGCATAAGGCCGCCGATGCGGGTGTAGTTGGTCGTGAAGCGTGCCCCGCACAGCTCCTCCATCAGATTGTAGATCTTTTCGCGCTCGGTGAAGGTGTACATGAACACTGTCAGCGCGCCTGCGTCCATGCCAAAGCAGCCAAGGCCGACTAGGTGGCTCTGTAGCCGGGCAAGCTCGCAACATATCACGCGAATGGCCATGCAGCGGGCGGGCACTTCGATACCGGCCAACTTTTCGGCTGCAAGGGCGAAGGTGACGTTGTTGTGTATGGGGCCGATGTAGTCCAGACGGTCAGTGTAGGGCACGAACTGGTTGTAAGTCATGTTCTCGGCGATTTTTTCCTCGCCCCTGTGCAGGTAGCCTATGACCGGGTCGCAACGGGTTATGATTTCGCCGTCGATCTCGATATTCAGGCGCAGCACGCCGTGCGTGGCGGGGTGGCTGGGGCCGATGTTTATTTCCATCTTGTCGCCCTGAATGCGGTCCTGAAAAGAGGCGCCGCGTGCGGCACTGTCGCCGAAGGAAAGGTCTCGTGTCTTTGTGGACATCGTCAAGTGTCTCTTCTAGTTGAGGGAAATGGTTGGTGGCTGGCGCTGTCCGGGGGCCGGGTCTGTACCCCCGCGCAGCATCGAGGCGAACTGCGCGTGCTCAATGTCGGTAATGGCGGCCATTTGGCGCAGCCAGTTATACTTGGCCAGCTCTGCCCTTGGCAGGTTCTGGTGGTCTATCTGGAGGTATTTGCCGCGCAGAACGGTCACGCGGCGCGTATGCAGGGCACGCAGTATCTCGTCGTGCGCCTTGTCGCAGGCTATGAGCATTCTGCCCTTGGCCGTCACGATTGTGCTGAAGGCGCGGCGCCCGTGCAGGGCAAGGGCTGTGAAAAGTCCCGTGGCGGTCCCAGCCAGCAGTCCGGCCAGCCCGGCCATGCCCGTGCCCGTGGCGCAGCGGACTGCCTCCACAATGGCGAAGAACAGGATGAGCAGGGCGCTACTTAGCAGCAGAGGGTTTTTCTCCACGTAGGAGCCGCTCTGCGGGTCAACCTGCTCGTAGTCCACGCTGAAGCTGCTCTCGCCCGAGCGGCTGGCGTAATTGTATGCTATGCTGTTTTTGTCCAGAGATATGCTTATAGTCCAGCCATAGCCCTTCTGCGTGAAGGTCTGCTTGTCCCCGTCGCTGGGGGCGGGTTCGCTGCGTCTGCCGAACAACATGCCTTGGCACCAGTGTTACAAAGTTATTCGCCCGCTTGTGACTTGGGGCACTTCTCGTTCCAGCTCTCGTCCTTTGCGCGAGGCTCGGTCTTGCTCATGGGCTTGCCGCTGCCTGCCGCGAAGGGGCCGCCTGCCATCGGGGCCGGCTGGGTGTGCCCGCCTAGCATTTCGTTGCCGATTGGGTCTTCGGAGGGCAGGGGCGCTTCCAGTCCTGCAAGAGGGAAGTCCTTGCGCAAGGGGTGGTAGGGATAGTTTTCCCACATCAGGATGCGCCGCAGGTCCGGATGGCCGCGGAAAGTTATGCCGAACATGTCGTATGCTTCCCTTTCCAGCCAGTTGGCCCCCTGCCATATGGAGCTGACACTGGGCATGTATGGCTCGGAGCCGCCGGGGCAGTCCGTCGCAATGCGCAGGTAGTCGTTCCGCTGCATGGAATAGAGGTGGTAGAATACGGTGAAGCGGGGCGAGGCGTCCTGCCCCCAGTCAACGGCCGTAAGGTCGCTTAGCTGGGCATAGCCTTGGTCGTCGCGAAGGCCGAGCATCAGGGCCTGCACGCGTTCAGCGGGGCAGTTGAATGCCGGGCAGTCCACTGATGGACGGACGGCCAGCCAGGGAAAGGCTTCTTTTATGGAGGCGGACTGCGTTGTGTCTTGCATCGCTTGTTAAATGGCGACTTTAGCCAGTACGGGGCCGGTAGCAAAAGGAAAAAAGAGGGTCTAAGGCAATCGCAGCCGACTTATTGAGCTGGCCGGGGGCCTGCTTTGACCGCTTCGTGTATGCAGATGCCGCCGAACATGCGCGGATGTGTCGTTACGGAGCCAAAGCCTGCGAGGCGCATTTCGTCCGAAAGTAGCTCTCTGTCCGGGAAGCTGCCAATCGTGTTGGCTAGGTATTCGTAGGCACCGCGCTGCCCGGTTATGAGGCGGGCGATCATGGGAACCACGTGGTCCAGATACAGGTAATAGGGGCGGCGGACAAGGCGGTGCGGCTGGCTGGCCTCAAGGCAGTAGAGCACCCCGCCCGGGCGGAGCACGCGGTGCATCTGGGCAAGGCCCGCGCCGCGGTCTTCGAGGTTGCGCAGGCCCCAGGCTATTGTCAGCACGTCCACGCTGGAGTCGGGCAGTGGCAGGGCCATGCAGTCGCCCTGATAGAAGCGTATGGACGCGGCCCAAGGGCGACGGGCCTGCTTGGCGCGGGCCTGCTCCAGCATCGGTTCGCAAAAATCCAGCCCGCTGACAGTAACCTCTTCGGGCATGGCCTTTCGCAGGGCAAAGGCAAGGTCGCCGCTGCCCGTTGCTAGGTCTAGCACCACGCGGGGCTTTCGCGCCACGGCCATGTGCACCACATCGCGCCGCCAGCTTTCGTCCCGGCCAAGGGATATTGCCCTGTTGGCCAGATCGTAGCGGCGAGCTACGGACCTGAATACGTTTTGTACCTGTTCAGCCTTTGGCATCTATTGATATATCGCTGTGCATGTTACAGCACGTCCTCTTCCTCGTCCACGTAGCCTTCGTCCTCGGCTTGGTCGCGGTTGGCCTGCTTCATCTTTTTCTTAATCTCGTCGAGGGGCACCTTGCCGCTCGTGCGCAGGACGTACACCGGCTCCTTGGTTTTGATCCACAGGCCCTGTTCCTTTGCCACGCGGGCGGGCACATGCTCGCAGACTTCGGCCACTGTTTTCACCGGCAGGCGGCGACCCTTGGGCGTGATGTTGAACTCGTAGGCCGAGCGTATGACGCGCTCTTCGGTGGCAAAGGGAGAATCGTCTTCGGGGATCTGCATGACCCAGCCGACAAAGTCCTTGCCTTCCAGCTCGCCCTTTGGGTCGGACACCATGATGACGAACTGCTTTTTTACTGGCGGTGGTTTCTCCTCCTCGTCGGCGGTTTTGCTTTCGGTGCTGATGTCCTCGATGATCTGCGAGACGAGGCGCAGGTCCAGCTCGTTGCGCTGGAGGATCATTTTGACTAGCTCAAGTTCGACTTTCGGCATTGGTTTAGATGAAGGCTTGGGGGCCTTTTTTGCAAGTTTTACCTCTCGCGTATCGGCGTCTTGCGCGTTGTGTCCTGCCTTGCATGATGTCCTGTGATGAGTGCTAAGAGTAGCTACCGGGGGCGATTGGCCCCGACTCCGTCCGGTTCCTTGCACATTGGCCATGCGCTCACTTTTGCCAGAGCCTGGGAGCGGGCGCGGCAGGCGGGTGGGGCGCTTGTTTTACGAGTCGAGGACTTGGATGCCCCCCGTTGTCGGCCCGAGTTTGTGAGTGGGATTATCGAGGATTTGCGCTGGCTGGGTATTGATTGGGACGAGGGGCCGGACTGCGGGGGGCCTTTCGCGCCCTACGAGCAGAGTCGTCGTCTTCCCCTGTATCTGGATGCCTGGCGCAGGTTGAATGCTGCGGGCCATATTTATCCTTCTGCGCATTCGAGGCGGGATGTGGAGCGTGCCCTAAGTGCGCCGCATGAGGGGGAGGAGGGGCCTGTGTTTCCAGCCCAGTTGCGCCCGGAGAGTTTTGAGAGGGTGGAAGAGCCGGGTGCTGTCAACTGGCGCATTCGTCTGCCCTATGGGCGGGTAGTTCGCTTTCGCGATGCCTTGGCCGGGGACTGTGAGTTTGTCGCCGGGCGGGACTTTGGCGATTTCCTTGTGTGGCGCAAGGATGGCTGGCCCAGTTACGAGCTGGCCGTGGTGGCCGACGATGCGGCGATGGGCGTCAGCGAGGTAGTGCGTGGAGCAGATCTGCTCTTGTCCACGGCGCGTCAGATTCTACTTTACGAGGCTCTCGGATGGGCGCCGCCTTTGTTCTGTCATTGCCCGCTAGTGAGGGATGCCCAAGGGCGGCGTCTGGCCAAGCGTGCCGCTGGGCTGTCGATCGCGGAGCTGCGAGCGCGTGGGCTTAGCGCAGGGGAGTTGTTGGCAATGGCCACCCAATGGCATGGCTAGAGCGTAACGGTGTTCGTCGGAACTGGCGGAGAGGGAGGGATTGACCTTCGCTTCGCTCACCGCGTTGCGGCACTCCTGCGGAGTGGGCTTTCCCTCCCGGCAGCGCGTGGGAGTTCGTCGGAATATGGCGGAGAGGGAGGGATTCGAACCCTCGGTGCCTGTTAAAGCACACACGATTTCCAATCGTGCACAATCGGCCACTCTGTCACCTCTCCTTGTTGGGAAAAGGCAGAAACTACATGTCAGGCGCTCTGGGTCAAGGTTTGCCTGTTCTTTGACTATAGGTTTTTTTGCTTGAGGGCTTTGGTTGACGCCTGTTGCCTCGGTGTTGTGAGTGCAAATGCTGCTATTGTTGTCTGTGAGGCTGTCTTGGATGACCTGGCCCTTGTCCTTGATGCCCAGCGTGCGGCGTTTCGTCGCGAGGCAGAGCGTTGCGGTGACTGGCAGATTGCGCCCCTGCTGGAGTCTATCGAAGAGTTGCGCCTTGCCTTTGCCACTCATCGGATCCTCGTTGCCAGAGTCGGCGGGCTGCTTGTCGGCTCCATTCGTGGACGCATGGAGGGCACAGTCCTACATGTTGGGAGACTCTCCGTAAGGCCCGAGTATCAGGGCCGTGGCATTGGACGGGCATTGCTCGGGGCCATTGAGGAACGCTTCCCTGATGCTAGTTCCGCAGAGCTGTTCACGGGCAGCCTTAGCGAGGACAACATACGTTTCTACGAGAGCATGGGCTACGAGAAACGGGAATTGCGCCAAATCAATGACAGGCTGACGCTCGTTTACCTGCACAAGTGTTTCTAGGCCAGCCTTGGGGTCGTATGTCCGATACGCCCCATGTGCTCGCTTGGCCAAGGTGCTGTTACTGTGCGTACTTGATGCTGCAACCGTAGGGCCTCGTGCTCTGCCAGGAGCTGTCTATGGGCTTGCCGTTCACGGCTGCTTCCACGGCCTCCAATAGGTAGTTGCGCGCCTTGGCTATGTCGGCAGAGTCGCTACTGCGCTTGTCGTCCAGTCCGCCTTGATAGAGAAGGGTGCCGTCCTTGCCGATAACGTAGATGTGCGGAGTAGTCACCGCCCCGTACAGGCGGCCCACGTTGCCCTCGGCGTCCAGAAGCAGGGCGCGGGAGGCAATGTGCATCTGTTCGTAAACCAGTGCAGCTTGCTCAGGGCTTAGGTAGTCCTGATGCGCGGGGTTGGTCGAATCTATCGTTAGCC